>NZ_JBNYXL010000012.1:0-228711 GCF_051380655.1 Janthinobacterium amylolyticum
CTTTGCGCCGATGATAGTGCTGCAACCAGTGTGAAAGTAGGTTATCGTCAGGCTTGTTATTCGCAGTAGAGAAAAACCCGTCAAGCAATTGGCGGGTTTTTTTTCGTCTGGTGGTTTTGTTTGCGTGATACGCCGCAGGTGGTGTCGGCTTACGCGCTGCGCGCTAAGCCGACCTACGTCGATTTACCGCTGGCCGGGTCGGGTAGGTCGGATTAGCGCGGCAAGGCCGCGCGTCATCCGACAGCAACGCCAGCCGATCAGGGTAGCCAAACCATACAAAAGACGAAAAAAAGCAGCGCTGCGCGCTGCCTTTGTATCACTGCTGCCTTTTATTGACCGGCCACTACCGGCGCGGCGCCACTCCTGGCGACCCACTCGATCAAGGCATCGACGGCGGCGCGGCCGTTGCCGTTGCCCACCAGGTCGCTATTGATCATGGCCACCACCACGCACAGCTGGTTGTTTGCGTCGGGTACATAGCCAGCGATGGCCACCACATTCTTCAAGGTTCCCGTCTTGATGCGCGCCCGCGCGGCGGCCGGGGTGTTCAGCAGGCGCTTGCGCATGGTGCCGTCGAGGGCGGCGATGGGCAGGCTGGACTGGAACTCGGGCGCCCACGGACTGTACTGCATCGCTTGCAGGACACCGGCCAGCTGCGCCGGTGCAATGCGTCCCGTGCGCGACAAGCCGGAACCGTTGTCGACCAGCATGCCCTGGGTAGCGATATGGTGCCGCTGGAACCATGCATCGATGACTTGCCGCGCCCGATTGGCCGTGTCTTCCGGCGCCGTCATGGCGATGGGACGGCTGCCCAGCCAGCCATCGCTTTGCAGGCTGCCCAGGCTCAGAAATAAAGTACGGGCCAGGGTGTTGTCGGACGTTTTGTTGATGTCACGCAGCACTTCCGGCAAGGCCCGTGCCACATGGTCGGCCAGCAGACGCGTGCCGACCGGTTCGGCCGTGGGCGGCAAACCCGTCGCCGGCGCTTCGCGCACCGTGCCCGTGATGGTGCCGCCCAGGCGTTTCCAGGTGGCACGGAACAAGCGCTCCGCATAGTCATTGCGGTCGAGCACATTGACGCTGGTGGACTTGCTGCAATTCTGCGGGAAGGTGCCGTGCAGTATCACTTGTAGCTTGCCGCCGGCATCGCGCCGGTATTCGGGCGGGCGCCAGCCATCTTCCCACCTGGCGCAATTGCCCTTGATCAGCTTCATGTCACTGGTGATGCTGACATTCTCCAGCGCCGGCTGCATCTGGAAGGTCAATTTGCGATCTGTCGCGCTGATGTCGATGTCGATCAGATTGGTGTTCAGTAATAAAGCGTCGGGGATGACGTTGTAGCGGAACTCGGCCGACTCATCGAATGGCGGCGCGCCGATATCGGGCCGGGCCGGCTGGAACAGCTGGCGGTCGAGAATCAGGTCGCCCTTGATCTTGACGATGCCCTGGGTACGCAAGGTTTGCAGCATGTGCGTCAGCACGTCCGCATTGAAATCCGTATCGGCGCCGCCGCGCAGGATCAGGTCGCCCTTCAGCACGCCATTGATGACATCGGCGCTGGTGCGCAGCTCCGTGCGGCCGCGGAAGATGGGGCCCAATTGCTCCAGGCCCACGGCCGTCGTCACCAGCTTCATGGTGGAGGCGGGCTGCATGCTGCGCTCGGCTCCATGCGACAGTACGGTGGTGTTGCCGCGCAAGACGACGGCACCCATGGCGTCCTCTGGAATATTCGCGCCGCGCAGCAGCAGGCTGACGGATTCGGGCAATTGCGCCTGGGCAGTAGACAGGCCAAGACCGGCCAACAGCGCAGCCAGCAGAACAGGACGTAGCATGGTGCTCCTTAGTGGAAAAAGACGTAGGCCACGAAGACGGCCGTGATCACGCCAGCCAGATCGGCGATCAGGCCGGCCGTGATGGCATAGCGCGTCTTGCGGATGCCGACGGAACCGAAATACAGGGCCACGATATAGAAGGTGGTATCAGCCGAGCCCTGGAACACGCAGGCCAGGCGGCCGACAAACGAGTCGACACCATAAGTGTTCATGGCATCGATCATCATGGCTTTCGAGCCGGAGCCGCTGAGCGGCTTCATCATGGCCGTCGGCAGGGCCGGCACGAAATCCGTATTGATGCCCAGGTTGGCGAAGAACCAGTTCATGCCGCTCATCAGGAAATTGAACACGCCCGCGTTGCGGATGACGCTGATGGCCACCAGCATGCCGACCAGGTAGGGAATGACGGTGATGGAAGTCTGGATGCCGCCTTTCGCGCCCTCGATGAAGGCGTCGTACACGTTCACTTTCTTGCGCAGGGCGCCGATGATGAAAATGGCGATGACGCTGATCAACACCAGGTTGCTGACCACCTTCGAGACCAGCTCGATTTCCTGTTTCGTCAGGTATTGCGTGAAGTACCAGATCATGGCGACGATGGCGCTCGTCATGCCGCCCATCCAGCCCAGTACGACACGGTTGAGCAGGTTGATGCGCTGCTTGATGGACACCGTGATGATGCCGACCATGGTGGCCACATACGTGGCGATCATGCAGGGAATAAAGATGTCGGACGGATCGGCTGCGCCGAGGATCGAGCGCTGCGCCATGATGGCCAGCGGAATCAGGGTCAGGCCCGAGGTGTGCAGCACCAGGAACATGATCTGGGCATTCGTCGCCTCTTCCTTGTTCGGGTTCAAGGTCTGCAGGCTTTCCATGGCTTTCAAGCCGAACGGCGTGGCCGCATTATCCAGGCCCAGCAGGTTGGCCGAGAAGTTCATCACCATGTGGCCCGTGGCCGGATGGTCTTTTGGAATTTCCGGGAAGATGCGCGAGAAGAACGGTGCGATCACTTTCGCCAGCCAGCCGACAATCCCCGCCTTTTCACCGATGTTCATGATGCCCAGCCACAAGGTCATCACGCCGGCCAGCGGCAGGGCGATATCCATCACGCCCATGCGCGCCGTCTCGAAGGTGCCATCGATGATGCGCTTGAAGATATCGGTATCGCCGAGAAACAGCCACTGCAGCACTGCGGCCAGGAAGCCAACGAGGAAAAAGCCGGACCAGATGTAATTAAGTGCCATATGCGATCAGTTCTGTGTGTCGGGAGTGAAAAATGTCTGCAAACAAAGTATAGGGGCAGCCTGATACGAGTTGATGAAAGAATGCAGCAATCGCATGCCAAAAAGTTATAAGCTGGCAGCCTGTTTTCATTGGCGCCCCGTCGCTTGCCCGCGTAGTGTGGGGGATGCCTGTCGCTTATTGCCGTTCGTTACCCTTGTCTGCACTGGATCACTGATGATGTTTTTACGCAAAACCGCCTGCGCCGCCGGCCTTGCCCTGTTGACGCTGTTCACTGTAGCGGCCCACGCCGCCGCCGATGCCCGCGCGAACAAGACCTTGCACTTGTTCTTGAGCACCAGCGAGACGGGGCTGGACCCGGCCGTGGCCTCCGACCTGGCCAGCCTGAACCTGATGGAAAACATCTTCGATCCGCTCTTGCGTTATGACTACCTGGCCCGTCCGGTACAGCTGCAGGGCAATACGGCGCGTGCCATGCCCACCGTGGAAGATGGCGGGCGCACGTATATCTTTCACTTGCAGCCCGGTATCTTCTTCACCCCCGATCCCGCCTTCAAGGGCAAGCCGCGCGAAGTGACGGCGCAGGATTATGTGTACAGCCTGACGCGGCTGTATGACCCTTCCCTGAAGTCGCCGTGGCTGTTCTTGCTGGAAGACAAGCTGGTGGGCGATGCGGCCCTGAAAAGCAAATTCAGCTATGACACGCCGATCGCCGGCCTGCAGGCGCTGGACAAATACACCCTGCGCATCCGCCTGAACGGCGTCGACCCGAATTTCCTGTTTTACCTGGCCATGCCGGCCACCGGCGTGGTGGCGCGCGAAGTGGCCGAAGCGTATCCTGCGGCGGGGCAGATCGGCAATCATCCCGTGGGCACGGGACCGTTCATGGTGCAGGAGTGGAAGCGCAGCGACAAGATCGTGCTGCAGGCCAACCCGACTTTCCGCCCCACCGTGTTCCATACCCAAGCCAAGGCGCTGGCGGCCCTGCCACCTGACGCGCGCGTCATCGCCACCGCGCTCGAAGGCAAGCGCTTGCCCCTGGTCGAGCGCATCGAGGTGCGCATCGTCGAGGAATACCAGTCGCGCATGCTGGGCTTCCTGAAAGGCGAGTTCGATTACCTGGAGCAAGTGCCCGAATCGATGACGGACATGGTGCTGCTCAATGGTGCGCTGAAGCCGGCGTTGGCCGCCAAGGGCTTGCAGCTGACGCGCTTTCCCGTGCTGCAGACGTATTACATGTGGATGAATATGGATGACCCGGTGCTGGGCGGCACCACCAAGGACAAGCTGGCCCTGCGGCGCGCCATTGCCCTCAGCTACAACAGCCGCGAAGATATCGCGCTGCTGAAAAAAGGCCTGGCCTTGCCGGCGCAATCGCCGCTGCCGCCCAACGTCCTGGGCCATGACAAGGATTACCGCAGCCCCGTCGCCTACGATCCGGCGCTGGCGCGTGCCTTGCTGGAGCGCTTCGGCTACAAGGCGGGTGCAGACGGTTTCCGCACGCAGCCCGATGGCACGCCCCTGATCCTGACCATGCACACGGAGCCGAGCACGGTAGGACGGCTGCGCGATGAACTGTGGCGTCGCAACCTGAACGCCATCGGCCTGCGCGTGGAGTTTAAAAGCGACAAGAAGACGGAAATCATCAAGGCGTCGCGCCTGGGCAAGGTGCAGATGTTCGAGACCAACTGGATCGCCGACTTCCCCGATGGCGATAACTTTATGCAATTGTTGTATGGCGGCAACGTTGGCCGCGCTAACTATGCCCGCTTCAATTTGCCCGATTACAATAAACGCTATGAGGAGGCGCGCCTGCTATCCGATACGCCGCGCCGACGCAGTCTGTACTTCGACCTGTTTCAGCTGATCCACGCCTACACGCCGTGGGTACTGCTGACACATCCCATCTCCGCCGACCTGCAGCAACCGTGGCTAAAAAACTACAGGCGCCACCCCGTGGAATTCACGTCCTGGCGCTACCTGGACGTCGATACCGCCAAGGGTAGCCCCGCAGGCAAGTGACCATGCAGTTGAAAAGGGCATTCATTCCTAAAGGTTATGGTTAGGAAAGCATTTTTCATTGGCTGGCGGCTCGGGCATCGCGCTACTCTGAAAATGAAAACAAATAAAGTCATGCGCAAATGTCATAAAAAAATGTACCGCGAGACAGACAAAGCGACGTGAGAAAAACAGCCTGACTTGATAACTCAAGTTTCGATTGCCCAACAAGGAGAAGACCTGTGAAATTGAAAAAGCTAGCGCAGTTGGTGGCATTGATGGGGGTAGTGGGGCCGGTCGCGGCACAGGAAGCGGCGCCGCCAGCGATGCAACGGGTCGAAGTGACGGGCAGCAGCATCAAGCGCGTGGCTAAGGAAGGCGCACTGCCGGTGCAGGTCATCACCTTTGACCAGATCGAAAAGCAGGGCATCACGACAACCGAGCAACTGGTGCGTACCTTGTCGGCGAATGGCACGGGCGCCGATAACATGACTTCGGGCAATAACGTCTTTGGCGCCGACGCCGACAGGGTCAGCGGCGGCGCGTCGTTCGCCTCGCTGCGCGGCCTGGGACCGTCGAGCACCCTGGTGCTGTTGAACGGCCGCCGCATCGCCACGCATGGTGCCAGCGGCAAGTCGGTCGACTTGAATTCGATACCACTGGGCGCGATTTCGCGCGTGGAAATCCTCAAGGACGGCGCTTCGGCCATTTATGGCACGGACGCCATCGGCGGCGTGATCAATTTCATTCTGAAAACTAATTACAGCGGCGTGGAAGCGTCCGTTGCCACCAACGACACGCAAGCCGGCGGTGGCGCCACGCGCCGCGCCTCCTTGTTGGCGGGCACGGGTTCGCTGGAAAGCGACCGCTACAACATCATGGCCAGCCTGACCGTTGACAAGGCCCTGCGCCTGAACGGCAGCGACCGTTCCTTCGTCAACGGCTTCCAGCCGGAACGTGGCCTGTCGCCCGATACCACGGGCACGCCGTTTGCCAACCAGATGGCGGGCACAGGCACGGCGCTGGGCACCTCGTTCCAGCTGCCTGGCGATCCGAATAAATACCTGCAAGCCAATCCGCTGAGCTTCCAGGGCAAGTGCGACAGCATCCCCGGCATGTCGCAATACCAGACGGCACTGTGGAAGGATGTCACCTCGCCACTGCGCACCACGTACTCGTGCGCCTACGACTATGGCGCCGACTATGTGCTGCAATTCCCTGTCGAACGGGCCAATCTGCTGTCGCGCGGCACCTTCCAGCTGGCGCCCGACCACCGCATGTTTGTCGAGGTACTCGGCTCGCGCACCAAGGCCACGGCCATTTTGACGCCGATGCAGGTGCAGGCCACCGTTGCCAACAAGAATCTGTATCCTGTCGGCGGCGCGTATTACCAGGATCTGTCGGCCTACATCCCTTCTTTCGACAACACCAAGCCGATTTCGTATAAATGGCGCGCCAATGACGTGGGCAACCGCACGCAGGAAAACACCACCGACAATGCCCGCGTGCTGGTCGGTTTCGAAGGCAACTTCGGCAAGTGGGATTACAAGGCCGGCATTTCACGCGCCGAAAGTTCCACCAAGACCAAGCTGACGGACGGCTATTCCTACACGGACAAGCTGTATGCGGCGCTGGCGACGGGCATCATCAATCCATGGGTGGGGCCGGGCCAGAGCCAGACGGAAGCGGCCAAGCAATTGATCGAGTCGACCAAGTTCCGTGGCGACTTCCAGCACGGCAAGACGACCCTGACGCAGATCGATGGCTCTGTTTCCGGCGAGCTGTTGCAGCTGCCGGCCGGGGCGCTGGCCATGGCCGCCGGCTTTGATTTGCGCCGCGAAGGCTACAGCTTTGCGCAAGACGTTGACGCCATCCAGATCCTGCTGGCGCCAGGCAATGCATCATTGAAAGATGCCAGCCGCACCGTGAAAGCGGTGTATGCCGAGCTGCTGGTGCCGGTGCTGAAAGACCTGGAAATGCAGCTGGCCATCCGCCGCGACGATTACAGTCTGGTGGGCGCGACGACGAACCCGAAAGTGGCATTCCGGTACCAGCCGGCCGACTTCCTGCTGTTCCGCGGTTCGGCTAGCAAGGGCTTCCTCGCACCCAGCTTCCAGCAGCTGTATTCCGGTTCGCTGAGCCAGGAATTGCCGAACGGCGTGATCGACCAGCAAGGTTGTGCCCAGCATCCGGGCGTGCCCGAATACTGTGCCATCGACCGCCTCGACTATAAAACGGGCGGCAATGTCAACCTGAAGCCGGAAACGTCGAAGCAGGGCAGCGTCGGTTTTGTCATCGAGCCATTCAAGGGATACTCGGCCTCGTTCGATTACTGGGCCATCAACACCAAGGACCGCATCCTGAACCGCACGCCGCAAATCGTGCTGGCCAACTACCAGGCGCTGAACCAGTACATCATCCGCAAGCCGGACGGTACCATCGACTATGTGCAGGCCGGCTGGATCAATGCGGCAGGCAGCCGCGTGCGTGGCCTGGATGTGGGCTTGCGTGGCGAAGGCAAGATCAAGGACGCGAAGTGGACGGCGACCCTGGACGGCACGTATATGGACAGCTTCAAGTTCGCGGAATACCAGGGACAGGAATACCAGGAACTGGTCGGCAAGTTTTACACGCGTGACCTGTACCTGCGCTGGAAACACAATGCCAGCTTTGGCGTGTCGCGCGGCGACTGGAGCGGCTTGCTGATCCAGAGTTTTGCCTCCGGCTACAAGGACCAGGTGCCGAATGGCGGCAAGGGTACGCCGCCGCCGGGCTTCAAGCCTGACGTCTCCAGCTATACGACGTATAACCTGTCGGGCACTTACACGGGCTTCAAGAACACCACCATCACCGTGGGCATCCAGAACCTGTTCGACCGCGATCCACCGTTCACCGCGCACAACGTGGATGAAGTGGTGGGTGCCGGCTGGGACCCGCGTGTGGCCGACCCGCGTGGCCGTTCGCTGTCGTTTCAGCTGAAGTACAAGTTCATGTAAGGCGGCCATGCCGGCGGCGATCCCGCCGGCGTGCTACTCTCAGCGGCGGCGCCTGGCGCCGCCGTTTTTATTCCAGGAAAGGGCCGCATGAGCAGTCAGACCAATCTCAGCCGACGCCGCTTTGGCGGCTTGCTGGCCGCCACCCTGGGGGCGGCAGGCACACCGGCTCTGGCGGCGGCCGCGCAAGGGAAGGACAAACGCATGCAAGCGCAACATTCTTTGATCAAACCGGCGCGCCTGCGCCAGGGCGACCTGGTCGCCATTCTCGCACCGGGCGGTTTTACGGACGAGGACGCCATCGCCAAGGCTGTGCGCAATATCGAATCGCTGGGCCTGCGCGCCAGCCTGGGCGCCAATATTTGTGCCGTGCACGGCAACTATGCGGGCACGGTACAGCAGCGGCTTGACGATCTGCACGCGGCCTTCGCCGACCCCGAGGTCAAGGCGATCTGGGCTATTCGTGGCGGCTCCGGCTGCATTTCGCTGCTGGCGCTGCTCGATTACGCCTTGATCCGCCGCAACCCGAAAGTGCTGATCGGCTATTCCGATATCACGGCCCTGCACCTGGCTATCGGTAGGCAGACGGGGCTGGTGACTTTCCACGGTCCCGTGGCCTCGTCGACGTTTTCCGACTACACGGTGACGCAGCTGCAAAACGTGCTGATGGCGCCGCAAGACAACTACACGATCCCGATGGCGCTGGAGAATCACCGCCGCGCGCAGACGCAGCCGAACTTTGCCATCCGCACCGTGCATGGCGGCCAGGCCACGGGACGGCTGACGGGCGGCAACCTGTGCATGGTCAGCGCCCTGGCCGGCACGCCGTATGCGGCCGATTTCCACGAGCGCATCCTGTTCCTCGAAGAAATCAACGAAGTGCCGTACCGCATCGACCGCATGCTGTGCCAGCTGGACCTGTCCGTCGGCTTCCAGCAGGCGGCGGCGTTGATGCTGGGCATCTTCGAGCATTGCGAGGCGGCCGAGGGCGACACCTCGCTGACCCTGAACACCACCCTGGACCAGCACTTGCAGCCCTTGAGCGTGCCGGCCGTCAGCGGCTACTCGTTCGGCCACATCCGCCACCAGTTCACCATTCCGATGGGCATCCTGGCCACCCTGGATGCGGACAGGCAAACCTTGACCCTGCTGGAAGCGGCCGTCACCTAGTCTGTGTTCGCTCGCGCACGGCGCGGCGCGGCGATTGTCAGTATGCTGGGAACCTGTGCGGCAAGGCATCGGGCCAGGCCGGCATCCTTGAACGGTTTTACCATGATCAACCGCCGCGCCAGCGCATACATTCTCAGCCATCCGCTGGCCTTCGTGCTGCAGGTACTGAAGGGCTTTCGCGCCAACCAGGGCTTGCTGCTGGCGGGGGCCGTCGCGTATTACTCGCTGCTCTCCATCGTGCCCCTGCTGATGCTGGTAGTGGTGGCCCTGTCGCACGTGATCGCGCAGGACGAATTGCTGCAAACCATAGGCCACTATCTGGAATGGCTGGTGCCGGGCCAGTCAAAGGCCATCGTGGCGGAAGTCGCGCATTTTCTCAACAATCGGGGCGTGATCGGCTGGCTGCTGCTGCTGACCATGCTTTTCTTCAGCTCGCTGGCGTTTACCGTGCTGGAAAACGCCATGAGCGTGATATTCGTTCACCGCGTGGCCATCCGCCGCCGCCATTTCCTGATTTCCGCTATCTTGCCGTACTGCTATATCCTGTGCCTGGGCGTGGGCATCCTGCTGATTACCCTGGTGGCGGGCAGCTTGCAAGTGATGGGCGAGGAAAGCGTGCGCTTCCTGCGCCACGACTGGGGCCTGGAAGGGGTGTCGGGCGTGCTGCTGTATCTGCTGGGGCTGACGGGCGAAATCCTCGTGCTCAGCTCGATTTACCTGGTCATGCCCGTGGGACGGCTGTCGATCACGCATGCGCTGATCGGCGGCGTGACGGCGGCCCTGCTGTGGGAAATCGCCCGCCACGTGCTGGTCTGGTATTTTTCCACCTTGTCGCAGGTGAACGTGGTGTATGGCTCGATGACGACGGCCATCGTCGTCATGTTCAGCCTGGAAATCGGCGCCACCTTGCTGCTGCTGGGGGCGCAAGTCATTTCCGAGTACGAAAGAGTGGCCCGTGGCGGCGAAGAAGACAAGCCACTGGCGCTACGGACTTGATTTAAAGTATGGCTTCAATTCGTTGTTGCATCGCACAAAAAGCTGTGCTATACTCCGTTCAGTGATTGAGATTTGCTTGCAAATAGTCTCACTATCCAGTTTCAGCGCGGCGACCGACAGGTGTAATGTCGATGGCGTGACAGTGCGAAGAAATGGATTTTGTAATTCCGGATACGATGGTCGATTTACACTTGGAGTCACCATGCAGATAGCACTGGCGTCCATGACACGATTAAAGCATTGGTAATACATTGGAACGAAGCCCGCGCTAGCGGGCTTTTTTTTCGTCTGGTGGGCGCGTTTATAAACCTACTGCGCAGCCCGCTATCGAATCGGCGTTACTCGCCGTACCAAAGTACGGCTGCGTTACTCAATCCGATATCGAGCTTGCTCGCTACGGTTTCTAAAAGCGCCGAGGCTTTTACTACTTTTTATAAAGCTCTGGCGATCAATATTTTCTGAATATCGCTGGTCCCCTCGTAAATCTGGCACACGCGCACGTCGCGGTAGATGCGTTCGACGGGGAAGTCGGACACATAGCCGTAGCCGCCGTGCACCTGGATGGCGTCCGAGCATACTTTTTCCGCCATTTCCGAGGCAAACAGCTTGGCCATCGCCGCTTCTTTCAAACACGGCAAGCCCGCATCCTTCATCGATGCCGCGTGGCGTATCAATTGCCGCGCCGCTTCGATCTGCGTCGCCATGTCGGCCAGGCGGAATTGCACGGCCTGGTGTTCATAGATGGGTTTACCGAAACTTTCGCGCTCGCGCGCATAGCTGAGCGCCGCTTCATACGCGGCGCGCGCCATGCCCACGGCTTGCGAGGCGATGCCGATGCGTCCGCCTTCCAGGCCGGACAGGGCGATCTTGTAGCCTTGTCCTTCTTCGCCGATTAAATTTTCCGCCGGGATGCGGCAATTGTCGAAGAGGATTTGCGCCGTGTCCGACGAATGCTGGCCCATCTTCTGCTCCAGGCCCGCGACGATGTAGCCCGATGAATTGGTCGGCACCCAGAAGGCGCTGATGCCGCGCTTGCCGGCCGCCTTGTCGGTGACGGCCATGACGATGGCCACGTCGGCATACTTGCCGCTGGTAATGAATTGCTTCGTGCCGTTGATTACATACTCGTTGCTGTCGCGCGTGGCCGTGGTGCGCAGGGCCGAGGCGTCGCTGCCCGTGTGCGGTTCCGTCAGGCAAAAAGCACCGAGCATGGCGCCTTGCGCCAGCGGGCGCAGCCATTGTTCCTTTTGCGCATCGTTGGCGTACATCATGGCGATGCTGCACACGGGGCAATTGTTGACGGAGATGATGGTCGACGTGCCGCCATCGCCAGCGGCGATTTCTTCCAGCACCAGGGCCAGCGACACGTAGTCGAGGCCGGCGCCGCCCAGCGCTTCCGGCACGGCCACGCCAAAGGCGCCCAGCGCGGCCAGTTCCTGCAATTCTTCCTTCGGGAAATGATGTTCCTTGTCCCAGCGGGCCGCATTGGGCGCCAGGCGCTCGCGCGAAAAACTGCGCAGCGCTTCCTGGATCATCGATTGTTCTTCATTGAGTATCATGGGACGTCGTCTCGTATTTTTATAGTGTCTGGCGGAATTACCAGCCGATGGGTTTGCCATCGTAGTTGCGGAACACGGCCTTGTCCGTGGCTGGCAGGCTGGCCAGGGTGGCACGCATGCCGGCAGCGCTTTCCTCGGGCGAAATATCGGCGCCGGCGCCGCCCATGTCCGTGCGTACCCAGCCCGGATGGAAGGCCACGCAGCTGACGCCTTGCGGGCCGTACACGAGCGACGTGTCGATCAGCACGGAATTCAAGGCCGCCTTGCTGGCGCGGTACAGCGAACCGCTGGGATTGCCCCGCTCGCTGAGCGAGCCCATGTGCGAGGACAGCACGGCCAGCTTGCCTTTGGCATTGGCGACCGGCGGCGCCAGTATCGGCAGCAGGCGCATGGCGGCCAGCACGTTGGTGTGCATGACGGCATCGAAATCTTCTTGCGCGGGAAAACCGTCATGGCGCGGGCCATACACGCCCGCGTTGAGGATGGCCACGTCGAGTTTTTCATCGTCGAGCTTCCAGCCCAGGCCGGCGCAGCCTTCCACGTCCGTCACGTCCAGCTGGTGCGCTTCGGCACCCAGTTGCCTGAGCGCTTCGCAAGCGTCCGGCGTGCGGGCCGTGGCGATAACGCGCCAGCCATCATGGCGGTATTGACGCACCATTTCGTGGCCGATGCCGCGCGAGGCGCCGATGATCAATGCGGTTGGCATATGTTTTCTCCCTGAAAATAAAATGAAAGGCGCGCACCGTGAACCGTGGTGCGCGCCCGTGTTCAGGGCTAGCTTATACCAGTTCGATTGCCATTGCCGTCGCTTCGCCGCCGCCGATGCACAGGGCCGCCACGCCGCGCTTGCCGCCGGTTTTTTTCAAGGCGCCCAGCAGGGTAACGATGATGCGCGCGCCCGAGGCGCCGATCGGGTGGCCCAGCGCGCACGCACCGCCGTGGATGTTGATCTTGCTGTGTGGAATATCGAGGTCGTGCATGGCGGCCATCGGTACGGCGGCGAACGCTTCATTGATCTCGAACAAGTCGACGTTGCTGCTGCTCCAGCCCGTCTTGGCATACAGTTTTTTGACGGCGCCGATGGGGGCCGTGGTGAATTCGTTCGGCGCCTGCGCATGCGTGGCATGGCCGTGGATTTTGGCGATGACAGTGCAGCCGAGCTTTTTCGCCGTCGATTCGCGCATCAGCACCAGGGCCGCCGCGCCATCGTTGATGGACGAGGACGAGGCGGCGGTGATGGTGCCGTCTTTCTTGAAAGCGGCTTTTAAGGTCGGGATTTTTTCCAGGCGGGCTTTTTGCGGGCCTTCATCGATGCTGACGATGGTGTCGCCGCCACGGCCGGACACGGTGACTGGCGCGATTTCCCACTTGAAACTGCCATCCTTGGTGGCCGCTTGCGCGCGTTTCACGGATTCGATGGCAAACGCATCCTGCGCTTCGCGCGTGAAGCTGTACTGGCTGGCGCACTCTTCGGCAAACGTGCCCATCGAGCGGGCGTTGCCTTTTTCGTCGCGGCTGTAGGCGTCTTCCAGGCCATCCATCATCATGTGGTCGTAGATCATGCCGTGGCCGATGCGGTAGCCGCCGCGCGCCTTCGGCACCAGGTAGGGCGCGTTGGTCATCGATTCCATGCCGCCCGCCACCACCACGTCGGCGCTGCCGGCGAGCAAGGTGTCGTGCGCGAACATGGTCGTCTGCATGGCCGAGCCGCACATTTTCGACAGGGTCACGGCGCCGGTGGAGTCCGGCAAGCCAGCCTTGCGCAGGGCCTGGCGCGCGGGCGCCTGGCCTTGGCCAGCCATCAGGCAATTGCCGAAGTACACGTGTTCAACGGCCTCGGGGGCGACACCGGCGCGCTCGACGGCGGCGCGGATGGCGACGGCGCCCAGGTCGCTGGCGGTGACGTTGGCAAAGTCGCCCTGGAAGGCGCCCATAGGGGTGCGCGCGGCACCGACGATTACGACTGGATCATGCATGGTGGATCTCCGGTAAGTGTGGGGATGAATGACAGAAACGGATGTGTTGCGGATACGGGAAAACGTCCTCGATATGGCCGTCGAGGATGCGCTGTTTGCGCGCCTGCCAGTAGGCGGCCGTCAGCAGGTCGGCATGGTGCTGCAGGAAGTAGCGGCGGATGCGGGGATTGCCCAGCAGGAAGGTACCGAATTGTTCGGGAAACACATCGTGCTTGCCGATGGGATACCACGCTTCGGCCGACATTTCCTCTTCCTCCGTGCGCGCCTCGGGGATGACGCGGAACTGGCAATCGGTGATGTACTCGATCTCATCGTAATCGTAAAAGACGACGCGCTGATGACGGGTCACGCCGAAGTTTTTATACAGCATGTCGCCAGGAAAAATATTTGCCGCCACCAGTTCCTTGATGGCGTTGCCGTACTCGACGATGCCATGTTCGACCAGGTCCTCGCGGCCTTCCTTCTCGGCATTGCTCAGCCACATGTTCAGCGGCACCATGCGCCGCTCGATGTACAGGTGATGGATGATGATCTGCTCGTCGTCTTCCTCGACCAGGGAGGGGGCGAAATGATGCAGCTCGGCCAGCAGTTCAGCGCTGAAGCGCGCGCGGGGGAAGGCCACGTTGGAATATTCGAGCGTGTCGGCCAGGCGGCCCACCCTGTCGTGGTGTTTCACCAGCAGATATTTTTCCTTGATCTGCGCGCGCGTGGTTTCCTTGGGCGGCGGGAAAAAATCCTTGATGACCTTGAAGACATACGGAAACGAGGGCAGGGCAAACACCAGCATCACCAGGCCGCGGATGCCGGGGGCGATCTCGAAATTGTCCGATGAGTGTTTCAGATGCTGCAGGTAATCGCGGTAAAACAGCGTCTTGCCCTGTTTTTGCAGGCCCAGTATCGTATAGATTTCGCTGCGCGGTTTGCGCGGCAACAAGCTGCGCAGGAATTGCACATAGCCCGACGGTACTTCCATGTCGACCAGAAAATACGCGCGCGTAAAGGAAAACAGGATGGCGATCTGCTCATGCTCGCACAGTACCGTGTCCAGCACCAGCTTGCCGTGACGGTTGTGCAGGATGGGCACGACAAACGGATATTCACGGTTGCCGTTGATGCCCTTGCCCACCAGGTAGGCGCCCTTGTTGCGGTAAAACAAGCTCGTCAGGACCTGGATCTGGTGGTTCGGTTCCAGCCTGTCGCCGCCAAACAACTGGTGCAGCCGGCTTTCCACCTGGATCACGTCGCGTTCCAGGTCGGCAAATGCGCAGTCCAGCTGGAAATGCGTCACGCTGCGCCGCAAGGTGGCGCGCAAGCCATCCTTGCCGGGGTAATACACGCGGTAAGTGGGCGACTGCCCGGCCGTTTCGATGTATTCGGTCGAGACGACGGGGCGCACGAAAATGAAATCGTTGTGGAAATAGGTACGGTGCAAGATGTTGCAGCAGACGGAGTTAAAGAAGGTTTCCGCCAGTTCCGGCTGCTTGTGGTCGGTCAGCATGCCGATGTAGTGCAGCTTGAGTTCACGCCACACTTCGTCCGTCAACTCCGCCTCCTCGTACTCATCTTCAAGCATCTGCACGCATTCCTGCACCCGCTTGTCATAAAAGTCGATGCGGTCGCGGGCCGCCTGCTGCGCCGCGGCCCAGGCGCCCTGCTCGAAATACTGC
This sequence comes from Janthinobacterium amylolyticum, assembly GCF_051380655.1. Lineage (NCBI taxonomy): Bacteria > Pseudomonadati > Pseudomonadota > Betaproteobacteria > Burkholderiales > Oxalobacteraceae > Janthinobacterium > Janthinobacterium amylolyticum. The sequence goes on from NZ_JBNYXL010000012.1 coordinate 15,437, forward strand.
TTGGCCTGCTGGCTGGTGGCGCGGAACAGGCGGTAATGCTTGTCGAAGCCGTCGCGGATGGTGCGCGCGATATCGAATGCAATCTGCGAAGAAAGCAATTTGGGGAAGGCGATTTGCGTCATGTGTCTGCTCGCATGGTTGGCGCATCACCCAGTCGACATCCGCGCACCCGGTGCGTGCTTATTTGGTTTCAGCAAACAATTCACGGCCGATCAGCATGCGGCGGATTTCGCTGGTGCCGGCACCGATTTCATATAGCTTGGCATCGCGCCACAGGCGGCCGGCAGGAAACTCGTTGATGTAGCCGTTGCCGCCCAGTGCCTGGATCGCCTCGCCCGCCATCCAGGTGGCTTTCTCCGCACTATACAGAATGGCGCCGGCCGCGTCCTTGCGCAACTGGCGCACGGCTTCCGGCGTGGTGGCGCGGTCGCAGGCCTGGCCGACGGCGTACACATAGGCCTTGCAGGCCATCATGGTCGAATACATGTCGGCCAGTTTGCCCTGCATCAATTGGAATTCGCCGATGGGCTGGCCGAACTGCTTGCGGTCGTGCACGTAGGGCACGACCAGGTCCATGCAAGCCTGCATGATGCCCAGCGGACCGCCGGACAGCACGGTGCGCTCGAAGTCCAGGCCCGACATCAGCACATTGACGCCCTTGCCCAGGCCGCCCAGCACGTTTTCGGCCGGCACTTCGCAATCCTGGAACACCAGTTCGCCCGTGTGCGAGCCACGCATGCCCAGCTTGTCGAGTTTTTGCGCGATGGAAAAACCTTTGAAATTCTTTTCGATCAGGAACGCCGTCATGCCGCGCGGACCCGCTTCCAGGTCGTTTTTCGCGTACACCACCAGCACGTCCGCGTCGGGGCCGTTGGTGATCCACATCTTGGTGCCGTTCAAGACCCAGCGGTCGCCCTTGAAGTCGGCGCGCAGTTTCATGCTGACGACGTCGGAACCGGCGTTCGGCTCCGACATGGCCAGGGCGCCAATGTGTTCGCCCGTGATGAGTTTTGGCAGGTATTTGGCTTTTTGCTCGGCCGTGCCGTTGCGCTTGATCTGGTTCACGCACAGGTTCGAATGGGCGCCGTAGGACAGGCCGACGGAGGCCGAGGCGCGCGAGATCTCTTCCATGGCGATGATGTGCGCCAGATAGCCCATGCCGGCGCCGCCGTATTCCTCGCTGACGGTGATGCCGAGCAGGCCCATGTCGCCCATCTTGCGCCACAAATCCATGGGGAACTGGTCGGTGCGGTCGATTTCGGCCGCGCGCGGCGCGATTTCGGCGGCGGCAAATTGCTGGATCGCTTCGCGCAGCGAGGCGATGTCTTCGCCGTGGTCAAAGGTCAAGCCTGGGAGATGGAGCATGTCGTCCTCGTCGTCGTTATAGTGTGGCGGTCATGGATGCCGGGTCAGTGAAGCTATGATACTCAGTTGTGACGTTTACGTAAACGTTAAGTAGTGTGCGCAAGGCAGCGCGCGCGGCAAGTGTTTGCCGCCTGCCCGCCTAGTCTGTCTGGGCCTTCTCCATATTCAAGTCCGCCAGCATGCGCGCGCACGCTGCTTCATGCGAGCTGATTTCCGCCAGGGCCATTTCAATATCGATGCGCTGCTGTTCCAGGGTCTGGCGGTGCTGTGCCAGCACGCCCAGGAAGCGGTCCATCTGTGCCCGCGTGTCCTTCGGCGATTCATACATGTCGACCAGGCTCTTGATTTCCGACAGGGCCAGGCCCAGCCGTTTGCCGCGCAGGGTCAGCTTCAGGCGCGTGCGGTCGCGCGGCGTGTAGACACGGTTGCGCCCACCTGCGCCTTCGCGTTTCGGGCTGAGCAAGCCCTGGTCTTCATAGAAACGGATGGCGCGGGCCGTGATGTCGAATTCCCGCGCCAGTTCGGTGATGGTATAGGTCGTCATGGAGGCGGGCGGTGTTGGTTGCATGGGCGGTCGGTAGAAAGATGGGGCGCTGCAAGGCAGGCAACGTGGCAAAGTGCCGTTTACGTCAACGTCAATACTATTGTAGCGTGCCTGCCCCATGCTGCAACAAGGAAAAATGCGGCGCCGCTGTGGCAATTTGGTGAATCAGACAACAGTTACTGAAAATAAATTGATTCTTCTCGTACAAACGGGCTTAAGATCGAGAGTTGGTGGCCAACATGACACCAAAAAGAGCTTTCCTGGCGTAACGGCGACAATGTTTTCGCTACGATGGCAGTAACATTTTTTGAAGCCTGAGTTTTGCCAGGCAGCACGCTCGAAAAACAACGTTTCACAATGAAAACGTCGGCTTGTTTGTTTCCATATTGAAAACACAATGGCGCTTCTGAAAACTTTGTCTATAAGAAATTGTATGACATGGGCATTGCACTTACCGGTAGAGGCGGGCATTATCCTATACCGTACGTTGTAATGCCAAACCGAGGCTTTGAATCGTGCTGCAGTGCGAAACTCAAGGCCAGCCGCGAATTTGACCCGAAGCCACGCAGGATAACAAGAGAAAATTCGGCCCCGTTTTTGCCCTGAAAAGGCCGGCCAGAGTGTTAATTGTCAATTAATGCCATTTTCAAATGTAACAATCTGTATGGTCATTCAAGAAACTGACTTTCATGTTACAACATGAAATAGTACACCTATGAATTCTTCTAACGAACGCGAAAGCTTCAGCCAGCGACTTCAGTTGGCTCTCAAAAACGCCCATTATTCTCCAGACAGCCCGACCAGACTGGCCCGGGAATTCAATATCCGTTTCGACGGGCGCCCGATTACCGTGCATGCAGCTAGGAAATGGTTGGTAGGTGAAGCAATTCCGACGCAAGAGAAATTGCGCATGATTGCCCAATGGTTGGGCGTGCCGGCGGAATGGTTGCGGTTTGGCGGTCCGGAAAGCGCCACTCCGAATGGCGATGCGGGCAGCGCCTTGTCGCGTTTTGAGTCCGCCGATGTGAAATTAATTGCCGATTTGCAAAGATTAGATGAACATCATCGTCAAATCGCGCGTGAATTTATTCGCATGCTGGTGCGCGTCAACTACCAAAAGTAAGCATCCAGGCCTGTTCAGGCCGGCGCCGTCCGCTTTTCGCTGGCGGCGCATCTTCTGATCTTTTATTTGCGCAGAGTCATACTGGAGACATGATTTTGCCGCACAATAAGACCTCGTATGTTGCGCTGCAGCGGAATTATTTGACAATAATCCTGCCTGCGGCGGCGCAGCGGCCAATACCAGCGCATAATCACTATCAGAAACAGCCAGTTCATCCACTACGGAGCCGAGCATTTGAGCCGTCTTATGAAAAGTAACTACAGCAATACCGCGCAGCTGAAGGACTTGATGACCGTGCCTCCCATGACTGCCGCGCAACATGCGGAAGTGATGCGCAAACGGATCGCCCACCGCAGGATGGTTGAAGAAGCCAGGGATTTGAAGCAGGCCAGTGCCCTGCAATTCGACAAGAGATGAGGGATGCCTGAGCAAAGCTGCTGCGCGTCGCGCTTTGCGGCCGGCGATGCTCACCAGCTCGGCGCCCCCGTGCTGGAGCACGGTTGCGCTTCTTGGCCGCAAGGGGGCGCCGAGCCTCCTGCCGCTCGCTACGCTTTTGTCACGCATCGTGACGTGCGTAGTTGCTGATGTAGTCTGTTAATTTGTTGCTGGCTGGTCTGGAGTTTTCAAACCATTCCACCGCGGCGCCAGGGCGTGTTCGATGCCGAGCAGGTCGATGACGCGCGCCACCGTATGGTCGACCATCTCCGCAATGCTGTGCGGGTGGTGATAAAAGCTGGGTAATGGCGGGAAGATGATGCCGCCCATTTCCGTCACGGCCGTCATATTGCGCAGGTGCGCCAGGTTGAACGGCGTTTCGCGCACCATCAAAATCAGGCGCCGGCGCTCCTTGAGCACGACATCGGCGGCCCGCGTGATCAAATTATCCGACAAGCCATGGGCCACGGCAGCCAGGGTCTTCATCGAGCACGGCGCCACGACCATGCCATCGGACTGGAACGAGCCGCTGGCGATACTCGCGCCGATATCGCGCAGCTTGTGCACCACGTGCGCCTGCGCTTCGATTTCCTTGCGCCCCACGCCCGTTTCCTGGTGCAGGGTCAGTACGGCCGCATCGGACAAGACCAGATGCGTCTCGACGCCGGGGATGGCGCCGAGCAATTGCAGCAGCCGCAAGCCATACACGGCGCCCGTGGCGCCCGTGATGGCCACGACGATACGCCGTGGCCGCTGCGCTGGGTGATCAGGCATCCAGTAGGGACTTCAGTTCGCCCGATTCAAACATTTCATTCATGATGTCGGAGCCGCCGATGAACTCGCCTTTGACATACAGCTGGGGAATGGTCGGCCAGTTCGAGTAATCCTTGATGCCTTGACGCACTTCCGGATCATCCAGCACGTTGACGGTAGCGATGTTTTCCACGCCGCAGGCTTTCAGGATCTGGATGGCGCGGCCGGAAAAGCCGCACTGCGGGAATTGGGCCGTGCCCTTCATGAACAGCACGACTGGCGTGCTCGTCACGGTTTCTTTGATCCAGGTTTGTACGTCGCTCATAGCTGCCTCTGATGGGTAAATAAATAGATGGCGTCATTTTATAAGAAAACGCCGGCACGGGTATGCGCTCAAGTCATAAATCGGGCAAGTCAGCCACGCCGAGCCTTATAACTTCTTGCCCAGACAGGCCGATTGCGCGGCGCCCACGTATTTGCCCCAGGCAATAACGGGTGCATAGCCGTGCCTGGCATAGAACGCCAGGGCGCGGGTATTCGCCACGCGGGTGGACAGGTGCAGGGCCTGGTAGCCATGCAAGCGCGCCTGCGCCTCCACATGCGCCAGCAGCGCCGCGCCCGTGCCGGTGGCGCCGGGGCGCGCATACATGCGCTTGAGTTCGCCTATGGCGCTGTGCGGATCACCCAGCGGGCGCAGGGCGGCGCAGCCCTGCAGTTCTCCAGCCGTATCGCGGGCGATATAAAAGCCGCCGCGCGGCGTGGCCGCTTCCACGTCGAACGAGGAACGGCCGCTGTCGCCATTGATGCGCAGCAATGCTGCCGATAATTCATCGAGCAGCAGCTGCGCTTCGGCACTGCCCGCGTCCACCGCCAGAATGACAAGGTCATGCCCGGCGGCCATGCCGCTTAACCGCGCAGTTTGGCGAACGCGGCGGCCATGCTGCCCGCCGGTTCCGGCGCATTGCGCGACTGCGACTGGTGCTGCGCCATGCTGCGGCGGTCGTTGCGGTCGCCGCGCTGCTCCGGCTTGCTGCCCGCCTGCGGCGCGCTGTCCGTCAGGCGCATGGTCAGGGCGATGCGCTTGCGCTTCTCATCGACTTCCAGCACTTTCACGCGCACGACTTGCCCAGCTTTCACCACCGTGTGCGGATCTTTCACAAAGGTGCTCGACAGAGCCGAGATATGCACCAGGCCATCCTGGTGTACGCCGATGTCGACAAAGGCGCCAAAGGCGGCCACATTGGTGACCACGCCCTCTAAAATCATGTCCGGGCGCAAGTCGCGGATTTCCTCGACGCCTTCCTTGAAGGTGGCGGTGGTGAACTCCGGACGCGGATCGCGGCCCGGCTTTTCCAGTTCCTTCAAAATGTCGGAAATGGTCGGCACGCCAAACGTTTCATCCGCATATTTTGCCGGGCTCAAGGTTTTCAGCAGGGCCGTTTCACCGATGACAGCCTTGATATCTTTCTTGATGTCAGCCAGGATCTTTTCCACCAGCGGGTACGATTCCGGGTGGACGGCCGAGGCGTCCAGCGGGTTTTCTCCGCCCATCACGCGCAAAAAGCCGGCTGCCTGCTCGTAGGTCTTGTCGCCCAGGCGCGGCACGGCCTTCAATGCCGCGCGCGAGGTGAACGCACCCTTCATGTCGCGGTAGGTGACGATGCTTTGCGCCACGCTGGCCGACAGGCCGGAGACGCGCGCCAGCAGGGGGGCCGACGCCGTGTTCACATCCACGCCGACGGCGTTCACGCAATCTTCCACCACTGCATCGAGCGAGCGAGCCAGCTGGCTTTGGCTCACGTCGTGCTGGTACTGGCCCACGCCGATCGATTTCGGATCAATTTTCACCAGTTCGGCCAGCGGGTCTTGCAGGCGGCGCGCGATCGAGACGGCGCCGCGCAGGGACACGTCCATGTCCGGCAATTCCTTCGAGGCGAACTCGGACGCCGAATACACCGACGCGCCCGCTTCCGAGACGACGATCTTCGTCATCTTCGCTTCCGGATGCTGCTTGATCAAGTCCTGCGCCAATTTGTCCGTTTCGCGCGACGCGGTGCCGTTGCCGATGGAAATCAATGACACATTGTGCTTGGCGGCCAGGCGGCCCAGGGTGTGCAGCGAGCCATCCCAGTCGTTCTTCGGCTGGTGCGGGTAGATCACGGCCGTGTCGACGACTTTACCGGTGGCATCAACGACAGCAACCTTGACGCCCGTGCGCAAGCCAGGGTCGAGGCCCATGGTGGCGCGCTGGCCGGCAGGCGCGGCCAGCAGCAGCGCCTTCAAATTGGTGGCAAACACGTTGATGGCGTCCAGTTCCGAACGTTCGCGCAGCGCGCCCATCAGTTCCGTTTCCAGGTGCATGAAGCTTTTTACGCGCCAGGTCCAGCGCGCTGTGTCGGCCAGCCATTTGTCGGCCGGACGGCCTTGTTGCTTGATGCCGAAGCGGGCGGCGATGCGGCCTTCGCACGGGTTGTGCGGCGCATCCCACTTCGGTTTTTCCGCTTCCGTATCCAGGCGCAGGGTGACGTCGAGGATGCCTTCGCGGCGGCCGCGCAGCAGGGCCAGCGCGCGGTGCGATGGCACGGTCGAGATGGTTTCCGAGTAATCGAAATAATCGGCGAATTTTTCGCCTTCGTCCTGCTTGCCTTCCACCACTTTCGATTCGACGATGCCATGTTCCTGCACATATTCGCGCAAGGTTTGCAGCAAGGTCGCGTCTTCGGCGAAACGCTCCATCAAAATCTGGCGCGCGCCGTCGAGGGCTGCCTTGGTATCCGCCACGCCTGGGTTGTTGCCGTCGGCACTAGTAAACGCGTCGCGCAGGAATTTGCCCGCTTCCATTTCCGGCGTCAGCTCGGGATTGCCCAGCAAGCCGTCGGCCAGCGGTATCAGGCCCGCTTCGATGGCGATCTGCGCCTTCGTGCGGCGCTTCTGCTTGTAGGGCAGATACAGGTCTTCCAGGCGCGTCTTGTCTTCCGCGTGCATGACGGCGTCGAGCAGCTCGGGCGTCATCTTGTTCTGTTCCGTGATCGAGGCCACGATGGCGGCGCGCCGCTCTTCCAGCTCGCGCAGGTAGCGCAAGCGCTCTTCGAGCAGGCGCAGCTGGATATCGTCGAGGCCGCCGGTCGCTTCCTTGCGGTAACGGGCGATGAAGGGCACGGTGGCGCCTTCGTCGAGCAGTTCGATGGCGGCGGCAACTTGCACGGGTTTGGCGGCAAGTTCAAGGGCAAGGCGTTGTTCGATAGTGGGCAGCATGGTTGTTTCCAGAGCGATCAAGCCTGGAATGATACGCAATCGGCGCGATTGCGCAATCTTGACAGCGCAAATGGACTGTGCGTTGACAACAGCGTCAGCGCGGCGGCAGCAGCGGGCTGGCGGGCGCTGGCGGCGGCGGGCGCTGCGGCGTGACGGATTTGCCAAAGGCGTTGCCCATGCGGTGTTCCAGCGCGGCGCGGTTGTACAGGCCGAGCTGGTTCGATGGCCGCTGCAAGTTCGTCTCCGCCGTCGACAGGCTGGGCGCTTGCCGGCTGGCGACCTCGCCCGCCGGCAGCAATTTTTCATTCAGGCAAGCCATCGATTGCACGCGCCGGCCCGCGCTGTCGACGCTGACGCAAGCGCCATCCGTTTTGCCGGGCGTGACAACGACGGTGTGCTCGTCCGCCTGCGCGGGCGGGAGGACGCAAGCAAGGATAAGAACAGGCAGAAACAGGCGCGCCATGCTGGCTCCCGCAGCAGTGGAATAAGTCGCCAGCATAGCAATCCCATGTGTCGCGGCGATGACACACGCGGGCCAGGACGATGACTTCATGTCATGCAGTGGTCATTTTGTGAAGCTACTATCTTGCCATTCTGCCGGCAACATTGCAGACAAGACATCTTAACTGCAGGCTCTCGTTGGTTTCCCTGGAAAATGACACGAACCCACCGCCGCACCGCAACGGGCAACGCCCTGGCCCTGTCCGCCTGTTTGCTGATGACATGGATGACCTTCGTGTGTCCGGCAGCGGGCGCCGCCGATGAGGATGGCCAGCCGGCCGCGACCTTGCGTTTTGACCTGGCCGCCCAGCCGCTTGACGCTGCCCTGGTGGCGTTTGGCGAAGTGACCGGTTATTCCGTGCTGGTCAGCAGCCAGCTGGCGGCGGGACGCATGGCCGCGCCCGTGCGCGGCGACTACACGCCGGCCGAGGCGTTGCAGCGCTTGCTGGCTGGCACGCAACTGGGCGCGCGTTTCAGCGGCAGCAATGCGTTTACCTTGCTGGCGCTGGCCGGTACAGCACCGGCACTGGCGGCGCCGGGCGAACCCGTCGCCGCCACGCCGGGACTGCAAGCGTATGCGGCTGTGCTGCAGCGCTCCCTCACGCGCGCCCTGTGCCGCTTGCACCCGGATGCGTTCGGCCGCTACCGCCTGGCCTTCCAGCTGTGGCTCGATGAACGGGGCAAGGTGCGCGAGGTGCATGTGCTTGAACCGAGCGGCGTGGCGCAGCGCGACAGCGCCGTGCTGCAGCGCCTGCGCAGCCTGCTGATGGATGGCGCGCCACCCGTCGGCCTGCCGCAGCCGCTGACGATACTCTTGACGCCGCGGCCCGATCCGGCCGCCGATTGCGCACCGTATCTGCGCCTGGCCGGGGCAGGCTGAGCATGCCGGAATTGCTGAAAGCTACCTTGCGCAAACTGTTCCTGGAACGCTATGGACAGTTTCGCCGCCACCTGCAGCGCCGCCTGGGTTCGGAAGACCTGGCGAATGACGCGCTGCATGAAACGTATTTAAGAGTGGAAAAAATGAACGCGCCCGAGGCCATCAGCTATCCCTCCGCCTACCTGATGCGTATCGCCATCAACATTGCGGAAGATCAAAGGCGCGACAATGCGCGCCTGGTCAGCCTGCCGGATATCGACGAGCTGTACGAGATGGCCGACGAGCTGGCCGACCCGGCCCGCACCTTCAGCGCGCGCGCCGAAATTGAAGAACTGGAACGGGCGCTGCAGGAGCTGCCGAAGCGCCGGCGCGCCATCGTCATCGCCGCCCGCGTGGATCAACTGCCGCACCGCGACATCGCCGAGCGCTTCGGCATTTCCGCCCGCACGGTGGAGAAGGAATTGCGCGCCGGACTCGAACACTGCTGTGAACGCATGGGACGCGATTTCATCCAGCGCTTCGGTCCCGGCGCGGGAAAAACGTCTAGACATCATGACTGAACAAGCGGAAGACGATATGGGTGTCATCCAGAAGGAAGCGCAGGCGTGGGTCGTGCGCCTGGCCTCGGGCCAGGTCAGCGAACGCGACGCGCAAGTATTTCGCCACTGGTGCGGGCGCAGCCGCGCGCATGCGACGGCGTTTGCCGAGGCGCGCGCCGTGTGGGGCGCCATGGCGCCGGCCGCGCGCGCCGTCAAGCGGGCGCAGCAGCCAGTGAACACGGCGCGGCGTGCCTGGCTAGGCGGCGCCGTGGCCGCTTCGCTGGGGCTGCTGGTGCTGCGTCCGCCCACGGACCTGTGGCCGGCCGTGGCGGGCCTGGGCGCCGATTACGCCACCGGCACGGGCGAGCAGCGCGAAGTGGCCCTCGACGGCGGCGTGCTGGTGCAGATGAATACGCAGACGCGCCTTGACGCGGCGCCTGCGCAGGATGGCACGGCGGCGCTGGTGCTGCTGGCCGGCGAGGCGGAATTCCAGGCCGGCTTGCGCGGCGCGGCGCGCCTGCGCGTGCAGGCGGGCGACGGCAGCGTCTCGGCCGGCAGCGCGCGCTTCAATATCCGCCTGTTCGGCCAGGAAGTGTGCGTGACGTGCCTGGCGGGTCGCCTGCGCGTGGTGCAGAACGGTAACGATGCGGAACTGGCCGCCGGCGAACAGCTGCGCTACCGTCCCGCGCATTTCGGCATCGCGCGCGCCGTGCGGGCGGGCGAGGTCAGCGCCTGGCGCCAGCGTCTGCTGGTGTTCAAGCAAAGCACCCTGGCCGAGGTGGTCGATGAGGTGAACCGCTACCGTCCCGGCAAGCTCATCTTGAACAATGACGTGCTGGGCAAGGCCCGCGTGCAAGCCAGTTTTTCGCTGGACCGCCTCGACGATGTGATTGCCCTGATCCAGGATGCGTACGGCGCGCGCGTGACGCGCTTGCCGGGCGGCATCGTGCTGTTCGGTTAGCGCACGCCAATGGCGCCCAGCGCCAAGGCGGGGCGCCAAGGCGGAGCGCCATTTATGACATTTTCATGACCTTTTGCAGTCCCGCCCCTTGTTCCCTGTCAATGCTGCTGGAAGCCGCGATTCCGTGCCTGCCGCCCGCCCCGTGCGTGCCGCGCGCCGCCTCGCGATATCGGTCAGCAACGGAACATGAAAAGGGAATGTCGCCATGCAGCGAAGCAAGTCGGTCACGAAACACGCATCCTCCTCCGCCATGGCGGGCAACCGGACCGGGCGCCCGGTGCGCCTGAAACCGCTGGCGCTGGCCATCGCCATGCTGCTGCAGGCGGGCGGCACGCAGGCGCAGCAGCCGTTCAGCGGCGCCTGGTTCGCCGGCAAGGGCGCGCAGCAGGGCACGGCCGCCACCACGGGACGCTTGCCGAATGGCCAGGCCATCATCGCGCCGGACAATACCCAGGCGCAGCAGCAAAAAGCCAATGCCCAGCTGCAAACGTCGCTGAACAATCTGCAGCTGGCCGCGCGCGCCATCGCCGTGCAGCAGGCGGCCCAGCAGGCGGCGCGCCAGGCGGCCATCGCCGCCGGCTCGAGCGTGCCGGAAGGCCTGGCGGCAGGCGGTTTGCAAGTCGACACCAACAGCCTGACGGCCGGCTGGCTCAACGCGAACGGCCCCACGCAGGCACAGGCCGGCGGCAAGACCGTGGTTACCGTGAAACAGACGGCCGACAAGGCGATCCTGAACTGGGAAAGCTTCAATATCGGCCAGCACACGACACTGCAATTCGACCAGGCGGCGAACTGGTCTGTGCTCAACCGCATCAATGATCCGCTGGCCCGTCCCAGCCAGATTCAGGGCCAGATCAAGGCCGACGGCACGGTGATGCTGGTCAACCGCAACGGCATCGTCTTTTCCGGCAGCAGCCAGGTCGATACGCGCAGCCTGGTGGCCGCCGCCGTGGGCATGAGCAACAGCCAGTTCCAGAAGGGGATCTACAGCGATACGCTCGGTTCCAGCTTCAAGCCCACCTTGGCCAACGACCTGGTACTCAATGGCAACGTGGCCACGCATGCGAATGCCACGGCCGACGTGGTGGTGCAGGCCGGGGCGCAGCTCAGCACGCGCAAACCGCAGACGGTGACGGAAGGCGGCGGCTATGTGCTGCTGGCCGGACGCGAGGTGCATAACGGCGGCAGCGTGTCGGCGCCGAACGGCCAGGTCACGCTGGCCGCTGGCGACAGTTTCGTCATCCGCAAGGGGCTGGGGACGGACAGCAATCAGACCTCGAGCACGCGCGGCAACGAGGTGGACGTCAAGTTCAACGCACAGAGCGACGCGGGCAAGGTGACAAATGCCGGCCTGGTGCAGGCGCTGACGGGCGACGTCACCCTGACGGGCCGCGACGTGCGGCAGGCCGGCGTGCTGCTCAGCAGCACCAGCGTCACCACGCGCGGCACCGTGCACCTGAAGGCCGATGGCAGCGACGGCCTGGTCACCCTGGCGCCCGACAGCCTGACGACGGTGCTGCTCGACGACAGCGGCACCACGGCGCTGGACGTGCAGCGCGATGCGCTCATCAAGGATTCGGCGCTGCTCAGCGACGGCGCCTACAACCGCCGCGACCTGTCGCTGATCCAGATAGCCTCTGGCGGCGATATCGCTTTCGACAGCGGCTCGCTGACCCTGGCCACGGGCGGCCAGGTCAATGCGCTGGCCGCGCGCCGCACGCAGGTGGCGCGCGGCGCCAGCATCGACGTCTCCGGCGCCGTCGGCGTCAACGTGGCGATGGCCTCGAACAATGTGCTGATCAATGCGCAGGGCAACGAGCAGCGCGACGCGCCGGGCAACCGCGACAGCAAGGTCCTCAACAGCACCGACCTGTGGCTCGACCGGCGCGACCTGGTGCGCGTGGCGGCCGGCACGAATGGCTATGCGACCGACCGCTGGTACACGGCCGGCGGCTTGCTCGAAGTGAGCGGCTACCTCAACACCAGCGGCCATGGCATCGGCGAATGGGCGGCGCAGGGCGGTACCGTGGCGTTCCAGGGCGGCGAACTGGTGACCCAGGCCGGCTCTTTGCTCAACGTATCCGGCGGCACGTTTGACGTCCAGACGGGCATGGTTCGCCAGAGCTGGCTGAACGGCAAGGATGGCCAGCTCTACCGGCTGTCGACGGCGCCCGGCGACATGCTGTACACGGGCGTCTACCAAGGCTACGCGGCGCAACACCAGCGCTGGGGCGCGGAAGTGACGGAAAATTTCGCCAGTCCCCTGGTCGGCGCCCAGCAACGGCTGGAAAACGGCTATACCGTGGGCCGCGACGCGGGCCGCGTGGTGGTGGGCACCCAATCCGCCGTGCTCGAAGGCGCGATCGAATCGAGCGTGTTCCAGGGCGAGCGCCAGCAGGACGCGCGCGACGCCACCCTCGACAGTTATCGCCAGTCGCAACTGGCGGCCGCGCGCAACGGCCAGCTGGTGCTGGGCCAGCTGGCGCCCGTGTATGACGCTGCCAGCGCGCAGCTGCGCGACAATCCCGCGGCGCTGCTGCAAGCCATCCATATCGGCAGCGGCGGCGCCGGCGCCGGTGAGCTCCAGCGCGAAGATGCCTTGCCCGAGAATCTGCTCGGCAAGACCTACCTGGACGCGGGCTGGCTCAATGCGCAAAAACTGGGCGGCATCAAGGCCTATGCCAGCGGCGACATCGAGGTCAATGCCGCCGTGCAAGTCACGCCGGGCGGCGAGATCGCGCTGCATGCGCCGCAGGTCACGGTCAACGCCGGGCTGACGGCGCGCGGCGGCAGCATCGCGCTGGGCGACATCGTCAGCAAGCAGGCCAACGCCACCAGCGGCTGGCTCGATACCACGGTCGCCACGCCAGCGGCCGGAGCCAAGGTGGGCATTGATGTGGCCGCCGGCGTGACGCTCGACACGCGCGGCCTGTGGAGCCAGCTCAAGCTGGATCCGGGCAATACATCCGGCCTGCCGCATGTCAACGGCGGCGCGGTGGCGCTGGTCAGCAGCGGCAGCGTCAACCTGGCGGCCGGCAGCGCGATCGACACGTCCTCGGGCGCGGCCGTGCTGGCCGACGGCACGCTGAAAGGCGGGCGCGGCGGCGACATCACCTTGCGCGCGAACCAGAACGATATCAATGGCGTCAAGTCGGAGACGCTGGTGCTCGATGGCGAACTGCGCGGCTACGGCGCCAACGGCGGCGGCACCCTGACCATCGACAGCGGTACCGGCGTGGCGCTGGGCGGCGGCGTGCTGGCGGACAATGGCGTGTTGCCAGCAGGCCAGTCCGTACCCGTGCACCTGACGTTGGCAAAAGCCTTCACCATCAAGGCCGGCACCGTGCTCGATAGCGACTTCAGCTATGTCAGCACGCAGGTCCAGCCCGGGCAGCCGCTGCTGGACTTGCCTGACTTCAGCGCGGCGCGTCCGTACACCCTGCCGGCCGCCTGGGTGGTGCCGCCCGCCTCGATCAGCTATGAATACATCACCGTCACCGGCAGCAATGGCATCGGCTACACCAGCGGCATGACCGTGCCGGCCGGCGTCACCCTGACGGGCGTGCGTGGCAAGCTCGGTTCGGGCTACCTGGTGCCGGCCAACGCCTTCCCGGACGGCATGCCGGTAGCCGCTTTCAACGCCAGGGTGGCTGCCGGCACCGCGTTCGCGTTCGACGTGACCCTGAATGCGGGCGATCGCCTGCTGGCCGGCAACCATGCGCCGCAGGACCTGGCCGTCAAGCCGCTGCTGGTGCTGGACAACACGCTGTTCCAGCGCGGCTTTGCGCACTACAACATCAACGGCCAGCAGGGCCTGCAGGTGGCGCAGGGCGCCAGCATCGACGTCAGCATGCCATTGCTGCGCGCCGACCTGGCGCTGGCGGACCAATTGCCGACCGGCGCCGATCCGGCCGCCGTGCTGCAACCGTGGCTGGCGCCGCTGTGGCAGGAAAATGCCGTGAAAGGCGTGCTCAAGCAACGCGCCGGCGCCGATATCGCACTGTCGGCCGGCACCCGCAACGCCAAGGCGCCGCTCGTGGTGGGCGAGGGCGCCACGCTGCGCGTGGACGACGGCAAGAGCATCAGCTTGACGGGCAACGGCCAGATCACCGTGGACGGCACACTGAGCGCGGCCGGCGGCCGCATTTCCGTGTTGCCTGGCACGCTGGTGACCGGTGGTGAAATCAACCGTCCGGATGGCAGCGCCAACGCCCAGTCGATCTGGATCGGCGAGCGCGCGGTCCTCGACGTGGCCGGCCACGCGGCCACCGCCATCGACGCCCAGGGCGGCGTGTATGGCCATGTGGGCGCTGGCGGCAGCATCGAAATTGGTGCCAAACACAATCTCGACGCCACCCAGGTCGAGGCGGCCGACGCCTTCGTCATCGTGCGCCCCGGCGCGCGCCTGGAAGCGTCCGGCTCCGCCGCCCAGCTCGATCTGCCGGGCCAGGGCAGCGTGCTGGTGGCTGGCGACGGCGGCAGCATCGCGCTGAGCTCCTTCCGTGGCTTGCTGCTCGACGGCAGCATGCATGCGGCCGCCGGCGGAGCCGGCGCGTCCGGCGGCACCCTGGCGCTCAACCTGGAAGCGCCGAACTACGGCATCGTCGGCAAGCTCGACTTGAAGGGCCTGGCGGTGGAAGACGCGGTGCGCGTGCCGCGTGAAATGATTGTGTCCAGCATCCAGGGCGATAGCGGCCTGGCTGCCGACCTGCAGGTGGGCGACAGCGATCCGGCGCTGCGCTACGGTGTGGCAAAGCTGGGCGCGGACCGCGTGGCCGCCGGCGGCTTCGACCACCTGGCCTTGCTGTCAAACGGCTTGATCAGTTTTGATGGCAACCTCGACCTGTCGCTGGGGCAGAGCCTGCGCCTGACGGCCAGCGCCCTGGCCCTGGCCGACCATGCCGACACCGCCACCAGCGCGCAAGTCAAGCTGGCGGCGCCCTACATCCGCCTGGCCGGCACCAGCCGCACCCAGAGCGATGACCACCTGATGCCCAATCCCGTGCGCGGCTCGGGCAACGGCGGCGTCGGTGCCGGCAAGCTGGGCGTGCCCAACGTGGACGACCACGCCAGCCTGACCTTGCATGCCGCGCTGATCGACCTGAGCAATACCGTCAATGTCGGCAGCAACGGCGTGATCGCGCAAAACGTGGCCGACGACCTGGTGGTCAAGCGCGACGCCTTTGGCGAGCTGGCGCTGCGCTCGAGCGGCGACATCCGCATGCGTACGGCGGCCGCGCTGTACACGCCGGGCAACCTGACCCTGGCGGGCGCGCAAATCTATCCGGTGAGCGGCGCCACGGGCAAGGTGGAAGTGGGCAAACGCAACGTGATCGACGAATATGGGCAGCTGGCGACCGAGTTCGACCCTGCCCGCCGGCTGACCATCGAGCGCAGCGGCGACCCTGCCGCGCCGTTGCCGGCCTTGCCTTACTCTGTGTTCGGCTCGCTGGAGCTGGGCGCCGCCACGGTGAACCAGGGTGGCGTGCTGCGCGCGCCGCTGGGCAAGATCACGCTGGGCCAGAACACCTTTGGCGCGGTGACGGGCCACACCAATCTGCTGCCCGGCAGCGTGACGTCGGTCAGCGCGAACGGCTTGCTGATGCCGTACGGCGGCTCGCTCGATGGCCTGAGCTACATGATGGACGGCGTCGATGTCGTCTACAAGGGCGTGGGCAATGATCCGGCCGTCGTGCTTACCGGCGAACACGTCGATGTGCGCGCCGGCGCCGTGCTCGACCTGTCAGGCGGCGGCAGCCTCACCGGCGCAGCCTTTCTTGCGGGCCGGGGCGGCTCGACCGACGCCCGCCTCAACCCGCTGGTGCAGACCTCCGGCAAGGGCGGCTTCGTGCTGCCGGGCCTGGCCACCAATCCCGTCTACGCCATCGTGCCGGGCGCGCAGGCAGGCTATGCGCCCGTCGTCGCCGAGAACGGCGCCGGCGATCCCGCGCTGGGGCGCCAGATCACCATCGGCGCCGGCGTGCCCGGCCTGGCCGCCGGCACGTATACCTTGCTGCCGTCGAGCTTTGCGCTGCTGCCCGGCGCCTTCCGCGTGGAATTGAACGGCCTGGCCGCCGGCGGCTTGCCCGTCGGCTCGGCCACGGCCATGCGCAATGGTTCCTTCGCCACCGCCGTGCAGCTGGGCACCAGCAATACCGACTTGCGCACGGCGCTGCCATCGCAGGCGGTGCTGACGTCGGCTGACGTGCTGCGCAGCTATTCGCAATACAATGAAACGAGCTATAGCGCATTCGCGCTGGCGCAGGCCGTGAGCGACGGCGTGCCGCGCCCGCTGCTCGAACGCGACGCCAAGGCGCTGCACATCGAACTGGTGCTGCCCGGGGCCAGCACCGAGGACGCGCTGCGCTTTGCCGGCAGCGCCAACTACACGCCAGGCAAGGACGGTTTCGGCGGCAGCGCGCTGCTGCTGGGCGGCTCCGGCAAGAATTATGAAATCATCGGCAGCGCTGCCGCGCCCACCGTCGACTTCGAGGGGATCACGGTGCGGGCCGATGCCCTGAATGCCATCGGCGCCCCGCGCCTGGGCATCGGTGGCTTGCCCACCGTCAACTACAGCGGCGTTACCGGCAACCAGCAAGCCAATATCGCCCAGTTCCAGGGCGGCGTCGATAACATCGTGGTGCGCGATGGCGCCGTTCTCAGGGCCGGCGAAGTGTTCCTGGTGACCAACAGCAAGGCCGGCGGCATCGTCATCGAGCAAGGTGGCGGCATCAATACCCTGGGCCGCGGCAAGGCGGCCTGGGACTCGGGCGACGGCTACGTGTATGCGCCGGGCACGTCCAGCGTGCTGGCAGTCTCGAATGGCCGGCTCGACATGCTGGCGCCCGGCGTGAGTGCCGATCCGCGATCGGGACCGGGCCGCATCGACATCGGCGCCTGCGCGGAAGGCGTGGCGTGCAGCGGCAGCACTCCGCTGTATTCCGAGGGCACCATTGCCGCCGCCACCGACCAGAGCTTCAACCTGCGCGACGCCACCACCTATGGCACCCGCAACCTGGTGCTGGCCGTGGGCGGCATCAATGTGGGCAGCGCGGCGTCGCTGGCCGCGATGGCGGCGCGCGACGCGCTGCCGGCCGGACTGACCCTGAACCAGGACATTCTCGACCGCCTGCTGCGCGGCGATGCCAGCGTGGGTGCGCCGGCGCTGGAAAGCCTGGCGCTGACGGCGCGCGACGCCATCAATTTCTATGACAACGTCGAATTGTCGACCATTAACGCGAGCACGGGAAAATCGTCGCTGGAGCGGCTGGTGATCGGCACCCCGGCGATCTATGGCGCCGGCGGCAGCGATGCCGTGGCGCGCATCAAGACCGACGTGCTGGTATGGAACGGCGCCACCACGGCGCCGGGCCTGGTTGCCAGCGGCGGCGCCGGCAACGGCAGCGGGCGCCTGCAGGTTGACGCCCGCCAGGTCGAGTTCGGCTATGGCCCGAACAGCCGGCCCGACACCATCCACAGCATGGACCGCTTGATCCTCGGCTTTGGCGACGTGTCTTTCAACGCCAGCGAGCGCATCACCGCCAATCACACGGGATCGCTGTCGGTGTACCAGTCGCAAGGCGCGTGGGATGCGGACAGCAAGGGCTATGTGCGCAGCGGCGGCAACCTGCATCTCAACACGGCGCTGCTCACGGGCGCGGCCGGCTCCGTCAACAAGATCAAGGCGGGTGGCGACATCCGTGTCGCCAAGCCGTCCGGTGCCGCCACCACCGCGCCGGACGCGGCCATCCTGGCCGGCGCGCTGGGCGCCGAAGTGGCGCTGGACGGACGCAGCGTGACGCTCGACACGGCCGTGCTGCTGCCAAGCGGCAAGCTCAGCGTGTCCGCCGAACAGGACGTCGTGCTGGGCGATGGCGCCAGGCTCGACCTGGCTGGCCGCAAGATCGATTTCAACGGCGTGGCCAAGTACAGCTGGGGTGGCGACGTGGTGCTCGACAGCCGCCACGGCGACGTGCGCCAGGCGGCCGCTTCCAGCATCGATTTCTCCGCCGTGTCGAACCGCGCCGGCAAGCTGACGGCCACCGCGATGGACACGCAGGCGGGCAGCGTGGCGCTGCTGGGCAGCATCGCCGGCGGCAGCAGCGGCCAATACGACGCGGGCGGCACCGACGTGCCGTTCGCGGCGGGCGGCCTGGACGTGCGCGGCCAGCATATCGACGATTTCAAGGGACTGAACGGGCGCCTGAGCAAGGGCGGCGTGTTCGGCAGCCGCAGCTTCCAGCTCAAGCAGGGCGACCTGGTGCTGGACAGTGAATTGAAGGCGCGCGAAATCACCGTTTCCGTGGATGGCGGCCACCTGGCCGTCAACGGCACTGTCGACGCCAGCGGCGAACAGGTGGGCAGCATCCGCCTGGCCGCGCGCGACGGCGTCAGCGTGGCCGGCGGCGCGCTGCTCGACGCCCACGGCAGCGTGCTGCGGGTGGATAGCTATGGCAAGGTGATCGAGGCGCCCAACCGCGCCGTGATCGACATCGATGCCGGCAGCGGCCGCCTGGTGCTCGATACGGGCGCGCGCATGGACCTGCGCGCCGGCACCGCCGGCAAGGCTGATCAAATCGCTTCGCTGGGCACGCTGGAACTGAGCGCCCGGCGCGTGGGCGGCGCCACCGGCAATGACATCGCCATCGATGCCGCCGGTCCGCTGGCCATCGACGGCGCCCGCGCCATCACGGTCAATGGTTTCTGGTCGTATAACGACGCCGCGCCTGGCATCGACGCCGGCGCGGACGGCCGTCCCTACCAGGTCATCGACCAGGCTTACCTGGACCGCAAGCACGACGACAGCGTGGCGTTCATGACGGGCGCCCTGGCCAACGACGGGCTGATGAATGGCCGCCTGTCCGGCTTGCGCAAGGACAAGGACGCTTTCCACCTGCGTCCGGGCGTGGCCATCCTCAGCGCCACGCCGGACGGCGACCTGCACGTCGATGGCGACATCGACCTGTCCGGCTACCGCTACGCCAGCGTCAATCCGCATACGCAGCAGACCGGCGTGGCCGGTTCCGGCGAAGCGGGCGCGCTGGTGCTGCGCGCCGGCGGCAATTTGAACGTTTTTGGCAGCATCAATGACGGCTTCGATGGCAAGGCCGTGCCGGTCACGCCGGACGACAAGGGCTGGATGCTGGCCAAGGGCCGCGTGCCGTTCGGCGCCGACGTCATCGTGCCGCATGGCCAGCTGGTCACGCTGGCCGACGACACCTTCTTCCAGTCCGGCCGCACCTTGAACTACGACTTGCCGATGAAGGCCATGAGCTTGCGGGCCGGCACGGCGCTGCCGTCGCAGGCCACCTTGACGGCCGAGGTGGAATTGCCAGCTGGCACGGTGCTGGGCGGCGCCGTGCGCAATGCCGCCGGCGATATCGTGTATGCGGCGGGCACCGTGCTGGCGAAGGCGGTCACGCTGGGCAGCGGTACGCAGCTCGACGCCGGCACCCGCTTGCCGGTGGGCATGTCCGTGGCGGCCATGACCTGGCCCGGCGGCGTGCCGCTGCCGTACCCGGTGGGCGCCGTCAGGGATACGCCCAGCCCCGACTACGATGGCAACGGTGAACCCGACACGCCCGCCAACGGCGTGGTGCTGGCCGGCGAATTGCAGCTGCGCAAGGGCGCGCTGGTGCCGAGCGAAACCTGGGTGCGGCTGCCTGGCGGCGCCGCCTCCGTGGCCCTGCGTCCGGCCGATGCCGATGGCAACCAGGGCCGCAACTGGGCGCTGGCGCCGATGCTGGCCAGCGGTTCGCAGTCGTGGTCGATGCGCCTGGTGGCGGGCGCCGATCTGCAGGCGGCCGATAGCCGCACACTGCGCCCCGTGGGCGAGAACCGCAGTCTGCTGCTGACCGACCACCATTACGGCGTGGTCCTGGGGCCCAGCGTGCCGACGGTGGCAGTGCCGCCGATTGAGGGCGTGGCCGGCAATTTCTACTGGATCGGCGACTCGGCGCTGTATTTCAGCGCCGAGCCCGGCACCCTGATCAATGTCGACGATTTCGGTGGCGTCGAGGCCCTGCTGGAACTCAATAACATGAACCTGGGCGATCTGGTGACATGGCTGCCCGAAGGCGGCAGCTTCCCGACGGTGTCCCTGCCTGCGCGGCAGCAGCTGTTCAGCGTGCTGCGCACGGGCACGGGCGACCTCGACCTCCTGGCCGGCGGCAACTTCAACCAGAGTTCGCCGTACGGCGTGTATACGGCCGGTACCCAGGCGGCCAATGTGGCGGCCGCTTACCAGCTGCCGCGCGCGGCGGATCGCAACGGTTCCATCCTCGGCCCCGATGGCGACGCCTTCAAGCCCTATGTCGACGGCGGCGCGCAAAGCCTGTACCAGGCCTGGTATCCCGAGCATGGCGGCAACGTGCTGGTACGCGCGCAGGGCGACGTCACCGGCGACCTGGTGGGCGCCGGCTACAGCACCGAGCGTCGCCCCGACGACGTGGGCTATTTGCGGCCGCAGCAGGACAGCAGCGCCGTCGGCACCTGGCTGTGGCGCCAGGGCACCGGCAGCGCCGTCGCCCAGGGCGAGGGCGTGCCCACCGCCTGGTGGATCAACTTTGGCAGCTACGTGGCCGGCGGCATGGGCGCCAACTACCTGTACGAAACCCTGCCCGTGATGACCGGCTTTACCGGCATCGGCACCCTGGGCGGCGGCAACCTGGTGTTCGAGGCGGGCAAGGCCGCCGGCATGCTGTCGCCGCGTACCGACCAGGGCGGCAAATTCGTCATGCGCAGCCAGGGCCTGAACCTGGCGGTGGCCAGCACTGGCCGGGTATCGGCCGACGGTGCCGCGCTCACGCTGACCGGCGGTGGCGACCTGGACGTGCGCATAGGCGGCGGCCTCAATCCGGTGGCCGAAGTGCGCTCGTTTGCCGACACGACAGGCGAGATCACGCCGGATACCCGTTTTAGCGGCACGCGTGGCGACCTCAATAGCACCTTCGTCAACCTGCGCGGCGCCTTGCGCATGGAGGCGGGATCCGTGGGCGGCATCGAGCTGCGTTTCGACAAGGGCGACAGCCAGGAATCGCGCGCCTACCAGGTCTATACCGCCACCTCGTCCATCGCCGGCGGCGGGCCGGTGGTGGTGCCGGGCGACTCCGGCGTGCGCATCGATGCGCGCGGCGACCTGGTGCTGGGCGGCGTGGGCGACGCCGGCCGCGTCACCCAGATCAACAATGGCACGCCGTTCACGGCGAAGGGCGTGGCGCAGGATGGCGAAGGCTACAGCTGGTTCTCGCTGTGGACGCCGTCGACGGCGATCGACCTGTTCAGCGCGGGCGGCAACCTGACACCATCGACGGCCTGGAGCGACGACCGCGCCAGCGGCAACCAGGCGTCCAGCGGCGGGCGTTTCGTGATGCCGTCGCAATTGCGCGCGGTAGCCGCCAGCGGCAACCTGTATATGGGCAACTCCGCCCAGGGCGCGACGGACAGCGGCACCAACACGCTGGCGCGGCCGGCCACCGGCCTGCTGCTGGCGCCGTCGCCGGTCGATGTGCATTTCACGCGCCGCACGCCGGGGCAGCTGGAATTGCTGGCCGCCGATTCGATCTACGCGGGCGCTTATTCGGTGACGGCGTCGGGCGCCGATCCGACCGCGCTGCCGAGCCCTTTCAATCCGGGCTTCGCGGGCGTTTCCGGCGTCACCGAATACGGCGACATGTACACGCATAACGTGAACCAGAATGCACAGGCGCCCAGTGTGCTGTTCGCCTCGCGCGAAGCGGGCGCCGCACCGCAGCGCTATCCGCTGTTCACGCTGACGCCGCCCACCGCCTCCGGCTATGCGATGCAGGACCAGCTGCCGGCGCGCTATTACGCGCTGGCGGGCGACATCATCGGCCTGCGCACCGGTTCCATCATCACGCGCGGCGGCGGCAATGCGGCCAGCCACAGCACCTGGTACGAGGGCGCCGGTCCGGTCGACATCCGCGCCGGACGCGACATCGTCAACGCCGGCACGGCCCTGGGGCTGGTCGAAGTGACGCCGCAGGGCTTGCTGGGCTGGACGTCGGAGATAGCGTATGCCAATCCCCTGCTGCCGCTGCGGCCGACGGAAATCCGCGTCGGTTCGGCGCGCGGCAATCTGGCGCTGCACAACAATCCGGACGAAGTGTCGGTCGTGCGTGCCGGCCGCGATATTCGCTACGGCACCTTCTACGTGGGTGGCCCGGGCACGCTGGAAGTGACGGCCGGGCGCGATGTCTACATGGCCGACAGGGCCGAGCTGAAGAGTATCGGTGCAGTGACGCAAATCACGTCAGGCGAGCGTAGCAGCGGCGCCAGCATCGCGGTGGCGGCAGGGGTAGGGGCCAACGGCCCCAACTACGACGCCTTTGCCGCCCGCTATCTCGACGCCGCCAACCTGATCGAACCAGGCAAGTCGCTGGCCGACCAGCCCGGCAAGGCGGTGGCCGTGTATGGCGGCCGCCTGAGCCTGGCCGACTGGTTGCGCACGGAATTTGGCTACGGCGGCGACGCGGCGGGCGCGCCCGCCTTCCTGGCGGCGCGCCAGGGCGAGCTCGACAAGACTCTGCAGGCCAGCGCCAGCGGCGGCGCCAAGCGCGATTTGCAGCGCGAATACGGCCTGTCGAGCCAGCTGCACCTGGTCAACTGGCTGGAAACCCGCTACGGCGCCGCACAGCGCAATGGCGCCGGGCTGGCCTTCGATGCGGCCAGCATGGATGCGCGCAAGTTTTTCGCGGCCTTGCCGGCCGAGCAGCAGCGTGTCTTCCTGCGCAATGTCTACTTTGCCGAACTCAAGGCGGGCGGGCGCGAGTACACGGCGGCGGGCGGCGTGCGCGAAGGCAGCTACCTGCGCGGCCGCGAAGCCATCGCTACTTTGTTCCCGAGCAAGGATGCGCAGGGCAAACCCGTGACCTACGCGGGCGACCTGACCATGTTCAGTGGCGCTACCTACTATGCCGATGGTGCCGATAGCAGCAGCACCAGGCGGCCGCGCAAGGGCGTCAATTACCTGAGCCGCGAGCAATATGTGCTGAGGGGCGACGACCACGCGCCCGTGTTCGACCTGCAGGACGCCGGTATCCACACTGACTTCGGCGGCAACATCGACATCCTGACGCCGGGCGGGCGCACCCTGGTCGGGGTCGATGGCGGCTTCGTGCCGGGCGAAGGCTCGGGCGTGCTGACGCAGGGCGCCGGCGACATCCAGATGTATGCGCGCGACAGCATCCTGCTGGGGCAAAGCCGCATCTTCACCACCTTCGGCGGCAACATCCTGGCCTGGTCGGCGCAGGGCGACATCAACGCCGGACGCGGCTCCAAGTCCACCGTGGTCTACACGCCGCAGCGCCGCGTCTACGACGCTATCGGCCAGGTCACCCTGTCGCCGACCACGCCGACGACGGGCGCCGGCATCGCCACCCTGAACCCGATCCCGGAGGTGCCGCCCGGCGACATCGACCTGATCGCCCCGCTGGGCACCATCGACGCGGGCGAGGCGGGCATCCGCGTCTCGGGCAACGTCAACCTGGCGGCGCTGCAACTGGTGAATGCGGCCAACATCCAGGTGCAGGGCAAGTCGACGGGCATGCCGGCCGTCGCCGCCGTGAACGTGGGCGCGCTGACCAACGCCAGCGCGGCCGCCTCGCAGGCCGTGACGGCGGCGCAGGACGTGCTGCAGCGCGAACGGGCCGCCACGCGCCAGGCGCAGCCATCGTTGTTTACCGTGAAGGTGCTGGGCTTTGGCAACGAGTCGGCCGATGACGCTGCCGCCGGCAAGGGACGCGATCCGCAGGCGTCGCTGTACCAGCCCGCCGGCGTGGTGCAGGTGCTGGGGGCCGGGCCATTGACGGCGCCGCAGCTGCAGGCGCTCACGCCGAACGAGCGGCGCGGCTTGCAGCCATGAGATTTATGAACATTTGATGACATTCGGCAGTCGCCGCGCGCGGCGGCTGTCTAGGCATCAGTAGATCAGCATTGGCAACAAAAAAAACGCCGGCCCAGCGCCGCAACACAGGGCAACCGTTTGATTTTAAGGTGAATGGAAGATGCGTGAAATGACAACCAAGGGCAGGGGCGTGCCGCCAGCGGCACCCGCGACGGCCCTGACGATGCTGTGCCTGGCCATGCTGGCGCTGCCCGGCATGGCGCGCGCGCAGGATGCGCCAGCCGCTGCGGCGGCACCTGCCGCGCCGGAACGCCAGGTGACCATCGAGGAATACCTAGTGCGCGGCAATACCGTGCTCGACGCCCGCGCCATCGAAGAAGCGGTGACGCCCTTCCTGGGGCCGGGCCGCACCCTGAAGGACGTGGAAGGGGCGCGCGACGCCCTGGTGGCCGCCTACCAGGCGCGCGGCTACCAGTCCGTCTACGTGGACTTGCCCGAGCAGCAGGTGGAGCAGGGCGTGGTGGTGCTGCAGGTGAGCGAAACCAAGGTGGGACGCTTGCGCGTGGTCGGTGCGCAATACAACTCGCCGCTCGACGTGCGCCAGCAGGTGCCGGCCCTGACGGAAGGTAGCGTCCCCGACTTTACCCAGGCGCAAGTGGAGCTGACGTCCCTGAACCGGGGGCCGAAGCGCCAGGTGATGCCGCTGGTACGCCAGGGCGCGCTGCCCGGCACCATGGACGTGGACTTGAAAGTGGAAGACAGCAGCCCCTGGCGCGCCAGCGTGGGCTTGAACAACGATTACAGCGCGGATACGAAAAAATTGCGCACCAGTATGTCGGTGGGCCACGACAATCTGTGGCAGCTGGGGCATAGCGCCACCATCAGCTTTTTCGGCACGCCGGGCGACCTGAATCAGACCAAAGTGTGGTCCGCCTCGTACGTGGCGCCCATCGGCACGCAGGGCTGGAGCGTGGAAGCGACCGGCTACAAGTCGAACAGCAACGTGGCCAGCACGGGCGGCACCAGCGTGCTGGGCAAGGGTCATGCGCTGGGCATGAAGCTCAACTACACGGTGCCCAACAGCGGCATCTGGTGGCACAGCTTTGCCGCCGGCATCGATTTCAAGGATAACCAGGAAGCGCTGAAATTGAACGGTGCCGGCTCCAGCGTTCCCTTGAAATACGTGCCGCTCAACGTGGCCTACAACGGCTATGCGCAGACGGACACGGCGACGTACGGCCTGGGCCTGTCGCTGGTGGCCGGCACGCGCGCCTCGTTCGGCTATGGCAGCGACGGCGCCGCCTATGACAACAAGCGCTACAAGGCATCGCCCAGCTTCCTCGTGCTGAAGGGCGACGCCAACACCACCCAGACCCTGGGCAGCGGCGCGCAGCTGCATGGCCGCCTGTCGGGCCAGCTGGCCGACGCGGCGCTGGTGTCGGGCGAGCAGATGGCCGCCGGTGGCGCCAATTCCGTGCGCGGCTACCTGTCGGCCGAAGCGACGGGCGACTACGGCATCTCGGGCAGCGTCGAATGGCGTACGCCCCAGCTCACGTATTTCAGCCGCCTGGAAAACTGGCGCCTGTTTGCCTTTGCCGATGGCGCGCGCCTGCGCTTGCGCGATCCGCTGCCGGAACAGAAAGACCTGTTCGGCCTGGCATCGGTGGGCGTCGGCAGCAGCTTCCAGTTCCTGCGCTACCTGAATGGCCGCATCGATTTTGCCTACCCGCTGCGCGATGGCCCGCGCACGCACAAACACGTGCGGCGCATCCATTTCAACCTGTCGGCCAGCTACTGACGGGCCGGCTCACCAGCACTGCACTTTTCTAGACTTTTCTTCGGAGAATCACTGTCATGCAACGTTTTCTTTTTCTGCTCACGATCCTGGGCACGTTTGTTCCCGGCCTGGCGCATGCCTGGTGGCAGCCCGACTGGGCTTACCGCAAACCCGTCACCGTCGATGCCGGTCCCAAGGCGGGCGCCGTGGGCGGCGATCCGGGCCGCATTCCCGTCCTGCTGCGCTTGCACTCGGGTAATTTCAACTTCGAGGGCGTCAGCGACAGCGGCGCCGACCTGCGCTTCGTGGCGGGCGACGACAAGACCGTCCTGAACCACCAGATCGAGCAGTTCAACCCGCTGCTGGGCATCGCCCTGATCTGGGTCGACGTGCCGGCCCTGGCGGCGGGCACGCCGCAGCAGCTGTGGATGTACTACGGCAATCCAAAGGCGCCCGCTTCCGGCAATGGCCAGCGCACGTTCGACCCCGACTACAGCCTGGTGTACCACTTCGCCGAACCTGGCGTGCCGTCGCGCGACAGCACCGCCTACGGCAACCATGCGCAGACGGCCGTGCCGGCACTCGAAGGTTCCGTCATCGGCGCGGGCGCCCGCCTGGGCACGGCACCGTTGATGCTGCCTGCCTCGCCATCGCTGGCGCTGGCTGCCGGCGCGCCATTCACCTTCTCGGCCTGGGTGCGTCCGGACAGCCTGGGCGCGCAGCAAGTGCTGTATGCGCGCCGCGATGGCGCCAGCGAATTGCTGATCGGCGTGGACCAGGGCGTGCCCTTCGTGCAAGTGAATGGCCAGCGCAGCAAGCAGGGCCAGCCTATCCAGGCCGCGCAGTGGTCGCACCTGGCCGTCAAGGCCGACAAGAACAACGTGGCGCTGTATGTGGGCGGCCGTCCTGCCGTGTCGCTGGCCACCGCGCTGCCGGCGTTCAGCACGGCCGCCTCGGTGGGCGCCGACGCGCCGCCGGTTGCCTCCGGCACCGCTACCCTGAGCAACTTCACGGGTGCCATCGACGAGCTGCGCCTGTCGCGCACGGCCCGTCCCGACGCGCTGCTGCTGGCCGATGCCGTCTCGCAAGGTTCCGAATCGCGCCTGGCCGTGTTTGGCGCCGATGAACAGCAGGCGGGCAAAAGCCATTTCGGCTTCATCATCGCCGCCATGCCGCTCGACGCGTGGATCGTCGTTGGCGTGCTGGGCCTGATGATGGTCCTGTCGTGGATCATCATGATCGGCAAGGGCCGCAGCTATGGCGCCATCGCGCGCGCCAATGCGCAATTCATGCAAGCCTTCCACGAAGGCGCGGGCGCGCCGCTGGACCAGCTGGCACGCAGCGGCAAACTGAACACAACCGTGAAGACGGATTCCTCGCTGTGGCGTTTGTATGACGTGGCCATCGACGAGATGCGCCGCCGCCACGACCGCGGCTACGACATGAGCGCCGTGTCGAACGCGACCATCGGCGCCATCCGCGCCGCCATGGATGGCGTGATGGTGCGCGAGAGCGAACGCATGTCCAAACGCATGATCTGGCTGTCGACCACCATCGAAGGCGCGCCGTATGTCGGCCTGTTCGGCACCGTGATCGGCATCATGCTGGTGTTCGTCGTGGCCGCCATGGCCGGTGCCGTGGACATCAACTCGGTGGCGCCGGGCATGGCCGCCGCGCTGCTGTGCACGGCGGCGGGCCTGGGCGTGGCGATTCCCGCCCTGTTCGGCTACAACTGGCTGTCCTCGCGTTCGGACGCCATCGTTGCCGACATGGCCGTGTTTGTCGATGAATTCGCCACGCGCCTGGCGGAAGAGCAGGGCGACGGACGCCAGATGCGTCCCGCGCTGCACCAGGCGTGAGGGGCGCATAACCATGGCCACCTCCGCCAAGTTTACCCCCCGCAAGCGTAGCGGCGGCATCAACATCACGCCCTTCGTCGACGTGCTGCTGGTGGTGCTGGTGATTTTCATTCTGACCAGCAACGCCAGCATTCCCGGCATCAAGGTTGACCTGCCCAAGGCCAGCTCGGCCATGGCGCTGGAAAAGCCGAAGACCAAGGCCATCACCATCGACAACGCGGGCCAGGTCTTCCTCGATGCCTATCCCGTCACCCTGCCGGAGCTGGAAGAGCGGCTGCGCACGGAAAAGGCGCTCACGCCCGACTTCCCCGTGATCGTGCGCGGCGATGCCGCTGTGCAATACGCGAAGGTGGTCGAAGTGCTCGACTTGCTGCGCCGTATCGACCTGAACCAGGTCGGCCTGGTGACCGGCAAGCCGGCATGAGGAGCGCAAGGTGAAGCGTGACGACATGACAAGGATGGCGGCCTCGGAACCGTCGGGCGCCGCGCAGTGGTGGCGCCGCTGGGGCGGCGCGGCCGGCGGCCTGCTGCTGGCGGCGGCATTGGCCGCGCTGGTCTGGTATTTGCTGTCCGACACGGCGGCCACCAAGCGCGAAGTGGCGGCCACGCCGATGCTGATGCTGCCGCCCCCGCCGCCCCCGCCGCCGGAACCGGAAAAACTGCCGGAACCGGTACCCGACAAGGTGGTGCCGCAAGTGTCGGAAGCGGAACCGGTACCGGCCGACAAGCCCATGGATGACGCGCCGGAAAGCCCGTCGCCCGACAAGGGCGACCCCGTCACCATCGATGGTGCGGCGCAGGCTGGCAGCGACGCGTTCGGCATCCAGGCCGGGCGCGGCGGCGGCATGAGCGGCAGCGGTGCTGGCGGCGGCCTTGGCGCAGGATCGTATGGCCGCTATGTGGCCAATGCGCTGCAGCTGGCCTTTGCCCGCGACCCGCGCACGCGCCAGCTGGCGTTCAACGATATCCGCGTCGACCTGTGGCTCGATGCGGACGGCAAGGCAACGAAAGCGCTGCTGGTGCAGGGCACGGGCAATGCGCAGACCGACGAGCAGGTGCTGGCCATGGTGCGCGACTTCCGCGCCGATGAGCGGCCGCCGGCGGCACTGCGTTTCCCGGCGCGCGTTTCGATCAAAGGCCGCCGGCCATAGCGTCCCCAATTCATCTTAATTTTTAGCGAAAGACACAATGAATTCCTTATTTTCTTCCTCACAGCGCACGCACCGCCTGCCGCTGGCGCTGGCCGCCCTGGCCCTGAGCGTGGCGGCGGGCGCGGCGCAAGCGCAAGCCACGGCCGTACCGGCCGACAGCACCATGGTCAAGCTGATCCGTGGCCTGATCCAGAGCGGCGCACTGAACAAGGATGCCGGCGAAGCCTTGCTGGCGCAGGCGCAGAGCGAGGCGCTGGCCGCCGCGCAAGCCCGCCCTGCCGGCGCGCCCGTGGCCCTGGCGCAAGTGCAGCCGGGCGACGTGCGCGTGCCGTACATCTCGCAAACCGTGCGCGAACAGATCCGTGACGAAATCAAGGGACAAGTCATGGCCGAGGCAAAAGCGGGCGGCTGGGCCGCGCCGAATGAAACGCCGGCATGGACCAAGCGCATCCGCATGGAAGGCGATGTGCGCGCCCGCTATGAATCGCGCTATTACGACATGGCCAACAGCAATATCGAGATCGACTGGCGCTCGCTCAACAGCGGCAGCGGCTATGACGTCAACCCGAATACCAACCTGACCCTGCCATCGCTGCTGAACACGCGCCAGGACCGCAAGAACTTGCTGCGCGCGCGCGCCCGCCTGGGCATCCTGGCCGATATTTCCGACAGCACGCAAGCAGGCATCCGCCTGGCCAGCGGCAATGACGACAGCCCCGTGTCGACCACGCAAACCCTCGGTGGCGGCCTGGGCAAGAAAAACATCTGGCTGGATCAGGCCTGGCTGTCGTACCAGCCCGCTTCCTGGCTGACGGTGACGGCGGGCCGCTTCGACAATCCCTTCGTGTCAGCCGATGAACTGTTTTCCAGCGAACTCAATTTCGACGGTATCGCCGCCAAGGTGCGGCAACCGGTCGGCGACAGCAAGGACGTGACGGTCTTCGGCACCCTGGGCATCATTCCGCTCGAGTATTCGTCCGACAATGCGCCTAGCCGCAGCCAGGCCAAAATGTCCAGCGAAAACAAATGGCTGCTGGGCGCGCAAGTGGGCGCCGCGTGGAAGGTCAACAGCGACAACCAGCTGCGCGGCGCGCTGGCCTACTACAACTTCCGCAACATCAGCGGCGAATATTCGCAGCCATGCGCGCTGTACGCGGGCGCCGATGGCTGCGGCACGGACTGGTCCCGTCCGTCGAGCATGCAAAAGGGCAATAGCTTGATGTTACTGCGCAATATCGCCCTGAACCCGCTCGACCCGGCGAATACGCCGCAGCCGCAATATGTGGGCCTGGCATCGAAGTTCCGCCTGGCCAACCTGAACGCGCGCTGGGACAGCAAGGTGGCCGGCGGCACGGACTTGCGCATCGAAGGCGATTATGTGCGCAACATGGCTTACGACAAGAACGACATGTGGGCGCGCGCGAAGGGCGGCATCATGAACAATTTCGGCGGCACGGGCGGCGTCACGCAAGCCGATTTCAAGAGCGGCGGCAATGCCTACATGCTGCAGGCGACCCTGGGCAAGGCCAGCCCGGCGGCGCGCGGCGACTGGAACGTGCTGCTCGGCTACAAGCGCATCGAACCGGATGCCTTGCCTGACGCCTACAACGATTCCACCTTCCACCTGGGCG
Source organism: Janthinobacterium amylolyticum (assembly GCF_051380655.1). Taxonomy (NCBI): domain Bacteria; kingdom Pseudomonadati; phylum Pseudomonadota; class Betaproteobacteria; order Burkholderiales; family Oxalobacteraceae; genus Janthinobacterium; species Janthinobacterium amylolyticum. The sequence goes on from NZ_JBNYXL010000012.1 coordinate 46,075, forward strand.
GCACGAATGCGCGCGGCTACTACCTGGGCGGCGCGTATGCGCTCGACAAGAATACCTGGCTCAACGGCCGCTGGACGTCGAGCCGCGAAGTGTTCGGCTCGGCACTGTCGATCGACACCCTGCAAATCGAATTGAACGCGCGTTTTTAAGGAGCCATGATGTCGATTGTTAACGCGAACACGGCGCGCCTGTCGGCCGTGCTGCTCTTGCTGCTGGCGGGTAATGCCGCCCAGGCGCAGGGGCAGAAGGGCCAGAGCATGGAAGAGCGCCTGCGGGCCGAGCTGCGCAATGTCACTGCGCAGCTGCAGCAGACGCGCGGCGAACTGGAATTGCTGAAAGCCAAGGGCGCGCCCGTGGCCAAGGCGGCACCCGCCGCCGCGCCCGCCAGCGATGCCTTGAAAAAAGACCTGGCGCGCAGCCAGTCGCAGCTGGCGCAGGAGCGCGCGCAGCGGGAGCAACTGGCGCAGGAGCAGCAGCGCAGCACAGCTGCCGCGCAAGAGGCGGCGGCCAGCCTGGCGCAATACCGCCAGGCCAGCGCGCAGCTGACGGCCAGCGGCAAGCAGCTGGAAGCGGAACGTGCGCGCCTCGACGGCGAAGTGACGGCGCAGCGCGGCGCGCTGGCCCGTTGCGAAAGCAAGAATGCCCAGCTGTATGCCACCGGGCAAGAGATTCTGCAGGCGTACGAAGGACTCGATGTGCTGGACGTCATGCGGGCACGCCAGCCGTTTGCCGCGCAAAGCCGGGTCAAGCTGGAGCAAATCGCCCAGCAGTACGGCGACCAGTTGTACCAGGGCCGCTTTGATGCACGTCAAACGGAAGCGGCCGCCACGCCGGCCGCGCCCGCTCCCCAATAATTTTACTTTCTGACTGAATGGAATGACCATGGAACACACGAATACCTTGCTGACCACCCTGAACGCGGAACAAATGGCCGACGCCATCAAGGCGGCCGGCTGCGCCGTCACCAGCATCGAACACGATGGCGTGGTCCGCCTGCACAGCGCCAGCCATGGCATCGGTTTCCAGGTGCTGTGGGGCAATGAAGCGGCGCCTGGCCAGTATGCGGACCTGACCCTGAGCTGCCCGCTGCGCGTGCAGGGCGGCGACTTGCCGGCCGGCTTACTGGCTGAGTGGCACCGCAGCAAGCGTTTTGCGCGCGTGGCCCAGCATGGTGATTTTGTCGTGCTGGAAATGGATGTGCTGGTGGCCGGCGGCGTCAGCAAGGAGTACCTGAATATCAATCTGCAATTGTGGACGCAGATGATGGGCCAGTTTTTCTTGTTTTTACGCAACTTTACGCCCGCCAATGACGGCGCCGCGCCGGCTGTCGCGGCGCCGGCCGTGGCCGAAGAAGCAAGCGTGCCAGCCTGACAAGTGCCTTGCGCGCGGCGGGAATGGCCGATGGCGGGCCATTTTTGCCGCCAGCGGGGCAGGAGTGTCGCATTAAATACTTATTTTTTAAGCATCGCGCATTAAAACTGCTCAAAGAGCGTGTGTGAATCAAGCCAGCAACGCCTGTATGGCGGATAATATTGCCTGTTGCCGATTTGGATACGACCTTTACACTCTAATGCGCCCCATGGATTTTACCCGCGACGAAACCAGTGAAACCCCAGTTGCCCCGGCCAGCGCGCCGGGTGCGCCTTTGCCGTATGCCGTCGCCACCTGGCTGCAGCGGGTGGAGGCAGCCGCCCATCCGAAGGCCGTGCTGACGATTGCCGAACCGGATCCCAAGCTCAACGGGCATCGTTTGATCTACGTGCTGGCGCCCACCAGCGGTGGCCGCCACGTGGCCCTGTGCCTGTACAAGGCGCGGCTGCGGCCGAATGGCGACGTGGCGGCGGCGTCTCCCATCAGCGAAATCTTTTCGCTGCTGTCGGCGCCGCCCAGCTTTTTGACGCCGGCCGACGAAGACCTCGTGCGTTTCTTCGTGGCCATGCGCAGCGGGCAGAATTCGCAGACGGGCAGCGCCACGGAGCCGAAGGGCAAGGTCGGCGCGGCCCTGCTGAAAATGCTGGCCGAGCAGGATAAGCTGCTGTGGGCCAATTCCTGGGCCGACGTCGGCAATGGCCTCGTGTACCCGCTGAAAGAAGGTCCCGTGCGTCCCGCCCGCCTGTTCTGGCGCGACGAGGGCAAGACCATGCGCCTGGGCTGGCAAGTCGATCCGCCGGAAGGCGCGAAGCACCATGGTGCCGACCAGATCGACTACATGCTGCCCACCGATCCGCCATGGTATATCGACAACCTGTCGTGCGGCGTGCTGGAACTGAACCAGGGCGGCTCCGACATTTCCCTGGCCGACTTGCAGGCGCTGGTGGCGCAGGCGCCGCCCCTGAACGCCAACGACAAGGTGCGCGTGTCGCAACTGCTGCTGGCGCAAGGCTTGCAGCATCTGATGCCGCTGCCGCAGCCCCTGCCGCAGCGCTTGCGCAAGGATGTGCCGGCGCAACCGGTGTTGCTGATGGACAGCGCCATGCTGGCCGACGGCAGCGTCCAGCGCTGGCATGACTTCGCTGTACTATCCTACGACTACGATGGCGAGCGCGTCTCGTTCGATCCGTCGCAGCGGGTGGTGCGGCAAGTGGGCGAGGTGACGGAAATTATCCAGAGAAACACGGTCGATGAAGCGCGCGCGCTGGCCACCCTGGCCGAGCTGCAATTCAAGAAGCCGGGCGCCGCCCCCTTGAGCGGCTTGAAGGGCGCCTTGCTGCTGCCGTCCCAGGCGGACTGGCTGCGTTTTGCCGAGTCCGGCATTGATACCCTGCTGGAGCAGGGCTGGATCGTGGAAAAGACGGCCAAATACCGCTACGACGTGAGCGACGTGGACGACTGGTATGCAGAGATCGACGACCAGGACCCGGACAGCGGCAATGCCTGGTTCGAACTGGAACTGGGCATCGTCGTCAACCACGAGCGCGTGCCGCTGCTGCCCGTGCTGGTGCAGCTGATCCGCAACGCGCCCAACGATTTCAACCCGAAAGTCATCGAGGCGCATGCCGACGATGACCAGATGCTGGCGACCTTGCCCGATGGCACGCGCGTGGCCCTGCCTTGGGGCCGCGTGCGCCCGATCCTGAACACGCTGGGGGAACTCTACTTCAGCGACAAGATCAAACATGCGGTGCGCATGTCGACCCTGGACGCGGCGCGCCTGGAAGACCTGGCGCGCGGGCTGGAATTGCGCTGGTCGGGCGGCGAGCAGCTGCGCGCCATGGGCCGCAAGCTGAGCCAGTTCGGTGCCGTGCAAAAAGTGGCGGCGCCAGCCGGTTTGCAAGCCACCTTGCGCGACTACCAGGCCGATGGCCTGGCGTGGATGCAATTCCTGCGCGACCATGACCTGGCGGGCATCCTGGCTGATGACATGGGTCTCGGCAAGACGGTGCAGACCCTGGCGCATATCCTGGTGGAAAAGGAAGCGGGCCGTTTGACGCATCCGGCGCTCGTCATCGCGCCGACGAGTTTGATGGGCAACTGGCAGGACGAGGCGGCCAAGTTCGCGCCCAGCCTGAAAGTGCTGCTGCTGCAAGGCAAGGACCGCGCGCAGCAATTCGACCAGATCGACCAATGCGACCTGGTGCTGACCACCTACGCCTTGCTGCCGCGCGACGAGGAAACCCTGCGCGAGCATGATTTCCACCTGGTCATCCTCGACGAATCGCACTACATCAAGAATACGCGCAGCAAGGCGGCGCAAAGCGCGGGCCTGCTGCGCGCGCGCCACCGCCTGTGTTTGTCCGGCACGCCGCTGGAAAACCACCTGGGCGAACTGTGGTCGCAATTCCACTTCCTGCTGCCGGGCTTGCTGGGCGACGAGAAAACCTTCAACACCCAGTTCCGCCATCCGATCGAACGCCAGGACGACCCGCTGCGCCGCATGCTGCTGAACCGCCGCATCAAGCCGTTCCTGCTGCGCCGCACGAAAGATAACGTGGCCAAGGAACTGCCGCCGAAGACGGAGATGGTGCGCAAGGTGGAACTGACGGGGCCGCAGCGCGACCTGTACGAAACCGTGCGCCTGGCGATGGATCAAAAAGTGCGCGAGGAAATCGACAAGAAGGGCGTGGCGCGCAGCCAGATCGTCATCCTCGAAGCGCTGCTGAAGCTGCGGCAGGTGTGCTGCGACCCGCGCCTGGTGAAATCCCTGCCGGCGAAGAAGCAGTCGGCCGGTTCGGCCAAGCTGCTCGACCTGATGCAGATGGTGGAAGACTTGCTCGACGAAGGACGCAAGATCCTCGTCTTCTCGCAATTTACCAGCATGCTGGAATTGATCGAGGAAGAACTGGAATCGCGCGATATCCCGTATGCGCTGCTGACGGGCGAAACGAAAGACCGGGGCGCGCAAGTGGCGGCCTTCCAGCAGGGCGCCGTGCCGATCTTCCTGATCAGCCTGAAAGCGGGCGGCGTGGGCCTGAACCTGACGGCGGCCGACACGGTGATCCACTACGATCCGTGGTGGAATCCAGCGGCGGAAAACCAGGCCACGGACCGCGCCTGGCGCATCGGCCAGGACAAGCCCGTGTTCGTGTATAAACTGATCGCCAAGGGCACCCTGGAAGAAAAAATCCAGCTGCTGCAGCAAAAGAAATCGGAACTGGCGCAATCGATCCTGGCCGAAGGCGAATCGCAAAAGATGGCCCTGACGCAGGAAGACTTGCAGCAGATTTTCGCCCCGCTCGAGGATTAACGGGGCGGCTGGCCCTATACTTGGCGATTATTTCTTGCCAGGTATAAAGCATGCTGCCTTTTCTCCTCTTGCTGCTTGCCGGCGTCATCCTCATGGCGCTGCGCTTTGTCCAGCTGCGCCGCGCCCTGCTGCGTGCGCGCGCCGGCGAACATCAGTTCCGCCTGCTGGCCGAGCACGGCCGCGATGTGGCCTTTTTGCTCGATGCCAGCACCCTCGAATTGCTGTACCTTAGTCCTGCCGCGCAGCGCATGACGGGCCACGACATGCCCGCCCTGCGCGCGCATGCGGCGCAGCTGGCAGCCGACGTTCCGGCCCGCCTGCAGCGCTGGCGCGCTGGCGATGCCAGCCGCTTGACACTGCTGCGTGAAGTGGCATTGCCGCATGCCGATGGGCAGGTGCTGGCGCTGGAAATCAGCTCGACCATCGTGCCGGGGCATGGCAGCCGTGGCGTGACCTTGGTGGGCACGGTGCGCGATGTCACGGCCATTCAGGCACAGGAAGCTGAGCGGGAAAAAGAGCAAAAACGCTTCGCTTCGATGCTGTCGCATGAATTCCGCACGCCGCTGGCCACCATTGATGGTGCCATCCAGCGCCTCGTTTCGACCTCGAAGGATGCCGACGAGGCCACGCGCAAGCGCTATGTGAAAATCCAGACGGCCGTGGACCGCCTGCTGGGCATGATCGACGATTATCTGTCGCCTGAACGCATGGCGGCCATCGGCCGCGAGCGGGCCGCGGACGGCATCGCGCCGCTGGCCCTGCTGCAGCAGGCGGCGGCCACCGTGCCCGCCAGCCACACGGTGCAGCTGGAACTCGATGAAGACTTGCCGCTCAAACTGCGCTGCGACGTGCCGGGCATGGCCCTGTGCCTGAAGATTTTGCTGGACAACGCCGTCAAGTTCAGTCCGCCGGGCAGCGTGATTGGCTTGTCGGCCAGCCTGGTGCCCGAAGGCGGCGTGGCGCTATGCGTGCGCGATGCGGGGCCAGGCCTGCGGGAAGAGGAGCTGGCGCGGCTGTTTGAGAAAGGAAGCCGTGGAAGCCATGCCACGCACCCCGGTGCGGGGCTGGGACTGTACATGGCGCGCGCCGTCGTCGAGGTGCATGGCGGGACTTTGCAGGGGCATAATCTGCCCGAGGGCGGGGCACTTTTCCGGATTTGGCTGCCCGTTCCTGTCTAGACAAGGAAAAGCCTTGCTTCCGCTGAAGTCAACCGTGATAATTCCTTGACGTAAACCTGTTAGGCCGTCCATCATGGTGTCGAAGTGAATGGCATGGTTTGCCCACGGAAGCTCACTAACGGAAGAATGGCGTAGCAATGACGAAAATACTGATCGTCGAAGACAATCTGGACTACGCCGAAGACATGGCGGAGTTCCTCGTTGAGCTCGAACACGAAGTGCATATCACCAGCTCCGCTGGTGGCATGTGGACCGCGTTGAGCCATGGGAATGTTGGCGTGGTGGTACTGGATCTGGGCTTGCCCGATGAGGATGGCTTCAACGTCATCCCCCGCATGCGCCAGCTGTATCCGCAAATCGGCGTGCTGGTGCTCACGGGCCGCGTCGCCTTCGACAGCCGCATCCTCGGCCTGCGTCTGGGTGCCGACCACTATCTCACCAAGCCGATCAAGTTTCCCGAACTGGCCGCCCATATCGAGGCGCTCGACCGCCGCGTCGGTCCGCAAGACCCCTTGCCCGAGCCGGGCAAGTGGACCTTGAAAGTAAGCGCTCGCCAACTTGAACTGATGGGTTCTGTCATCGCCCTGACGGAAAAAGAATTCAATTTCCTGCACCTGCTGACCATCAATACCCGCCCCGTGCCGCGCGACGTCATCGTGGCCGGCATGGGCGGCGAAGATCCCGACGCGGGCCGCCGGGTCGACATGCTCGTGTACCGCCTGCGCAAGAAAGCCAAGACGGGCCTGGGCCAGGACTTGCCGCTGCGCAGCGCGTATGGCGAAGGCTACAGCCTGTCGGCCAGTTTTAATCTGTCTTGACCGCCAGAGGCGGTTCACGTGAAACTGCGTTTCCTGCTTGGGCTGTTGCTGATCGTTGGGTTGTCCTGTGCTGTCCTTTGGCTGCGTCAGGAATGGAAAATCGACAGCTGTCTCGACAATGGTGGCCGCTGGAACTATTCACTTGCCGTTTGCGACGGCGCATGAGCATCCTGTTTTGCAATTAAGGGACAGAGTCAACCGCTTTTTTCAGTATGTCAAATAAAACAGGGTCAGAGTCGCGTCTTGCGCTCACAAGTGTGTAAAATCAAGGCCTTAGCCTTTATTTACAGACTCTGCCATGGCCCGTTTACCTCGCCTTATTATTCCAGCACTGCCCCATTACGTGATCCAGCGCGGCAGCAACCGCCAGCCCGTGTTCCAGGACGCGCTTGATTACGCGCAGTTCCTCTCCTGGCTGAAAACGGGCGCGAAAATGTTCAAGGTGGCCATCCACGCCTATGTTTTATTGCCTGATCAACTACATTTACTGGCTACACCAGCCGATGCGACGGGCCTGGGACAGCTGATGCAGTGGCTGGGCCGCTACTACGTGCCGTATTTCAACCAGAAATATGGCCGCGAAGGAGCGCTGTGGCAGGGACGCTACAAAACTTCCGTCATCGATCCCGACAATTTCTTTCTCACCTGTTGCCGCTACCTGGAATGCGTGCCCGTGCAGGCCGGTCTGGCGGGCCAAGCGCTGGACCACGCCTGGTCCAGCTATGCGCACCATGCGGGTATGCGTCCCGACCCCGTCATTACCGACCACGCGCTGTACTGGGCGCTGGGCAACACGCCGTTCGACCGCGAGGCCGCGTATCTGCGCCTGTTCGAGCAGGGCCTGGGCAGCAGCCAGGTGAAGGTGGTGGAGCAGGCGGTGCTGAAGGGCTGGCCGCTGGGTAGCGACGCTTTCAAGCAGGCGCTGGAGCTGAAAATGCAGCGGCAGGTGCTGCCCGCCAAGCGTGGCCGTCCCCGAAAAATCGTGGCCGAAGCGGACGCCGTGAAACCCATTCGCATTTAAAACAAAAAATGACTCCTTTCTGACGTTTTATTGAAATCGCCTCGACTGTGTCCCTATTAAATTTTCAGGGCGACAGAATCAGATTTAATTCGACTCCGACCCTAATTGTTCTGGTTGAGTTTTTTGTTGCGTTGCACTACTCTAGTTTTTCGATAGTCATATGCAGCGGAGAAGCCCATGAAAGCGCAAGGCCTGTACGACCCAGCCAATGAACACGATGCCTGCGGCGTCGGTTTCGTCGCCCATATCAAGGGCAACAAGACCCATTCGATCGTCGAACAGGGTTTGCTGATACTGAAAAACCTCGATCACCGGGGCGCCGTGGGCGCCGATGCGCTGATGGGTGATGGCGCCGGTATCCTGATCCAGATTCCCGACCAGTACTACCGCGAGGAAATGGCCAAGCAGGGCGTGGAATTGCCGCCACCTGGCGAATACGGCGTGGGCATGGTCTTCCTGCCGAAGGAGCACGCGTCGCGCATCGCTTGCGAACAGGAAATCGAACGCGCCGTGCGCATCGAAGGCCAGGTCGTGCTGGGCTGGCGCAACGTGCCCATCGATACGGACATGCCGATGTCGCCCACCGTGCGCGCCAAGGAACCCGTGATACGCCAGATTTTCATCGGCCGCGGCCCGGACATCATGGTCACCGATGCGCTTGAGCGCAAACTGTATGTGATCCGCAAGTCGTCAGGCCACGCCATCCAGGCCTTGAAGCTGTTGCACGGCAAGGAATTCTTCGTGCCGTCGATGTCGGCACGCACCATTGTGTACAAGGGCTTGCTGCTGGCCGACCAGGTGGGTGTGTACTACAAGGACTTGCAGGATGCGCGCTGCATCTCGGCCCTGGCTCTCGTGCATCAGCGTTTCTCGACGAATACCTTCCCCGAATGGCCGCTGGCCCACCCCTACCGCTTGATTGCGCACAACGGCGAGATCAACACCGTCAAAGGCAACTTCAACTGGATGCGCGCGCGCGAAGGCGTGATGAAGTCGGCCGTGCTGGGCGAGGACCTGCAGAAACTCTTCCCGCTGATCTATGAAGGCCAGTCCGACACGGCGTGCTTCGACAATGCGCTGGAACTGCTGCTGATGGCCGGTTATCCGATCGCCCAGGCAATGATGATGATGATTCCGGAAGCGTGGGAAAACCACACGACCATGGATGACAACCGCCGCGCCTTCTATGAATACCACGCGGCCATGATGGAACCGTGGGACGGCCCCGCCGCCATGGCGTTCACGGACGGGCGCCACATCGGCGGCACCCTGGACCGCAACGGCTTGCGTCCGGCGCGCTACATCGTCACGGACGACGACCTGGTGGTGATGGCGTCGGAATCGGGCGTGCTGCCGATCCCCGAATCGAAGATCATCCAGAAATGGCGCTTGCAGCCTGGCAAAATGTTCCTGATCGACCTGGAAGCGGGCCGCATCATCGACGACCAGGAACTGAAAAACACCTACGCCAACGCCAAGCCGTATAAAGCGTGGATCAACTCGGTGCGCATCAAGCTCGACGAGATCAAGCTGGCCGAAGGACAAGTCAAGCTGGACCGCGCCCAGGGCGAAAAAGCCCAGCCATCGCTGCTGGACCGCCAGCAGGCGTTCGGCTACACGCAGGAAGACTTGAAATTCCTCATGGCGCCGATGGCCGTGGCCGGCGAAGAAGCAACGGGTTCGATGGGCAATGACTCGCCGCTGGCCGTCATGTCGAACAAACTCAAACCGCTGTATAACTACTTCAAGCAGCTGTTCGCGCAAGTGACGAACCCGCCGATCGACCCGATCCGCGAAGCGATGGTGATGTCGCTGGTGTCCTTCATCGGCCCGAAACCGAACCTTCTCGATACCAACAATGTCAACCCGCCGATGCGCCTGGAAGTGGCGCAGCCCGTGCTGGGCTTTGATGACATGGAGCGCCTGCGCAACATCAGCGCACACACGGGTGGCAAGTTCAAGTCGTATGAGCTGGACATCTGCTACCCGCTGGCCTGGGGCAAGGAAGGCGTGGAAGCGTGCCTGGCCTCGCTGTGCGCGGAAGCCGTCGACGCCGTGAAATCCGGCCACAACATTTTGATCGTCTCGGACCGCGCCATTTGCGCCGACCAGGTGGCGATCCCCGCGCTGCTGGCCACCTCCACCGTGCACCAGCACCTGGTGAGCAAGGGCTTGCGCGCCTCCACCGGCCTCGTCGTGGAAACGGGCTCGGCCCGCGAAACCCACCACTTCGCCCTGCTGGCAGGCTATGGCGCGGAAGCCGTCCATCCCTACCTGGCCATGGAAACCCTGGTCGACATGGCGCACGGCTTGCCGGGCGAGCTGTCGGGCGATAAAGCCATCTACAACTACACCAAGGCCGTCGGCAAGGGCTTGATGAAGGTCATGTCGAAGATGGGTATTTCGACATATATGTCTTACTGCGGCGCGCAAATCTTCGAAGCCATCGGCTTGAACAAGTCGCTGGTCGACAAATACTTCAAGGGCACGGCGTCGAACGTGGAAGGCATCGGCGTGTTTGAAGTGGCGGAAGAAGCGCTGCGCCTGCATGCGCTGGCCTTTGGCAACGATCCGGTGCTGTCCGACAAGCTCGACGCGGGCGGCGAGTACGCGTTCCGCGTGCGCGGCGAAGACCACATGTGGACGCCGGATGCGATTGCCAAGCTGCAGCACTCCACGCGCAGCAACAATTTCTCCAGCTATAAGGAGTACGCGCAAATCATCAACGACCAGAGCCGTCGCCACCTGACCCTGCGCGGCCTGTTCGAGTTCAAGCTCGACCCGACCAAGGCCATCGCGCTCGAGGAAGTGGAACCGGCCAAGGAAATCGTCAAGCGTTTTGCCACGGGTGCCATGTCGCTCGGTTCCATCAGCACGGAAGCGCACGCTACCCTGGCCGTCGCCATGAACCGTATCGGCGGCAAGTCGAATACGGGCGAAGGCGGCGAAGATCCGAACCGCTACACGCAGGAATTGAAGGGCATTCCGATCCGCCAGGGCGATACCATGGCGTCGGTGGTCGGCAGCAAGCAGATCGTCGTCGATATTCCCCTGCAGGAAGGCGATTCCATGCGTTCGCGCATCAAGCAGGTGGCATCGGGACGTTTCGGCGTCACGGCCGCCTACCTGAATTCGGCCGACCAGATCCAGATCAAGATGGCGCAAGGCGCGAAACCGGGCGAAGGCGGCCAGTTGCCTGGCCATAAGGTGTCCGAATACATCGCCAGCCTGCGCTTTTCCGTGCCGGGCGTGGGCCTGATTTCGCCGCCACCGCACCATGACATTTATTCCATCGAAGATCTGGCGCAGCTGATCCATGACTTGAAGAATGCCAATCCGCGCGCCTCGATTTCCGTCAAACTGGTGTCGGAAGTGGGCATCGGTACGGTCGCCGCCGGCGTCACCAAGGCGAAAGCCGACCACGTGGTCGTTGCCGGCCACGATGGCGGCACGGGCGCCTCGCCACTGTCGTCCGTGAAACATGCGGGCACGCCGTGGGAGCTGGGTCTGGCCGAAACGCAACAAACCCTGGTGCTCAACGGCTTGCGCAGCCGCATCCGCGTGCAGGCCGACGGCCAGATGAAGACGGGCCGCGACGTGGTCATCGCCGCCTTGCTGGGCGCCGACGAGATCGGTTTCGCCACGGCGCCGCTGGTGGTCGAAGGCTGCATCATGATGCGCAAATGCCACTTGAATACGTGCCCGGTGGGCGTGGCCACGCAAGATCCGGTGCTGCGCGCCAAGTTCTCGGGCAAGCCCGAGTATGTCGTCAATTACTTCTTCTTCGTTGCCGAGGAAGCCCGTCAATTGATGGCGCAACTGGGCATCCGCACATATGATGAACTGATCGGTCGCGTCGACCTGCTGGACAAATCCAAGGCCATTTCGCACTGGAAGGCACAGGGCCTGGACTTCTCGGCCATCTTCCACAAGCCGGAAACCCCGGACGGCCAGGCCTGTCGCCACGTCGAGTTCCAGGACCATGCGCTGGAAAAGGCGCTCGACCACAAGCTGATCGCGCAAGCGCGCGCGGCGCTGGAAAAGGGCGAGCGCGTCTCGTTCATCTCGCCCGTGCGCAACTTGAACCGCACGGTGGGTACCATGCTGTCCGGCGAAGTGGCGAAGAAATACGGCCATGCCGGCTTGCCGGACGACACCATCCACATCCAGCTGCAAGGCACGGCGGGCCAGTCGGCCTGCGCCTTCCTGGCGCACGGCATCACCATCGACCTGGTGGGCGAGGGCAACGATTACGTGGGCAAGGGCTTGTCGGGCGGGCGCATCATCGTGCGGCCGAATACCGAGTTCCGCGGCTGGGCGGTAGACAACATCATCATCGGCAACACGGTGCTGTACGGCGCGATTGCCGGCGAAGCCTTCTTCAATGGCGTGGCCGGCGAACGCTTTGCCGTGCGCAACTCGGGCGCCACCACGGTGGTCGAGGGCCTGGGCGACCATGGCTGCGAATACATGACGGGCGGCACGGTGGTGGTCCTGGGCAATACGGGCCGCAACTTTGCGGCCGGCATGTCGGGCGGCATCGCCTACGTGTACGACCCGGCCGGCGACTTTGCCAGCAAGTGCAACACGGCCATGGTCAGCCTGGACAAGGTCGTGTCGGCAGCGGAACAGCATGTCGACCGCGACGCCTGGCATACGCAGCACCGCGACGGCGCGCCGGAAGCCGATGAGGTGATCCTCAAGCGCCTGATCGAGCGCCACTTCAAGCACACGGGCAGCACCCGCGCCCGCGTCCTGCTCGATGACTGGGCCGCGGCGCGCGGCAAGTTCGTGAAAGTCTTCCCGAACGAATACAAGCGCGCGCTGATTGAAATGGCAGCTGACGCCGCCATGGAAGTGCAAGCCGTCGCCGCCTGAGCCAGCAGCTCATTGCCAAATGAATGACCAGGGAGCGGCCCGGCCGCTCCCCGCCAGCCAAATACAAAGGAAACATCGTGGGTAAAATTACCGGCTTCATGGAATTCAAGCGCCAGGACGAGCACTATCTGGAGCCTGCCGCGCGTCTGAAGAACTACAAGGAATTCGTGCTGCACCTGTCGGATGCGCAAGCAACCGTGCAGGGCGCGCGCTGCATGGATTGCGGCATCCCCTTCTGTACCACGGGTTGCCCCGTAAATAACATCATTCCTGACTGGAATGACCTGGTGTACCGCGGTAATTACCGCGAAGCGCTCGACGTCTTGCATTCGACGAATAACTTCCCGGAATTTACGGGCCGCATCTGCCCGGCGCCGTGCGAATCGGCCTGTACCCTGGGCATCCACGAAGATCCCGTCGGCATCAAGTCCATCGAGCATAAAATCATCGACATGGGCTGGGAGCACGGCTGGGTCACGCCGCAGCCAGCGGGATTCAGCACGGGCAAGAAAGTGGCCATCGTCGGTTCCGGCCCTGCCGGCCTGGCGGCGGCGCAGCAGCTGGCACGCGCCGGCCATGCCGTCACCGTGTTTGAAAAGAGCGACCGCGTGGGCGGCTTGCTGCGCTACGGCATTCCCGACTTCAAGATGGAAAAGTCGCACATCGACCTGCGCGTGAAACAGATGGAAGCCGAAGGCGTGGTCTTCCGCACCAGCGTGCTGGTCGGCAAGGACTTCCCTGCCCACGTGAACAACTGGGCCAAGGAAACCATTTTCCCCGAAGACCTGGAAAAGGAATTCGACGCCGTCATCATGGCCGGTGGTGCCGAGCAGCCGCGCGACTTGCCCGTGCCGGGCCGCGAACTGAAAGGCGTGCATTTCGCCATGGATTTCCTGCCGCTGCAAAACAAGGTCAACGCGGGCGACAAACTCAAGGATCAGATCAAGGCCACCGGCAAGCATGTGGTGGTGATTGGCGGCGGCGACACGGGCTCCGACTGCGTCGGCACCTCGAACCGCCATGGCGCCGCTTCGGTGGCGCAGTTCGAACTGATGCCGCAGCCGCCGGAACAGGAAAACAAGCCGCTGGTCTGGCCGTACTGGCCGACCAAGCTGCGCACCTCGTCCTCGCACGAGGAAGGCTGCGAACGCGACTGGGCCGTGGCCACCAAGCGTTTTGAAGGCAAGGGCGGCAAGGTGGAAAAGCTGATCGCCTGCAGAGTCGAATGGAAAGACGGCAAGATGAGCGAAGTGCCGAACTCGGAATTCGAGATGAAGGCCGACCTGGTCTTCCTGGCCATGGGTTTTGTTTCTCCCGTACAACAGGTGCTGCAAGCGTTCGGCGTCGACACGGATGCGCGCGGCAATGCCAAGGCGACAACGGATGGGGCCGGCTGCTACCAGACCTCGGTGGCCAAGGTGTTTGCCGCCGGCGACATGCGCCGCGGCCAGTCGCTGGTGGTGTGGGCCATCCGCGAAGGGCGCCAGTGCGCGCGCGCCGTCGATGAATTCCTGATGGGCGGCTCCCTGCTGCCGCGCTAGATTTCGCTCGCTTGCTCTAGCGGGGGCCACGGCGCGCGTTGCGCCGTGGCCCTTGCTATTTTAGTCACGTCGCCAGGCGCAGGGGGATGGACGTGCAGGCAGGCGTTTTTTACAATAAAATATCTGACTTTCGATTCATTAGTGTTGTATTCTCCCCCTCTACCGGGTTGCACAAGGGGGCGCCTCAGCAGAGATTGGCGTTTCTGCACTACAATACGCCATTAAAATAGCGAGTCTCGTCGTGCCAAATCTTGTTGAAATCCGTGATTTACACTTTGCCTATGGAGAACGTTCGATTTTATCGGGCCTTCAAATGGATTTCCCACGTGGAAAAGTTGTGGCCGTCATGGGTGGTTCCGGGAGTGGCAAGACAACCGTATTGCGCCTGATCGGCGGACAATTGCGGCCCAGTTCGGGCTCCGTGAATGTCGACGGCCAGATCGTGCATACGCTCAAGACCGAGCAGTTATACCAGCTGCGCCGCAAGATGGGCATGCTGTTCCAGCATGGCGCCTTGTTTACGGACCTGACGGCGTTCGAGAACGTCGCCTTCCCGCTGCGCGAACACACGGACTTGAATGAAGAGCTGATCCGCACCCTGGTGCTGATGAAACTGCATGCCGTGGGCTTGCGCAATGCCGCGCAACTGAAGCCGGCCGAGATTTCCGGCGGCATGGGCCGCCGCGTCGCCCTGGCGCGCGCCATCGCGCTCGACCCCGAATTGATCATGTATGACGAGCCGTTCGCCGGCCTGGATCCGATTTCCATGGGCGTGACGGCCAATTTGATCCGCAATTTGAACGATGCGCTGGGCTCCACGTCTATTCTGGTATCGCACGATGTGAAGGAGTGTTTCGCCATCGCTGATTACGTCTATTTTCTGTCATCGGGCAAGATCGTGGCGCACGGCACGCCCGCCGAGATGGCCGTGTCGACGCATCCGTACGTCAAGCAGTTCGTCAATGCCGAGGCCGATGGCCCCGTGCCCTTCCATTATCCGGGCAAGTCGCTGGCCGACGACCTGGGTCTGCAAGCGGGAGCGGGCCGATGATCGCCGGTTTCCTGGCAGCGATCGGAGCGTGGTTGCGTCGTTCGGTACAAGACCTCGGCTTTGCCGTGCGTTCCTTCTTTGTCATCATCGGCGCCTCGGGTGGCCTGTGGCGCCGTCCGCGCCTGGTGGTCGAGCAGCTGTTCTATATCGGCAGCCGCTCGGTGGTGATCATTGCCGTGTCCGGCCTGTTCGTCGGCATGGTGCTGGGTTTGCAAGGCTATTACACCCTGAGCACCTTCGGCGCGACGCAGTCGCTGGGGCAGCTGGTGGCGCTGTCACTGATGCGTGAGCTGGGTCCGGTCGTGACGGCACTGCTGTTCGCCGGCCGCGCCGGCACCTCGCTGACGGCCGAAATCGGCCTGATGAAGGCGGGCGAGCAGCTGTCGGCCATGGAAATGATGGCCGTCAACCCCATCCAGCGCGTGCTGGCGCCCCGTTTCTGGGCCGGCGTGATCGCCATGCCGATTCTGGGCGGCATCTTCACGGCCGTCGGCATCATCGGCAGCTACCTGGTCGGCGTGGTGCTGATCGGCGTCGACGAAGGCTCGTTCTGGTCGCAGATGCAGGGCGGCGTGAATGTCTGGAAAGATATTGGCAACGGCACCTATGTGAAAAGCATGGTCTTCGGCGTCGCGGTGACCTTCATCGCCCTGTTCCAGGGTTATCAGGCACAGCCGACGCCGGAAGACGTCTCCGGTGCCACCACGCGCACCGTGGTGATTTCGTCGCTGATGGTGTGGTGGCTCGATTTCATGATGACGGCGTTGATGTTTAGCAAGTAATTGCCGATCGGCGACAAAATTAGCCGCTGGCGCAGGGTTTGCGCAGGGGGCAGCAAGTAAAAATTATTTAGGATTGTTTATGCAACGTAAATCTTTGGATGTCTGGGTGGGCCTGTTCGTCTTGCTGGGTGTGGCGGCGGTGATGTTTCTGGCGTTCAAGGCCGGCAATATGAGCTCGCTGTCGTTCAGCAAGACGTATACCATTACAGCCAAGTTCGACAATATCGGCGGCCTCAAGCCGCAAGCGCCCGTCAAGGGCGCCGGTGTGGTGGTGGGCCGCGTGGCGGCCATCACGTTTGACGACAAGACGTATCAGGCGCTGGTGCAACTCGACATCGAAGATGGCTACAAATTTCCGAAAGACAGCTCGGCCAAGATTCTGACGGCCGGTTTGCTGGGTGAACAATATATCGGCCTGGAAGCAGGCGGTGATTTGGCCAACCTGGCGGAGGGCGACAAGATTGCCCGTACTCAATCGGCCACAGTGCTGGAAGACCTGATCAATCAGTTCATCTACAGCAAGGCAGCGGAAGGAAAGGACAGCAAATGAGCGAGTCGACCATGAATAGCAACAAAGGCAGCCTGGCGCGTATCGGCCTGGCCCTGGCCATCGCCGCCAGCGTCAGCGCTTGCGCCACCGGCACCAATCCGCGCGACCCTCTAGAGGGCTACAACCGCGCCATGTTCAAGTTCAACGATACCGTTGACCAGGTGGCCCTGAAACCGGTCGCCACCGCCTACAAGAAGGTCACGCCGTCGTTCGTGCAAACGGGCGTGGGCAACTTCTTCGGCAACTTGTCCGACGTGTGGAGCGCCATGAACAACTTGCTGCAAGGCAAGGGCGAAGCGGGCTTGCAGGACGTCGTGCGCGTCAGCATGAACTCGACCTTCGGTATCTTCGGCCTGATCGACATCGCGTCGCAGGCGGGCATTCCCAAGCATAGCGAAGACTTTGGCCAGACCCTGGGCTGGTATGGCGTGCAGTCTGGTCCGTACGTGATGCTGCCGCTGCTGGGCCCGTCGACCGTGCGCGACACGGTGGCCCTGCCGCTCGATATCGCGGGCGACCCATGGCGCTACAAGGATCCGGCCTATGTGCGCAACATCGGCACGGTGACGCGCGTGGTCGACAAGCGCGCCGCGCTGCTCGACGCCACCAACCTGATGGAAGCGGCTGCGCTGGACCGCTATGAATTCATCCGTGACGGTTTCCTGCAGGCACGCGAAAGCAAGGTATTCGACGGCGACACGGACCGCCGCGACCGTAAAGTGCCAAAAAACGACACCAGCGATTACGCGCCGGAGTACGATGCACAACCGCAGCCGGCCCCCGTGGAAACGCCGCCTGCCACGGCAGCGGCCGACATCGCGCCGGCCGGCCTCGTAACATCTGGTAGCAATACCGTCGCTGCCCAAGCCAGGCCGCAAGAGTAAACTGGACGCAAGAACACCACGGCTGCGATCAACGCCAGCCGGTGCATAGCAACACCATGAAAGGTACAACCATGAAATTGATGAAACAATTGCTCGCGATGGCGACCATCGCCTTTGCCACCGCCGCCCAGGCCGCGCCTGCCGTGGAAGCGCCTGATGTGTTGGTAAAACGCATCAGCCAGGACGTGATCGACACGGCCAAGAACGACAAGGCCATCCAGGCTGGCGATATCAAGCGCGTCACCGAACTGGTGGAAAGCAAGATCTTGCCGTACGTGGACTTCCAGCGCATGACGGCCCTGGCCGCCGGCCGCTTCTGGCGCGATGCCACGCCGGAGCAGCAAAAGCAGCTGGCGGCGGAATTTCGCACCCTGCTGATCTACACGTATTCGGGCGCCCTGTCGCAGATCAAGAACGAAACCGTGGAATTCAAGCCGCTGCGCGCCGATCCCGCTGATACGGACGTGGAAGTGCGTTCGCAGGTGAACATGGCGCGCGGCGAACCCGTGCCCCTGAACTACCGCGTGGCGAAAACCCCGGCCGGCTGGAAGATCTATGACATCAACGTGCTGGGCGCGTGGCTGGTGGAAACCTACAAAAGCAGCTTTGCCAGCGAGATCAGCAAGGGCGGCATCGATGGCCTGATCAAGACCTTGCAAGCGAAAAACAAGGCCCTGGCCAGCCGTCCCGCTGCCAAAGCCAAATAATCGGCTATCATATAGCTCCTGACCCAGCTCCAGACCAGCGCAGCCCGACGCCATGCCCGACTCTCTTGACACCTTGCAGTCCCTGACTTCCCTGACCGTGCACAATGCCACCTCGGCATTGGAGCAGGGTCTGGACGCCATCCGCTCGGGCCAGACGAAGTTTGATTTGCGCAACGTCAAGGCCGTCGATTCGGCCGCCGTCTCCGTCATGCTCACGTGGCAACGCGCGGCGCAGGATGCGGGCGGCGTGCTGGAGCTGAAAAACCTGCCGGACAACCTGAAAAACCTCACCAAGCTGTATGGCGTCTGCTCGCTCGTCTCGAGCACCTTGAGCGCCGACGACTGCGCCAGCGCCGGCGGCCACGCCGAACGCAGCCCGTCCGACCTGCATCATCATTGATCCTGTCCCACTCCCCGCATCAGCAGTAGCTTTCAAGCCGGCAGGCCAGCAGCGCCGACGGATTGAACTCCAAGTGTTCCACGAATTTTCCAACTATAATTGACTGTTGCGCCGTCCTCCCTGAAGGTGGCGCCCTGCACCGGCCTGTCGGCCTGGATTTTGCCGGCACTGGCGCATCACACCAGACGCATCACACTTGAAACAAGCACATGACCGCAATTCAAATAACGAATGTAGAAAAGAGCTATAAATCGCTCAAGGCGCTGGGCGGCGTGTCGCTGGCCATCGAGGAAGGCGAGTTCTTTGGCCTGCTCGGTCCCAACGGCGCCGGCAAGACCACCCTCATTTCCATCATCGCCGGCCTGATACGGCCCGACGCGGGCACTGTCAAGATCCACGGCCACGACGTGGTCAAGGACTTCCGCAACGCGCGCCGCAACCTGGGCGTGGTGCCGCAGGAACTGGTGTTCGATCCCTTCTTCACCGTGCGCGAAACCCTGCGCCTGCAGTCCGGCTACTTCGGCCTGCCGAACAACGACAAGTGGATCGACGAGGTCATGGAAAACCTCGACCTCACCGGCAAGGCCGACACCAACATGCGCGCTCTGTCCGGCGGCATGAAGCGCCGCGTGCTTGTCGCGCAGGCGCTGGTGCACAAGCCGCCCGTCATCGTGCTCGATGAGCCGACCGCCGGCGTCGACGTGGAACTGCGCCAGACCCTGTGGAAGTTCATCTCGCGCCTGAACCGCGAAGGCGGCCACACCGTCGTCTTGACCACCCACTACCTGGAAGAGGCGCAAGCCATGTGCCAGCGCGTCGCCATGCTGAAAACCGGCAAGGTGGTGGCGCTCGACACCATGTCGGCCCTGATCCGCCGCATCGCCGGCTCGCAGCTGCAGGTGCACCTGAAGCACGGCGTCTTGCCGGCCGACCTGCGGCACCTGGTCTTGCACCCGGAGGAGCCGCAGGCGCCCAACAAGTTCAGCCTGCGCGTCAACGAATACAGCGAAGTCGAGAAAATCCTCGCCCGCCTGCGTGAAGCGGGCGCCGAGATCGACGAAATGCAATTGCAACAAGCCGACCTGGAAGATATCTTCTTGCAGATCATGGATAAAGGTACCGTATGATTTCGACAGGATTTCGCACCCTCGTCTACAAAGAGACGCTGCGCTTCTGGAAAGTGGCGACGCAAACCGTGGCCGCGCCCGTGCTCACGTCGATGCTGTACCTGCTGGTGTTCGGCCATGTGCTCGACGGCAGGGTCGAGCCTAGCCCCGGCGTCAGCTATACGGCCTTTCTGATTCCCGGCCTGGTGATGATGAGCGTGCTGCAAAACGCCTTCGCCAATTCCTCGTCCTCGCTGATCCAGTCCAAGATCACGGGCAACCTGGTGTTCGTGCTGCTGACGCCCCTGTCGCACTGGGAAATTTTTTCGGCGTATGTACTCGCTTCTGTCGCGCGCGGCCTGGCCGTGGGCTTTGGCGTATTTGCCATCACCTGCTGGTTCGCCGACCTGTCGTTTGTCGCACCGCTGTGGATCGTCGTCTTCGCCTTTTTGGGCGCCGCCATGCTGGGCACCATGGGCCTGATCGCCGGCATCTGGGCCGAGAAATTCGACCAGCTGGCCGCCTTCCAGAATTTCCTGATCATGCCGGCCACCTTCCTGTCGGGCGTGTTCTACTCGATCCACTCGCTGCCCGCGTTCTGGCAGACGGTGTCGCATTTGAATCCCTTTTTCTACATGATCGACGGCTTCCGCTACGGCTTCTTCGGCACCTCCGACGTCAGCCCGTGGCTGAGTTTATCCATCGTCGCCGGCTTCCTCGTGATCCTGGCGCTGGTATCGATCCGCCTGCTGAAAAGCGGCTATCGTTTGCGCCACTGATCGCGGCACATCACATCACCACATTATTCAATATCAAGGACTTATCGTGACCACCACACCAGAACTGATCCACGGCTACTTGTCGGCCGGCCTCGAATGCACGCACCTTGAAGTGGAGGGCGATGGCCAGCACTTCCAGGCCGTGATCGTCTCGCCCGCGTTTGCCGGCAAGCGCCTGATTCAGCGCCACCAGATCGTCTACGCGGCACTGGGCGACCGCATGCGCGAAGAAATCCACGCGCTGTCGATGAAAACCCTGACACCTGAAGAATTCCAAGGATAAGCACATGGACAAGCTCCTGATCAACGGCGGCAACCGCCTGAACGGCGACATCGCCATCTCTGGCGCGAAAAACGCCGCCCTGCCCATCCTGTGCGCCGGCCTGCTGACGGCGGGTGACCTGAACCTGAGCAACGTGCCGCATTTGCACGACGTCGCCACCATGCTGAAACTGCTGGGCCAGACGGGCCTGAAAGTGCAGCAGGACGGCGACCGCGTGGTCCTCAACGGCAGCGCCATCGACACCCTGGAAGCGCCGTATGAACTGGTGAAAACCATGCGCGCCTCGATCCTCGTGCTCGGCCCCCTGCTGGCGCGCTTCGGCGAAGCCAAGGTTTCCCTGCCGGGCGGCTGCGCCATCGGTTCGCGTCCTGTCGACCAGCACATCAAGGGTCTGGAGGCGCTGGGCGCCGAGATCCGCATTGAAGCGGGCTACATCTACGCCAAGTGCGCCAAGCTGAAAGGCGCGCGCATCGTCACCGACATGATCACCGTCACCGGCACCGAGAACCTGCTGATGGCCGCGACCCTGGCCGAAGGCGAGACCATTCTGGAAAACGCCGCCTGCGAACCGGAAGTGACGGACCTGGCGCACCTGCTGGTGGCCATGGGCGCGAAGATCGACGGCATCGGCACCAGCCGCCTGGTGATCCAGGGCGTCGACGCGCTGCACGGCGCCTCGCACGCGGTAATCGCCGACCGTATCGAAACGGGTACCTTCCTGTGCGCCGTGGCGGCCACCGGCGGCGATATCACCCTGCGCAACGTGCGCACCGATATCCTCGACGCGGCGCTCGACAAGCTGCGCGCCATGGGCCTGACGATGACCTTCGGCGCCGACTGGATCCGCGCCGAGATGTCGGCCCGTCCGAATCCGGTCAGCTTCCGCACCACGGAATACCCGGGCTTCCCGACCGACATGCAGGCGCAGTTCATGGCCGTCAACACCATCGCCAATGGCGCCAGCCGCGTCACCGAGACGATTTTTGAAAACCGTTTCATGCACGTGCAGGAAATGAACCGTCTGGGCGCCGACATCACCATCGACGGCAATACCGCCAGCATCGCCGGCGTTAAGCAGCTGCGCGGCGCACCCGTGATGGCCACCGACCTGCGCGCTTCGGCATCGCTGGTGATCGCGGCCCTGGCCGCCGATGGCGAAACCCTGATCGACCGCATCTATCACCTCGACCGCGGCTACGACCGCATGGAAGTGAAGCTCTCTGCAGTCGGTGCCAACATCGTACGCGTCAAATAACAATAACAAGGAACGAGCATGAACGGATCGAACACGGGAGATAGCTCCCAGCTGATTCTGGCGCTGTCGAAGGGCCGCATTTTTGAAGACACCATGCCGTTGCTGGAAGCGGCCGGCATCCGTGTGCTGGAAAACCCGGAGACCTCGCGCAAGCTGATTTTGGCCACCAACGATCCGAACGTGCGCGTCATCATCGTGCGCGCCAGCGACGTGCCGACCTATGTGCAGTACGGCGCGGCCGATTTCGGCGTGGCTGGCAAGGACGTGCTGCTGGAACACGGCGGCGAAGGCCTGTACCAGCCGATCGACCTGAATATCGCCGCCTGCCGCATGTCGGTGGCGGTGCAGGCCGGTTTTGACTACGAAAAAGCCGTGCACCAGGGCGCGCGCTTGCGCGTGGCCACCAAGTTCGTGCACACGGCGCGCGAGCATTTCGCCGCCAAGGGCGTGCACGTCGACCTGATCAAGCTGTATGGTTCGATGGAACTGGCGCCGCTGGTCGGCCTGTCCGACGCCATCGTCGACCTGGTCAGCACCGGCAGCACCCTGCGCGCCAACAACCTCGTCGAGGTTGAGCACATCATGGAAATCTCGTCGCGCCTGGTGGTCAAC
Source organism: Janthinobacterium amylolyticum (assembly GCF_051380655.1). NCBI lineage: Bacteria > Pseudomonadati > Pseudomonadota > Betaproteobacteria > Burkholderiales > Oxalobacteraceae > Janthinobacterium > Janthinobacterium amylolyticum. Next base: position 68,604 of record NZ_JBNYXL010000012.1, read on the forward strand.
CAGGCGGCGTTAAAACTCAAGCGCGAGCGCCTGCAGCCGATCATCGAGGCGTTTGAACGCGCCTCGCAGACCGCCTCGCAAGCCTAGACATTCAGTAGCAGAAAGCCGATTATGCCGATACAGATACGCAAGCTCGATTCAAGCCAGGAAGGTTTCCAACAATCGCTCGACACGCTGCTGGCGTTCGAGGAGGGTACCGATGCGGCGATTGAAACGTCGGTCGCAAAAATCCTGGCCGATGTGAAGACGCGCGGCGATGCCGCCGTGCTGGAATACACCAACCGTTTTGACCGCATCCCGCATGGCGGCGCTGCGGAAATGGCGGCCTTCGATATTTCGCAGGCCGAATTGCAGGCGGCCCTGAACGGCTTGCCGTCGGCCCAGCGCGAGGCGCTGCAGATTGCCGCCCAGCGCATCCGCGCCTTCCACGAACGCCAGCGCGAGGAATTGCGCGGCTTCACCTACACCGAGCCCGATGGCACGGTGCTGGGGCAGAAGATCACGCCGCTGGACCGGGTCGGCATCTACGTCCCGGGCGGCAAGGCCGCGTATCCGTCGTCCGTGCTGATGAACGCCATTCCCGCGCACGTGGCGGGCGTGAGCGAGATCATCATGGTGGTGCCGACGCCCGATGGCGTGAAAAACCAGATGGTGCTGGCCGCCGCCGCCATCGCCGGCGTGACGCGTGTGATCACCATCGGCGGCGCGCAAGCCGTCGGCGCGCTGGCGTATGGCACGCAGAGCATCACCGCCGTGGACAAGATCGTCGGTCCGGGCAACGCCTACGTGGCCGCCGCCAAGCGCCGCGTGTTCGGCATCGTCGGCATCGACATGATTGCCGGACCATCCGAAATCCTGGTGCTGTGCGACGGCACCACGGACCCGGACTGGGTGGCGATGGACCTGTTTTCGCAGGCCGAGCACGACGAACTGGCGCAAGCCATTTTGCTGTGCCCGGACGCGGACTACATCGCGCAAGTCGAAGAGAGCATCGCCAAGCTGCTGCCGACGATGCCGCGCCAGGCCACCATCAGCACTTCGCTGGCCGACCGCGGTGCGCTGATCAAGGTGCGCAGCATGGAAGAGGCCTGCGAGATCGCCAACAGCATCGCCGCGGAACACCTGGAAATATCGGCGGACAACCCGCAGCAGTGGGCTGAACAGATCCGCCACGCGGGCGCCATGTTCCTCGGTCGCTTCTCGTCCGAATCGCTGGGCGACTATTGCTGCGGTCCCAATCACGTGCTGCCGACCTCGCGCACGGCACGCTTCTCGTCGCCGCTGGGCGTGTACGACTTCCAGAAGCGCTCGTCCATCATTCACGTCAGTGAAGCGGGCGCGCAAACCCTGGGCCGTGTCGCCGCCACGCTGGCGTACGGCGAAGGCTTGCAAGCGCACGCGCGCAGCGCGGAACTGCGTTTGAAGCCGCAGCCATGATGGCAGCGGCGGAGCGGCCGGACTGGGTCAACCGGGTGTATTGCGAAGACGCGCTGGCGGGGCTGGCGCGCATTCCCGATGGCTCGGTGGACCTGATCCTGACGGACCCGCCGTACAACCTGGGCAAGGATTACGGCAATGCCTCGGACCAGCAGTCGGTGGCCGACTACCTGCGCTGGACGGAACAGTGGATCGATGCGGCGCTGCCCAAGCTGAAAGCCAACGGCAGCCTGTACATTTTTCTGACCTGGCGCTATTCGCCGGAAATTTTCGTCATGCTGAAACAGCGCATGGCGATGATGAATGAAATCATCTGGGACCGCCGCGTGCCGTCCATGGGCGGCAGCGTGCGCAGCTTTTCATCGGTGCACGACACCATCGGCTTCTTCGTCAAGCGCAAGGATTACTACTTCGACCTTGACGCGGTGCGCATCGCCTACGACGCGGCCACCAAGAAAGCCCGTTCGCGTTCGATTTTCATCGGCGCCAAATGGCTGGAAGTGGGCTACAACCCGAAAGACTTGTGGAGCGTGTCGCGCCTGCACAAGGAACACCCGGAACGGGCCGACCACCCGACGCAAAAGCCGCTCGAAATCATCGAGCGCATGGTCAAGGCCTCGTGCCCGCCCGGCGGCGTGGTGCTCGACCTGTTCATGGGCAGCGGCACCACGGCGCTGGCGGCGAAGCGCTGCGGTCGCGACTTCGTCGGCTTTGAACTCAATCCCGACTACTGCGCCATTATCGAACAGCGATTGACGGCGCTGGCACAGGAGCTGGCCGAACCGGCCGCGCCGCAGGCGGAAAAGAAGGTCGCGGCCAAGCGCCGCACCGCGGCCAGCACCGCGCCGAAGGCCGCCAAGGCGGTGAGTAAAAAAACGCCCGCCGCAAAAAAGCCGCCGGCCGTGAAAAAAGCCCCGGCCCGCAAGGCGCGCAGCGCCGCCGTGCCGGAAGACGTCGTTATTTAGTCTCCATTTAATTCCCTCAGGAGTGTTTGCAGCATGTCTTTCCTCGATCAGTTAATCAGCAACACCGTGCGGCCCGATGTGCGGGCCGTCAACAGCTACCAGGTAGCCGATGCCAGCGGATATATCAAACTCGATGCGATGGAAAACCCGTATCCGCTGCCTCAGCATTTGCGCGACGAGCTGGGCGCGCGCCTGGCCAGTGTCGTGCTGAACCGCTACCCGCCGTCGTACGCCAGCCTGCAACACGCCATTTGCGCCAAACTCGGCGTGCCCGCCGGCTACGATGTCCTGCTGGGCAACGGTTCCGATGAACTGATCTCCATCCTGGCCATGGCCTGCGCCACGCAGCAGCCGGGCCAGCGCGCCGTGCTGCTGGCGCCCGTTCCCGCCTTCGTCATGTATGCGCGTTCGGCGCAGTTTGCCGGCATGGATTTCGTCGGCGTGCCTTTGAAGAGTGACTTCAGCCTGGACATGCCGGCCATGCTGGCGGCCATCGAACAGCACCGCCCGGCGCTGGTCTTCCTCGCGTACCCGAACAACCCGACGGGCAACCTGTTTGCCAGCGCCGATATCGAGCGCATCCTCGCGGCGCTCGGCGACACGGGCATCGCCGTCGTCGATGAAGCGTATGAGCCGTTCGCGCAGCAAAGTTTCATGGGCCGCCTGCCCGAGTTCGAAAACCTGGTGGTGATGCGCACCGTGTCGAAACTGGGCCTGGCCGGCATCCGCCTCGGCTATATGTCGGCCGCACCCAAGCTGCTGGCGCAATTTGAAAAAGTGCGCCCGCCGTACAACGTCAATGTGCTGACGCAGGCGGCGGCCGAATTCGCGCTTGAACACATCGATGTGCTCAATGCGCAGGCGGCCTTGCTCAACAGCGCGCGCGATGACCTGGCGCTGCGCCTGGCAGAGCTGCCTGGCGTGACCGTGTTTCCCTCGAAGGCAAATTTTCTTCTGATTCGTGTGGCTGATGCCGACGATGTTTGCGCCAAACTGCTTGCCCACAGGGTTTTAATTAAAAATATGAGTAAAATGCATGTTGCGCTGGCCAATTGCCTGCGCATCAGCGTCAGCACCCCGGAAGACAATTCCGTTTTTTACGATGCCTTCAAGGCATCCCTCGTTTAGCCAATCGCCAGAGCCTCCCATGACCCGCACCGCAGAAATCACGCGCAACACCAATGAGACGCAAGTTCGCGTCGCCCTCAACCTGGACGGTACCGGCCAGCAAAAGCTGAACACCGGCGTGCCCTTCCTCGACCATATGCTGGACCAGATCGCCCGCCACGGCTCGATCGACCTGGATATCGAAGCGACCGGCGACGTGCATATCGACAACCACCATACGGTGGAAGACGTGGGCATCACCCTGGGCATGGCCGTGGCCAAGGCCATCGGCGACAAGAAGGGCATCCGCCGTTACGGCCATGCCTACGTGCCGCTGGACGAGGCGCTGTCGCGCGTGGTGCTCGATTTCTCGGGCCGCCCGGGCATCGAATACCACATCCCGTTTACGCGCGCCATGATCGCCGGCTTCGACGTCGACCTGACCCTGGAATTCTTCCGCGGCTTCGTCAACCACGCGGGCGTGACCTTGCATATCGACAACTTGCGCGGCACGAATGCCCACCACCAGTGCGAAACCGTGTTCAAGGCCTTTGGCCGCGCGCTGCGCATGGCTGCCGAGCTCGACGAGCGCGCGGCCGGCATCATTCCGTCGACCAAGGGCAGCCTGTAAGCGCCCGCTATCCTGTAGATTCCGAGATCAAACATGAATAAAATTGTGGTGGTGGATTACGGCATGGGCAACCTGCGCTCGGTAGCGCAGGCCCTGCGTGCCGTGGCGCCGGAAGCCGATGTACGTATTTCCGGCGCAGCGGCCGACATCGACAGCGCCGACCGCATCGTCCTGCCGGGCCAGGGCGCCATGCCCGACTGCATGCGCAGCCTGCGCGAATCGGGCGTGCTCGAAGCGCTGCTGCGCGCCGCCGACAGCAAACCCGTGCTGGGCGTGTGCATCGGCGAGCAAATGCTGTTCGAACGCAGCGAAGAAGGCGATGCGGCCGGCTTGGGCTTGCTGCCAGGCAAAGTCGTGCGCTTCCAGCTCGACGGCCAGGAGCAGGAAGACGGCTCGCGCTTCAAGGTGCCGCAAATGGGCTGGAACCAAGTGCGGCAAACGGCGTCCCATGCCATGTGGGCTGGCATCGCCGACAACGCTTATTTTTACTTTGTGCACAGCTATTTTGCTCAACCTCAAGTGGCGGCGCACACGGTCGGCGAGACTATCTATGGCGCACCGTTCGCGTGCGCCGTCGCCCGTGATAATATTTTCGCGACACAGTTTCACCCTGAGAAAAGCGCTGCCGCTGGCTTGCAGCTGTACAAGAACTTCGTTCATTGGCAACCTTGACCTTATCTTTCCGGCTTTTTTTCGCTCCTCACACTCACTCTAGACCACACTGACCATGCTGCTTATTCCCGCCATCGACCTGAAAGACGGTCACTGCGTACGCCTGAAACAAGGCGATATGGAACTTGCCACCGTATTTTCCGAAGACCCGGCCGACATGGCCCTCCATTGGCTCAAGCAAGGCGCGCGCCGGCTGCACCTGGTCGACCTGAATGGCGCCTTTGCGGGCAAGCCGAAGAACGAAGGCGCCGTCAAGGCCATCCTGAAGGCCGTGCAGGATTTCGCCGTGGAACACGACATCGAGGAAATCCCCGTGCAGCTGGGCGGCGGCATCCGCGACCTCGACACCATCGAGCGCTACCTGGACGCCGGCATCAGCTACATCATCATCGGCACGGCGGCCGTGAAAAGCCCCGGCTTCCTGCATGACGCCTGCAGCGCCTTCCCCGGCCACATCATCGTCGGCCTCGACGCCAAGGATGGCAAGGTGGCAACCGATGGCTGGAGCAAGATGTCCGGCCACGAAGTGATCGACCTGGCGAAAAAATTCGAAGCCTACGGCGTTGAATCGATCATCTACACGGACATCGGCCGCGACGGCATGATGGGCGGCATCAATATCGAGGCCACCGTCAAGCTGGCGCAAGCCGTCAAGATCCCCGTCATCGCTTCGGGCGGCCTGCACAATATCGGCGACGTGGAAGCGCTGTGCGCGGTCCAGGCCGAAGGCATCGAAGGCGTGATCTGCGGCCGTTCCATCTATGAAGGCACGATCGACCTGGCGCAGGCGCAGGAACGCGCCGACGAACTGACCGACGCCGCCGTTTAAGCCAGCCCGGCCGGGAGCGTGCACGCGCACGTCCCGGCCTGGCGACAATCTGGAACTCATCATGCTTGCAAAACGTATCATCCCCTGCCTCGACGTGACCAATGGCCGCGTCGTCAAAGGCGTCAATTTCACGGAATTGCGCGACGCCGGCGACCCGGTGGAAATTGCCCGCCGCTATGACGAGCAGGGCGCCGATGAAATCACTTTCCTCGACATTACCGCGTCCAGCGACAACCGTGGCCTGATCTTCGACATCATCGAAGCCGTCGCCTCGCAAGTGTTCATTCCGCTGACGGTGGGCGGCGGCGTGCGCGTGGTGGAAGATGTGCGCCGGCTGCTCAACGCTGGCGCCGACAAGGTCAGCATCAACACCTCGGCCGTGACGAACCCGCAACTGGTGTACGAGGCGTCGCAAAAGCACGGTTCGCAATGCATCGTCGTGGCCATCGATGCCAAGCAGGTGTCGCCCGGCAAGTGGGAAGTGTTTACCCACGGCGGGCGCAATGCCACCGGCCTGGATGCGTTCGAGTGGGCGCGTAAAATGGAAAGCCTGGGCGCCGGAGAAATCTTGCTCACCAGCATGGACCGCGACGGCACCAAGGTGGGCTTCGACCTGGGCCTGACGCGCGGCGTGTCCGACGCCGTCAGCATTCCCGTGATCGCCTCGGGCGGCGTGGGCGGCTTGCAGGACCTGGTCGATGGCATCAAGGTGGGCCGCGCGGACGCCGTGCTGGCCGCCAGCATCTTCCACTATGGCCAGCACACGGTGCAGGAAGCCAAGCGTTTCATGGCGCAGCAGGGCATTCCCATGCGTCTGGCGTAAATAGCAGCAGTCAATATCAGCAGGATAGAAGAACATGCAAAACGCAACAATTGTATCGAGCAATGCCAAGTGGCTGAAAAAGGTCAAGTGGGACGAGCATGGCCTGGTGCCCGTGATCGCGCAGGAAGCGGGCAGCAATGACGTGCTGATGTTTGCCTGGATGAACCGCGACGCGCTGGCGCGCACGGTGGAGCTGGGCGAAGCCGTGTACTGGAGCCGTTCGCGCAAGAAGCTGTGGCACAAGGGCGAAGAGTCTGGCCACACGCAAAAGGTGCTGGAAATCCGCCTCGATTGCGACGAAGACGTGGTCTTGCTGAAAATCGAGCAGGCTGGCGGCATCGCCTGCCATACGGGCCGCCACTCGTGCTTCTTCCAGAAGTTTGAAGGCGACGAAAAAACCGGCGAATGGCAAGTCACCGATCCCGTGCTGAAAGACCCTGAGACGATTTACGCGGAAAGCAAGAACAAATGAGCGAAACCTTGAAACGCCTGGCCGCCGTGATCGAATCGCGCAAGCTGGCCAATGGCGGCGACCCCGCCACCTCGTACGTGGCGCGCCTGTTTGCCAAGGGCGATGATGCGATTTTGAAAAAAATCGGCGAGGAAGCGACGGAAACCGTGATGGCCGCCAAGGATGCGCGCCGCGACAACGACCCGTCGAAGGTGCTGTACGAGTGCGCCGACCTGTGGTTTCACTCGCTGGTGATGCTGGCGCAGTTCGACCTGACGCCGCAGCAGGTGCTCGACGAGCTGGCGCGCCGCGAAGGCCTGTCCGGACTGGAAGAGAAAGCCGCGCGCAAGGACGAGTTGCGCGACGCGGGCGAAGCGGATCAACACTGACTTATTGGAGTGGACGTGGATAACTGTATTTTCTGCAAGATTGCTGCAAAACAAATTCCTTCGACCATCGTGTATGAAGACGAGGACTTGCTGGCCTTCAAGGACATCAATCCGGCCGCGCCCGTGCACCTGCTGTTGATCCCGAAACAGCACGTGGCCAGCCTCTCCGACTGCGACGACAGCCACACGCAAGTGCTGGGCAAGCTGCTGCGCCTGGCGCCAAAACTCGCTGCCGAGTTCGGTTGCGCCGTCCGCTACGACGCCGATGGCGTGCCCTCCGGTGGCTTCAAGACCATGATCAACAGCGGCCCGGACGGCGGGCAAGAGGTGTATCACCTGCACATGCACGTGTATGGCGGCCCGCGTCCCTGGCGCGGCCAGCACTGATTTCGCCGCGCGCCGGGTTCGCGTGTATACTACCGGCATTGGTTGACGCTATCGGGCACCGTCCCGCAAGGAGAATATGATGGGTTCATTGAGTATTTGGCACTGGCTGATCGTTCTGGTCATTGTGATGCTGGTCTTCGGCACCAAGAAACTGGGCAATATGGGCGGTGATATCGGCAAGGCCGTCAAAGGCTTCAAGGATGGCGTCAAGGGCGACGATGATGCGTCTGCCACCAACACCCCTCCTGCTGCGCCATCGCAAGTGGCCGACAAAAGCACCATCGACGTCGAGACGAAAGAGAAAAACAAGTCCTGATAGCGTGGCGGGGCGCTTGCCTCGTCCGGTAACAGCCTTGTCCGCTTATGATCGATCTCGGTCTCTCTAAAATCGCCATCATCGGCGTGGTTGCGTTGATAGTCATCGGCCCTGAAAAGCTGCCGAGAGTGGCGCGCATGGCCGGTACCCTGTATGGCCGCGCGCAGCGCTATCTGAACCAGGTGAAGTCCGAAGTCTCGCGTGAAATCGAGATGGAGGAGCTGAAAAACCTGCAGAAGGAAGTGCAGGATGCCGCCCAGTCCGTCAAGCAAAGCGTGGAGAAATCCATGCATGGCGTGGAAAACTCGATTTCCGGCAACCTGGCCGAGGTGGAAAACGCCTGGCGTGGCGACTCGACCTCGTATGCGGGTCACGACGACGGGCATGACGCCCACGAAGCCATGCTGCGCGCCACCAACGATGACCTGGCCCGCAAGGCGCGCGAATTCCGCCGCAAAAAGCTGGTGCGCAACTCCGCCGTGCCTGGCTGGTACAAGCAGCGCCATGGCGGCAAGACGCACGTGCAGTCGGCGGCCGCCCGCGTGGCGCGCTTCCGTCCGCGCGCCAGTTCCTCCTCCTTTTACTCATGAGTAGCAAATCCCCGGTGGAAGAAACCTTTATCTCGCATCTGATCGAGCTGCGCAACCGCCTGGTGAAAGCCTCGATCGGCATCGCCGTCGTCTGCGCCATCCTGTTTTACTGGCCCGGTCCGTCGCAGATCTATGATTTCATCGCCGCACCGATGATCGCCTCGCTGCCGGCCGGCTCGAAAATGATCGCCACCGGCGTCATTTCGCCGTTCCTGGTGCCGATGAAAGTGACGTTGGTGATCGCCTTCATCGTTGCCTTGCCCTGGGTGCTGTACCAGATGTGGGCGTTCATCGCCCCCGGCCTGTACACGCATGAAAAGCGCCTGATCGCGCCGCTGGTCATTTCCTCGTCGCTGCTGTTCATGGCCGGCGTGGCCTTCTGCTATTTCTTTGTCTTTGGCCGCGTCTTCCACTTTATCAGCGATTTTTCGCCTTCCTCGATCGCGGTCACGCCGGATATCGAAAACTACCTCGACTTCGTCATGTCGATGTGCCTGGCCTTTGGCGCCACCTTCGAGGTGCCCGTCGTGGTGGTGATCCTCGTGCGCATGGGCCTGGTTTCCATCGCGAAACTCAAGGAAGTGCGCCCCTACATCATCGTCGGCGCCTTCGTCATCGCCGCCATCGTCACGCCGCCGGACGTGGTCAGCCAGTTCTCGCTGGCCATCCCCATGTGTTTGCTGTTCGAGCTGGGCCTGCTGGTGGCGCCGATCTTCGTCAAGGCCACACAGGCGCCGGAAGAGGCGTCCTAGACGCCTGGCGGGCGCGCAAGCAAAAGCCGCTGGCCTCTTTCGGGAGCCGCGGCTTTTTCTTTGGGCCGTCGCTTGGTGCGTGCTTACTGCAGCATCAGTTTGCTGAGGATGCCCAGGTTGAGCAGGATCAGGGTGCTCATCATCCAGTACACGTGTTTCATGTCCGCGCCATGGCGCAAGTCCAGGCGTTCCAGGCGGGCATCGAATTTGTGCTCCGAGTGATCGAATCTGGCATCGAATTTCTGTTCCAGCGCATCGACCCTGGTATCGAATTTCTGTGCCAGTGCACCGACCCTGGTATCGAGTTTCTGTTCCAGTACATCGATCCGGGTATCGAGTTTCTGTTCCAGTACATCGATCCGGGCATCGACTTTCTGTTCCAGCGCATCGACGCGGGTATCGACTTTCTGTTCCAGCGCATCGATTCTGGTATCGAATTTTTGTTCCAGTGCATTTACCCTCGTATCGAATGTCTGCTCCAGCGCATCTTTGCTGCCATCGAGTGTGCGCTCCAGCCCGTCGATCTTGAATTCCAGGGCGCCACACTTGGTGTCGACCTTGTGCGACACCAGCTTGATTTCTCCCAGCACATTGCGCTCCAGCGCCGCCAGTTCGCCATGCACGACGACAGCCGAACCGAGCACATCGCCCAGGGCCGATGCATGCGCTTCCGCCTGCGGCATGGGCACGCCGGCCGAGGCGAGGCGTTTGGCGTAATCGAGGGTGTCGAACTGGATGGGCATATGCATGGACGCTCCTGATATCCAGCCTAGCAGGAAAATCGGCAATTGCCAGTGAGGAGTGCGGCGGCGCCTGCCTTCACAGCAGATTAGCGCTCACGGAGCGGGGTGGTTTGCGCTGGCGCAAACGCGCATGCGGAGCACAAAAAAAGGGCGCCGCAGCGCCCTTCCCATGGAAACAAAGCCGCTTAATTCATCAGTTCCTTGATGACTTTCACGGGGGCGCTGCCGTAGCTGAGGAATTGCTCATGGAAATCCTTCAGCACGAATTTGTTGCCCAGGGCTTGCTTGCGCTGTTCGCGCAAGTCCATGATTTCGCTGTAGCCACTGAAATAGCTGGTCAGTTGTACCGAGCTCAACTGCACACGGCGCCATTTTTCCGTTGCTTCGCGCTTGGTCTGGAAAGCCTGGCGCGTTAGCAGGTCGAGTGCCTGCGCTTCCGTCATGCCCAGCACGTGCACGCTGTAGTCGAGGATGGTGTTGGTGACGCTGCGCAAGTTCCACTTCGAGTACATCAACCACATTTCCGGCGCGTTATTGCCATAGCCCGACTCGAGCATCATGCGCTCGCCATACACGGCCCAGCCTTCGATCATGGCGCCATTGCCGAAGATCGACTTGACCAAGGACGGCGACTTGTTGGCGTACACAAGCTGCGTGTAATGGCCGGGAATGGCTTCGTGGATATTCAGGATCTGCAAGATCCAGTGGTTGTATTCACGCAAGCTGCTTTCCGCCTGTTCCGGTGTTTCGCCATCGAGCGGCGTCACGTTGTAATAGGTGCGGTCCTGCGGACGGTAAGGGCCCGGTGCTTCGATGCTGGCACCGGCCACGCCGCGCTGATAGGCCGGCGTTTCACGCACGACCAGGGGCTTTTTCGGATCCATGGTCAGCAGGTTGTGGCTGGTGACCCATTCCTGCAGCTCGGGAATCTGGCGGCGGATTTCCGGCACGAAGTCGGCGGCGGCCACGTGGTTGCTCGACAGCTTGTCGATCACCATGCCGATCTTCGCCGTGCGGTCGGCCGGCTTGGCCGCGTTGCCCATGGTTTTCAGCCACAGTTCGTCGGACAGGCTATCCATGTGTTCAAGCAGCTTTTCACGCGCGGCCAGGGCTTTCTGGTACATCTGTTCGGCGCTCACGCTGGCCTGGATATCGTAGGCAAATTTCTGCTCGTACAAATCCTTGCCGATGCGGAAGGAGCGCGCATTGCCATTCTGCGCCAGCGCGGCATCCTGCTCCGTCAGCCAGGCGGCATAGCCCTGCACGGCCGTGCGGGCCGCGGTGACGCGGGCGTGGTACAGCTGCTTCTCGGTCGGCGTCAGGATCGACGCCTGCGCCGTCTTGTTCAGGTCGTCAAGCACGCTGAGCACGCCAGCGCTCTGGGCAATGGCCAGCTGCGTGTGTTCGCGTGTCGGGTTGACGATGCTGGCGCGCGCGGCCAGGTAGTATTGCGGCACCGTGGCGATGCGCTTGAGCAAGGTGCGCAGGCGCTGCGGCTGCGCCGCGTATTCCGTGTTCAGGATGAAGTCGATGGTGCCGGCCACGTTGTACTGGGCGGGATTCCATTCGAACTCGCGGAAGGTGGTCAGATACCAGCGGTCCGACTGCAGTTTGTTGGTCAGCAGGGCCAGGTCGGTACGTTGCTTGTCCGACATTTTGCTCGCGTTCAGCTTGCCGAACTTGCCCAGCCATTCTTCGATAAACGCCAGTTGCTTCTGGCGGCTGGCCGCATCCGGGATGGTGAGGTTGGCGGCGCCGTCGTATTTGCCCGCGGCAATCGCGCTTTCCGGATCCAGGCGCCACAGGGCCGTGAGGAACTGGCCGCTGAGGTTATTCATCGAGCGGTCGCTGCTGGTCTCGTTCGCGGCGGCCGCGGCGGTGGCAGCCGTGGCGGCGGTGACGACGGCGGCTTTCTTGCCGACGCTTTTTTTCTTGCTGCTGCTGGTGCTTGCCTTGCCGTTCTTTTGCGGCTTCTTGGCGGCGCTGGCCGGTGTCAGCGTGAAGGCCATCATCAATGCGGCGAGCGCAACTTTATTTTTTATCAGCATAGTTCATCTCTTGAATATTTGGCTATTTGTTATTATCAGTAAACAAAAAACTGACAATATAGGCAACAAACAACTATTGAAAGGTTGGCTTTGCTTGCCAGGGCGGCCCAAAGATTAGCATTAATTGCCGCCGCTGCGCAGATTTTTGCGCTCGCGCCGCCCGGCTGCCTGGCCTAGACGATGATGGCGCTGCCGCCCAGCAGTTCCTGATGGCGCGCATTCAGGGCCGCCACGGCATCCTTGCCGCGTGCCATGCCGGTGGCGTGGATCTCGATGTCCTGCGTGTAGCGCTGGCTGACTCGCACCGTATACGACTGGAACAGCCAGCTCCAGAAGTTCGTTTCATAGACGGCTTCATCCATGTCGCGCCATTTGACGCCCATCAGTTTTTTCTTCCACGGCAAGATGCCGGAGGCCAGCCACACGCCCGCCTCGTCGTAGTACAGCTGGTAGCTGCGGATGGTCAGCACGCGGTAGCCGACGATCAGCGCCGAACCGATCAGCACCACCAGGGCGGCGCGCGTGTTGTACTTGAAAGCCAGGGGCAGGGCGGCGAAAAACAGCAGCACGGCGATGATGAAGGTGCTGACGTAGGCGGTCCAGGATTTGCCGCACAAGAAGGTGGCGCGCTGGCCGGCGCTGGTGGCGATAAGGTCGGTCATGGCAGGGTATCAACACAGGGAAAAGAGATCATCGCATGGAACGCCGCTTGCCGTTTATTTTTCAAGCTCATCGCTTCAAGCCCTCCTGCAGCATGCCCAGCATGTCGCCCGCCGACATGCGCGCGGCCGCGTCGCTGCCTTCCAGCAGACTGTCGGCCAGGTCGCGCTTGTGCTGGTGCAATTCAACGATGCCTTCCTCGATCGTGTGCCTGGCCACCAGCCGATAAATGGTGACGGGACGCAACTGCCCCATGCGGTGGGCGCGGTCCGAGGCCTGGTCTTCGACGGCCGGATTCCACCATGGGTCCATGTGGATCACGTAATCGGCCGCCGTCAGGTTGATGCCCATGCCGCCCGCCTTCAGGCTGATCAGGAAGACATCGCCTTCGCCGGCCTGGAAGGCATCCACGCGGCGCTTGCGCTCCTGCATGGGCGTACTGCCGTCGAGATACTGGTAACTGACGCCATGCTGTTCCAGGTGCTGGCGGATCAAGGTCAGATGGTCGACGAACTGGCTGAAGACGAGCACCTTGTGGCGGTTTTCCAGCAAGCCCGACAGCAGTTGCGCGAAGGCCGCCAGCTTGCTGCTGGCCAGGCCCAGTTCCGGCGCCACCAACTGCGGATTGCAGCAGGCGCGGCGCAGCTTCATGATTTCCGCCAGGATCTGGATGGCCTTTTTCGATGCCGGCCCTTCCACCATCGCCAGCTTTTCCAGCGCTTCGCGGCGCAAGGATTCGTACAGTGCCGTTTCCTGCGGTGACAATTCCACTTCCAGCACGATTTCCGTGCGCGATGGCAGTTCCGACAGCACTTGCGTCTTGGTCCGGCGCAGGATGAACGGCGCGATCAAACGCCGCAGCCGCAGGCGCGCACCGGCCGCCGCCCGTTTATCCTGGTCCTTCTCGATGGGACCGGCAAAGCGCAGGTTGAACTGGTCGAGCGTGCCCAGCAAACCGGGATTGATAAAACGGAACAGATTCCACAATTCGCCCAGGTGGTTTTCCAGCGGCGTGCCGCTGGCTACCATGCGGAAGTCGCCTTGCAGGCCCATCACGGCTTGCGAGCGCTTGGTGGCGCCATTCTTGATTGCCTGCGCTTCGTCCAGGACGATCGTATGCCAGTGCACGCCGGCAAACATGGCCGCTTCCTGCTGCAGCAAGCCATAGCTGGCCACCACCACGTCGAACGGTTGCAGGGTCTCCAGCATGCCGGCGCGGTCGCCCGAGCCGAACAGTTTGATGTTCAAGGTGGGGGCGAAGCGCTGCGCTTCGCTGATCCAGTTCATGCACACGGACGTGGGGGCCACGACCAGGGTAGGGCCATTGGGCGCGCGCGCCAGGATCAGTGCCAGCGCCTGCAATGTCTTGCCGAGTCCCATGTCGTCAGCCAGGCAGGCGCCCACGCCCCAGTGCGCCAGACGCGCCAGCCAGTTGAAGCCGGCCAGCTGGTAGTCGCGCAGGTCCGCCTGCAAGGTGCTGGGCAGCTGCGGCTGATAGTCGTCGAGGGCGCGCAGGCGCAGCAAGTGTTCGCGCCACAATTTGTCGGCGTTGACGCCGCCCGCATCGTTGGCCAGCTCTTCCAGCGCAAACGCGGCCAGGGGGTGGATGTGCACGCCATCGGCATGCGCTTCGCCATACGCGGCCAGCTCCGACAGGCGGCGGTGCAATTCGTCGCTGAGCGCCAGGAACTGGTTGTCGCCCAGGGCCACGAAGCGGCTTTTATTGTTCTGCATCAAGTCGAGCAGGGCGCGCAAATCCATCACCTTGTCTTCGTCGATCTGTACTTCGCCGCTGGCGGCAAACCAGTCTTTTTCGCTCTTGATGTTCAGTCGCATCTGGCCGCTGTCGATGCGTTTCGACACGCGCATGGTTTCGCCTTCGGGCCATGCCAGGACCATGCCGGCGGGATCGAGCGCCTGCAATTCCACCAGCAGTTGCAGGCCCAGCGCTGGCTGGCCCAGCAGCCATTCGCCATGCTCTTCTTCCGCCTCTTCCAGCACCAGGCATTGTCCGATCAGCTGGCGCTGCGCTTCGCGTTCCGCGTTCAGGTCGCGCCGCGCCTGCACGGCCCGGCCCGCCACATCGGCAAACACGCTTTCGGCGCCGCTGCCGGGCGCGTAATAGGCGCCGTTGTCGAGCAGCGGGCGCACCAAAATCTGCATTTTCAGGCCTTGCTGATACGGCAGCAGGTGCACGTGCAGGCGGTGATCGGCCGTGATGCTTTCCGCGTCGCCGGCGCCGCCGCCGATGTCCGATTGCACGGTCACCATCGAGGAGATGGCGCCGATCGCCTGCATCACCTGTTTTTCCGCATGCAGCGGCACGGACAGGCCCAGGCCGACGATGGCGCCGATGCGCCGGTGCTCGTCGAGGATGTGCACCACGCGCAGGCGCGTCGGTGTCTCGCGCTGCACCACCACGTTGCTGCCGCTGTCGGGCAGCGGCGGCTGCATGCCCAGCCACAACTGCCCTTCGTGCGACTTGATCAGCAGCTCGGGCGCGCCGGCGATCAGTTCCACGCGCGTGTCGGGATGGTCGAGCCAGAACACCAGCGGGTGGCCCACCAGCAGCACGGCCGCTTTGTCGAGCTCGATTTCATAGCGTGGCGCGGATGAATAATATTGCTTGAACGGTGCGATGCTGCCGGCCGCGCGCGCATCCTGCGGCGTGAGGAAATCGATGTCGCCCGCCTCTTCGGCCAGGCGTTTGAGGCCCATGGCGCGGCCCTTGCTCCAGCCGCCACGGGCATCGCGTTTCTGCTCGCGCACCTCCACGGCCGTGAGGCCAAAGCGCGGGTCGAACGCCACCAGCCACACCAGGCGCGAAACGCTGCCGATGGCTTCGGCGGGCGCGTTCTGCTGCAGGTTGATCAGCGCGCTCAGCTGGCGCTGCCACGCTTCCTGGCGCTCGAACCACGGCGCCATGTCCGTCAAGCCGTGCCTGGCCCGCCTGGCCGTGGCATAGCGCTCCTGTTCCGGCTCGCTCATCAGGCCCAGCAGGCCGGCCGCCTGCGCCGCGATCAGCTCGTAGCCAGCCGCGTCCGCCTGCTGCACCAGCAGGCGCAGCTGGGGCTTGCGTTCGGCCAGTTGCGGCAACGCAAGCCAGTAATACAGCAAGGCCTGGAACAGCTGCGCCTGCAAGCCGGTCTCCCAGTTACGTGTGGGAATCGCGTCGGCTTGCAGCACGCCGGCGCGTACCAGGCGCAAGGTATTGAGCTGATGGTAGACGATGCTGTCGTGGTTGGGCTGCGCGTGCAGGGCGATATCGAGATAGCTTTCCGCGTTTTTCAGCAGCTTGGCGTCGTTGCCGCGCAGCAGGGCCAGCACATATAAATGGCCGCCGATGCCGGTGAAACACAGCTTGCGCTTGCCCGCCTCCTTGCGCAGCCCTTTCAAGGCCGTTTCAAAGCCCGCCACGGCGCGCGCATGTTCGCCGCGCAACAGGGCGATGCTGCTGTCGATAAACAGCACCTGCGGCCCTTGCTGGCCCGCCAGGTAGCGCGCGGCCGTGTCGAGTTCGCCGCACAGCAGGGCATCCTCGGCCAGGGCCAGCGGCAGGGCGGCGCCGATATGGTCGCCGGCCGCCGCCTGGCGCGCGTGATGCGCGCGCGCGTAGGCGCGGATGGCGTGCGCCGTGCCTGGCTCGCGCGGGGCATTGCCCAGCAGCACGGCGAGTATGTCATCCTGCAATTGCGGCATGACGAAGGACAACATTTCCGGTTCGAATGGACGGCCGAAAATCTCGATCAGCGGATGCAGCTGCTGCGCTTCATAGCAGGCCATGCAGGCGGCCAGGATGGCAGCCACGTGGCGTACCTCGTCATTGCGCAGCAGGGCGATGCGCAGGCGCGCCACGCCTTGCCGGTAGCTGCGCAATTCCACATAGCCATCCCAGTTGCGGCGCACGGGATTGATGGTTTCGATGGCCTGGCACAGGTCGCGGAACGCCAGGTGCTCGATGGCCGCGCGCATGGCGGGCCAGCGCAGCTTCGCTTCGCAGGCATAGCCGCGCCCGACGATTTCCGACGCCAGCGCCAGGCGCGCCAGCCGCTGCAGCATGCCCGTGACGGCAGCCAGGGTAAATGGCGTGCCGTCCGGCTCGACCACGTTGGCGCGCTGCAAGTGTTCATACACGGCATGCTTGCCCACCGGCTCGCCCGTGATCGCCAGCAAGGCCAGGATCATTTGCTCGTGCCGCTCCAGGGCCGCGAACTCCTCCAGCAAATGCTGGTCTACAGTCTGTTCGGTCATGCAGGCAGATTATCGATATGCACGGGCGGCTCGCCGGCCGCCACGGGCAGGCCGAACACGCGCTGGTAGAAATACAGTTCCGCGTCCAGCGTGCGCACGATGTTTTCCGCCTTGCGGAAGCCGTGTCCCTCGCCTTCGAGCGGCACGTAGGCCACCGGCACGCCGCGCGCCTGCAGCGCGTCGACCATCAGCTGCGACTGCTGCGGCGGCACCACCTTGTCATCGAGTCCCTGGAAGAAGATCATGGGGCGCGACAGCTTATCCGTGTGGTGGATGGGCGAACGCTCGCGGTACAGGGCCTCGGCTTGCGGCTGCGAGGCGATCAGGTAGTCGGTGTAGCGCGATTCGAACTTGTGCGAATCGTTGTCCAGGCCCTGCAGGTCGGACACGCCATAGTAGCTGGCGCCCGCCTTGAACACATCGTGGAAGGTCAGGGCGCACAGGGTCGTCAGGCCGCCGGCGCTGCCGCCGCGGATGATCAGGCGCTCGGGGTCGGCCAGGCCGTTGGCGGCCAGGTAGCGCGCGCCGGCGATGCAGTCTTCCACGTCGACAATGCCCCACTGGCCGCGCAGCGCGTCTCGGTATTCGCGGCCGAAGCCGCTGCTGCCGCCATAGTTGACGTCGAGCACGCCGATGCCGCGGCTGGTCCAGTACTGCGTCGCCAGTTTCAGGGTATT
The DNA here is from genome assembly GCF_051380655.1 of Janthinobacterium amylolyticum. Lineage (NCBI taxonomy): Bacteria > Pseudomonadati > Pseudomonadota > Betaproteobacteria > Burkholderiales > Oxalobacteraceae > Janthinobacterium > Janthinobacterium amylolyticum. The sequence continues at coordinate 86,332 of NZ_JBNYXL010000012.1, forward strand.
GCTGGCCATGCTGGTGGGGCCGCCATGGCTGATGACGATGACGGGCGGTAACGTTCCTGCCGGCGCCTGCACGTCGGTGTTGTGCGGCGCATAGAAGAAGGCGTGCGCCGTGCGGCCATTGCTGCTGCTAAAACTCAGGCTGCGCGGCACGGACAGGTAGCCCAGCGCCGGCAGGGCCGTGATCGACTGCGCCAGCACTTCCAGCTCATGGTTAGCCAGATCGATGCGCGCCAGTTCCAGCGCGATGGTGGGGCTGCCGCCCAGCAGCGCGACGAAGCCGGGTCCCACGCGCAGTTCGCGGATTTCCTGGTATGGATGGGGTATCGGTTCCAGCTTGGCCGCCGCCACGTTCAATTGCGCCAGATAGCTGATGCCGGCCTGGATATACGTGCAGACGATCTCGTCATCGGAAAGAAAACCGTACATGCTGCCGCCGAAGGTCCAGTGCGGCGTGGCAAATTCCGCTTCCATCGGGCACAGCGCTTCGATCTCGCCGGCGTGCAATCGATACAAATTCCACCAGCCGCTGCTGTCGGAGACAAAATGCAGCAAGCCATTGGGCGACCATTCCGGCTGGCAAATCGACTCGCGCATGCCGCCGGCGATCAGGCGGGGCGAACCGAGGCTGCCATCGGCCTGCACGTCGGCCAGCCACAGTTCCGTGCCTTGCCACGGCAGGCGCGGGTGATCCCAGCTGATCCAGGCCAGCTGGCTGCCGTCCGGCGACAGGCGCGGCGCCGCATAGAAGTCGTGGCCGCGCGCCAGCACCGTTTCACTGCCGTCGAACGCCACGGCGGACAGGCTGTTTTCCGGCTGCGCATGGCCCTCGTGCGGATGCTGCTCGCGCACGGCAATCAGGCGCGCGCGCGCCGCATCGATGACGAAGTCCGCATGGCGCGTGTTGCCGCCCGCGCTGAAGGCTTCCGGCGCGCCATCGCCGGCAATGCGGTACAGGCGGTTGTCGGCGAAATGCGAGAACACGATGCTGTCGCCGGCAACGGCATACGCGCCACCGCCGTATTCATGCACGCGCGTGCGCACATTGAACGGCGCCGGCGTCAGTTCATCGACGCGCGCGCCGCGCTGGCGCAGCAGGGTGTTGCGGCCCGCTTCGCTGGCGCGGCCCGCCAGCCAGTACACGTCATCGCCAGCGGCGCCGCCCAGGGCCAGCTGCGTCAGCGGCGAGGCGCCGGCGGCGACGATGGCCGCGCTGATCGGCGAGGGCCAGGTGCCGTAAGGGGCGGTGAGGGCGGATGGACTGGATGCGGTCGATGTCATGCGGGCTCCGTATGGTGGTGGGATCGGGGCCGCCAGGCAGGGTCAGGGCGCGCGGCGGTGTCCGTCATCATAATGGAAGGGCAGGCACAACGAAAGCGGTGGCGCGTGCGGCAAATGCTGCAAAGCGGCACCGGAATCAATGAAATGGCGGCGATTGGATGCGATAATACCGCTTCTCCAAGCTATTGATTGCCTTCCATGCCACAATTTGCTCCGCTCCAGAATGACACTTTCCTGCGCGCCCTGCTGCGCCAGCCGACCGAGCACACGCCTGTCTGGCTGATGCGCCAGGCCGGACGCTACCTGCCCGAGTACCGCGCCACGCGCGAGCGGGCCGGCTCCTTCCTGGGCCTGGCAAAGAATCCCGACTACGCCACGGAAGTCACCTTGCAGCCGCTGGAACGCTTTCCGCTCGACGCGGCGATCCTGTTTTCCGACATCCTGACGGTGCCCGACGCCATGGGCCTGGGCCTGTATTTCGCCGATGGCGAAGGACCGAAGTTCGAGCGCCCGCTGCGCACGGAACAGGACGTCAAGGCCCTGCAAGTGCCGGACCTGGACTCGCTCGACTATGTGTTCAAGGCCGTCACGCAGATCCGCACGGAACTCAACGGTCGCGTGCCGCTGATCGGTTTTTCCGGCAGCCCGTGGACCCTGGCCTGCTACATGGTGGAAGGCGGCGGCTCGAAAGAGTTCCATACCATCAAGAAGATGCTGTACAGCCGTCCGGACCTGATGCACCACATCCTGGCCATCAACGCCACCTCCGTGGCGCAATACCTGAACGCGCAAATCGATGCCGGCGCGCAAGCCGTGATGATTTTCGATTCCTGGGGCGGTGCGCTGGCCGATGGCGCCTACCAGGAATTCTCGCTGGCCTACATGCAGCAGGTGGTGGCGCAGCTGAAACGCGACAAGGACGGCGTGAAGATCCCGGCCATCGTGTTTACCAAGGGCGGCGGCCAGTGGATCGAGCAGATCGCCGACATCGGCGCCGATGCCGTGGGCCTGGACTGGACCGTCAACCTGACGCGCGCGCGCCAGCTGGTCGGTCATAAAGTGGGCTTGCAGGGCAATCTCGACCCCGCCATCCTGTTCGCCAGCCCCGAGCAGATCCGCGCCGAAGTGGCGAAAGTGCTCAACGCGTTTGGCGCGCCATCGGCCGGCACGGGTCACGTATTCAACCTGGGCCATGGTATTTCCCAGTTCACGCCGCCGGAATCCGTGGAAGCCATGGTGGAAGCGGTGCACAGCATGAGCCGCGCCATGCGCAGCGGCCAGTAATACCGCGTTCTTCCCCTGATCGGGGACGCACAAGGCAGGCTTTCCCACGGAAGCCTGCCTTTTTTCATGGCTGCCGCATAGCAGGAAAGACCGACTTATGCACAATTTTTTTTGCTGCGGAAATAATAGGCAACGAATACGCCTTGCCCGGGGAGTCTATGCAAGTATTTGATTATTAAGAACTAAAAATTTCATTTCCGCACGGACTTCAGGCTTGCGGACGAGGTTATGCTTGCCTTTGGACGGCTTATCAGTTCATTGTCCACAAAGTTATCAACAGATTCTGTGGATAAAATTGAAAAGTATTTTGTTAACCGGTACTTAGCGCAGATGTGCAGGTTTCACGCGAAGTGTATGTTGCAGCGCATGATATTTAAACAATTTTCAGGCGCCGGTGGCGCGTTGACCAGGCGCTTGCCAGACAACAGCGTAGTTTGCCCGGGCGTGGCCAGAAAGACATTGATTTGAGTCATACAAATTGTGTCTATTCTTGTGTAAAAAAAGCATGAACAGCTCAGTTATGCACAGACGCGTGGAAAGTCTCCCGCTTTTCGCCGTCCCGGGCAGGGATTTTCAAGTCATTGATTTTAAATAGTTTAATTTTCTTGCGTGCCCCCCTTGACGGCGCTCAAAATTTTCTGTCCACATTATTCTTGACGTTAATTTTGTTTTGTCCACAAAGTTATCCACAGACATCTTTCACAGGCAGCGGCATTCTTTGCCTGGGTAAAGAAGCGCATATTTTCCTGTAGACAAACACTAGTTCCCTGCGTACACTCGCGCATTGCAAAGAAAGCAATTTTATAGTTTTTGCATAGTGGCAAGACGTTTGACCTTGCCTGGATGACATCCCACGGCGCGGAGGTACGGTGAAGGACGAGAACGCATTCAGCGTGCAGTTGACGAGCGATACCGCCGACGCTGCCATGGTCTGCGGGATCCGCCTGCTGCTGGCCGTGTTTGCCGTACTCATCTGCGTATTCAACCCGGGCGGCGACACCCGCCTGAGCGGCTTGGCCACCGTCGTCTGCGGCGCGTATGCCCTGCACAGCGCGGCCCTGTTCGCCGTCATGCTGATCCGCCTGTCCAGCATGCCCGGCAAGGCCATCTACTGGTACGACGTGGCCTGGTTCGGCCTGATCGTGTATTACAGCGGCAGCAGCAACGGCTATGTCTTCCTGCTGTTCTTTTTCGCCATCCTGGCCGCTTCGTTCCAGTTCGGCTTTCGCGAAGGCGCGCGCGTGACCCTGCTGTCGGCCGCCGCGCTGATGCTTGTGGCCCTGCTGGCCGAGACGCCGGAACAGCGCTGGCACTTGCTGTGGTGTACCAGCTTCCTGCTGGCGCTGGGCCACCTGATCGCCTACTGGGGCGGCATGGGCTTGCAGCAGAAGCGCCGCTTGGCCCTGCTGCGCGACGTCAGCCGCCTGTCCAATCCCCGTTTCGGCGTCAACCATTCGCTGTCGTCCGTGATGGAAAAGAACCGGGTGTTCTTCCGTGCCAGCAGCTGCATCCTGGTGCTGCAGGATGGCGATTCCGACAAATGGCTGCTGCGCACGGCGACGGCGGCCAATGCGGGCATGGCCATCGCGCCCGTGCGCCTGAGCGCCAGCGCCATGCCGGCCCTGCTGGCCTTCGCGCCCGACCAGAGCGTGCTGCATGCGCGTGCGCGCCTGTGGCCCTGGCTGGGCGGCACGCGCGTGCTGGCGCGCGGCTGCAGCAAGTGGCGCCGCTTCGGCGGCGATGCGGGCGAACGCCTGGTCGAACTGCTCGAGGCGCGCGCCTTCATCAGCGCCTCCCTGCGCCTGCGCAAAGGGCAGGGGCGCGTCTACCTGATGTCGTCGCAGCACGGTTTCAGCAAGGCCGATGCGCTGTTTCTCAAGCATATCGTGGCGCAAGTATTCCCGATGATGGAAAACATCGAACTGCTTGACCGCCTGGCCTCGGAAGCGGGCCAGCGCGAACGGCAGAAGATCGCCTGTGACTTGCATGACAGTACCTTGCAGCCGTATATCGGCTTGCGCCACGGCATCAGCGCCGTGCGCCAGGCGGCCGCGCCCGGCAACCCCCTGATCGATGATCTCGACAAGCTGCTGGCGATGGCCACCGAAGTGGTGGGCGACATGCGCCATTTCGTCACCAACCTGAACAACGGCCAGCTGCGCAAGGAGCCGGAGCTGCTGCTGGCCCTGCGGCGCCAGGCGGAACAGGTGCGCCAGTTCTATGACATCGACATCGTCCTGCGCGCCTCGCCCGCCATCGAAGTGAGCGACCGCCTGGCGGCCGAAGTGTTCCAGATCGTCAGCGAGGGCATCAGCAATATCCGCAAGCATACGCGGGCGCGGCATGGCGTGATCGAGCTGGGCTGCGACAATGGCTGGCTGCAAATCTTGATTGAAAACGAGGGCGACGGCATGCCGGCCACGCCGTTTACGCCCTCGTCGATCGCCACGCGCACCAGCGCGCTGGGCGGGCGCCTGCTGGTGCTGCGTCCTGGCGATGGCGGCACCTCGCTGCAGATTGCGATTCCCCTGTGAGCCCGCACGGCAACCTGCCGCCCGGTGCCGGCACGGCCATCCGCGTGATGCTGGTCGACGACCACAAGACCATGCTGTGGGGCCTGGAAAAACTCATCGAGGGCACGCCGGAAATGTGTCTGGTGGGTTCGGCCGGCGACGCCGACGCGGCGCTGGCCATGGCGGCGGCCATGCGGCCGCACGTGATCGTGCTGGACCTGGACCTGGGCGGCTCCTGCTCCACCGATATCCTGCCCCAGCTGCTGGCCGATGGCGCGACGCGGGCCCTGGTGCTGAGCGGCACGCGCAGCCAGGAATTGCTGGGCAAGGCCGTGCGCGCGGGCGCGCGCGGCGCGCTGGGCAAGGAGGCGCCGGCGGAACTGCTGCTGCAGGTGATCCGCAAGGTGCACCAGGGCGAATTGTGGCTGGAGCAGACCTTGCTTGGCTCCCTGCTGGGCGAGTTGCTGGCGCCCAAGGCGCCGCCGCCGCGCAATCCCGAGGATGCGCGCATCGCCAGCCTGACGGCCAAGGAACGCAAGATCGTCGGCATGATCATGGATGGCAATGGCGCCCTCAACAAGGACCTGGCGCAGCGCGCCTTCATCGCCGAACACACCTTGCGCAACCACCTGAGCTCGATCTATCACAAGCTGGGCGTGAGCAACCGCCTGGAGCTGTACGTGTATGCCACGCGGCACAAGATTTGCCCGTGACGCCAGCAGCCTGTCCCGCCAGGTGCCTGTCTCGCCGGCAAGGACGCTCGCTGCCGGCACAGGCGTCTATTCGGCAATGGCCACGCGCGAACCCTGATAGGCGGCGTTGTAGACGGGCTTGTTAAATTGCGTCAGCATGCCGCCCGTAAACGACATGGTGTCGGCGATCAGCATCAGATAGGGCTGGCCTTTCAGGGCGCCGCTGCCCACCAGGTTGAGTGCCGACGAAGGAAAGTACAACGTGCCCGCCAGCTCGCCGCTGACGCCGCCCGTGATCGCATTGCTGCCCGTGACCTTGGCGCGGTCGCCATAGAACAGAATGCCGGCCATGGGACCCACCTCGGGCGCCGACAGCTTGAGCACGCCGCTGCCCGTGATCGTCACGGGACCCTGCGTATAAAACGCCACGCCGCTGCCGTTCAGGTTGACGGCGCCATCGGCCGTGAAGCCGCCCTGCAGCACATAGATGCCCGGGTTGAAGTTGACCGTCATGCCGCCCGATAAATGAATGCCGCCTGGATACACGCCCGGCTGCAGTGTATGCGTGCCCGTGCCCGTCAGCTTGCCATTGGCCTGCGTGGCGCCGCCGCCGGGCGCCTGCAGGGCCGCCAGCGGGTCGCGCCGCGCCGCCTGCCCCACCTGCGGCGCGGGCAAAAAGACGCTGCCGCTGTCGTGCCGGTAGCCGGGCGCCTGCACGCCGATGCTGTCGGCGCGGATGGTCATGGCGCCGCTGGCCGACAGGGTGTTGGGCGTGCTGCCGTTGACGAAGATCGAACAGTGCTCGCCCGAAATTTCACCGGCGCCCGTGACCGTCATGGCGTCGGCCACGTTCTTGCTGTTGAGGGCGAGAAAACAGCTGGCGTCGGGCCGCGCGCCGGCTACCGCGCGCGCCGTCACCTCCACCGTGGGAAAGCCGAACAGGCCCATGAAATGCGTGGGGACGTCCTGCGCCAGCCGCACTTCCGCGTAGCCGGGACGCGCCGCATGCGCGCCGGAGACGGGCGGCGTATCGACCTGCGTGCCGCTGGCGGCGAAACCGTTCAGGGCGGCATCGTGCTTGCCGGCCGCGATGACTTCGGCCACGCCGGCCTGGCGCTGCAGTTCCAGCGCCGCCGAAATGGCGCCCGCGTCGGCCGCCGTCTGCATGCGGCGCTTGGCCAGGTAGACATTGCCGCTGTCGCCGGTCAGGCCGGCAAAGCCCAGCAGCAACGGCAGGAGCAGGGCGGTGGCGACGGGAATGCTGCCGCGTTGGTGCCGCACAAAAAGGGGAGGACGCAAGCGCATCGGGAGCCTGGTAGTGGTTAGTTGGAAATCATCATGCTGGCCGAGCTGTGCAGGGCAATGCCCAGCGTGCCGAACAGGGGCGTGACGGGATAAAAGACATAGCGGGTCGTCACCGTGACGACCTTGCCGGGCGCGTTCTCGCCATCTTCCCAGCTGACTTCGATGGCATCGAAGCGCTGGCCCACGGCATGGCCCTGCACGCGTGCGCGGATCAGCGCGCGCGCCTGTTCGCGGCTGTAGCGTCCTTCGCTGTTGCTCAGTACGCTGGCATGGCGCACGCCTTCGCGGCTCGCATGCGAGATGGTGTTGTAGTTCCAGGCGACCAGGCCCAGGTTGGCAATGGCAAACACCAGCAGCAGGAGCAGGCCCAGGATGAGGCCGAATTCGACGGCGAAGGCGCCGCGCTGGCGTGCGTGCATGCGCTGCCTCATTGCAGGCGCGCCACGGCGCTTTGCCGCAGCCGCAGCGGCCGTGCAAAGTCGGGCAGCATGGGCACCAAGCCGGCACCGAGCTGGTAGCTGGCGCGCACTTCCACATACGTCCACGGCGCGCTGGCGGCGCCGGCGCACAGGCCGCCGCCGTAGGGGCTGCCATCGGCGCAGCGCTGCACGATCGCCACCGCCGGCAAGGCCATGTCGGGCAGGTCCAGGCGGGCATCGGCCTGCGCGGCGGCGGCGATCCTTGCCACGTCGCGCGAGTTGCCTGCCACGGCAAACTGCATGCCGGCACGCGCCGCATTGGCCAGGGCCAGCTGCACGAAATACAGGCGGCTCAAGCCGGCGATGCCGAAGAAAATCAGCAGCAGCACGGGCAGCAGCAAGGCCAGTTCGACGGCGGCCACGCCCCGCTGGCGCGCGATCGATTGTGGTTCAGCTCGCATTGGCCATGGCCGGCAGCAGCTGGCGGTAGATTTGCAGGATGGCGGGCCCCATGAGCACCACCAGCAGCGAAGGAAAGATAAAAAAGATCAGGGGAAACAGCAGCTTGAGCGAGATTTTCGCCGCCTGCTCCTCGGCGCCCTGGCGCCGCCGGGTGCGCAGCTGTTCCGACAGCACGCGCAGCGAGGCGCCGATGCCCGTGCCGAAGCGCTCGGCCTGGATCAGCATGGTGGCCAGGATATCGACGTCTTCCACGCCCGTGCGCATGGCCAGGTTGCGCAGCGCCGTTTCCTTGTTGCTGCCGGCGCGCAATTCCAGCGTCACCAGGGTCAGTTCCTCGCTGACGACGGTGCTTTTCAGGGCGATCTCGGCGGCCACCCTGGCCAGCGCCGCATCCATACCCAGGCCCGCCTCGACGCATACCGTCATCAGGTCCAGGGCGTCGGGAAAGGTGTCGACGATGTCGCGCTGGCGCTGCCTTGCCAGGCGCGTGAGCATCAGGTTGGGCAGGTAGTAGCCGCAGGTGGCCAGCAGGCAAAGGCACAGCAGCAAGGCGCTGCCGGCCAGCTTGGGCTGCCAGTGCAGCAGCAGGAAAAACAGCGCCGCCGGCAAGCCCGCGGCCAGTGCCGTCTTGGCGGCAAAAAACAGCAGCGGCGCGGCCGGCGCGCGCAGGCCCGCGTGCAGGAAGCGCAGGCGCAGCGGCGACGCTTCCCAGTTTTCCGCGGGCAGCGACCATTTGCCCAGCGGTACGGCCAGGCGCAGCAGCCGCGCCAGCCAGCGCCCGCCGCGCCGCGTGCCGGCGCCCATGCCCGCTTGCGCCTGCAGGCGTGCCTGCACGGCGGGCGCGCCGAACGGGCGCAGCACGAGCAGCATCAGGCCCAGGGTGGCGCAGAACGTCAGCGCCAGTAACAGCAAGTGCAGCCATGTCATGGTATTTCCTTCCAAAAAAGTTGGCCTTACAGGCGGATGCGCGTGACCTTGCGGATCACCAGGATGCCCAGGCCCATCATGACGAGGGCCATCGTCAGCATCTTGCGTCCGCCCGGGTCCGTGTACAGCAGGCGCAGGAAGTCGGGGCTGCTCAGCTGCATCATCAGTGCCACGGCGAACGGCATCAGCGACAGGATCCATGCCGACATGCGGCCCTCGGCCGACAGGGTGCGGATCTCGCCCAGCAAGGTCAGCCTGTCGCGGATGATGGCGCTGATGCGGCCCAGCAATTCAGCCAGGTTGCCGCCCGTCTCGCGCTGGATCAGCACGGCCACGACGAAATAGCGCAAGTCGGTGCTGGGCACGCGGCTGGCCAGGTTGCCCAGCGCATCGCCCATGGCCACGCCAAAGTTGACTTCATCGAAGACGATGCGCATCTCGCTGCCCAGCGGCGCGCGCAGCTCGTCGCCGACCATTTTCAGGGCCGTGGGAAACGCATGGCCGGCGCGCATCGAGCGGCCCATCAGGTCCAGCGCTTCCGGCAACTGCTGTTCGATGCGCGCCAGGCGGCGCTGGCGCGCGCGCAGCAGCCGCCAGCAGGGCAGGGCGGCGCCCAGCGCGCCCAGGCCCAGCTGCAAGGGCAATGCCAGGCCCAGCAGCGCACCGGCGGCCAGGCCGGCCAGCAGCGCCAGCACCGACCAGCCCAGCACCTGCGCCACCGTCTGGCCGCTGCCGGCCTGCAGCATCAGGCGGTCGAGGGCGCCCGCTGGCGGCAGCCGCTCCAGCAGTTGCTGCAGCAGCGGCTGCTGCGACAGCAGGCGCCGCTTGCTGATCGACAAGAGCGTGCCGCCGCCCGCATCGCCGCCGCTGGCATTCCTCACGCGCTGGGCCAGGCGTCCCGGCGCGCGGTTGCGCATGCCGCGCCACAGCAGGTACAGGCCGGCCGAGAGCAGCAGGGCGGCGGCGAAGACGAGGGCGCCAAACAGCAAAAGGAGCGCCATCTCACAAGCCCTGCCGCGTCGGTTCAAACAGCCCGGCCGGCACGCTGATGCCGAAGGTGTGCAGGCGTTCGAGGAAACGCGGGCGGATGCCCGTCGAGGAAAAGTGGCCCAGCACGGTGCCGCCCTCGCCCACGCCCGTCTGGCGGAAGCTGAAGATTTCCTGCATGGTGATCATGTCGCCCTCCATGCCCGTGATTTCCTGGATCGAGGTGACCTTGCGCTTGCCGTCCGTCAGGCGCGACACCTGCACCACCACGCTGACGGCTGAGCTGATCTGCTGGCGCATGGCCTTGCTGGGCAGGCTTGCCGCCGCCATGCTGATCATGTTTTCCAGCCGCGTGATGGCGTCACGCGGCGTATTCGCGTGGATGGTGGCCATCGAGCCTTCGTGGCCCGTGTTCATGGCGCCCAGCATGTCGAGCGCTTCGCCGCCGCGCACCTCGCCCAGGATGATGCGGTCGGGGCGCATGCGCAGCGCATTGCGCACCAGCGCCCGCTGCGTCACCTCGCCCTTGCCTTCGATATTCGCCGGCCGCGTTTCCAGGCGCACCACGTGCGGCTGCTGCAGTTGCAGCTCGGCCGCGTCCTCCACCGTGACGATGCGTTCGGTGGCGCCGATGAAGCCGGAAATCACGTTGAGCATGGTGGTCTTGCCGCTGCCCGTGCCGCCGGAAATGAGGATGTTGATTTTCGCCTTGCCCAATCCCTGCAAAATTTCCGCCATGCCCGCCGTCAGGCTGTCGTAGGCCACCAGGTCGGCCAGGCGCAGCGGGTCGGCCGAGAAGCGCCGGATCGACATCACGGGCCCGTCGATGGCCAGCGGCGGGATGATGGCGTTGACGCGCGAGCCGTCGGGCAGGCGCGCATCGACCATCGGGCTCGATTCATCGATGCGCCGGCCCACGCGCGAGACGATCTTGTCGATGATTTTCATCAGGTGCGCATCGTCGATGAAGCACACGTCCGTCAGCTCCAGCTTGCCGCGCCGCTCGACGTACACGCGCTTGTGCGTGTTGACGAGGATATCGGACACGCCGGGATCGGCCAGCAGCACTTCCAGCGGGCCAAAGCCCAGCATTTCGTGCTGGATGTCGCGCGTCAGGTTCTTGCGTTCGAGGTCGTTGATGACGACGGCTTCTTCTTCCAGCAGGCGCTCGACCAGCAGGCGAAGCTGTTCACGCACCTGCTCCGGCGACAGGCGCTGCAGGTTTTCCAGGTCCACCCTTTCCATCAGCAAGGCATGCATGCGCTGCTTGAGCAGCTGGTAGGCGCGGTTGTCGATATTGCCCGCGCGCTGGTGCGTGTGCAGCTGGCCCAGGCGTTCGCGGATGGGGATGGGAGCGGTATGCATGCGGGGTCCTCGTCTCAGTCGGTGGTGTCAGTCGCTTTACGCGCGGCGCAGCAGGCGGCCCAGCCAGCCATCCTGCGCGGCGATGGGGGCCGCGCCGCCCAGACGCCGGGCAAATTCCTGCAGCGCCCGCGTGATGGGGCTGGCCGGCGCCAGCTGCAGCACGGGGATGCCCTGATTGACGGACGCGGCGGCCGCCTCGTAGTGGTTCGGCACCGTCATGTAGATATCGCTGGCATAGGCGTTGACCAGATCGAGCACGCTGATCTCGCCGCCCTTGTCGTGGCGGTTGAGCACCAGGTGGACTTTTTCCATCGGGTATTCCAGTGAGCGGAACACGTCGAGCAGGCGCTTGCCGTCGCGGATGTAGGGCAGGGTGGTTTGCAGCACGGGAAAGATCATGTCGGCCTGGTCCAGCGCGCGGATGCTGATGGCGTCAAGGCTGCGGCCGATGTCGAGCACGATGAAATCGTAATGCCGGCGCGCCAGCTGCAAGATGGCGTCGACATGCTCGGGTTTCACGTCGTTGGCCTGGGTCGGGTCTTCCGGCGCGGCCAGCACGCCATAGTTGGGCAGCACGTTGAGCATGCTTGAGGCGAGGAACGAGGGGTCGAGGCGGTGGATCTGCTGCGCCACGTCGGCCAGCGTGGCCAGCGGCTTTTGGTCGGAGACAAACAGCGAGGCGTCGCCGAACTGCAGGTTCATGTCGATCAGGGCCACGCGGCTGTCGCCCTGCGCCGCCAGCGCATACGCCAGGTTGGTGGCAAGGAAGGTGGCGCCGCTGCCGCCCTTGCAGGAAATAAAGGCCAGCAGCTTGCCATTCGCGTCGCTGCGCCGCTGCAATTTTTCTTCCACCCGTTCGATGGCCTGGTACAGGCAGCCGGGCGGCGCCGGATAGTCGAGCACTTCGCGCACGCCGGCGCGCATGGCTTGCAGCAAAAAGTCCGGCGTGTGCTGGCGGCACAGCAGGATGAAGGCGATGCGCGGCTGCACATTGCCCAGCCGCTCGACGGCGTCCAGGTCGCCCCGCTCGATGCTGGGCTGGTCGAGGATCAGCACATCGGGCGTGCTGGCCGGCGGCAGCCGGTCGAGCCGGCCCAGGATCTTCTCGATCTGGTGCGTCGGATTGCGCGCGCGCAACAGCGCGGCAAGCGCATCGAGGCTTTTGGCGTCGAGCGAGACGATGGCGACCTTCACGTGATGGCCTTTCATCGCTTGCCCAGGCCGATGATAGGCGCGGCGGCGGGCGCGGGCGGGGCCAGCAGGCTGTCCTGGTAGCGCTCGTAGGCGGCCACGCCGGCGCGGCCATCGGCCCCTTGTTCCGTGGCACGCTGGCGCGCGGCCAGGTCGGGCGCACGCGTCTGCAGCGCCGTGGCGGCGCGCACGCTGTCGCCGAATTGCCGGTCCAGCCGCGGCGTCATCTCGCTGCAGCCGCTGGCCGTGCACGCCAGCGCCAGTGCCAGCATGGGCGCCAGGATCGATGGGAATTTACTCATGGCGGGGCTCCGGTTGCGCGGTGACGATGGTGCTGCTGGCGGGCGCCGGCTGGCCTTCCATCTGGCCGCGGATGAAGAAGTCGGCCCGGCTTGGCGGCACGTAGCCATCGGTGGGCAGGGGCGGCACGGCCGGCAGCGGTTTTACCAGGTGCGGCGTGACAATGAAGACCAGCTCGCTGCGGTCTGTCTGGAAATCGCTGCTGCGAAACAGCGCGCCCAGCACGGGGATCTCGCCCAGCATGGGCAAGGCCTTGATATTCGTCGTCACATTGTTCTTGATCAAGCCGCCGATGGCAAAGCTCTGGCCATCGAACAGCTGCACCGTGGTGGCGGCGCGCCGCGTGGTGAAGGACGGCAAGATGGCGCTGGCATTCACGCTGCCTGCGGACAGGCCGATGCCGTCGCGGTTCAGCTCGGATACTTCCGGCGCCACCTTCAGGTTGATGCGACCGCCGTCGAGCACGGTCGGCGTGAATTTCACGGCCACGCCGTATTCCTTCTCTTCCAGGGTGATGGTGGGCGTGCCGCCGCTGTTGTTCTGGCTGACGGGAATGAAGACCTTGCCGCCGGCCAAAAAACTCGCTTCCTGGCCGCTGATGGCCATGATGGTGGGCTCGGCGAGGATTTTCACGAGGCCGTCGCGCTTTTGCGCATCGACCTTGATGAAATTGCCGTTCTTGTTGTTGAACGCTTCGATCAGGCTGCGGTTGCCGCTGAGCAGATTCGACAGCAGGGAATGGGTCCAGTTGCCCGCCTGCACATTGACGCCGAGGCTGGCGCCCAGCTGGTCGACCAGGCTTTTCGACACTTCCGCAATTTTCACTTCCAGCATGACTTGCTGCGGCGCCGCGATGGCCAGCATATTGACCACCTTGACGCTGGCCGGCGTGGCCGCCATGGCGCCATCGGCGGGCGTCGCGGCGCTGGCGCCAGCGGCGGGACGGGCCGCGTACGCTTGCGCCAAGGACATGATCTGGCTGGCCTTGACGGCATCGGCCACCGTGCCCGACAGGATCAGGGTATCGGCCGCCGCATGGATGTGCACGGCCGTTTCCTCGGCAAACAGCAGGTCGAGCTGCTGGCGCAGGCCAGCCGTGTCGATGGCCACGCTGAGGTCGATGATGCTCGCCTGTTTGGCGCGGTCCCACAGGATCAGGTTGGTGGTGCCGGGACGCTTGCCCAGCAAATACACTTCATTCGGATTGAGCAGGATCACGTCGGCGATGGCCGCGTCGCCCACGGCCAGGCGGCTGGCGGCAAATGGCAGTGACAGCAATTGCGATTTGCCGGCCGACAAGGCGATCAGGCGCGCCAGTGCAGGCGCAGGCGCGGGGGTGGCGGCGGGCGCGGGCGCTGCCGCCTTGGCGGCTTTGCTGCTGGCGCTGGCCCGGGCGCCGTGCGCCGTGTCCGCCAGCGCGCAGGCGGCCAGCGCCAGCAGCAGGGCCGCGCGATTCATGGTGTAGGTCAAAGGATTCCCCGGTGTCTGCGATAGTGAACGTTAAAAATGCTGGGCGCTGCGCTCGAGTCCCTTGATGACTTCGACACGCAGGCCGGGCGCGGGCGCCTGGACGATCTTTGGCGCCGCGCGCTTGCCGCTGGCGGCCGGCACGGCGCTGGCCGCCTTGATGTCGAGCAAGGTCGACTTGGTGGCGCCCTCCGTGTTGACGGGCTGGTCCTCCACCTGGTTGCGCAGCACCAGCGACAGCGTGCCCACGCTGCGTGCCAGGTCGAGTTTTTCCGTCTGCTCCGGCGTCAGTTCCAGGGTCACGGCATTGACCACCTTGGGCTTGGTATCGTCGCGCGTGGCTTCCTGCGCGATGGCCAGCACGCGTATGCGTTCGAGCACGATTTTCGAGATGGCCGGCCCTTGCATGGTGGCATTGCGCAGCGGCTCGCCCTGGGTATTCACCAGCACGTCGACAAAGTTGCCGGGCAGGGCGAAGCCGGCCACGCCCACCACGTCGTTGACGCGCACCGTCATGGCGCGCTTGCCGTCGCCCAGCGCCGCCGACAGGCCGCCGACGGTGCCGGGCGGCGCCAGCTTGCTGTCGAGCAGAGGTTCGCCGCGGCCGATGGCGTGGCGCGTGACCCTGGCCTCGAGCAGCGTGGCGTCGCCGATGGCGCCGGGCGGCAGCGCGTTGGCGGGCCAGTCGATGAGGGTGATCATGTCGGGCGCCAGGCGCGTGCCCAGGGGCAAGTCGACCTGCGCCACGGCGACCTTGCTGCTGACGGGCGCCGCCTGGGCATGGATCCAGCGCAGGGCCACGAGGGTGGCGGCCAGCGCCACCACCAGGGCCAGCACGATCAGCGCGATGGCGCGGCTATGCTTCATGCAGTTCTCCTGATGCAAACTTCCTCATGCGACACTCCAGAAAAAGGACAGCAAGGTGCCGGCCGCGATGGCCAGCGCATACGGCAGCTTGCCGCTGACGGCGGGCAGCGCATCGAGGCGCGCATCGCCGCCGCCCAGGCCGCGCGCCATGCTGTGCAACAGCATGCGGTAGCCATTGCCCAGCACCTGGCGCAGCACACCCGTGCAGGCGGCCACGAGAAGGGCCAGCACGCCGCCGGCCAGCAGGGTCAGCAAGGTGGCCGACAGCACTTGCTGGGGACCGATAAAGGCGCCCACCATGGCCATCAGCTTGACGTCGCCCGCACCCAGGGTGCGCAGCATGTACATGGGCAACAGCAAGCCCAGCCCCAGCGCCATGCCCGCCAGCGCGTTCAAGGCGCCCAGGCCGCCGCCTGCCGGCGTCAGCAGGACATGCAGCAGCACGGCCGCCACGGCGCCGCCGGCCACAAGGGCGTTGGGAATGCGGCGCTCGCGCACGTCGTGCCAGACGGCGCAGGCGAGCAAGATACCCAGCAGCAAGGTGGGCACGGAGATGGCAAACAGGAGGGACATGGCGGTCAGCGGTGGGACTCTGCGGCGAAGGCGGTGGGGCGAGAGACCCGGACGCGCTGCGCGCCCGGGCAGGCACGACTCAGGCGACGGTCATTTTATTGACGACGGCGGTAAAGCCGGCCTTGATGCCATCGCCGAGGATGGTGACGGCGGCGATCAGCGCGGTGGCGATCAGGGCTGCCATCAGGGCGTATTCGATGGCCGTGACGCCGTCTTCGTTCTGGATGAATCGTTGAATGGCTTGCATGCTGTTTTCCTTGTGAGTGAGGGGTGTGCAGGGCCTGCGCCAGGCGGGATCGAGGCCGGGCAGGCACTGCTTCGGTGCCCTGGCGGCGTTGCCAGAAATTGCCGAAGCGCTAACTATAGGCGGCGCGTGCGGGCCGGTCATCCCACAAAGGTCACTTTCCGCTTGGTACAATCGGCCCCTTTTTGCCGCCAGCGCGCAGGACATTTGTACCAGGGGCCGCAGCCCCGCTGGCGCGGCAATAACACTGTTATTTTTGGTGATAATTCAGATAACTATTGCATTGGGCGGGCGCGTCCCGCTAGGTGTTTGCCGGGCGGAGCTAGTATCATGGCCGGCTGGCGCATGCGCCGGCACCGGACGCCACGCCGCGCGTTGTTCTTGCCCCTGATTGAGATAGGCCCCATCCATGCCGCAGTGCCCCACGCCGCAATGCATTTTGAAAATTGCGCTCGACACGCCCCTGAACGCCCTGTTCGACTACCGCTGGAACGGCGGTGCCGACGCCGCGCTGCCGCAGGTGGGACAGCTGGCGCTGGTGCCGTTCGGCCGGCGGGAAGTGATGGGGCTGATCGTTGGCGTGGCCGACAGCACGGACGTGCCCGATGCCAAGCTGAAGGACGTGCTGGCCGTGCGCAGCCAGCTGGCGCCGTTGTCGCAGCAGTGGCTGGCGCTGGCCGCCTTTGCCGCCGATTACTACCAGCGTCCGCTCGGTGAAGTGGCTTTGCCGGGCTTGCCGAAGAACTTGCGCGTGCTGACCACCGTGGCGCTGGACCGCGCCATCAAGAAACTGGCCAAGCTGGCCGACGCGCATGACGGCACGCCGTTGAACATGCCGGCGCTCAATGCAGCCCAGCAGGAAGCGGCCGACGCCATCGGCGGCGCGCAGGGGTTCCAGCCCACCCTGCTGTATGGCGTGACGGGCAGCGGCAAGACGGAAGTGTATCTGCAAGCCTGCGCCCAGGTGCTGGCGCGCGAGGACGACGCGCAAATCCTGATCCTGGTGCCGGAAATTAACCTGACACCGCAGCTGGAAGGCAATATCCGCGCGCGCTTTCCCAGCGTCATGCTGGCCACCTTG
This sequence comes from Janthinobacterium amylolyticum, assembly GCF_051380655.1. NCBI lineage: Bacteria > Pseudomonadati > Pseudomonadota > Betaproteobacteria > Burkholderiales > Oxalobacteraceae > Janthinobacterium > Janthinobacterium amylolyticum. Next base: position 103,287 of record NZ_JBNYXL010000012.1, read on the forward strand.
CACAGCAGCCTGTCCGAAGGCGAGCGCATGCTGCACTGGCTGGCCGCGCACCAGGGCCAGGCGCGCATCATCCTCGGCACGCGCCTGGCCATCCTCGCATCGATGCCGAAACTCAAGCTGATCGTCATCGACGAGGAGCACGACCCGTCGTACAAGCAGCAGGAAGGCTTGCGCTACTCGGCGCGCGACCTGGCCGTGTGGCGCGCCTGGCAATTGCAGATCCCCATCGTGCTCGGTTCGGCCACGCCGTCGCTGGAAAGCTGGCACCATGCGCAGACGGGACGCTACCGCAAGCTGGAGCTGCGCGAGCGGGCCGTGAAAAATGCGGTGTTGCCGCGTGTCAAGATACTCGACATGGAGCGCGACAAGCCGAAAGACGGGCTGACATCGCACCTGGTGGCCGCATTAAAACTGCGCATGGAGCGTGGCGAGCAGTCGCTGCTGTTCCTGAACCGGCGCGGCTATTCGCCCGTCATCTGCTGCGAGTCGTGTGGCTGGATCAGCAATTGCACGCGCTGCACCTCGTTCATGGTGCTGCACAAGCCGGAACACCGTTTGCGCTGCCACCATTGCAGCCTGGAATTGCGCATTCCCCGCCATTGCCCTACCTGCGGCAACGTCGACCTGCAGCCGCTGGGACGCGGCACACAGCGCGTGGAAGAGGGACTGCAGCAACTGTTCCCAGAGGCGCGCATTCTGCGCATCGATGCCGATTCGACGCGCAAGAAGGGCAGCGCGCAGGAAGCGTTCGACACCGTGCACCGGGGCGAAGTGGATATTCTGATCGGCACGCAGATGGTGGCCAAGGGGCATGACTTCAAAAAGCTCACGCTGGTGGGCATTTTGAACCCGGATACGGCCCTGTTCTCGCAGGATTACCGGGCCAGCGAGCGCCTGTTCGCGCAATTGATGCAGGTGGCGGGCCGCGCCGGACGGGCCGCGCAGACGGAAGGGGGCAGCGTTTCCGAAGTGCTGATCCAGACGCGCTATGCGCGCCATCCGCTGTACGACGCCGTCGTCAACCATGATTACGACCACTTCGCCACCACCTTGCTGGAAGAGCGGGCGCAGGCGGCGCTGCCGCCGTATCTGTTCCAGGCCCTGCTGCGCGCCGAGGCGCCCGAGCTGGCCACCGCCATCGAGTTCCTGCAGGCGGCCAAGGAATGCATGGAACACCCGCAAGTGACCATCAACGATCCGATTCCCATGAGCATGACGCGCGTCTACAACGTCGACCGCGCCCAGCTGCTGCTGGAATCGGCCTCGCGCCCCGCGCTGCAGGCGTTCCTGAAAGAATGGCTCACTCAATTGCGCGGCATGAAGACGCGCGTGAAATGGTCGCTGGAAGTGGACCCGCTGGATATCTGAGCAAATTTAATTCAGGTAGGCCCGGCCGGCCTGTATGACTTGCTCCGACAGCAGCTTGGTAAACGGCGTGTCCAGGGTCCAGGCATGCCAGCTCAGGGGCACGTCCAGGGTGCGGCCCGGCAACAGATCGACCAGGCGCTCCGTCGCCAGCGCCGGTGCGGCCAGGCGCTGCGGCATCAGGCCGTAGGCCAGGCTGTCCTGCACGCAGCCGCGGCGTGCCGCTTCCACGGGCAAGGTGTGGTGCGGAAACGGTTCGCGCATCTCCAGTTGTTCCGCGAGAAAACGCGCCAGCAAGCCGTGCTGGCCCACCACGGCCGGCGCCAGTTGTACCGCCTCGGCAATAAACCCATCGCCAAACCAGTGGCCCGCGAACACGGGTGTGGCCACGCAGACATAGCGCATGGTACCCAGCGGCGTGACGCTGGTGGCGGCCGCCGCATCGATCGCCGTGCCGGAGGAGGCCGCTACGCAGCCAAATACCGTGCCGTCGCGCACCATCTGCAAGGCGGCATCGCTGTCGGCCAGGCGCACGTCGAGCTGGCAGCGCGGCGGCGCCAGCAGGGCGGTCAAGGTGTCGGGGAACCAGGTGGCCAGGCTGTCGGCATCGATGGCGATGGCGATTTCCGGCATGCTGACGCTGTTGCCCAGGTCGATGTCGAGCGACGCTTCCATCAGCCTGACGTTGCGGTGATGCACGATCAGGCGCTGCCCCAGTCCCGTCGGCACGGCCGGCTGGCCACGGATGATCAGCAAGCGCCCGCTGGCGTCTTCCAGCGCCTTGATGCGCTGCGAGACGGCTGACTGGGTGATGCCCAGGGCCAGCGCGGCCTTGTCGAAACTGCCATGGCTGGCAACGGCGTCCAGCACGGCCAGCGCGCGATAATCGAGTGATCCCATTAGCTCAGCTTATAAATTTTGGAAATGATTAGTTATACTAATGCATATGTTGCAGCAAAGTAAAACCTTATTTTCGGCAAACGGGTAGTATCGAACGCTGTGAGCAATGTATATAGGGAGTAAGGGCAGCATGAAGACGATACAAGTGGATGTGGCCGTGATCGGCAGCGGCACGGCCGGCATGACGGCGCACAAGGCGGCGCGCATGCAGGGCAAGCGCGTGCTGATGATCGAAAGCGGACCGTACGGCACGACCTGCGCCAGGGTCGGCTGCATGCCCAGCAAACTGTTGATCGCGGCGGCCGAGGCGGCCCATGCGGTGGCTGCCGCGCCCGGCTTTGGCGTGCATCCGGGACCCGTGCGCATCGATGGCCAGCAAGTGATGGCCAGGGTGCGCAGCGAGCGCGACCGTTTTGTCGGCTTCGTGCTCGACGGCGTCAATGCCGTCCCTGACGAAGAAAAGCTGCGCGGCCATGCGCGTTTTATTTCCCCCGGTACATTGCAGGTGGATGAACATACCATCGTCGAGGCTGGCAGTGTCGTCATCGCCACCGGTTCCACGGCCATCGTGCCGCCCGAGTGGCAGGCGGCCGGCGAGCGCGTCATCACCAGCGACGCCGTGTTCGAGTGGACGGACTTGCCCAAGTCCGTCGCCGTGGTGGGCAGCGGCGTCATCGGCCTGGAACTGGGCCAGGCGCTGGCGCGGCTGGGCGTGCGCGTGACGCTGTTTGCGCGTGGCAATAAAGTCGCGCAGCTGACCGATCCGCTGGTGCTGCGCGAGGCGGACGCCGTGCTGGCGCGCGAACTCGATATCCGTTTCATGACCAAGGTCGCGCACATGGCAAAAACGCCGGACGGCAGCGGTATCCTGCTGACCAGTCGCGATGACGCCGGCGCGGAAAAAACCGAGCAGTTCGAGTATGTGCTGGCCGCCATCGGCCGCCGCCCGAACGTCGACCAGATCGGCCTGGAAACGGCGCAGATCGAGCTCGACCGCCACGGCATTCCCCTGCACGACCAGCGCACCATGCAGTGCGGCAAGAGCGCCATTTTCATCGCGGGCGACGCCGACAATGTCTTGCCGCTCTTGCCGGAAGCGGCCGACGAAGGCCGCATCGCCGGCGAGAATGCGGCGCGCTTTCCCGACGTGCAGCCGGGCCTGCGCCGCACGCCACTGACGATCGCCTTCACGGAGCCGCAGATCGCCACCCTGGGCGCCACCTACCAGCAATTGTGCGTGAGCCACGCGGGCCGCTTCGCCGTCGGCGCCGTGTCGTTCGGCAACCAGGGCCGCAGCCGCGTGATGCTGCAAAACCAGGGCTTGCTGCGCGTGTATGCGGAATTCGGCAGCAAGCGTTTTCTCGGTGCCGAGCTGATCGGCCCACGGGCGGAACACCTGGGCCATCTGCTGGCCTGGGCGTGCCAGGCGCAGCTGACGGTGCCGGCCATGCTCGACATGCCGTTCTACCACCCCGTCATCGAGGAAGGCGTGCGCACGGCGCTGCGCGAACTGGCGCTGCACCTGGAAAAAGACCCGGAACACGCGCCCGGCTGCGCCGACTGCTCGCCCGGCGTCTGATGACAAGCGAATGAAAATTTGTTGCAACTTTGCGATTTCATTAATTATGTAGACAAGCTCACATGATTACGCGATCATCGCTGCCATATTGAAATATTGATTAAAAGCAAAAAACATTTCAAATGGTTCATGCCGCCCACGCCGCAATGGTACAAGGGAGAGCGGCTGGCGATGACACGGAGACGATGTGAAGATTCGGCGCATTGACGCGGGGGAACTGGCCTTGGGCCTGGCCCTGCCTTGGGACGTGTACGGCGAGACGGGCAGCCTGCTGGCCAGGCTGGGCCACGTGATCAGCAGCGAGACGCAGCTTGAACTGCTGCTGGCGCGCGGCGTCATCGCCGATACCAGCGACGACGCGCCGCGCGCGCCAACAGAGGCACCCTCGTCGCTGCGCATGCTGAACCTGGTCACGGCAGGGCTGGCGCTGGTCTTGCCGGCCATCGCCGCCGGGCAAGCGCTGGCGCACGAGCAGCTGGCGCCGCTGGCGCAACTGGTGGACGAGGCCGTCGCGCTGGACGCCGACGTGGCGCTGGCCTGCATCCTGCACAACCAGGGCGCGGGCGACTTTGCCGTGCGCCACAGCGTCGACACGGCCGTCATCACGGCCCTGCTGGCGCGCGCCCTGAAACTCGAGGACGGCGCCGTGCGCAGCGTGCTGCTGGCCGCGCTCAGCATGAATGTCGGCATGCTGGGGCGCCACGCGCAGTTCCAGCGCAAGGAGGGCCCGCTTGACGCGGACGAGCGCGCCTACATCCACGCCCATCCGCAAACGGGCGTCAACCTGCTGCGCGCCGCCGGCGTCTCGGACGGCGTCTGGCTGCAAGCCGTGCTGCAGCACCATGAAAACATCGATGGCAGCGGCTATCCGCTGGGCATCAAGGGCGCCGATATCGGCGTGGGCGCCCGCCTGATCATGCTGGCCGACCGCTATTGCGCCCGCGTCTCCGCGCGCAGCTACCGCAAGCCCCTGCTGCCGAACGCGGCCCTGCGTGAAATGCTGATGGCGGACAAGGCTACCCTGGATGCGCCGCTGGCATCGCTGCTGGTGCGCGAGCTGGGCATTTACCCCGTCGGCACCTTCGTCAAATTGCTCAATGGGGAAATCGGCGTCGTCACGCGCAAGGGCCTGAGCGCGGCCACGCCGCACGTGCAGTCGCTGATCGGCCCGCGCGGCGCGCGCCTCGACGTGCCCTTGCGGCGCGACACGCGCGTGGATCTGCACGCCATCCGCGAAGTGCTCAGCGCCGAGCAGGCGGGCCTGCAATTCCGCCCCGACCAACTATGGGGCCGCAGCGCACGAATTTAATGCATGAGTTTAATTCAGCAAGCCCGCATCGAGCCGGCCTTCGAGCGCCAGTTCGCGCATGATGCGCACGGTGTCGATATCGGACTCCTTGTAGGCCGAGCGGCGGAAGTCGTCGTACATGACGTTGGCAGCATCGGTGGCCGCGTCGTGGCCGTCGTCGTACTGGAAGCGCACCCACAGACTCGCTTCGTCGGGCATTTCGATGGTCATCACCAGCGACGAGGCGCTGATATCTTCCTGCGCCGGCACTTCATAACGCACTTGCAGCTGCGGCACCAGCACCACCTTGTCGTTGATGACCAGCTCGCCATAGCGCAGGCTGCGGCAGAAGCCGGTATCGCTATGCTCGCTGATCTTGCACTCGTCCAGGTGCGGCACGAACAGTTTCGGCGATTCGGCGCGCAAGACAAGGCCGCGCCACACTTGTTCCAGGCTCAAGGTGTCGATCAGCGGGTTGAGCGGATCGTTAATTTCAATCAGGTGTTCAAATTTCATAGGACTGCCATTCGGTAAGGGAGTGCGCGTGCGCGATATAGGCGGAATGGTACTCCAGGCATGGCTGCGCCGCACGCATTGAATGCCCCAAGATGGCGGCATATGGCGATATATCAATGCCATTGCCTGTTTTTCAGGCAGGTGCCAAGGTGCAAAAGGCGGGCGCGACGCTGTTACAATGGACTGCTGTTCCCTCCGGAAATACCCTGATGTCCAAAGCGCCACAATTCGGTCTTAACGTTCCCCAAAGCGAAGCGGTTACCTACCTCGACGGCCCCTGCCTGGTGCTGGCGGGCGCCGGCTCGGGCAAGACGCGTGTGATCACGCAAAAGATTGCCCACCTGATCGAAGACCGGGGCTACGACCCGCGCACCATCGCCGCGCTGACCTTCACCAACAAGGCGGCGCTGGAGATGCAGGAGCGCATCGCCAAGCTGTTGAAACAACCGCGCCAGGCGAAACAGTTGACGGTGTCGACCTTCCACTCGCTGGGCGTGAAAATCCTGCGCCAGGAAGCCAATGGCGTGGGGCTGAAGGACCGCTTTTCCATCATGGACAGCGACGATTGTTTTTCGCTGGTGCAAGACCTGGCCATTACCACCGATAAACAGATTATCCGGGGCATCCAGAACGCCATGTCGCTGTGGAAAAATGGACTGATCGATCCGGACATGGCGCTGGCGCAAGCCAAGGATGAGGACGAGGCAAACGCGGCGCGCATCTACCGCAGCTATGTGGCGACCCTGTCCGCCTACCAGGCCGTCGATTTCGACGATCTGATCCGCCTGCCCGTGGAACTGTTCCGCAACAACGGCCCCGTGCGCGACAAGTGGCAGCGGCGCCTGCGCTATCTGCTGGTCGATGAATACCAGGACACGAATACCTGCCAGTACGAACTGGTGAAACTGATGGTGACGGGCATCGGCAAAAAGCCGATGTTTACGGCCGTGGGCGACGACGACCAGGCCATCTACGCCTGGCGCGGCGCCACCGTGGAAAACCTGAAGACGCTGGAGACGGATTTCCCCGATTTGAAGGTGATCAAGCTGGAGCAGAATTACCGCTCCACCATGCGCGTGCTGAACGCGGCCAATGCCGTCATCGGCAACAACCCGAAACTGTTTGAAAAGTCGCTGTGGTCCGAGCACGGCCTGGGCGAGCCGATCAAGGTGCTGGGCATGCAGACGGACGAGCAGGAGGCGGAACAGGTCGCCATCATGATCTCGGCCGACCATTTCGAGCGCAAGAACAAATTTTCCGATTACGCGATTCTGTACCGCGGCAACCACCAGGCGCGCATCATCGAGCAGTGTTTGCGCAAGGAACGCATTCCGTACACCATCTCGGGCGGCCAGAGTTTCTTCGACAAGGCCGAGATCAAGGACATCATCAGCTACCTGCGCCTGCTGGCGAATGAAGACGACGACCCGGCATTTATTCGTGCCGTGACGACGCCGCGCCGTGGCGTGGGCCAGTCGACTTTGGAAGTGCTGGGGGCGTTCTCGGGGCAGTGGCAGTGCTCGCTGTTCCAGGCCGTGTTCAAGGGCGGCATCGAGGCCAAGCTGACGGACCGCCAGCTGGGACCGCTGCGCGACTTCTGCAACTTCATCAATGACCTCGAATCGCGCGCCAGCCGGCCCGGCGCGGCCGGCAGCGGCGACAACGCGGCCGAAGTGCTGGACGACATGATGAAGGAAATCCACTACGAATCGTATCTGTACGATGCCTTCGAGGAACGCCAGGCGCAAAGCAAGTGGCAGAACGTGCTGGAATTCGTCAACTGGCTCAAGGAACGGGGCCGGGGCGGCAAGGACCGCGACGGCGAAGAAAAGAACGTGCTGGAACTGACGCAGATGGTGGCCCTGATGACCATGCTGGAAGGCAAGGACGAAGAGCAGGACGCCGTGCGCATGTCCACCCTACACGCGTCGAAAGGCCTGGAGTTCCCGCACGTGTTTCTGGTGGGCGTGGAAGAGGGGATCTTGCCGCACAAGGGCGACGCCGACGCGCCCGCCGAAACCATCGCCGCGCGCATCCAGGAAGAGCGCCGCCTGATGTACGTGGGCATTACGCGGGCCCAGCGCACCTTGCACGTCACGTGGTGCAAGAAGCGCAAGCGGGCCGGCGAGCAGGTGCATTGCGACCCGTCGCGCTTCATCAAGGAAATGCAGCTCGACGTGGGCGACGCCGTGCCGACGGAAGCGGAAGTGATATCGCCGAAAGAACGCCTGGCGCGCATGAAGGCCTTGCTGGCTGCGCCGAAAGGCTAAGCGGCGTTCAGGCTTCCACGCCGCCGTCCGGCGTGGCCTTCGGCACGATGGCCAGCTGCATGCCCAGCGCATCGAGCATCTTTAAAATAGTGTCAAAGCGCGGCTTGCTACCTGCGCGCAAGGCTTTATAGGCGCCTTCGCGCGTGATGTCGGCCCGTGCCGCCACCTTGCCCATGCCGTAGGCGCGCACCACGTCATTCATGGCCGATTGAAACAGTTCCGCGTTGCCGGTGGCGACGATTTCGCTCATGTAGGCGGCCACGGCTTCCTTGCTCGTCAGGTGTTGCGTCGGGTCAAATTTGCTCAGCCCTAATGCTTCCAGGTCGTCGAGGTCGAAGGTGTCGTGGGAGATATCCTGGCTCATTTTTTGCGTGCTCCTGTGGGTGGGCTGGCCGCCGCTTTCTGTTTCCGGATGGCCGCCTGCATGGCCTTCAATGTCTTGAGTATCGCCTGCGCCTGCTGGATGTCGCGCCGCTGGCTCGATTTATTGCCACCGAGCAGCAGCAAGATCAGGGTGCCCAGATTGGTTTCGTGAAAATACACGCGCCAGCCAGGCCCGGTCTGTAAAAAGCGCAGTTCGCACACGCCTTCGCCCACCGCGCGCCAGTCGCCCTTTTTGCCGTGCTGCAAGTGCTTGATACGCGCATCGATGGCGGCCGCCGCCACGTCGTGCAGGGAGTCTTCCCAGCGCCGGTATTCGGCCGTCTTGCGCGTGTCGATCAGCAGTGGCTCGGTTGGTGTTGGTGTTGGTTCAATCATTGTAATCGTTTGTTCTCATTCGTCAAGCGGTTTGACGCAGCCATATGGAGAGAATAGGCAGGAATCGGCGCCGCACCGGGAAGAATGCCGCTTGTTTGTCCTGGCGCACGCCGCCGCGGCGGTAGAATGCCCCCTTTCAGTCAGGAATGAGCACCATGGACAATGCAGAACAGATGGAAACACGTTTCGTCGATATCGAAATCAAGCTGGCGCAGCAGGAAGACCTGGTCGAGTCGCTGAACCAGATGGTGTACCAGCAGGGCAAGCGCATCGACCAGCTTGAAGCGATGCTGCACAAGCTGGGCGAACACGTGCGCGACGGGGCGCAGCAGGCCAATGGCGGGCTGGTCAACGAACGCCCGCCGCACTACTGAGACCGGAACTAGGCTGGCGACGCCTTTTGCTCGTCCAGGGCGGTCCATGCCGGCAACTGGTGCTTGCGCCGTTCGCGCGCATAGGAACTGGCCATGGCGATGCCAAACAGGCCACCGGCCACGCAGGCGCCGATCAGCGCCGCGAAGGGCGATAGCGGGGTGGCGGCATCGTTCCACAAGCCGAAAAAGATCCACATGAACAGGCCCCAGAAGGTGCCAAACCAGAACCCGGCACCGAGCGTGTTGCGCAGGAAGGACTGGAAATGCGGCGGCGGCACCTGCACACCGGCCTTCCACAACAGGCGCACCAGCGGTGGCGCATAGTGGCTACGGGCCATGCCCGTTCTGCTCAACAGTTCCAGCGCGCGTGCCTTACGTTGCTCAAAGCTCATAGTTTCTCCGTATATCGTTGCCGAATGGATACTATACGCCAGAAACGCAAGCGGACAGACAGGCATTTCCATGGCATGGACCTGGACTTGCCGCAGGGGAACGCATGCGCGATGATAGGGCATGAAAACCTTTCATGTACGGTTGTATCGCTACCATCGGTCATTGCGGGTGACGCAAGTGTTTCTGGCTGTTATTATTTCAGGCTGGCCCGCGACACAATCGCGGCTCTCTTGCGTTTCTTGAAAGAAGACATGACCCGTCCAACCCTGCTCGTCATCGCCGCCAGCCTGATGCTGGCACCAGCCGCCGCTTTTGCCGCTACCGCCACCACCGCGCCAGCCACCGCCGCTACCGCCAAGGCCACCGCTACCGCGGCGACGGCACTGCCCGCGTCGAACCCGTTTGCGCAGGCCAGCAGCCTGCCATTCAACTACCCGCCGTTCGACAAGGTCAAGGACGCCGATTACGCGCCCGCCTTTACGGCAGGCATGGCCGCCCACCTGGCCGAAATCAACGCCATCGCCAACAATCCGAAAGCGGCCACGTTCGACAACACCATCGTGGCCATGGAACGCTCGGGCCAGCTGCTGAGCCGCGTGCGCACCGTGTTTTCGGTGATGTCGGGTTCGAACACGAATGAGACGATCCAGGGCCTGGAACGCGAGCTGGCGCCAAAAATGGCCGCCCACAGCGACGCGATCATGCTCAACGACAAGCTGTTCAAGCGCATCGACACCCTGTACGCCAAACGCGACAAGCTGGGTCTGGATGCGGAGTCGAAACGCTTGCTGGAACGCTACAACACCGATTTCGTGCGCGCTGGCGCCAAGCTGTCGGCCGCCGACAAGGAAAAGCTGCGCGCCTACAACGGCCAGCTGGCAGCCCTGTCGACCAAGTTCGCACAGAACGTGCTGAAGGAATTGAACGCCTCGGCCGTCGTCGTCGATACGCGCGAAGAGCTGGACGGCCTGTCGCCGGCCGCCATCGAAGTGGCTGCCGGCCTGGCCAAGAAGCGCGGCCTGGACGGCAAATACGTGATCGCCCTCGTCAACACGACGGGCCAGGCGCCATTGTCGCTGTTGACCAACCGCGCCTTGCGCGAACGCATCATGGCCGCCTCGCAAGCGCGCGGCAGCCGTGGCGGCGAGTTCGACAATACTCAGGAAGTGCTGGAACTGGCGAAACTGCGCGCCGAACGTGCCGCACTGATGGGCTACCCGAACTACGCGGCGTATTCGCTGGAAGATCAGACGGCGCAAAACACCACCGCCGTGAACGCCTTGCTGGGCGAATTGGCCAAGCCGGCCGTCGTCAATGCGCGCCGTGAAGCGGACGATATCCAGAAGGTCATCGATGCGCAAAAAGGCGGTTTCAAAGTGGGCGCCGCCGACTGGGCCTTCTATAGCGACAAAGTGCGCGCCGAACGCTACAACTTTGACGAAACGCAATTGAAACCGTACTTTGAAATGAACAGCGTGCTGACCAAGGGCGTGTTCTTTGCCGCTGGCAAGTTGTACGGCTTGACCTTCAAGCAGCGTACCGACTTGCCGGTGTACACAGCCGACATGCTGGTGTACGACGTCTTCAATGAAGACGGCACGCAGCTGGCCATCTTCACCCTGGACCCTTACGCGCGCAGCAACAAGCGCGGCGGCGCCTGGGCGAATGCCTACGTGGGCCAGTCGGGCTTGCTGAACCGCAAGCCGGTCATCGCGAATAACCTGAACATTCCCAAGCCGGAAGCGGGCCAGCCGACCCTGATGACGTTTGACGAAGTCAACACCATGTTCCACGAATTCGGCCATGCGCTGCACGGCATGTTCTCGAACGTGAAATACCCGCGCTTCGCCGGCACCAGCGTGCCGCGCGACTTCGTCGAATACCCGTCGCAAGTCAATGAAATGTGGGCGCTGTGGCCGGAAGTGCTGCAAAACTACGCCAAGCACTACCAGACGGGCGCGGCCATCCCTGCTGAACTGCTGGCGAAAGTGACGGCGGCCGATAATTTCAACCAGGGCTACAAGACCACGGAATACCTGGCGTCGGCCCTGCTGGACCAGCGCTGGCACCAGCTGACCCCGGCACAGATCCCGACCGACGTGCTGGCCTTTGAAAAGGCCGCGCTGGCCGATGCGGGCGTCGATTTCGCGCCGGCGCCGCCGCGCTACCGCACCACGTATTTCTCGCACGCATTCGCGGGCGGCTACTCGGCCGGCTACTACGCCTACCTGTGGTCGGAAAAGCTGGACGCCGACACGGTCGAGTGGTTCAAGGAAAACGGCGGCCTGACGCGCAAGAACGGCGACTGGTTCCGCACTAAACTGCTGTCGCGCGGCGGCAGCGCCGATGCGCTGGACATCTACCGCAGCTTCCGCGGCCGCGATGCGAAGATCGAGCCGCTGCTGGAACGTCGTGGCCTGAACGGCAAATAAGCCGGCAAGTAAATCGTGCTCTTCCCGGCGACCATGCCGGGTGGATGAAAATGGCCGCCAAGCATTTGGCGGCCATTTTTATTTGGCGAATCGCCACGTCAACCGTGGTAAACCGCGCATTTGGCGTGCTGCGCCACAGGATCGCCCATGCTGGATGACGCTTGTGTGACAGGCTGCTATGATCTGCAACTGGCCCGCGATGCGATCGCGGTTCTTCTCCGTGCTTCCAGAAAGATGTCATGATCCGTCCACAACTGCTCGTCATCGCCGCCAGCATCATGCTGGCCCACGCCGCTCCTTCCGCCCTGGCTGCCGCCGCCGCACCTGCCGCTGCCGTCAGCGCCCAGAATCCCCTGCTGAAAGCCAGCCCGCTGCCGTTCCAGATGCCGCAATTTGGCCTGATCAAGGATGAGCACTATGCGCCGGCCTTTGCCGAGGGCATGAAGCGCCAGCTGGCCGAAGTCAATGCGATCGCCAATAACCGCCAGGCGCCCACGTTTGAAAACACCATCGTGGCCCTCGAGCGTACGGGGCAGTTGCTGCACCGCGTGCAAAGCATCTTCAGCAACATGACCTCGACCAACACCAACAGCGTGCTGGAAGCGGTGGAAGTGGACGTGTCGCCGAAACTGGCCGCGCATGGCGACGCCATCACCCTGAACCCGAAATTGTTTACCCGCATCGACACCCTGTACGCCAAGCGCGACAAACTGGGCCTCGATGCCGAATCCTTGCGCTTGCTGGAACGCTATCACACGGATTTCGTGCGCGCCGGCGCCAAACTGTCCGACGCGGATAAAGACAAGCTGAAGGCCTACAACGCCGAGCAGGCGGGCCTGGAAACGGCCTTCGCGCAAAACGTGCTGAAGGAAACCAATGCCAAGAGCATCGTTGTCGACACGCGCGCCGAACTGGCCGGCATGACGGACAGCGATATCGATACGGCCGCCGCGGCCGCCAAGGAACGCGGCTTGAACGGCAAGTTCGTCATCGCCCTGGTCAACACCAGCGGCCAGCCGCCGCTGGCCGTACTGACGGACCGCAAGACGCGCCAGCGCCTGATGGATGCCTCCTTGAACCGCGGCAGCCAGGGCGGCGAGTTCGACAACCGCGCCATCGTGCTGAAGCTGGCGAAACTGCGCGCCGAACGGGCTACCCTGCTCGGCTACGCCAACTACGCCGCGTATTCGCTGGAAGACCAGACGGCCAAGACCACCACGGCCGTCAACACCCTGCTGTCGGAATTGGCGAAGCCGGCCGTGGCCAACGCGCGCCGCGAAGCGGCCGACCTGCAGCAAATCGTCGATGCGGAAAAGGGCGGCTTCCAGGTGGCGGCCGCCGACTGGGCCATCTACACGGACAAGCTGCGCAAGCAGCGTTTCAATTTCGATGAAAACGAGCTGAAGCCGTACCTGGAATTGAATAGCGTGCTGAACAACGGCGTCTTCTTTGCCGCCAACAAACTGTATGGCATCAGCTTCAAGGAGCGTAAAGATCTGCCGGTGTACAACCCGGACGTGCGCGTGTACGACGTGACGGACGCCAATGGCAAGCCGCTGGCCCTGTTCATCGCCGACTTCTATGCGCGCGGCAACAAGCACGGCGGCGCGTGGATGAATGAATACGTGTCGCAGTCGTCGCTGATGGGCACGCATCCGGTGATCGCCAACCAGCTGAATATTCCGAAGCCGCCCGCAGGCCAGCCGACCCTGCTGACCTTCGATGAGGTGACGACCATGTTCCACGAATTTGGCCATGCGCTGCACGGCATGTTCTCGAACGTGAAATACCCGCGCTTTGCCGGTACCAGCGTGCCAAGCGACTTCGTCGAGTATCCGTCGCAAGTCAATGAAATGTGGGCCATCTGGCCGGAAGTGCTGCAAAACTACGCCAAGCACTATCAGAGCGGCGCGGCCATGCCGCAGGAACTGCTCGACAAGGTGACGGCGGCGAAGAAATTCAACCAGGGCTTCATGACCACGGAATACCTGTCGGCGGCCCTGCTGGACCAGCGCTGGCACCAGCTGGCGCCAAGCCAGATCCCGACCGACGTGCTGGCCTTTGAAGCGGCGTCCCTGAAGGATGCGGGCGTCGACTACGCGCCCGTGCCGCCGCGCTACCGCACGGCGTACTTCTCGCACAGCTTCTCGGGCGGCTACTCGGCGGCATACTATGCCTACCTGTGGTCGGAAAAGCTGGACGCGGAATCGGTCAACTGGTTCAAGGAAAACGGCGGCCTGACGCGCAAGAACGGCGACTGGTTCCGTACTAAACTGCTGTCGCGCGGCGGCAGCGTCGATGCGCTGCAGCTGTTCCGTGACTTCCGCGGCCGCGACGCCACCGTCGAACCGCTGCTGGAACGCCGTGGCTTGAACGCCAAGTAAGGCGTCCTCATCAGAAGCTTGCGTTGCGTTGACCTGGCGCACGCAAGCTTTACGCGCCGGCGGCGTAGAATTGAGTAAGATGTAAATAAGAAGGCAGTCGAAAGAGTATATGAGTCAGCAAGATTTGAATGGTATTACCCTGGAAGCAATCGTGACGCGTCTGCAAGCGCACTACGGCTGGGAAGGCCTGGCCAAGCACATCGACATCAATTGCTTCATCAGCGATCCCAGCGTCAAGTCGAGCCTGAAGTTTTTGCGCAAGACCCCGTGGGCCAGGAGCAAGGTGGAGCAATTGTTCCTGGACACGCAATTTACTGACTGACAGGAAGAAACATGGATAGCAAACTCAAGGAATCGTTACAACAGCTGCAATCGACCATCGCGTCCGGCGACCCTGTGGATGAGGAGCTGCATGGTTTGCTGCAAAAACTCGATGGCGACATCCAGCTGCTGCTGGAAAAGCGCGCCGCGCAAGAGCAGGAAGAAGCGGAATCGACCACCTACGGCCTGGCCGAGCGCAGCCAGGAATTGTCGGCCAAGTTTGCCGTCAAGCATCCGAAGCTGGAGCCGGCGCTGCGGGAGTTGGGTGAGATTTTGGCCAACATGGGTATCTGATCGGGTCAGTCGCTGCGCGATCGCAATGCGCCCCACTGGGGTGCATTGCCCCGGCGGGTCTGACCCCAAGTAATTGAAAAATAAACGTTTTTTGTACTGAAATCCAACAGTAAAAAGCAGGCCGTCAGGTTGGAAATGGCCAATTCCGGTACAATCCGTACCCTATGAGCTCCCCTACCAATTTATTTGCGACCGTTCCCAAGCGGTCTGCCCGCGCTGCCGTTGCGCCTTTCCTGCCGATGTCGCGTGCCGAGATGGACGTCCTGGGCTGGGACCAGTGCGACGTCATCCTCGTCACGGGCGACGCCTACATCGACCATCCGAGTTTCGGCATGGCCCTGGTGGGCCGCCTGCTTGAAGCGCAGGGCTACCGCGTCGGCATCATCAGCCAGCCGGACTGGCTGTCGGCCGAGGCCTTCCGCATCCTCGGCAAGCCGCGGCTGTACTACGGCATTACTGCCGGCAACATGGATTCCATGGTCAACCAGTACACGGCGGACCGCAAGATCCGCTCCGACGATGCCTACACGGCCAACGCGGAACCGAACAAACGCCCGGACCGCGCCGTCACCGTGTACGCCCAGCGCGCGCGCGAAGCGTATCCCGACGTGCCCATCGTCATCGGCAGCATCGAAGCGTCCTTGCGCCGCATCGCCCATTACGATTACTGGTCGGACAAGGTCCGCCGTTCCGTCCTGCCCGATTCCAAGGCTGATTTGTTGATTTTCGGCAATGCCGAGCGGGCGCTGGTCGACCTGACGCACCGCCTGGCCGCCGGCGAATCGATCAAGGATATCCGCGACTTGCGCGGCACGGCCTTCATGGTGCCGTCCGGCTGGCTGCCGGGCGACGACTGGGGCGTGCACAATTCCACCCGCGTCGACGTGCCCGGCAAGATCGATCCGCACTACAGCCCGTACGAGATGGTGCAGGAAGACAAGACCGCCTGCGCCACGGAAAATGCGTCGAAATCGGCCGAAGTCATCAAGCCGATCCGCATCATGAGCCGCGAAGAGCGCCTGGCCATGGCCAAGGAAAAGCACGACAAGACGGTGGTGCGCCTGCCCGCCTACGACGTCGTCAAGGATGACCCCGTCATGTATGCGCACGCCTCGCGCGTGTTCCATCTGGAATCGAATCCCGGCAATGCGCGCGCCATGGTGCAGGCGCACGGCGAACGCGACGTGTGGCTCAATCCGCCGCCGCTGCCGCTGGCCATGGACGAGATGGATGGCGTGTACGACATGAATTACGCGCGCGCCCCGCATCCGAGCTATGGCAAGGCGCATATCCCCGCCTGGGAAATGATCCGCTTTTCCGTCAACATCATGCGCGGCTGCTTTGGCGGCTGCACCTTCTGCTCGATTACCGAGCATGAGGGCCGCATTATCCAGAGCCGTTCGGAACCGTCGATCCTGCGCGAAATCGAGCATATCCGCGATAAAACCAAAGGCTTTACGGGTACCATTTCAGATATGGGTGGCCCGACGGCGAATATGTATCGCCTGGCCTGCAAGGAAAAAGAGATCGAAGTCTCGTGCCGCCGCCTGTCCTGCGTGTACCCGTCCATCTGCGTCAACCTGGGCACCGACCACAGCAAGCTCATTTCCCTGTACCGCAAGGCGCGCGCCATTCCCGGCATCAAGAAGGTCCTGATCAGCTCGGGCTTGCGCTACGACCTGGCCGTGCGTTCGCCCGAGTATGTGAAGGAACTGGTGACGCACCACGTGGGCGGCTTGCTGAAAATCGCGCCCGAGCACACGGAAGAGGGCACCTTGTCGAAGATGATGAAGCCCGGCATCGGTGCTTACGACGAGTTCAAGGAAATGTTCGACCGTTTCTCGCTGGAAGCAGGCAAGAAGCAGTATCTGATTCCCTACTTCATCGCCGCCCATCCGGGTACGACGGACCTGGACATGCTGAACCTGGCCCTGTGGCTGAAGAAAAACAATTTCAAATTGGACCAGGTGCAAACCTTCATGCCCACGCCGATGGCCATGGCGACGACCATGTACCACACGCGCAGGAATCCTTTGCGCAAGGTGACCGCGGATTCGGAAGTGGTGGAAACGGCGCGCAGCGGCAAGATCCGCCGCACGCACAAAGCTTTCCTGCGCTACCAGGACCCGGCCAACTGGCCGATCCTGCGCGAAGCGCTGGTGAACATGGGCCGTGGCGACTTGATCGGCAATGGCGACAAGCACTTGATTCCTGCCTGGACCTCGTCCGAATCGGGCGGCCTGGCAGCTGGCGAACGCAGCCGCCAGACGCATGGCGCCGGCACGCCGGACAAGTTCAAGGTCACGCCCGGCAAGAACCGTATCGCCCTGGGTGGTACGGCCGCCGCGCCGAAAGCCACGGCGGTCGAGTCGAAAGTGCGTCCGTCGATCCTGTCGACCATCAAGACGAAAGCCAAGCCCGCCGCCGCGCCGCTGGGCCGTGGCGGCAAGCCGCCGGCCAAGGGCGGCCATGGCGCGCCGGCGCGGGGCGGACGCAAGTAAGCGTTCTGCGCCGTTCCCGGCCCCAGGGCATCCCCATCAAAAACCCGGCAACGCCAACTGCGTTGCCGGGTTTTTTTATTTCTTTGCACCAATATAGGGCGCAAATCGCGGAGGGCGACGGGATTTTTACCAATATTTAAAAATTGAATAGAGCAAAAGGCAATTTTCCCTTGTGGCAACTTGGTGTTTGAAAATATACTTCTTGGATATTTAGCCGTACGGCAACAATGCTGCCATTCTGGCAATCGCCAGCGTACCCGGCTCCCAGCGTTTAGATGAGAGAGATGCCAATTGAAATGCCTATCCTGCCAGGCCGAGAATAAGCCGGGCGCCAAATTCTGTTCCTCCTGCGGTACGACGTTTGCTGCCGCCCCTGCCGCTCCGCCATCGGCACCCGGCAAATCCTGTGGCCAGTGCGGCCACGATTGCAAGCCGGATGCCAAGTTCTGCCCCAAGTGCGCCTTCAGTTTTGCCGCCGCGCCAACGCTCCCGGCGCTCGCCGCTGCGCCAGTAGCGCCGCCGCTGCCAGAGCCGGTGGTGGCGCCAGTGGCGGCACCGCTTGCCGAGGTGCTGCCGGATCCCGCGCTTGCGCCGGTGAGCGTGGCAGCGGCAGAGCCTGTGCCCGAGCCAGCAGCTGAGCCATTGCCTGAGCCAGCAGCTGAGCCATTGCCTGAGCCAGCATCTGAGCCAACGCCTGAGTTAAGTCTTGAGCTAACGCCTGAGCCAATACCCGTGCCGGCGATTGAAGCTGCTCCTGCAGCGGCACCTGTCCCGGCAGCCGCGCCCCCCAGCCTGAGCAAGCCGACACCGCCGCCGCCCGTCCTGGAAAAGCGTGTTGCCGATCCACGGCCCGCACCTGCGCCCGCCCCTGCCGCGCCAGCAGCAGAGTCCGCCCCAGCCAAGGTGGCCGATGTACCGTCCGGCAGCCAGCCAGCCGGCAAGAACAAGGTGATCATCGCCGCCGTCGCTGCCGTGGTGGTGCTGGCTGCGGCCGGCGGCTTCTATTACATGTCCGGCACGCCAGCCGCGCCCGTGCCGCCGCAGGAAGCCGTCGTCACCGCACCGGCAACGCCGGTCGAAGCGGCACCGGCAGCCGACGCGCCGCTGGCCATCAGCGATCCGCTGCTCGATGGCGCCAAGGCGGCCGAGCCTGCCGTCACGCCAGCCGAGCCGGCACCGGCGCCCGTGCCGGCCGCCGCGCCCGCCCCTGAACCTGCGCCAGCGCCAGTCGCGCCACCGGTGGTGGAAAAACCCGCCAAGCCCGTCAAGGCCGTGCCGCCTGCCGCGCCCGTCAACAAGTCTGCCGGGCTGGAAAGCGTGATCACGGACAGCCTGTCGGAAGCGAGCCATTGCATGAGCCAGCGCAAATACGACTGCGCCATTGCCAACGCGAATGCCGTGCTGCGCATGGACACGGGCAACCGTCATGCGCTCGACATCAAGCGCAAGGCGAAAGAAGCGCAGGACAAGGCGCTGTCGCAAATCCAGATCGAGTAAGCGGCGCTGCTTGCTTCCCATTCCTATTGTGTTCCTTCCGGAGAATAACGTGAAAAACTTGAAAAAATTGGCTACTCCCATGGTGGCGATGCTGGTCGTGTCATCGATGCTGGCCGGCTGCGCCACGCAAGGCACCCCTGGCGCCACCGGCACCAACGGCAACACCACGGCAGGCGCGGACGCGGCCAGCGGTGAATGCAATACGGCCATGCTGGCCGGCATCGGCGCCGTTGTCGGCGGCTTGCTGGGCGGCGGCAACAACACCGTGCGCGGCGCGGCCCTGGGCGCCAGCCTGGGCGCGCTTGCCTGCGTGGCCCTGAATTACCAGAGCCAGCAAGTCAAGACGGCGCAGCAGGTGCAAACCGACTACAAAGTGGCCAACAAGGGCAAGCTGCCCGAGCAGTCGACCCTGGTGAAATACGAGACGGGCTTCACGCCGGCGTCCGTGCGTCCGGGCCAGAAGGCGCAGACCAATTCGTATATCGAAGTGGCAGCCGGCACGCGCGATCCGAACCCGCTGGTGGAAGAGGAACTGAGCCTGTTCAAGCCCAATGGCGACCTGATCAAGACCGTGCGCAAGGTGGTCAGCAGCAACAACGGCAGCGGTGCCTACAAGGGCGGCTTCTCGATTCCCATGCCGGAAGGCGTACCGCAGGGTATTTATCCCGTGCGCACGGCCCTGTACCTGAACAACAAGCGCGTCGGCGGCCAGGACGTCAAGCTGCAAATCGTCCAGCGCGCAGCGCCTGCGGCCGAGCTGCAGCTGGCCCGCGCCTACTGACATTGATTGCCACGGGGCGGCCATGCCGGTCGTCCCGTTCCCCGATTTACCCCATCCAGGCTAGACATGACCATTTCCACTGAAGCACAAAAACCTCTTCCCTTTTCCTCCGCCGTAGGATCGCTGATCGAAGCGACCGACGCCATCAAGAACTTCCGCGCCATCGCGCTGCTGGCCCTGACCTTCATAGGCGCCGTACTCGTCGGAGGCGTGCTGACGATGCTCGCCGGCAGCATGAGCAGCGTGCTGCTGGCCTTCCTGGGCGGCCTGATGGCCTTCCTCGTGATGTTCTACGGCTCCAACGCCGTGGGCATCCTGCTGATGCGTGATGTGCAAGGCCAGCCTGGCATGAGCCTGGCCGATGCCGTGCTCGTTTCGCTGTACACGAGCCACCGCCTGATCGCGGTCGTCTTCCTGGAATTCCTCATCGTGCTGGCGGCCATGATCGCCATCGCCATTATCTTGTTCGTCTGCAAGATCCCCGTGCTCGGCCCCGTGCTGTACACGCTGGTCTTCCCGCTGTCGGCCATCGTGCTGGGCGTGCTGGTGTTTGCGCTGTTCTACGTGATGCTGCCGCTGGCCGGCCCTGCCGCCTGGTCCGGTGCCAGCGTGTTCCAGATCATTGCCCGCCTGAACCAGATCGTGCGCACCAAGCTGGTGTCCGTGATCCTGCTGGAAGTGCTGCTGTTCCTGATCACCACGTTCGTGGCGCTGCTGATCTTTGGCGTACTGGGCACGGGCGTGTCGCTGACCAGCGGCATGTCGGCTGGCATCCTCAGCATGGGTGAAATGAATATGTATGCGCTGGCCTCGGGCCTGGGCCGTGGCGGTTCCGGTTCCGGCTACATCATCGCTGCCGGCCTGGGCGGCGGCCTGCTGATGGCGGCCGCGGCCGTCGTGCCTGGCCTGATTTTCACCAAGGGCGTGTGCATCATTTACCTGGACGCCACGCGCAACGTCGATTTCAGCGCTTCCGAAGCGAGCCTGAACGACGGCCTGGCCACGGTCAAGAAAAAAGCCGAGGAAGCGCGTGAACGCGCGCGCGCCCTGGCCGAACAGGCTGCGGCATCGGCCACTGCGCCGGCAGCGGCACCAGCCGCACCAGCCGCACCGTCCGCACCAGCCGCCGCGCCTGCGGACAGCCTGCACTGCCCAAGCTGCAAGGCCCCGGTCGCGTCCGACGACGCGTTCTGCGGCGAATGCGCGCATAAGCTCAAGTAAGGCGAATCATGGCGCAATTCTGTAAAAAGTGCGGCACCGCCCACACGCCCGACGCGCGCTTTTGCGATGAGTGCGGCAACGCCGTGAACGCCGCAGCGGCGCCAGCACCAGCGCCTGCGCCGGCACCGGCACCGGCACCGGCGCAGGTACCGATGCAAGCGCCGGCGCTGTCCGGCGTGAAGCGGCACCACGTTATCCTCGCCGGCGGCGTGCTGGCGGTGGTCATCGTGGCTGGCGGCGCCCTGGCGTGGCTGCTGGCGCCGGAAGCGGCGTCGGCCAGCAGTTTTGGCCGCGCCATCGACGCCCACCTGGCGGCGGACGAGGCGGCGCGCGACAAGTTGATCTGCCTCACCAACTTGCCCTACCAGAAGGAAGAAATCCGCGTGGCTTCGTACGATACATCGACCCGGCAGTGGCTCGATGCGCTGGTGCGTAGCGGCCTGTACACAGGCCCCGTCGAGCAGAGCAGCGGTGGCTGGATTGCGCAGTCGCAATTTGTCTACGCGCTGGCCGCCCCCGGCAAGGCGGCCTTGCGCGGCGACAAGCTGTGCCTGGCCAAGGGCGTGAAAGTGTCCAAGGTCAGCGGCTACGAGCAGGTACGCGAAATCGGCGGTCAGCCGGTGGCGATGGCGACAGCCACGCTGGTGTTGACGGACGAGGCGGCGTGGCTGGCCAAATCGGCGGACCGCGCAGTGATCCTGCAACGCTTGCCGCAAAGCGACCTGGAAGTGCGGTTGCCGCTGGCGCTGGTCGACAAGCAATGGCAAGTCACCGACCGTGCGCAGCTGAACCAGGCGGCCATGGCCATGGCGGGCGCCATGGGCAATGCGTCCGGCGCGCAGGGACCGGGCATGCTGGACAAGCTGAAAGGCCTGTTCAGCTTTGGCGGCCACCCGCTGGTGGGCAAATGGAAGAGCGCGACGGGCGAAGTGCTGGAATTTACCAAGGACACCATGATTGACGAGCATGGCAACGCAAGTCAGGCCACCTTTGCCTCCGAGGGCAATGTGGTGACGGTCGTCTCGGAAGAGCGTGGCGGCGTGGCCATGCAGATTAGCCTGAGCAATAGCAACAATACTGCCACGCTCTTGCTCGGCGGCATGCCGATCGCGGTGCTGCAGCGCGTGCGGGACTAAACAGCTCTCCCGGTGCGGCAGCTTGCCGCCGTGCGCAGTCCCGAGCCCGGCCATGCCGGGCTTTTTTACGTCCGCCCGCCACGGCGCGCCAGTCAATTTATCTTGACATCAAGATAGTTTGCGGCCACACTGGATTTTTATCTTGATGTCGAGATAGTTTATGCCTGCTTTCTCTGTTCGCCCCGCCTGGGGCGATATCCTGCTCACGGCGCTGGCCCCCTTGATCTGGGGTTCCACGTATATCGTCACGTCCGAACTGCTGCCGCCGGACCGGCCGTTCACGGCGGCCCTGATCCGCGTGCTGCCGGCCGGACTGCTGTTGCTGCTCCTCATGCGGCGCCTGCCCGCGCGGCGCGACTGGTGCCGCGTGCTGATCTTGTCGGCGTTAAATATCGGCGTATTCCAGGCGCTGCTGTTCGTGGCCGCCTACCGCTTGCCGGGCGGCCTGGCGGCCGTGGTGGGCGCCATCCAGCCGCTGCTGGTGATGGGGCTGGCCTGGGGCGTGGAAGGGCGCCGTCCGGCGCGCCTGGCACTGGCGGCGAGCGTGCTGGGCGTGGCCGGCATGGGCGTGTTGCTGTTGTCGCCGCGCACGGTGTGGGAACCGGTCGGCATCGCCGCCGCGCTGGGCGGCACGGCCTGCATGGCAGCCGGCACCTACTTGACGCGGCGCTGGAAGCCGGACTTGCCCGTGCTGGCGCTGACGGGCTGGCAATTGCTGCTGGGCGGCCTGATGCTGGCGCCCGTGGCCTGGCTGGCCGATGCGCCGCTGCCGGTCTTATCCGTGCAGCAAGTGCTGGCCTATGCCTATCTGTGCCTGGCCGGCGCCCTGCTGGCGTACGCCTTGTGGTTTCGCGGCATTGCCCGCCTGTCGCCCGTGGCCGTCTCCTCGCTGGGACTGCTCAGTCCCCTGATGGCCGTGGTGCTGGGCTGGGCCTTGCTGGGCCAGGCCATGACGGGCTGGTCGATGCTGGGCCTGCTGCTGGTGCTGGCCAGCGTGCTGGCCGTGCAATGGAGCAGTGGCCGTCCTGCAACAAACGCTTGATTTGCGGCCAATTCTCCCCGGCAGGCTGATCGCATCAGCTTGCCCATTTCCCTCTGGGCGCCGTGTTTTTGCTGCACCGCAGCTACAGTTTTGCTTGCACTGTTATAGGGCATTGAGGCACTATTCGCTTCGCGCAAACGTTTGCGCGCAACGTATTTCCTAAAAAGCATGGCGTACACGTGCTTGCCCAACAACTCTGGAGACTGTCATGACATCCCGTATTCGCCTGAAAATGATTGCCGCCGCTGTCCTGGTGTGCGCCTTGCCCGCCGTGCCGGCGATGGCGCAAACGCCAGCAAAGCCGAAGGTCGCACTGGTGATGAAGTCGCTCGCCAATGAATTCTTCCTGACCATGGAAAATGGCGCCAAGGCGCATCAGAAGGCAAATGCCGCCAAGTACGACCTGCTGTCGAACGGCATCAAGGATGAAACGGATACGTCGAGCCAGATCAAGCTGGTCGAGCAAATGATCGTCTCGCGCGTCAACGCGCTGGTGATCGCGCCGGCCGACTCGAAAGCGCTGGTGCCGGTGCTGAAGAAAGCCATCGACGCGGGCATCATCGTCGTCAATATCGATAACAAGCTCGACGAAGGCGCCCTGAAAGAGAAGGGCATCAGCGTGCCGTTCGTCGGTCCGGACAACCGCAAGGGCGCCAAGGTGGTGGGCGACTACCTGGCCAAGCAGATCAAGAAGGGCGACCCCGTCGGCATCATCGAAGGAGTCTCGACCACCTATAACGCGCAGCAGCGCACCCTGGGTTTCCAGGACGCCATGGGCGCAGCTGGTGCGAAAGTCGTCAGCGTGCAGTCGGGCCAGTGGGAAATCGCCCCGGCCAACACGGTGGCTGCCGCCATGCTGAACGCCAACCCGAACATCAAGGCTTTGCTGTGCGGTAACGACAACATGGCCATCGGTGCCATTTCCGCCATCAAGGCGGCCGGCAAGACGGGCAAAGTGCTGGTCGTCGGCTACGACAACATCAACGCCATCAAGCCGATGCTGGCCGATGGCCGCGTGCTGGCTACCGCCGACCAGTTCGGTTCGCAGCAAGCCGTGTTCGGCATCGACACCGTGCTCAAAGCCCTGGCGCAGAAAAAGAAACAAGCCGATCTGGGTGGCGTCATCGAAACCAAGGTCGAACTGGTCACCAAGGGCGCCCAGTCCTGATCGCCTGATCGTCTGATCCCGCCGGGGCCAGCGCCATAGCAGCATTGCTGGCGCCGGCCCCGCCGTCTTTTTCTGCGGAGTTTTATCATGCCTACCGACATCCCCCCGGCGCCATCAGCCGCCCCCCCTCTATTGACCCTGGATAACATCGGCAAGTCCTATGTCGGCCCCGTGCTGGGCGGCGTGGGCTTGCGCTTCGCTGCTGGCCAGGTGCTGGCGCTGACGGGCGAAAACGGTGCGGGCAAGAGCACCTTGTCGAAGATCATCTGCGGCCTGGAGCAAGCCACGACGGGCAGCATGCTGCTCGACGGCAAGCCGTACCAGCCCGCTTCGCGCGGTGCCGCCGAGGCGCTGGGCATCCGCATGGTGATGCAGGAACTCAATCTGATTCCCACCCTGTCGATCGCGGAAAACCTGTACCTGAAAAATCTGCCGCAGCGTTTCGGTTTCATCGACCGTACGCGCCTCGAACGCGACGCGCGCGAGCAGATGGAAAAAGTCGGCCTGGGCGGCCTCGACCCGTGGACCCTGGTGGGCGAACTGGGCATTGGCCACCAGCAAATGATCGAGATCGCGCGCAACCTGATCGGTGCCTGCCGCCTGCTGGTGCTTGACGAACCGACGGCCATGCTGACGCACCGCGAAGTGGAACTGCTGTTCCTGCAAATCGAGCGCCTGAAAGCCGAAGGCGTGTGCATCATCTATATTTCCCACCGCCTGGAAGAACTCAAGCGCGTGGCCGACCGCATCGCCGTGCTGCGCGACGGCCAGCTGGTGTGCGACGACGCCATCGCCGGCCACTCGGCCGCCGACCTGGTCAGCCTGATGGTGGGCCGCTCGGCCGACGACGCCGTGGACCTGAGCGGGCGCACGCTGGGCGCGCCGCTGCTGCGCGTGCGCGGCCTGGCGCGCGGCACGGTGGTCAACCCCACCTCGTTCGACTTGCGTGCCGGCGAAATCCTCGGCATCGCCGGCCTGATCGGCTCGGGCCGCACGGAACTGCTGCGCCTGATCTTCGGCGCCGACCGCGCCGATGCGGGCGAGGTGTTCCTCGGTGACAGCGCCACGCCTGCCGCCTTGCACTCGCCGCAGGCGGCCGTCAAAGCCGGCATCGCCATGATCACGGAAGACCGCAAGGGCCAAGGCTTGCTGTTGCGCCAGTCCATCGCCGTCAACACGACGCTGGCCTCGCTCGACACCGTCAGTGGCGCCGGCTGGCTGAACGACGCGGCCGAAGCGACGGTGGCCGATGACTATATTCAACGCCTGGGCATCCGCTCGCGCAACAGCGCGCAAACGGTGGCCGAGCTGTCCGGCGGCAACCAGCAAAAGGTGGTGATCGCCCGCTGGCTGTACCGCGACTGCCCCGTGATGCTGTTCGACGAGCCCACGCGCGGCATCGATATCGGTGCCAAGTTTGATATTTATCAGGTGCTGGCCGAACAGGCGCGGCAGGGCAAGGGTCTGGTCATTGTATCGAGCGACTTGCGCGAACTGATGCTGATCTGCGACCGCATCGCCGTCATGAGCGCCGGCAGCATCGTCGAGACCTTCGAGCGCGGCGCCTGGAGCCAGGACGCGCTGCTGTCGGCCGCCTTCTCCGGCTATTTGACTCCCACTTCCACTCCAGCTGCGGCCTGATCCGCCGGAAAGATTCCCATGACCACCCATTCCTCTCCTTCGTATCTGCAGCGCAGCCTGGCCGACCTGAAAAACTATGCGGGCCTGATTGGCGCCCTGCTGGCCATGTGCGTGCTGTTCTCGTTTGCCAGCGAAAACTTCTTTACCCTGGCGACCTTGAGTACCCTGTCGAACAACATCCCGACCCTGGTCGTGATGGCCGTCGGCATGACGTTTGTCTTGATCATCGGCGGCATCGATCTGTCGGTCGGCTCCGTGATGGCGCTGGCCGCTTCCGTGCTGTCGCTCGCTGTCGTGCACTGGGGCTGGCCCGTGTGGAGCGCGGCCATGCTGGGCATGGCGGTGGCGGCCGCCTGCGGCGCGACGACGGGTTTGATTTCCGTCGGCTGGCGCATACCCTCGTTCATCGTCTCGCTGGGCGTGCTGGAAATGGCGCGCGGCATGGCCTATCAAGTGACGAACTCGCGCACGGAATATATCGGCAGCGCCGTCGAGGGCATCAGCTCGCCCATCGCCTTCGGCCTGTCGCCTGCCTTCATCGCCTCGATCGCCATCGTTGTCATCGGCCACCTGGTGCTCACGCGCACGGTGCTGGGCCGCCACTGGATCGGCATCGGCACGAATGAAGAAGCCGTGCGCTTGTCCGGCATCAACACAAAACCGTCGAAGGTGCTGGTCTTTGCGCTGATGGGCTTTCTGGCCGGCGTCGGTGCGCTGTTCCAGGTGTCGCGCCTGGAAGCGGCCGACCCGAACGGCGGCGTGGGCATGGAATTGCAGGTGATCGCCGCCGTGGTGATCGGCGGCACGAGCCTGATGGGCGGCCGTGGTTCCGTCATCAGCACCTTTATCGGCGTGTTGATCATTTCCGTGCTGGAAGCGGGCCTGGCGCAGGTGGGTGTGTCGGAACCCGTGAAACGCATCGTCACGGGCCTGGTGATCGTCGCCGCCGTGGTGCTCGACACCTATCGCCGCTGCGGCGAGCGTTCATAATACCGGCCCATGGCAACCATCAAGCAAGTGGCGCAGGCGGCGGGGGTGTCGTTTACCACCGTCTCGCACGTCCTCAACAACACGCGCCCCGTCAGCGACGAGGCGCGCCGCGCCGTGCTGGCGGCCGTGGAACAATTGCATTACGTACCCAGCGCGCTGGCGCGTTCCTTGCGCAGCCGCAGCACGCGCACCATTGGCCTGATCATCCCCAACAATACGAATCCGTATTTTTCGGAAGTGGCGCGCGGTATCGAAGACAGCTGCTACGCGGCCGGCTACAGCGTCATTTTGTGCAATTCCGATGACGACCCCGTCAAGCAGCGCGAGTATTTGAATGTGCTGCTGACCAAGCGCTGCGACGGCTTGATTCTGTCCGCACTGGCCGACAGCGATGGCGAATTGCTGCGTAAAATGAAAGTGCCGGCCGTGCTGCTCGACCGCGCACCCTGCGACCTGGCCATCGACGCGGTGGCCGTCGACAACCGTGCCGGCGGCGCCCTGGCCGCGCGCCATCTGCTGGGCCTGGGACGCCGGCGCCTGGCCTGCATCGCCGGTCCCCGTGAAGTGCGTATTTCCAACGAGCGCATAGCCGGCGCGCGCGATGCCATGGCGGACGCGGGCGTGACCCTGGCCGACGCCCTGTGCCGCCATGCCGACTTTACCAGCGCGGGCGGCTATGCGGCCGCGCTCGACCTGCTGGCGCTGCCAACAGCCCAGCGTCCGGACGCCCTGTTCTGCTGCAATGACCTGATGGCCTTTGGCGCCCTGCGCGCCGCCGCCGAGCGCGGCATTGCCGTGCCGGGCGAGCTGGCTGTCGTCGGCTTCGATGACATCGACCTGGCCAGCTTCGTGCACCCGGCCTTGACCAGCGTGGCGCAAAATACGCGCGAGCTGGGCCACATCACGGCGGCCTGCCTGCTGGCCCGCATCGCCGACCCCGCCTTGCCGCGCCAGCAGCGCAGCATCGCCCCCGAATTGCACGTGCGCGGCTCCAGTGCCGCAGCCGTACCTTCTGCTGTACCTACTTCTTCTCCTGCAACTGAACTGATGGGAATGACATCATGATCGTGGTTATCGGCAGCATCAATATGGACCTGGTCCTGCGCGTGCCGCGCATGCCCCTGCCCGGCGAAACCCTGACGGGCGGCGCGTTTAGAACTATTCCTGGTGGCAAGGGCGCCAATCAGGCCGTCGCTTGCGCGCGCATGAGCGGCAAGGCCGAGGCCGGCGGCCAGCGAGTGGCCATGGTCGCTTGCGTGGGCGACGACGCGTTTGGCGCGACGTTGCGCTCCGCGCTGGTGGGCGACGGCATCATCGACAGCCACATCACGACCTTGCCGGGCGTGGCTTCCGGCATCGCCTCGATCCTGGTCGACGACAACGGGCAGAACAGCATCGTCATCGCCGGCGGCGCCAACGATTTATTGAGCCCCGCCCACATCGACGCGGCGCAAGGCTTAATTGAGCAGGCCGACATCGTCGTGCTGCAGCTGGAAACGCCGATGGACACCGTCGTGCACGCCATCAAACTGGCCCGCTCGCTGGGCAAGACTGTGGTGCTGAACCCGGCCCCGGCCGCCAGCTTGCCCGACGGCGTGCTGGAACTGGTCGACTACCTGATCCCGAATGAAATCGAAGCGGCCATGCTGGCCGGCGTGGCGCCCGACAGCACGGATATCGCGGCCCTGGCCGCCGCGCTGCAAAAGCAGGGCAGCGACAACGTCATCATCACCTTGGGTTCCAAGGGCGTGCACGCGGCCCTGTATGGCGGCGACACCACTTTCCCGGCCGAAGCGGTGAAAGCCGTCGACACGACGGCCGCCGGCGACACCTTCATCGGCGGCTTTGTCGCCGGCCTGGCGTCCGGCATGGACGAGGCCGAAGCGATAGCCCAGGGCCAGCGCGCGGCCGCCTGGAGCGTGACCAAGCCCGGCGCGCAAACGTCGATTCCTTTCCTGCACGAGCTGTTTTAAGACCATGAAAAAAACTCCGCTGCTCAATATTGCACTGTCGCACATGATCGCCTCGCTGGGCCATGGCGACATGCTCGTCATCGGCGATGCCGGCCTGCCATCGCAGCCGGGCGTGCCCCTGATCGACCTGGCGCTGACGCGCGGCGTGCCCGGCTTCATCGAGACCGTGCAAACGGTAATGAGCGAAATGCAGGTTGAGTACCACCTGCTGGCCAGTGAATTGCCGCAACACAACCCGGCCATGGCGGCGCAAGTGGCGGCCCTGGCCTTGCCCGATGCGCGCCAGGTCACGCATGAAGAGTTCAAGCAATTGAGCAAGGGCGCGCGCGCCATCGTGCGCACGGGCGAGTGCAGCCCGTATGCGAATGTCATTCTGGTGGCCGGCGTGGTGTTTTAACGCAAACAAGCGCCAGACTGTTTGCCAAAAACATCAACGATATTGCCCTGAGTGAAATAATTATCCATTGGCAAAAGGGACGGCTACAATAGCCTCATCCCTGCCAGTTCGGCAGTCCTCCTGTGGTGCCCTGCCATGCCAATGGAAGCATTGCGTGCTTGCCGACCTCGATTGCCGCCGTCCGGTGGCAGGCGCGCGCATGGCTGGCTGGGCTGTCTTTTCCTGTTGCTGCTCCTTGCCATTCCGGCCCGGGCGCAAGCCTTGGAGCGGGTCGCGCTGCAACTCAATTTCACCCACCAGTTCCAGTTCGCCGGCTATTACGCGGCCATCGAGCAGGGCTATTACCGCGAGGCGGGGCTGGATGTCACGCTGCTCGAAGGCGGCGCCGGGCGCAGCGCCGAGGCCGCCGTGCTGGATGGGCGGGCCGAATACGGCGTCGGCAACAGCACCTTGCTGCTCAGCCGCCTGGCCGGCAAGCCCGTGGTGGTGCTGGGCGTGGTGTTCCAGCATTCGCCCAGCGTGCTGCTGATGCGCCAGCAGGGCGGCGCGCCCGACGTGCGCAAGCTGGCGGGCGCAGCCGTGATGATCGGCATGCCCGGCGGCCAGCCCGCCGGCGCCGATGAAGTCTCGCTGTTCCTGCAGAAAATGGGCGTCGCGCCCGGGCAGATGCAGCATTTGCCGCCCAGCTATCGGGTCGAGGACATGATCAATGGCAAGGTCGAGGCCATCGCTGCGTATTCGACCAATGAACCGGACTACCTGGACCGGGCGGGATTTTCCTACTATCAATTCACGCCGCGCTCGGCCGGCATCGATTTTTACGGCGACAACCTGTTTACCAGCGAGCAGGAACTGCGCCGCCATCCTGAACGGGCCAAGGCTTTCCGCGCGGCCAGCATGCGCGGCTGGCAATATGCGATGGCGCACCGCGAACAGATGGCGCAACTGATCCACGCCAGCTACAGCCAGCGCCACGACCGCGCGCACCTGCTGTACGAGGCGCAGCAGATGGAACTGCTGCTGCAGCCCGTGCTGGTGGAGCCGGGCTACATGAATCCCCAGCGCTGGCAGCATATCGCCGATACCTATGCGGCCATGGGCCTGCTGCCGGCGGATGCCACGGCCAGCAGCGCCTACAAGGGTTTTCTTTACCGTCCCGTGCCGGGCGCCGACCTGGGCTGGCTGTATTTGTCGCTGGGCGTGGCGGGCAGCCTGCTGGCCGTGGCGGCCGCTTTTCACTTCAGCAACCTGGCGCGCGAACGGCGCCGCACGGAAGACACCATCCGCCAGGGCGAATTGCGCTTTCGCACCATGTTCGAGGAAGCGCCGATGGGCATCGCCCTGATCGATACCGTGAGCGGACAGTTTCTGGATATCAATCCGCGCTATCTGGCCATCGCCGGGCGCAGCCTGGAACACATGAAGCAAAGCAGCTGGATGGAGATCAGCCATCCCGACGACGTGCCCGGTGAACAGGAGCAGGTGGCGCAATTGCTGGCGCGCAGCGTGCTCGGCTTTCGCCACTCGAAGCGCATCGTGCGTCCCGATGGCGCCATCGTGTGGGTCGACGCTTCCGTGACGGCCATCGCCACGGCGCGCCATGGCGGCCCGCACCACCTGTGCATGCTGGAAGACGTGACGGACAAGCGCCAGTCGGAAGCGCTGATCTGGCAGCAAGCCAATTTTGATACCCTGACGCAATTGCCGAACCGCCGCATGTTCCACGAGCGGCTGCGCCAGGCGCTGGCGCAAGGGCGCCGCGATGCCAGCCGCGTGGCCATCCTGTTCATCGACCTCGACCACTTCAAGGAAGTCAACGACACGCTCGGCCACCACCAGGGCGACATCCTGCTGATCGAGGCGGCGCGGCGCATCCGCGTGGGCGTGCGCGAGACGGACACGGTGGCGCGCCTGGGCGGCGATGAATTCACGGTGATCCTGTCCGACCTCGACGACTTGCAGCAAGTGGACCGCATCGCCCGGCAAATTCTCGACGGCTTGCTGGCGCCATTCCTGCTGGGGCAGGAGCAGGCTTTCGTCTCCGCCTCGATCGGCATCACCTTGTATCCCGATGACGCGGGCACGATCGAAGACTTGCTCAAGCATGCGGACCAGGCCATGTATGTGTCGAAAGGCGCGGGACGCAACCGCTACAGTTATTTCACGCCGGCGCTGCAGGTGGCGGCCGTCAACCGCATGCGCCTGGGCGCGGACTTGCGCACCGCCTTGCGCGAGCAGCAGATGCAGCTGGTCTACCAGCCCATCGTGGCGCTGCGGGACGGGCGCATCGTCAAGGCGGAGGCGCTGCTGCGCTGGAACCATCCGCAGCGGGGCGTGGTGTGCCCGCCCGATTTTCTCGCGCTGGCCGAAAGCAGCGGCCTGATCGTGGAAATCGGCGACTGGGTGCTGCGCGCGGCGGCGGCGCAGCTGCAGCGCTGGCGCGCGGGCGGCGATGCCGGCGCAGCCGACTTGCAGCTGTGCATCAACCTGTCGCCGCTGGAGTGGCAGCGCGAGGCCGAGGCGCCAGGCGCCTGGCTGCGCCAGTTGCAGGCGCTGGGCGTGCCCGCCTCGGCCATCGTGCTCGACATGCGCGAAGACGCGCTGCTGGGAACTGGCGAGAGCATGGCCCAGCGGCTGCAGCATTTGCGCGCGGCGGGCGTGCAGATTGCCCTCGACGACTTTGGCAGCGGCCATGCCTCGCTGACGCAATTGCAGCAATGCGGCATCGATTACCTGAAGATCGACGGCGCCATGGTGCGCAAGCTGGCGCCCGGCACCAGCGAACTGGCCCTGTGCGAAGCCATCATCAGCGTGGCGCACAAGCTGGGCCTGCAGGTAATTGCCGAAGGGGTGGAGACAGAAATGCAGCGCGCGCTGCTGCTGGAACTGGGTTGCGACCATGCGCAAGGCTATCTGTTTGCGCCGCCGCTGGCCATCGAGGCGTTCGACGCGCTGCTGCGGGCGCAGCGCCCCTTGCACCCTTGAAACAGGCGGCGATGCCGCCAGATTGGCCTTGGGCCTGCGGGACGGGGCTCCCGGCCTGAACGGGCTTATACTCGATCAGCTGGCGCCTGCGCCCGGCTCCAGCTGTCACCGGTCACCGACCGGGCGCGCAGGCAATCCTTCTTCCATTCACTCCAACGCGAGGTGTACTCATGGGCATTTTCAGCAATATCTACAACAAAATCTTCCACCATTCATCCGACGCTGCCACGCCGGCCGCCGCCACGGCGCCAGCGGCCGCCCCAGCTGCGGCCCCGGCCGCTCCTGCCGCCGCCCCGGCCGCCGCTGCGCCCGTGGTGGACGTGGAAGTGGTGCTGGTCGACCTGGCCAACAAGAGCGCGGAAAAACTCAATTGGCGCACGTCCATCGTCGACCTGATGAAACTGTTGCAACTCGACAGCAGCCTGGCCGCGCGCAAGGAACTGGCGCAAGAGCTGCATTTCACGGGCGACACCAACGATTCGGCCAGCATGAATATCTGGCTGCACCGCCAGGTGATGATCAAGCTGGCGGAAAACGGCGGCAAGGTACCGGAAGAACTCAAGAACTAAACACCTGGCGGCGGCAGGGGTATCCACTGTCACCGCTATCCAATCGCGTGGGAACTGCCTATCATGGAGTTCCCATAGTGTCATGATAGCTAAAACCAATTGAAACTATTGTGACAATCAATTTTGCATATGGGTTAAAACCCCTTACACTAGAGTCTTACTGATTCACCACACGAGAGGAAATGACTATGTCGCTGATCAATACCCAAGTTAAACCATTCAAGGCAACCGCATACCACAATGGCAAATTCGTCGACCTGACGGAAGCGTCGCTGAAAGGCAAGTGGTCGGTATTCGTCTTCTACCCAGCCGACTTCACCTTCGTCTGCCCAACCGAACTGGAAGATCTGGCCGACCACCACGCTGAATTCCAGAAGCTGGGCGTCGATGTCTACGGCATCTCGACCGATTCGCACTTCGCGCACAAAGCATGGCACGACACCTCGGACGCCATCAAGAAAGTGCAATACGCACTGATCGGCGACCCAACCGGCGCCCTGTCGCGCAACTTCGAAGTCATGATCGAAGAAGAAGGCATGGCACTGCGCGGTACCTTCGTCATCAATCCGGACGGCTTCATCAAAGTGCTGGAAGTGCATGACAACGGCATCGGCCGTGACGCATCGGAACTGTTGCGCAAAGTTAAGGCAGCTCAGTACGTTGCCGCTCACCCAGGCGAAGTATGCCCAGCCAAGTGGACGGAAGGCGCAGCAACGCTGACCCCATCGCTGGACCTGGTTGGCAAGATCTAAGTCTTGACGCCTTGAAGTACACAGCAGCAAACAAGTAGTTACCGCGATGCCGGACCGGGTGTCCGGCCCGGCATTCGCCTAAATATTTGTAGAAAAGGAAAAAATCATGTTAGACGCCACCCTCAAAACCCAACTGAAATCCTACCTGGAAAAAGTGGTGTATCCGCTTGAGCTGGTCGCCTCTCTCGATGACAGCGCAAAAGCCCGCGAGATGAAAGAATTGCTCCAGGAGATAGTCCTGTTGAGCGACAAGATCACGCTGGTCGAGCGCCTGGAAGCTGGCGTACGCACCCCGTCGTTCAGCATCAACCGTGCAGGCTCCGACATCGGCGTGCGTTTCGCCGGTGTGCCGATGGGCCACGAATTTACCTCGCTGGTGCTGGCGCTGCTGCAAGTGGGCGGCCACACCATCAAGTTCGACGAGGCCGTGATCGAGCAAATCCGCAACCTCGACGGCGACTACGAATTTGAAACGTTTATTTCGCTCTCCTGCCATAACTGCCCGGAAGTGGTGCAGGCATTGAATGCGATGTCGGTGATCAACCCGCGCATCAAGGTCACCACCATTGATGGCGGCGTGTTCCCGCAAGAAGTGGAAGAGCGCCGCATCATGGCCGTGCCGATGATGTTCCTGAATGGCGAACACTTTGGCCAGGGCCGCACGAATGTCGAGGAAATCCTCGCCAAGCTCGACACCAATGCCGGTGCCCGCCAGGCCGAAGCGTTGAACAAGAAAGACGTGTTTGACGTGCTGATCGTCGGCGGCGGCCCTGCCGGCGCGGCAGCGGCCATCTACGCGGCCCGCAAAGGCATCAAGACGGGCGTGCTGGCCGAGCGTTTCGGCGGCCAGGTACTCGATACCCTGGCGATCGAAAACTTTATTTCCGTCAAGGAAACCGATGGTCCGAAGTTCGCCATGGCGCTGGAACAGCACGTCAAGGAATACGAGGTCGACATCATGAATACCCAGCGCGCCGCGAAATTGACGCCGGGCAAGCTGGTGCAGATTGAAACGGCGAATGGCGCCGTGCTGAAAGCCAAGACCGTCATTCTGGCCACCGGTGCGCGCTGGCGCGAAATCAACGTGCCGGGCGAGAAGGAATACCGCAACCACGGTGTCGCCTACTGCCCGCACTGCGATGGTCCTTTGTTCAAGGGCAAGCGCGTGGCCGTGATCGGCGGCGGCAACTCGGGCGTGGAAGCGGCGATCGACCTGGCCGGCCTGGTGAAACACGTGACCCTGATCGAGTTCGGCGCGGAATTGCGCGCCGATGCAGTGCTGCAACGCAAGCTGCACAGCCTGCCGAACGTGACCGTGATCACCTCGGCGCAAACCACCGAGATCCACGGCGACGGCAAGATCGTCAATGGCCTGAGCTACACGGACCGCGTCAGCGGCGAGTCGAAGAAGGTCGAGCTGGAAGGCGTCTTCGTGCAAATCGGCCTGGTGCCGAACACGGAGTGGCTGAAGGGCACGGTGGCACTCTCGCGCCATGGCGAAATTGAAGTCGATGCCCGCGGCCAGACCTCGATCCCCGGCGTGTTCGCTGCCGGCGACGTCACCACGGTGCCGTACAAGCAGATCATCATCGCCACCGGCGAAGGTGCCAAGGCAGCGCTGTCCGCCTTTGACCACCTGATCCGCTCGGACGACGAGGAAGTGGTCGACGAGTCCGCAGCCAAGGAAGCACTGACGGCGTAATGATTCAGCGGTATCAAGAAAAACCGGAGTGGCCGCAAGGCTGCTCCGGTTTTATTTATGCGCGCAGCAAACTCAGCTACCCGCGTACTGGGGATTGGCGGCGACATACACCTTGATGCCATCGACAGGCATGTCCTGCGGTGCGATCGCGGCCAGGGCGAAGACGGTTTTGTTGCTGAAGGTTTGCACGTGCCACGTAAAACGCTGGCCGGCGCGCGCGATGGTGACGGTTTCGCCGCGCGTGACATTGATGTGGCGCGTGTCCGCCTGCAGCTCGATGGTGCGCTGGGCCGCGCCGTGGTGGGCCGCGCTGCCATAGTCGGCGGCCGTGCCGGTCGGGCCGGCGGCGAGGGTGGACGTGGCAAACATGGCGCACAGGATGGCCAGGGCGCTGCGGTGGGTGTTCAACATGCGGATCTCCAGGATAGGCGTGGCGTGCCGGTAAGCCGCCGTGTGTCGCCATTTGTTATACAGGCTGCGCCGGGATCGCCGGCGCGGACAAGCCGGCATCGTAAGCGCAAGCTGCCGGATCTGCAAAGCTGTATTTCCTGTCTATATTTCCACCGTGGCCGCCAGCGGCACCTCCGGCGCCAGGTGGCTGGTCAGCACGATGCACTGGCGCGCCAGACGGGCTGGCTCGGCCAGGCGCGCGCGCAGGTGCGCCATGGCGGCCGCATCGAGTCCATTGAAGGGCTCGTCGATCAGCAGCAGGCGCACGGGCAAGGCCAGGGCCAGCGCCAGTTGCAGTTTTTTATGCTGGCCCAGCGACAGGGCGGTGATGCTTTGCTGCAAAGACGACGTCATGGCAAAGGCGCCCAGTTCCCCGTTCAGCAGGGCCTGGTCTGTGCCCGGATACAGGGCCAGGTGCAGGTCGAGAAATTCGTGTACTTGCAGCCAGGGCAGGGCGGGGGCATCGCCGCCGCAATAGAAGGCTTGCGCGCGGTAGGCCAGCGGCAGGCGGGCGCTGTCGATGTCATCGAGGCGGATGCTTCCCCGTGCGGGCAGCAGGGCGCCGCCCGCCAGTTTCAGCATGGTGGTCTTGCCGGCGCCGTTGGCGCCGCGCAGCCAGGTGATGCCGGGGCCGAATTGCTGCGCGAAGCGCTGGAACACGCTGTGCGTGGCGAAATGAAAATCGAGCTGTTCTATCCGCAGCACGGGAGAGGGGGCATTCAATTCCATAATTCGCTTCCGATGGCGCTCAAGGCAAGGATGGAGAAAACGACGAGGGCGACGCGCCCGCGCGCCGTCAGGCGGGGCAGGCCGACGATGGCCAGCAGGGCTGCGCTGGCCGTGATGGCGTAGACGCTGCTCACGCGCTGCAGCAGGACGGCTGGGTCCAGGCAATACAGCAGGACGCCGGCCCCCAGCAGCACGGCGCCGGCGGGCAGCAGGCTGAAGGCGCAGGCCAGTCGGATCAGGCCGCGGCTGGAGAGGGGCCAGGCGTTCAGCGACGGGCGCAGCACGGCGATCTGTTCGCGCACGGCCTTGTCGCCCCGGTCCGTCAACAGGATCAGGCTGGCGCTGGCCAGCAAGCCCAGCAATGGGGCGGGCACGAGCGGCACACGCAGCAGCCAGGCCAGCATGCCGGCGCCGGCGCTGGCCAGCAGCACGCTTTGCTGGATGCCGATGACGTTTTCATTGCGCCAGAACGGCAACCAGAACAGCTGGCGCCACAGGAACAGGGTGTGCCAGCGGGGCAGGCGCGGCACGTAGGTGTGCATGGTGGGCGCGCGTGCCCGTTGCGCTGGGCGCGGTGCGCGCAGGCGCAGGGCGATGATGCAACTTGTTAAGATCCAGGCCAGCAACCAGACGCCAGCGGTGGCCGCCATGCCGCCTACGGCAACCGGGCGCAGCCAGGGCGGCGACTGCAGCAGCCAGATGCTGGCCGACACAGCATAGGCGATGCCCAATGGCAGCATCAGCAGGCCGGCCACGGCCACATCCGCCTGCCAGCGCAGGCGCGGCGGCAGGGGCAGCTGGCGCAGCCAGGCGGCTGTAGTGGCGGGCAACAGCCGCTTGCGCAGCAGCCAGGCGGGCAGGCAGGTAAGCAGCGCTTGCGCGCCCAGCAGACCCAGCGCGGCGGGCCAGGGCAAACGCATGGCAAGAAAGCCGGGCAGGGCGATTACGCTGAGCAGGCCCAGCAGGACAGGGCCGGCAAGGAAAAAGACAATTTCCATGGAACTCGTCAGGCTGGCGGCAAATTGCAGCAAAGCATGATGGGCCAGGCGCAGCCGCAGGGCGATGTAGGGATGAGTGCGGCGGGACAAGCGCATGCGGTCGGAAGCGAAGTCAGGTGAGCGCTGATTTTAACAGCCGGGGTCAGGTCCGCCGCAGCGCTACCTTGCAGCTTCAAGCCAAGGTTTGCGAAATCTGATCGCAGAATGGGAAAAGCCCTTCGGTTCAGAGAACCAAAGGGCTTTTCTTTTATTGGCGGAGCGGACGGGACTCGAACCCGCGACCCCCGACGTGACAGGCCGGTATTCTAACCAACTGAACTACCACTCCAAGCTCGTATGATCTGTGTTGCTGATCCATGAAGCACTGGATAATTTTCTGTTTTGGTGGGTGCTGAGAGGCTCGAACTCCCGACCTACGCCTTGTAAGGGCGCCGCTCTACCAACTGAGCTAAGCACCCGCATACCCAGAAAACTATCCCGACGTTTGTCACCACGTCTGGAAGAGGCACTATTATAGGGGGCGCTATGCCGCTTGTGCAACTATTCTTATGGGATAAAAGCAGATATTTTGCTGAAAAACGCAAAAATGTTCGGAGGAGGGGCGGTGGGCGCATTTTCTGGCCCGGAAATGGGAAAAGCCCTTCGGTTCAGAGAACCAAAGGGCTTTTCTTTTATTGGCGGAGCGGACGGGACTCGAACCCGCGACCCCCGACGTGACAGGCCGGTATTCTAACCAACTGAACTACCACTCCAAGCTCGTATGATCTGTATTGCTGATCCATGAAGCACTGGACAGTTTTCTGATTTGGTGGGTGCTGAGAGGCTCGAACTCCCGACCTACGCCTTGTAAGGGCGCCGCTCTACCAACTGAGCTAAGCACCCGTTGCTTGTCTCAGAAAACCATCCCGACGTTTGTCACCACGTCTGGAAGAGGCGCTATTATAGGACGGCTAAAATCCTTGTGCAAGCGCTTTTTTCACATTATTCCGTGATATTCCACTGCGACAGCATCCAGGCCATGTTGAACGCGCTTTCCTGGATGGCGTTGTAGCGGCCCGATGCGCCACCGTGGCCGGCGCCCATATTTGTTTTCAGCAGCAGGGGATTGCTGTCCGTTTTATGCGCGCGCAGCTTGGCCACATATTTTGCCGGTTCCCAGTACATCACCTGGCTGTCGTTCAGGCCCGTCGTCACCAGCATGGCGGGATAATCCTTGCGGGCGATGTTGTCGTAGGGCGAGTAGCTGAGCATGTAGTCATACGCGGCCTTCTGGTTCGGGTCGCCCCATTCCAGATATTCGCCCGTGGTCAGCGGCAGGCTGGCGTCCATCATGGTGTTCATCACGTCGACAAAGGGCACGGCCGCGTGCACGGCGTGGAACAGTTCGGGGCGCTGGTTGACGACGGCGCCCATCAGCAAGCCGCCGGCGCTGCCGCCCTGGATGATGAGGCGGTTCGCACTCGTCCATTTTTCGCGCACCAGGTAGTCGGCGCTGTCGATGAAGTCATTGAAGGTGTTTTTCTTCTTCATCAGCATGCCATCCTCATGCCACGCTTCGCCCATGTCCGTGCCGCCGCGGATATGCGCCTGCGCATAGATGACGCCCCGTTCCAGCAGGCTGATGCGGCTGATGGCGAAACTGGCTTCCGTGGAAATGCCGTAGGAACCATACGAATACAGCAGCAGCGGGGCGGAGCCGTCGAGCTTGACGCCCTTCTTGTAGACGATCCACAGCGGCACTTGCACGCCATCGCGGGCTTTGACCCACAGGCGCTGCGTGGTGTAGCGCGCCGCATCATAGCCGCCGACGATTTCCTGCTGTTTCAGCACCGTGCGCTTGCCATCCTTCATGCTGACGTCGATGACGGTAGGCGGCGTCACAGGCGACTGGTAGGACATGCGAAATTGCGTGGCGGCATAGTCGGGCGTGCCGGCCGCCGTGGCCAGGTAGACGGGGTCGTCGAACTGCACCGTCTTCCAGTTTTTCTGCGCGAAATCATAGATGCGCGCACGGTTCAGGGCGCGCGACTTTTCCATTACCACCAGGTAGTTCTGGAACGCATCGATGGACTGGATGACGGCATCCTTGTTGTGCGGCACCAGCGGCTTCCAGTGCTTGGGCTGCGGCTGCGACAGGGGCGCGCTGACGATGCGGAAGTTTTTCGCATCCTTGTTGGTGAGGATGTACAGCTGGCCGTCGCGGTGCTCGACGCTGTAGCGGTGGCCCTTTTCGCGCGGCAATACCGGCTGGAAACTGCCCTGCGGCGTATTGGTTGGCAACAGCTGCACGTCGCTGGTATCCGTGCTGCGCGAGCTGAGCACAAAGAAACGCTGGTCGCGCGTGCGGCCCACGCCAATGGCGAACTGTTCCACAGGCTCGTGATACACCTGCTGTGGCGTGCCGCCCAGGGCCAGGCGGAACAAGCGGTCCGAGCGCTTGGTGGTGGCGTCTTCCTGGGCCAGCATCAGGGTGGCATTGTCCGCCGCCCAGGCCAGCGACGTGACGCGCGGCATGGTGTCGGTAAGCAGCTTGCCGGTTTTCAAATCCTTGACATGCAGGTCGTATTGGCGGAAACCTGTCGTATCCGTGGTGTAGGCCAGCAATTGTTCATTCGGGCTGACGGCAAACGCGCGCACGGCAAAGAAGGTGTGGCCGTCTGCCAGCTGGTTCTGGTCCAGCAAAATTTCTTCGGCGACGCCCGCATCATAGGCACCCTTCGCACCCACGGCGCGCCGGCAGTGCAGCGGGTATTGCTTGCCCGCTTCCATGCGCGTGTAATAGTAGAAATTGCCCATGCGCACAGGCACAGACAAGTCCACTTCCTGCATGCGGCCCTTGATCTCGGCGTAGATCTTGTCGGCCAGCGGCTGGATCGGGGCCGTGACGGCGGCCGTGTAGGCGTTTTCCGCATTCAGGTAGTCGATCACGGCGGGATCGGTCTTCTTTTGCAGCCAGCGGTAGTCGTCCGTAACGACGGTGCCGTGGCGGGTTTCCTGCCAGGCGGTTTTGGCGGCGACAGGGGCGTCGGCAGCCAGCGCGGATGGCGATAGCGTGGACAGCAGCAGAGCCGGCAGCATGGATGTGCAGACGGCAAGGCGGCGCAAGGCGTGATGGGCGATAGACAAGGCAACTCCCTAGGTTTCGTTATTGTGCGGAGATTCTATTCTTGCCAAATAGAAAAGCCAATGCTGATTTCAATCAATACGGTTCCTGCTTGCATCTGCGCTCGTTTCCGGCGATACTGTATAAAACAACAGTGTTTAACCGTATTCTGCCTGTGGAATGTCCTTTCCCTCTGGCAGGCCGACCCGCCGCGAGGTGTCCTTGAGCCCATCTGCCCCCACCCTGCCTCAGTCATCCGCGCCGCACCAGGTGGCTGCCCGCCGCTGGATCGCGCACCTGGACATGGACGCTTTCTTTGCCTCCGTGGAATTATTAAAATATCCGGAATTGCGCGGCGAGCCGGTGGTGATCGGTGGCGGGCGCTTGCAGCAGCCCGTGCTGCAGGAAGACGGCACGCGGCAGTTTGCCCGCATGCGCGACTACGTGGGACGCGGCGTGGTCACCACGTCGACCTATGCGGCGCGCGCGTTTGGCGTGTTTTCCGCCATGGGCATCATGAAGGCGGCCAAGCTGGCGCCGGACAGCATCCTGCTGCCGGCCGATTTCGAAGCCTACCGCGACTATTCGGCGCGCTTCAAGCAAGCCGTGGCCAATCTGTGCCCGATCATCCAGAACGTCGGCATCGACGAAATCTATGTCGACCTGACGGAACATGGCGAGCAGGCGCCGGCCATGGCGGCGCGCCTGAAGGCGGCCGTGTTCGAGGCGACGGGGCTGTCGTGCTCGATCGGGCTGGCGCCGAACAAATTGCTGGCCAAAATCTGTTCCGACCTGGAAAAGCCGGACGGGCTGACCATCCTGGCGCCCGAGGATATCGCCACGCGCGTGTGGCCCCTGGCGGCGAAAAAGATCAATGGCATCGGCCCGAAGGCGACGGCCAAGCTGGAAGCCTTGGGCATCGTCAGCATCGGCGAACTGGCGCAAGCCGACATGGCCATGCTGCGCACGCAGTTCGGCGACCTGTACACGGGCTGGCTGCGCCAGGCGGCGCTGGGCATCGATGACCGCCCCGTGCAGACGAGCCGGGAAACCAAGTCCGTCAGCCGCGAAACGACGTTCGAGCGCGACTTGCAGGTGGTGCGCGACCGCGCCACCCTGTCGGAAAAGCTGGAAAGCCTGTGCACGCGCGTGGCGGGCGACCTGGACAAGCAGTCGCTGGCGGGGCGCACGGTGGGCATCAAGCTGCGCTTCGAGGATTTCAGCACCGTCATGCGCGACATCACCCTGCCCAGCGCCACGGCGGACGCCGCCGCTATCCTGCGCGCCAGCCGCGACTGCTTGCGGCGCGTGCCGTTTGAAAAGAAAATCCGCCTGCTGGGCGTGCGCATTTCGGCCCTGTGCGACCCGGCCGTCGTCACGCGGCAGGCACCCGCCCAGGCCGAGCTGTTTCCCGCCCTGTAGCGGCGTTTCCCCTGATCACAAGCACCGCGCCAGGCTGCGCTTTTGACGGCATGACCGCGTCGAAAGTGTAGAATGGCGTTCCCCTGGCACTACTGAAACAAACGGAAGACAAAAACTATGTGGTTCAAGAATCTTCAGATTTACCGCCTGCCCGCACCATGGGCTTACACGCCAGAACAACTGGAAGAGGC
This sequence comes from Janthinobacterium amylolyticum, assembly GCF_051380655.1. Lineage (NCBI taxonomy): Bacteria > Pseudomonadati > Pseudomonadota > Betaproteobacteria > Burkholderiales > Oxalobacteraceae > Janthinobacterium > Janthinobacterium amylolyticum. Next base: position 145,410 of record NZ_JBNYXL010000012.1, read on the forward strand.
GCTGTCCTCGAACAAATTTACGCCGGCGACCAGCATGGATCTGATGCGCCAGGGCTGGGATACGCCACGCCCGAACGGCGGCCTGGTCCACGTGGTCAACAAGCAGATGCTGATCCTGCTGGGCACGGAAAAGAAATTGCTGCCAGCCACCGTCATCAACCAGGTGGCCAAGGCCCGCGCCGCCGAGATGGAAGAAGCGCAAGGTTTTGCGCCCGGCAAGAAAGCCATGAAGGAATTGAAGGAGCGCGTCGCCGACGAACTGTTGCCGCGCGCCTTCAGCATCCGCAGCAACGTCTGGACGTGGATCGACCCCGTCAACGGCTGGCTGGTGGTCGATGCCGCCAGCCCGGCGAAAGCCGATGAAGTCATCAAGCTGCTGCTCAAAGCCGTGGATAAATTGCCGCTGGAAAGCCTGCGCGTGCAGCGCTCGCCCGTGGCGGTGATGACGGAATGGCTGCAGGCCGACGATGCGCCTGCCGGCTTCACGGTCGACATGGATACGGAATTGCGCGCCACCGGCGAGAGCAAGGCCACCGTGCGCTACGTGCGCCACACCCTGGAAGCGGACGACGTGCGCCGTCATATCGCGGCCGGCAAGCAGTGCACGCGCCTGGCCATGACGTGGAACGACAAGATCTCCTTCGTGCTGACGGAATCGCTGGCCATCAAGAGCGTCAAGCCGCTTGACGTGATCAAGGAAACGGAATCGAGCACAAAGAACGACGAAGAGCGTTTCGACGGCGACGTGATGCTGATGACGGGCGAGCTCTCCAAGCTGATGGCCGACGTGGTCGAGGCATTGGGCGGCGAAGCGACGGCGTAAGCGTCGTCATGCAGGAACAAAAAAGGAGCTGCGGCTCCTTTTTTTTCGCCTGGGCAATCTGGCGGCACATAAAAAAAGCGCCTTGCACGGTGAAGTGCAAGGCGCTTTCTGGACAAGCTAATTTAAGACATCACATTAGAACTTGTAGCTACCGGTGAAGTAGAACGAACGCATCATTGGATCAGCGTAGCGTGGATCGAAACCAACCTGGTGGCCCGACGAAGCGCGCAGCGACAGCGGCGGTTCACGGTCAAACAGGTTCTTGATACCAGCGCGCAGCGTCACAGCCGAGTTGAAGGCATAGCGGCCTTGCAGGTCGACGGTGGTGTACGACGGTACTTGCAGGCGGATCGTTTCCAGGGCCTTGGTATCGACGTTCAGAACCGAAGCGGCTGCATCGGTGTAGCCGTTACGATAGCTGACAACCATGGTGCTGGTCAGTTTGCCGGTTTCCAGGCTCATGTTCAGCTTGACCAGGTTACGGAACGTGACTGCATCGGTGATACCGAAGTAGTTCATGTTGGTCGTCCACTGATTCTTGGTGCCTGGCACGGTGTAGTCAGCCTTGAGCATGTGGGTGCCGCTCAGGTTGGCCGTGAAGTTACCGAAATCAAACTTGTGGCGACCGGTCATGTCCCAGTCGATACCGCGGTTATGCGTCTGGCCGATGTTCATCGACAGCGATTTGAACGCATAGTAGGTATTGCCGGTCGATGGCTCGGTGTAGGTGCCGAACAGGTCTTTGTACAGCGCTGGATTGCCGAAAGCCTGGGTTTCGCTGACTGCCGATACCGCGTCGGTGATTTTCACGTCCCACAGGTCGGCGCCGAACGAGAATGCCGAGCTAGGTTCGATGCGGAAACCGACGGTGTATTGCTTCGATTTTTCCGGCTTCAGGTTTTCGTTACCACCAGACAATTGGTTGTACTGCGTGGCTGCTGGACGGCACAGGGCATCGCCTGGGAACGGGCAGTTCCATGGTTTTGCGGTGAAGCCGTTGTTGACCAGCGGCTGGCCGATGTCCAGCATGCTCGGTGCCTTGAAGCCCGTGCCGTACGAACCGCGCAGCAACACTTGCTGCACTGGCTGCCAACGTGCCGTCACTTTGTAGGTGCTGGCGCTTTGGTCTTTACCGATGGACTTGTTGATGACACCGTTGTCGATCTTGGTGATGGTGTCGTAACGGCCAGCCAGGCTCACTTCCACCGTTTTGGTGACAGGTGCCAGCAACTCGGCGAACACGCCGTAGGTTTCACGGCTCAGGTCGTAGCGTGCCGAGGTGTTGAAGTTGTAGATCGTGTCGCTGCTCGCGCCGCTCGATGGCGATTGCTCATACTTGTATTCGCGGTAGTCGCCGCCGATACCGATATTGGCCTTGCCGCCTGGCAGGGTGAACAGTTCACGCGAACCGTGCGCATCGATACCGCGCATGGTGGTCGATGCCGTACGGATCGAACCGTTGAATTGCGACTTGTCGATCAGGTTCTGCAGTGCTGGCGATGTGTTGCCGGCAGGAATGAACGGATTGAACAATGGGTTGGTTTGCATGGCCTTGAAATCTGCGTTCTTGGCATACCCGCCCACATAGCGCTCGTCGATGGCGTTTTGCGACCAGGTCAGGCCCGATTCCACGTTCCACTCGCCGACTTCGCCTTCCACGCCGACCACGAAGTGCTTGGTGTCGGTGATGGTGTTGCTGGCGCGGGTGCCCCAGTCAGCCATGCGGTAGTTGGCGGTAACGGATTTCACATCGTCATGCTGTGCTTGCGTCAGGCCCGGGCGTACGTACTGGTTGTACAGCGCGCTGTCCTTGGCGATGCTGATAGGCACCGGGTTGGCAGCGATACGCGCGGTCAGGTCGAAGCGCGACAGGGCTACTTCGGCAAACGCATTCAGGTTGTCCGACAGTTTGTAGGTACCGCGGGCGAACAGGCTGTCGCGTTTCGATTCTGGAACGATTTCAACCGTCGAGCCGCCGTCAAAGCCGCAAGCCTTGTCGTTGGTTGCCGTGACGTAGTTGGTCGGGCCGCAGTTGCCGTTGGCTGCCAGGTACGGGTTGAACATGACCGACGAGCTGGCCTTGTTGTTGAAGGCGACCGTGGCGTTGGCTGGTGCGGTCGAGGTGCTGGTACGGTCGTAGATGTAGTTCTTGCCGCCGTAGCTGACAGGAATGTACGACGAGCGGGCGAACGAGCGGTCCGTTGCCTTCAGTTTCGATTGCTCATCGTGGCGGTACGATACCAGCACGTTGAAGCGGTTTTCGTCCAGGTCGCCGAAGCCGTAGGTAACGTTGGTGTTCCAGGCGTTGCCGCCTTTGTCTTCCGGACCGCCGTAGGTGGCTTCCAGGGTGCCGCCCTGGACGTTTTTCTTCAGGATGAAGTTGATCACGCCGGCAATGGCGTCCGAGCCGTACAGGGCCGAAGCGCCGTCGGTCAGGATCTCGACGCGCTCAACAGCGCTCATTGGAATGGCGTTCAGGTTGACGGAGGTGCCCGAGCCTTGTGGGGCGATGCGGCGGCCGTTCAACAGCACCAGGGTGTAGCTTTCGCCGATGTCATGGATCGAGGCGCTGGTGCGGCCACCCGAGTTGGAACCAGCGGCAACGGCGCCGATGGTGAAGCCTTGCATGGCGGGCAGGCTTTGTACCAGGTCAGCCACGGTGGTGGCGCCGGTACGCGCGATCGCTTCTTGCGTCAGGCGCTGCACTGGCAGTGCGCCTTCGACGGCGATACGTTTGATACTCGAGCCGGTAATTTCAACTTTTTGAATTGCTTCGTCTGCCATGGATTGGCCAGAGAACAAGACGCTGCCTGCCAGAACGGTCAGGGCCAGGCGCACGCTGCGCGCGCCGATTTTTTCTTTCAATGCCATTATAACAATTACTCCGTAGTAGTTTTAATAACGACAAGCGGCACCCGAACCGGCATGACCGGCGGATAGTCGGTCTGCGATGGCGAGTACGGTAGGCGGACACATGCCCGGACGGGCAAGGAAGACTACTTCGTGCAATATTGTTATAAATGCACTTTTTACTTGTCGAGGCAAACATTATGTCGTCTCAGCAAGAAAAAATGGACATCAACCGTGTCGGATTTGGCAATAAATTATGGATGCTGAAGAATATTTCAAAAATTTGTTAAATGGCGATAGTTTATTTGAAAAAATCATTGTTTTAAAAAATGATTAATGGCGTTTTTTTACAACATAAAATTATTGTATTGGCAATTCGATGAATTACCAGCAATAATTCGATGAAAAGTGTTGCCTATCAGAATTTGTGAAAGGTAAAAAAATGTAAAAAAAAGCCCGCAAAAAGCGGGCTTGTTGATTTGCTGAAGATTAACAATCAGGCGGCTTGCTTGCCTGCCTGCCCTTCTGCAGCGTGCCAGGACGTCAGGCAGGCCGAGGGGCCTGCAGCATGGCAGATTGTTGTTGCGCTGCGACGTTGCCGCATCACAATGAGTTCTACAGCGGCTGGAAGACGCCAGCGGCGCGATTCTTTTGCACGTTGTCCCAGGCGAAGATCTGGCCATTCATGGCCACGTACACGCCGGCTGGCAAGGTTTGCGCCACGCCGCAGGCAAAGCCCAGGTTGAACAGGGCGTCGGAATTGTCGATTTCGTAGGGAATCATGGCGCCCGTGAGAATCACCGTCTGCTGCAGGTTCGCCGCGCCCAGCACTTGCGCCGTTTCGCGCATGGTATCGGTGCCGTGGATGATGACGATGGCTTTTTCCTGTGCCGCGCGGCACGAGGCCAGCACGCGCTGGCGGTCCGTATCCTGCATGTCGAGCGAGTCGAGCAGGGGCAATTGCTCCAGCGCCACCGGTGCCGTCATGCGCGCACGGGCGATGGCGGCCGGCAAATGACTGTCGGAAAAGCCCAGGGTACCGTTCAATTCATTGTAGTGTTTGTCGAAAGTGCCGCCGGTGGCGAGTATGCGCAAAGTCATGATGTGGTCACGATGTCAGTGGAGAATGACGGGCATGATATCGTGGAATGGCGCCATTGCGTGAATGTCGATCCCGCCCGGCCGCCCCGGGCTTGTCGCGCATCTGGAAAATTCGGCCATCTGCGCATACACTTGTTTCTTTGCTTGCCCACCGGCCAGATACCCCGTATGAAAGCGCTCGCTCCCGGCACCGTCATTTTTCACCGCCACCGCGGTTATGGCGTGATCACGTCCGTCAATTTGCTGACGGGCTGGATCGCGGCGCGTTTCGGCAGCGAGGCGCGCACCCTGGACCTGAACCTGTCGACCGACGACGTGCAGTTCGCCGATGGCGAGGCGATCCTGTTTCGCCGCGCGCCGCCCGACCGCATGCCGCACGCGCGCCTGATGGCCATGGTGCGCGAACTGCACCAGGCCGGCTATCAAAAATTATATTTGTATTCCTGGCCGAAACCATCGGGCCTGCACTGGCGCTGGCATTTGTTTACGGGGCCGCGCGACTGGATGCAGCGGCCCTGGCGCGAAGGCTGGTATGGCTCGGGCGCCGACTATAACGTCAATCCCGTGATGGGCTGGGGCGATACGCCGGGCGCCTCCACGGGCGAGCTGATCGATGCGCTGGCGCGTTTCGACCCACAGGGCCTGGCGCAGGCGCTGGGGCGCGACGTTGACCACACGGAATGGTTCGCCCGCGTCTGTGACGCCTTGCTGCCCGATTACATGTACAGCCTGGACATGCAGCGCACGGAAGGCGAGCCCTTGCAGGACATGCCGCCCGTGCCGGTGGTCGCCGTGCGCGCCGGCGTGGCGCCGTATGCGGGGCCGGACCTGTCCTGGCCGCCCGGCTGGGCCGGCCTGTGGCGCGGCCGGCACGTGCTGCCGGCGCCCGCCATCCGCGTGACGGGCGAGCCGGATTTGCTGAAGGGCTTTCAGCGCTCCTGAGGAGCTTGGCGCGCATGCGCCAGCACCTCAGGGTTGAGCAGGCGCGTGCATTGCTGCTGCGTAAAATCGACGATGTTTTGCAAGGCGTAGCGGAAATACAGCTCATAGCTGTCCCGCTCGACATAGCCCAGGTGCGGCGTGGCCAGCACGTTCGGCAGCAGCAGGAGCGGCGAGCCGGGCGGCAAGGGTTCATCCGTAAACACGTCCAGCGCGGCCGCGCCCGGGCGGCCCTGCGGCAAGGCCGCTTCCAGCGCCCCGTCGGCGACCAGTTCGGCGCGGCTGGTATTGACGAACAGGGACGCCGGCTTCATGCGCGCCAGGTCCTCTGCCGTGACCAGGCCGCGCGTCTTGTCGGACAGGCGCAAATGCAAGCTCAGCACATCGGCTTGTTCAAAGAAGGCCTCGCGCGATGGCGCCGCCGTGTCGCCCGCCGCCACGGCGGCCGCGCGGCTCGCTTCGCTGCCCCAGACGAGGATATTCATGCCAAATGCGCGGCCATAGCCGGCGATCAATTGCCCGATCTTGCCATAGCCCCAGATGGCCAGGGTACGCCCCTTCAAGACCGTGCCCAAGGTGTTGCGCGCCGGCTCCAGCGATGACGTCTGCCACAGGCCTTCCTGCAAATGCTGCGCGTAGGGCACGATCTTGCGCTGCGCCGCCATGATCAGGGCCCACGTCAGTTCGGCCGGCGCCGTGGGCGAGCCGATGCCTTCGGCGATGGCGATGCCTAGTTCCGTGGCGGCCGCCACGTCGATGTGGCCGCTGACCTTGCCCGTTTGCGAAATCAGTTTCAGGTTCGGCAGCTTCGACAGCAAGGGCCGGTTAAAACTGCTGCGTTCGCGGATCAGCACCAGCGCGTCGAACGGCGCCAGGCGGATGGCCAGCTGGCCCAGTCCCCGCGCCGTATTGCTGAACACTTTGACCTCATGTCCGTCGAGCAACTGGAAACAATCGAGGCCGCGCACGGCATCCTGGTAATCATCAAGTATGGCAATTTTCATGGTGGATGGCCGATTTTAGTGAGGATTTGGTAGGGAAATAACAGGATACGGGAAATGCTGAATAGCCTACTACATTAGTCAAGCTATTCTCCTACATTTTTGCGAGAATAGCTGTTTTGCGGGTGTACAATCGCCGGCACTTTTGATGCTTCCTGATGAGCGAATGGCACATGCAGCGCAAAATGTTACAGCCGTCTTGAAGCATGATCCAGGTAATGCCGCCGGCGTGAACGCCGCGGCCGACACGACCCCAGAGCCCTGCCCGCGTGAGCACGCCGCCCGCAGTGAGCCGCAGCCACCTCTCAATGATGCTGCCTGTCTTGCCGGAACGACCAGAATTTCTTTTATTGGTATTGGAGGTAATATGAATCAGCCCGTCATGGGTGGCGTCGCCGCACTCAACGTCCCAGCTTATATTAAACAACAGAAACTGATCAACTGGGTGGCCGACATTGCCGCGCTCACCAAGCCTGACCGCATCTACTGGTGCGATGGCTCGCAGGAAGAGTACGAGCGCCTGTGCGCTGAGATGGTTGCCAGTGGCACCATGAAAAAACTCAACGCGGAAAAACGTCCGAATTCCTACCTGGCCTGCTCCGATCCGAGCGACGTGGCCCGCGTCGAAGACCGCACGTATATCTGCTCGGCAACGAAAGAAGCGGCCGGCCCGACCAACAACTGGACCGAGCCTGGCGACATGCGCCACACCTTGAACGGCCTGTTCGATGGCTGCATGCGCGGCCGTACCATGTACGTCGTGCCCTTCTCGATGGGTCCGCTGGGCTCGCCGATCGCGCACATCGGCGTGGAACTGTCCGATTCGCCGTATGTCGCCGTCAACATGAAGATCATGACCCGCATGGGCCGTGCCGTGTACGACGTGCTGGGCACCGATGGCGAGTTCGTGCCCTGCGTGCACAGCGTGGGTGCACCGCTGGCCGCTGGCCAGGCCGACGTGAAATGGCCATGCAACAGCACCAAGTACATCGTGCATTTCCCGGAAACGCGCGAGATCTGGTCCTACGGTTCGGGCTACGGCGGCAACGCTCTGCTGGGCAAGAAGTGCTTCGCCCTGCGCATCGCCTCGAACATGGGCTACCAGGAAGCGCAAGCGTCCGACAACAACCCGGGCTGGCTGGCGGAACACATGCTGATCCTCGGCGTGGAATCGCCGGAAGGCAAGAAGCATTATGTAGCGGCAGCATTCCCGTCGGCTTGCGGCAAGACCAACTTCGCCATGCTGATCCCGCCGGCAAGCTTTAAGGGCTGGAAAGTGACGACCATCGGCGACGATATCGCCTGGATCAAGCCGGGCGCCGATGGCCGCCTGTACGCCATCAATCCGGAAGCCGGCTATTTCGGCGTGGCGCCGGGCACGAATGAAAAAACCAATTTCAACTGCATGGCCTCCATGCGCGACAACACCATCTTTACCAACGTGGCGCTGACCGACGATGGCGACGTCTGGTGGGAAGGCTTGACCAAGGAAGCACCAAGCCACCTGATCGACTGGCAGGGCAAGGACTGGACGCCAGCGTCCGGCACCAAGGCCGCCCACCCGAACGCGCGCTTCACGGTGGCTGCGACGCAAAACCCCGTCATCGACGCCGCCTGGGACGACCCTGCCGGTGTGCCGATCTCGGCCTTCATCTTCGGTGGCCGCCGCTCGACCACCGTGCCGCTGGTCACCGAGGCGCGCAACTGGGTCGAAGGCGTCTACATGGCCGCCACCATGGGTTCCGAAACAACGGCCGCCGCCGTGGGCCAGATGGGCATCGTGCGCCGCGATCCATTTGCCATGTTGCCGTTTATCGGCTATAACATGAGTGATTATTTCCAGCACTGGCTGGACATGGGCGTCAAAGTGGGCAAGGTCAACCCGGCTGCCCTGCCGAAGATCTACTGCGTCAACTGGTTCCGTACGGACGAAGCGGGCAAGTTCGTCTGGCCTGGCTTCGGCGACAATATGCGCGTGCTGAAGTGGATGCTGGACCGCATCGAAGGCAAGGCCGGCGGCGTGGAAAACCTGTTCGGCACGACGCCGCAGTATGGCGACCTGAACTGGGATGGCTTGCCATTCACGCAGGAACAGTTCGACACCATCACCTCGATCGACAAGGCCGCGTGGGTGGAGGAATTGAAATTACATACCGAGTTGTTTGAAAAACTCGCGTATCATCTGCCGCAGGAATTGGCAGACAACAAGGCTGCGCTGGAAAAGCGGCTGAGTGCATAAACAAGGTAGCGTAAGCGGCGCCTGGCAGACGTAGCGAGCGGCAGTGATTGTGGACAAGAGGTGCAACCGTGCTCAAGCACGGTGAGCATCGCAGGTGCACACAGCACGCCGCGCCGCGCAGCAGCTTGTCAGGTGTTGAGAGTTGTAGTGGGGGAGAAACACGCCGGCAAAGACTGGCGTGCGATAAATGACACGCCGGCAATGACTGGGGTGCTAGCAAAAAGAGGAACGGCGCGGATCGCATGAGCAATCCGCGCCGTTTTTTATTGCGCTGCCGTTCTTATTGCCTGAGCAGCGGCCCCAGGTACTTGCCTGTCACGCTGGCAGGGTTCAGCGCCACGTCTTCCGGCGTACCGGTGGCGATGATCTGCCCGCCGCCGGCACCGCCCTCGGGACCGAGATCGACGATCCAGTCAGCCGTCTTGATGACGTCGAGGTTGTGCTCGATGATGACGAGGGTATTGCCCTGGTCGCGCAGGCGGTGGATGACTTTTAATAACAAATCGATGTCGTGGAAGTGCAAGCCCGTCGTCGGTTCGTCGAGGATGTACAGGGTGCGGCCCGTGTCGCGCTTGGACAGTTCCAGCGACAGTTTCACGCGCTGTGCCTCGCCGCCCGACAGGGTGGTGGCGCTCTGGCCCAGCTTGATGTAGCCGAGGCCCACGTCGAGCAGGGTTTGCAGCTTGCGCGCGATCAGGGGCACGGGTTTGAAGAATTCATGCGCTTCTTCCACCGTCATGCCCAGCACTTCCGTGATGTTCTTGCCCTTGTATTGCACTTCCAGGGTTTCGCGGTTGTAGCGCTTGCCGTGGCACACGTCGCACGGCACGTAGACGTCGGGCAGGAAGTGCATCTCGACCTTGATCACGCCATCGCCCTGGCACGCTTCGCAGCGTCCGCCCTTGACGTTGAACGAGAAGCGGCCCGCGCTGTAGCCGCGTTCCTTGGCCGTCGGCACGGTGGAGAACAGGTCGCGGATCGGCGTAAACAAGCCCGTGTAGGTGGCGGGATTCGAGCGCGGCGTGCGGCCGATCGGCGCCTGGTCGACGGAAATGACCTTGTCGAAATGCTCCAGGCCGCTGATCGAGTCGTGCGGCGCCGGTTCCGTCTGCGAACCATACAAATGGCGCGACAGGGCCGGATACAAGGTATCGTTGACCAGCGACGACTTGCCCGAACCGGACACGCCCGTCACGCACGTCATCAGGCCCACAGGCAAGCTCAGCGACACTTTTTTCAGGTTGTTGCCCGTCGCGCCAGTAATGACCAGCTGCTTTTCCGGATTGCTGGCGTGGCGCTTGGCAGGCACGGCGATCTTCAGCTTGCCATTCAGGTACTGCGCCGTCAGCGATTTCTTGTTTTTCAGGATCTCGGGCAAGGTGCCTTCGGCAATGATTTCACCGCCATGCACGCCCGCGCCGATGCCCATGTCGACGATGTAGTCGGCCGTACGGATGGCGTCTTCGTCATGCTCGACCACCAGCACGCTGTTGCCGATGTCGCGCAAGTGCTTCAAGGTTTCGATCAGGCGGTCATTATCGCGCTGGTGCAGGCCGATCGACGGTTCATCGAGCACATACATGACGCCCGTCAAACCGGAGCCGATCTGCGATGCCAGGCGGATACGCTGTGCTTCGCCGCCGGAGAGCGTGTCGGCGCTGCGGTCCAGCGACAGATAGTCGAGGCCCACATTGTTGAGGAATTTCAGGCGCGAAATGATCTCTTTGACCACACGGTCGGCGATCTCTTTTTTCGCCCCCGTCAGTTTGAGTTTTTCAAAAAATTCCAGCGTTTCGCGCAGCGGTTTTTCCGCGACTTCATAAATCGCGCGCTGCTGCTTGCCGGTGCCGACCTTGACGAAGCGCGCTTCCACGCGCAGGCGCGCGCCATCGCATGAGGGGCAGCATTTTTCATTGATGAACTTGGCCAGCTCTTCCTTGACGGCCATCGAGTCCGTCTCGCGGTAGCGGCGCTGCAGATTGTTGACCACGCCTTCAAACGTGTGTTCCTTGATGACGGTGCGGCCCCGCTCATTGACATAGCTGAACGGAATCACTTGCTTGCCCGAGCCGTACAGCACGGCTTGCTGGGAATTCAGGTCCAGCTGCTCGAACGGCGTGTCCAGGTCGAACTCGTAAAAGGCGGCCAGGTTCGTCAGCATCTGGAAGTAAAACTGGTTGCGGCGGTCCCAGCCCTTGACGGCACCCGAAGCCAGCGACAGATTCGGGAACGCGACGATGCGTTTCGGGTCAAAGAATTCAATGTGCCCGAGGCCGTCGCATTCCGGGCAGGCGCCCATCGGGTTGTTGAAGGAGAACAGACGCGGTTCCAGTTCCTGCAGGGAATAGCCACACACATTGCAGGCGAACTTGTTGGAGTACACGTGTTCCTTGGCGCTATCCATTTCGTAGGCGATGGCGCGGCCGTCGGCCAGGCGCAGGGCCGTCTCGAAACTTTCCGCCAGGCGCTGCTTGATGTCCTGGTTCACCTTGACCCGGTCGATGACGACATCGATCGTATGTTTTTCCGTCTTCTTTAATTTCGGGAGGTCATCGACTTCATAGATTTTCGCCGCGTGCGTGCCGCTCTGCACGCGAAAGCGCACGAAGCCCTGCGCCTGCATCTGCTCGAACAGATCCACGTGTTCGCCCTTGCGGTTGGCAACGACGGGCGCCAGGATCATCAGCTTGGTGTCTTCCGGCATGGCCAGCACGGCATCGACCATTTGCGACACGGATTGCGCTGCCAGCGCGTTTTCCGGATGGTCGGGGCAGTACGGCGTGCCGACGCGCGCATACAGCAGGCGCAGGTAGTCGTGGATTTCCGTCACGGTGCCGACGGTGGAGCGGGGGTTGTGCGAGGTTGCCTTCTGTTCGATGGAGATGGCGGGCGACAGGCCCTCGATCAGGTCGACGTCCGGCTTTTCCATCAGTTGCAGGAATTGGCGCGCGTAGGCCGAGAGCGACTCGACGTAGCGGCGCTGGCCTTCCGCGTACAGGGTGTCGAAGGCCAGCGAGGATTTGCCGGAACCGGACAAGCCGGTAATCACGATCAGCTTATTGCGCGGCAAATCGAGATTGATATTCTTGAGGTTATGCGTGCGAGCGCCGCGAATGCGGATCTGTTCCATGTGATTGCCTTGCTTTCAGTGAGTGGTGCGGCCAGCGCATCGGGCCAGGGTGCGGATGAAGAGCCACAACGGGTCAACCTGTTACTATAGCCGGGTTTTGATCTGCATGCCTGAGGCATCCACGGGCGGATTGCGGCGCCCTGCGGGCGTGCCCCGGGAAAGTTTGATACAGATGCGTGCAGACGTTTAAACACTGTATATAATACCAGTATTCAAGTTTCTTGTTTTCACCTGCCGTGAAAAAAACGTGCTGCCGCACGGTAGGCGGCGAAGCCAGAAAGCGCATGCTTTGCGCCGCCTGGTCGCTTATAATCCTCGTTTAGCAAAAAATCTAACGCGCGCGAGTTTTGGCTCCCGCCGCAGTTCATCAGGAGTTATTCATGGCATCAGTCAACAAAGTCATCATCGTCGGCAATCTGGGCCGTGACCCGGAAATCCGCTACATGCCTAGCGGCGACGCGATCGCCAACATCGCCGTGGCCACTTCGTACAAATCGAAGGACCGCAACACGGGCGAACAAAAAGAATTGACAGAATGGCACCGCATCTCGTTCTTCGGCCGCCTGGCGGAAATCGTCGGCCAGTACCTGAAAAAAGGGTCGTCCGTCTACGTCGAAGGCCGTCTGCAAACCCGTAAGTACACGGACAAGGACGGCGTCGAGAAGTATGCAACCGACATCATCGCGGAACAGATGCAAATGCTGGGCGGCCGTTCCGGCATGGGCGGCGACGCCGGCGGTGGCGATGACAGCTACGGCGGTGGCGGCGGCTACGAAGCCCCGGCCCCGCGCCAGGCACCAGCCCCGCGTCCAGCGCCGGCCCCTGCACCACGCCCGGCACCAAAGCCAGCACCGAACTTCTCGGACATGGATGACGATATTCCGTTCTAAGCAATTTATACAAAGAGAACCAATTACTGAAGCGGAGCTACTAAGTTAGCTCCGTTTTTATTTCCTTTTTGATTTTTTGGTATCTTTTATTTTAAGTACCTTTACTTAACTGTGCTTTAGCAATTTTTGATATGGACTGAGCAACCTTCATGTTTCTTTTCATTTTAAGAATGCATAAATTTTTGTTTTTTCCGATTACTGTTAGTTCAATTTTATTTGAAACTGGACGTTGGTCAACTTTTATTTCTGCAATAAATTTTCCAAGGAAAAATCTAATATAATTTATACCATCATGCTTAACTGGAACCGGTTCGAGAATGATTTTACTGTCAAAGCCAGAATACGTTAAGGTTGTGGAAAATTGATTTGTATTTTCGATGGAGCGAGAAGTTAATATACTTTTCGCTATTTCTTCATGGGGGCCAATCGATATTCTTCTATATAAATGTTGATTTGAATTGGATGCTCTCCATAACATCGATATAAAGAATAGTCTTAATGATAATAGATCTTCTTTTTCGACTTCTAATTCATATCGGCCTTCTTGATTAATAAACTCAGCCATTGGAGTTCGTAAAAGGCGAATGGCAACATCATCCCAATTTCCATAGTCTTTTTCACACTGCTGACACCATATCGAAGAATCATAAGGACCAACTGGGCTTTTTTTGGGAAATTTCCCCAATTCTCGTTGTTTTAACATCAGGCCATCATCCACAATATCTCGAAAAAAAGCCTCAGGTATAACGTGAGCTTTGACTCCGAAACCGGAGTTTCCACAAAAATTACATTTTTTCAACATTTCATAGTCCTTATGAATTCATTGCTATTTTAGAATGGAGGAAATTGAGATTGAACGATCAGAAAAATATCTTCTTGGGAAGTGTTATGGTAGGGTGATCGTGAATTCTAAATCTAAAACTGAGCAGCCCTATTTTTTATGATATTTCTATTTTTTAATTTTGTCAAAAAATTAAATTAACGAATCAGAAATATAAAAACTGATTTTTCGAGCCAGTACGGTAGGGCTGATGATGGCGAAAAACATATTACTCAAATAAGCCGTCATACTGATATTCTTATTATGCCGAGGTATAGTAAAGCAGCCTTCTCGGCCATTTGTTGAAATTTTTTGTGTGGTACAAAAGAATTTTTTCAAAATAGACTTTTTTGGGGCGTTATTTAGCAGTGGTCGACTATGTTGACGATTTATTTTCAACTATACCTGAGATTAAAAATTTCTGTATAGATAATCGTTTTTATTCTCGCAAGTCGTTCTGGCTGTCTCAAGAATCCCTGTACATCAAGGGTATGCAGGGATTCTTTTTTTAATCGCGCAGCCCCATCTCCAGGCGGTAATTCGCCACCGCATTCCTGCGCGCCGCGTTGCGCATCAGATACACCTGCACCGTGTACTCGCCATCGGCCGGCAGCGTTGCCTGGTAGGTGTTGCCGCTGGTCGAGCCGATGAACAGGGCCTCGTCCTGGCCGGCCTGGCGGATGTTGAAGTAGTTCGACGGCTGATTGGTTTTCAGCTTGACGCTGAGGGTCTGGCCGGCCTTGCCTGTCAGCGTGTATTCGGCTGTGGCGTAGCCCTTGATCTGGCCTTTGACGCTGTGCGCGGCCTTGCCGGCCGTCAGCGCCACAGTTTCCTTGTGGATGGGGTCCGCGCTCCAGGCGGGCGTGCTCAAACAAAGTGCCAGCAGCAGCAGGCTGGCGCGGATGGGCAGTGAACGATGCAGCATATGGATCTCCCTTGATGGTGGTGCCAGCGCGCTTGCCAGCGATGCTGCCCATGTTACGCCAGCTGACGCCATGTGCCGGTACGGCAGCGTGCGCATGGCGTATTGCGCCGTGCTTTTTTAGCTTTTCTTGACGTGCGCGCTTTTTCCGGGCGCGCACGTTTCAAGACGCGGCGAATTGCCCATTTCAGGTAGGCTGAAGCGTCTCTTCGATGCGGAACCGGCCGCAGGCGCGGCTGCGCCGGACCGGTTGTGCCGCTTTTTTTCCCTACACTGAAAGGAACGCAGCATGGGTATTTCCGGAAAAGTCGCGCTGGTCACGGGTGCCGCGCAAGGTATAGGCAAGGCCATCGCCTTGCGCCTGGCCAGGGATGGCGCAGATATCGCGCTGGTGGACCTGAACCAGGAAAAACTGGACACGGCCGCCGCCGAAGTGCGTGCGCTGGGCCGCCGCGCCGTCACCTGCATTGCCGACGTGTCGCAATTGCAGCAGGTGACGGAAGCGGTGGCGTTTGCCGAGAGGGAACTCGGTGGCTTCGACATCATCGTCAACAATGCCGGCATCGCCCAGGTGCAGGCGCTGCTCGACGTGACGCCCGACGAAGTCGACCGCATCATGCGCATCAATGTGCAGGGTACCCTGTGGGGCATCCAGGCGGCCGCCAAGACTTTCAAGAAGCGCGGACAGAAGGGCAAGATCATCAATGCCTGTTCCATCGCCGGGCACGACGGCTTCGCCTTGCTGGGCGTGTATTCGGCCACCAAGTTTGCCGTGCGCGCGCTGACGCAGGCGGCGGCGAAGGAACTGGCGGCCGACGGCATCACGGTCAACGCGTATTGCCCTGGCGTCGTCGGCACCGACATGTGGACCGAGATCGACAAGCGCATGGCCGAAGTGACGGGCGTCGAGCTGGGCGCGACGTATAAAAAATATGTGGATGGCATCGCGCTGGGACGCGCCGAGACGCCGGAAGACGTGGCCGGCCTGGTGTCGTTCCTGGCGGGACCGGATGCCGATTACATGACGGGCCAGGCGCCGCTGATCGATGGCGGCCTCGTGTACCGCTAGCCGCTGACAGCCTAAAAAAAACAGGCCACGCTGTCGGTGACAGCGTGGCCTGTTTGCGTCGCATCAAGCGTTAGTTAACACTGATTTCCTTGCGGTTGTCACGCGCCACCCGGTCGATCATCTTGTTGTAGGGATCGACGCCGACTTCAAACGGCTTGTCCTTCACCGTGATCGTCAGCACCGGGTCGCTGCCCGACAGCACGCGCTTGTCGGTAAACAAGACGGTTTCCTTGTCTTCCTTGGCACCGGCGGGGCGCGCGAAAATGGCGATTTCCACCGGCTCGTCATAGGCGCGCGGGCTTTCCTTGCCCTTGCCGTCCGATTCCAGTTTGGCCAGGTGCAGCTTCATGGTGACATCCCACTGGCCATCCTTGCGCTGCACGGCTTTTGCTTCCGTCACGCGGTTGTCGTAGAAGACGATTTTCTCGAACAGGTCGGTGATCAGCGCCTGCTTGCCCTGCGGCGTTTCGGCGCGGATATAGTCCAGCAGTTCCAGCGTCGTGGTGAACGGCGCCTGCTGGTAGCCCTTGTCCTGCAGATAGCGTTTCAGGGCACGGTTCAGCGCTTCCTCGCCGATCTCGTCGCGCAGGCGGTAAAACACCAGGCTGCCCTTGTTGTAGTGGATGTATTGCTGTCCTTCCACGCGCGCCAGCGGCAGTTCCTCGATGGCTTCGCCGCCACGGCCGCTCAGGTAACGGTCCAGTTCATAGCGCAGGAAACGGCGCATTTTTTCGCGGCCGTATTCCTTTTCCATCACCATCAGGGCCGAGTACTGCGCCAGCGACTCCATCAGCATGGTGGCGCCCTGTACGTTGGCGCCGATCACCTGGTGGCCCCACCACTGGTGCGCCATTTCATGCGCGGTGACGTAAAACACATAGTCGATGTCCTCCTTGTCGCGCAGGTCGGCGATGAAGCCGACGCCTTCCGAGTACGGAATCGTATTGGCGAACGATTGCGCAAAACTCTGGTAGCCGGGGAACTCCAGGATGCGCACCTGCTTGTGCTGGTAAGGCGTGAACCGGGTGCTGAAATAGTCGAGCGACTTTTGCACGGAGGTGATCATGCGGTCCGTGTTGTAGCCATGCTTCTTGTCGAAATAAATTTCGATCGGCACGCCGTGCCAGTCGCCCTTCTTGACGTCCCAGCGCGCCGACAGGTAGGCGAAGAACGGCATCATCGGCTGGTCCATCTTGTAGCGGTAGTAGCGGCGGCCATCCTTTTCCCAGCTGCCTTGCAGGTAGCCGGGCGCCAGGGCGATCTGCTCGCCGCTGGTGGACACCGTCGTGTCGAAATGGACCCAGTCCGCTTCGCTGCCAAACACCGTGTTGCCATACGCGGACTTGTCTTCCAGCTTGGCCATGCGTTGCGGCTCGCCCAGGCCCCGCTTGCGGCGCTCGTTGCGGTCTGTCAACTCCATTTCCTTCGCATAACCGAAGTGCGGGAAATACGCCTGGTTGTTGAAGAAGCTGCCGTTCAGGTTGACCTGGTCCGGCGTGCCGCTGTTGGTAAAGCCCTGGTGCGTGACAGCCACCGTGAAGTCCAGCGGCAGGGTGGCGCCCGGCGCCAGCGGCTGCGCCAGCGTGAGGATCCTGAAGCCCAGTTCCTTGTCGTGCAGTGCAACCTTGTGCGCTGGCAAGTTCCGCCAACTGGTTTCGAGTTCCGGATTGAGCTGGATGCGCAAAGTGTCGAGCGGCTGCGCCGTCTTGTTTTGCAGCACATAGTGACCCTTGATCAAGACCTTGCGCTGCTCCGGATAAATATCCACGTTGGCCTGGATGTCCGTGATCTTCGGCTGCGGCAAGCCCATGTACTGGCGGTACTGTTTTTCGTAGCGCGCCTGCTTGTCCATGCTGACGTCGGACGTTTCGTACTGGTTCAGCACATTCGTGTTGTAGAAGATCCAGCTCCCCGTGCCGGCCCAGCACAGCAGCACCACGGCCAACGCGGCGCCGGCACGGCCGTGCAGGCGCTGGCCCGCCAGGCGCACGCGCGCGCGCCAGTCGGCGGACAGGCCGCGCACCCAGAAGGCCCGCGCCAGCATGACCAGCGCCACGGTAAACAGGCTCCAGTACAGCGCAAACCAGGCCCAGCCGGTCAGGAAGTGGCCATAGCCATTCATGTCCGAATACTTGATGGCGGGCGTGGCGGCGAAGTTGTACAGGTTGTGTTCGAAGTGCAGCATGCCCAGCACGGATTGCGCCACCATCAGCAGGATCACCAGCAGGTAGCCGATGAATTTGTTGTTGGACAGCACTTGCAAGGTGAGGGCGCACAAGCCCATCAGCACGAAGAAGAGGGCGCCCAGCAAGGTGCCTTTCAGATACAGGCCCAGTTCCACGGGCGCGCCGCCCTTGTACAGCTGGAAGCCGATGGCGGTGACGACGCCCACCAGCAGGTAGCCGGCGATGACGCCGATCAGGGCCGTGCATTTGGCCAGCAGGGGCACCCAGTTGGGCACGGGCATGGCATCGCTGACGTCGGCGATCTTGACTTGCCGTTCCTTGAAGATCAGTTCGCCCGCGTAAAACGTCACGATGATGATCAGCATGAAGCTGAAGCTGTTGCTGATATTTTGCAGCATCAGGTGCGTCATCGGATACACGGCGGTGCCGTACATATTCTTGCCGACATTCGCGCCGGCGAGCAGGTTGATCACGCCGAACAGCAACATGACGAGGAAGGGCACGCTCTTGAAGACGCCGGCCGCGTCGAAGCGCAGGATGTGCCACCACTGGCGCCAGGCGGTCGCCGTGGTGAAGTTGGGCAAGGTGCGCGGCAGGTGCAGCGGCGCGGAGACGGCAGGACCGGCCGCCTGCATTTTGGGCTTGCCGAACAGGCGCTTGCCCGTGCCTGTACGCTGCGGTTTGAACAGCGCCACGGTGGCGAGGAACAGCACGGCCGTGATGCCCAGCCACAGCAGGCGGTTGGTCAGCAGGAAGCCGGACAGAGGCGGCAGGCTGGTATTCGACTCGGCTGACGTGAAATAGCGCGTCATGCGGCCAAAGGCGCGCAGGCCGAACGGGTCGAGCAGCACGGCAACCCACTCATTGTTGATGTCGCGCGTAAAGACACCGGCCATGGCCCACAGCACGAAAAATCCCAGCACGCCCACGTACACCAGCATCATCGAGCGCGTGGTGGCCGCCAGCAGCATCAGCAGGGCGCCGATGAAGAGCAGGTTCGGGATGACGATGACGGCAAAGCTCCACGCATACGTGTGCAGCGAAAACGCGCCCACGCGCTGCGCATCGACCCAGGGCATGACGGGGCCCAGCATGGTGGCCAGGGCGATGGCGGCAAAGATCACCAGGCAGGCGACAAAGCCGGCGGCAAAGCGGCCGAACAGGTAGTCCCACTTGCGCATGGGCGTGGCGAACAGCATGTCGGCCATGCCCACTTCGCTGTCGCGCAGCACGGCGCCGGCGATGAAGACGGTGACGAGGAACATCGACAGCAGGCTGAAGATCCCCAGCATCTGCGCCACCACGGTGGGCGCGTTGCGGTTGATGTTGCCGATGGCGCCGCCGATCTGCACGGAGTCGCTGGTGGTGGCGCCAAAGGCCATCAAGGCCATGACGGCGGCAAATACCCACAGCAGCGGCTGTTTCAGCTGATAGCCGAGGTCAAACTTGAAAAATTCCTTCCACATGGTGCGCTCCTCAGGCCAGCACAGCGGCTGGGGCTGCGGCTGGCGCGGCGGTACCCTGGCGGGCAGCATTGCGCACCTGCAGGAAGTACACGTCTTCCAGGTCGGGCGCGACCAGATTGAAGCCGCTGTCGGGCTGGCTGTCGGCAAACACATTGATTTGCGGCTTGCCGCCCACCAGGCGCGTCGACAGCACGTTCAGGGTTTGCTGGTATTGCGCCAGCTCGTCCGTGGTGACGCTGCGGCGCCACACCTTGCCCAGCAGGGTATCGATGGCGGCCTGCGGCTCGCCCTGCACCAGCACTTCGCCCTTGACGATCATGGCCATGCGCGGGCACAGGTCCGTCACGTCGTCGACGATGTGCGTCGAGAGGATGACCACCACCTGCTCGCCGATCTTCGCCAGCAGGTTGAGGAAACGGTTGCGCTCGTCCGGGTCCAGGCCCGCCGTCGGTTCGTCGACGATCACCAGGCGTGGCGCGCCCAGCAGCGCCTGGGCGATGCCGAAGCGCTGGCGCATGCCGCCCGAATACGTGCCCAGGTTGCGCTTGCGCGCTTCCCACAGATTGGTTTGCTGCAGCAAGGCTTCCACGGCCTCCTTGCGCGGGCCTTTTTCCGTCAGGCCTTTCAGCACGGCAAAGTGGTTGAGCAGGGTTTCCGCGCTCACTTTCGGGTACACGCCGAAATCCTGCGGCAGGTAGCCCAGCTGGCGGCGCAAGCCTTCCTTGTCCTTGAGCACATCGACACCATCGAAATGGATGCTGCCGCTATCGGGATCCTGCAAGGTGGCAATGGTGCGCATCAACGAGGACTTGCCCGCGCCATTCGGCCCCAGCAAGCCGAACATTCCATTCGGAATGTCCAGACTGACATTGTTGATGGCCTTGACGCCATTCGCATAAGTTTTGTTCAGCTGTTTGATCGATAGCATGTGCGGCACTCTCCTGAGCTTGACTATAAAAAGCCGGCAGATACTTGCCTGCCGGTCTGTGGAAGGGGATCACCCTTGTTTCTGGTCAACCGCCGTGGCGGATGTTACTTAAAAACAATCATATCGTTATTAAGATGAAAATTTTTATTTTTGCGACAAGGGGCGAAAATGCGGGGATGAAGTGCAGGAGAGGCGGCATGAGCGACGTGGTGCTACCATTGGTCGCATGACAACATTATCGAATGGGAAAGCAGTTATGCCGGCATTGAAGAACATCACCTTGCGCCCCGTCGCAGCGGGGGAAGAGGGCGCGCTGGCGCAGTTGTTCCAGCTGTACTGCCACGACAATGCGGCCTGGAGCGGCGAAGACGTGCTGGCCGACGGCCGCTACGATGTGTGCAACGCCGGCTTGGCCGAGTATGTGCATGCGCCCGGGCATACGGCCGTGTGGATCGAGGCAGATGGGGCGCTGGCGGGATTTTTCATCACGGAGCCTGGCATGGCCGGCACGCTTGCGGTGCAGGAGTTCAGCGACTTTTTTATCTTGCGCAAATACCGGCGCCAGGGACTGGCGCTGGAGGTGGTGCGGCGCGTGCTGCTGGACAGCGACACGACGTGGCTGGTGGCCATGTTCCACGCGGACGCCGCCGCCAACGCCTTCTGGCGGCAGGCCTTTGCGCGCCTGCCGTTTGCCAGGGTCGAGCCATGGCAGGACGCCGGCCTGCCGCAGTTCCAGCTGTATTTGCTGAAACCAGCCGCGTGAAGGGTTTTAGAAGCGCACCTTGACGTAGGCCGATGGTCCCGTCAGGCGGACATTCAGGTCGGCATCGCGCTCGCTGTCGCGGTGCAGCTTGATTTTCGAGATGCCATAGTCGGCGACGAAGCCGATATTTTTGAACGGGAACCATTCGACGCCGATATTGCCGCCATAGATATGGCCGTTGATGCGTCCGCCATTTTTCTTGATGCCCGACGCTTCCGCGTACATGCGCAAGTCCGGCGTGAACGCGTGGCGCCAGCCCACCTCCAGCAGCGGTGCGAACGCATGTTCGCCGATGGAATCGCGCGCCGAGGCCGTCTCGCCATTGACGATGCCGGTGGCGGTGCCGTTCAGGTTGGCATTGTAGTAGGCGGCGCCCAGGCCGATGCCGAAGGTGTCGTTGCCGCTGCCCAGCCACCAGCGGTAGGACATCTTGGCCAGGTCGAGTTTCAGGTCGGCGTCCGCCGTGGCCGTGCCCGTCACGGGCTGGCCATTGATGGTGGTCTGGCCGGTCAGCGTGGGCGTGTAGGATTTGTCATAGCGGTAGTAGTCGAAGGCCAGGCCATGGCGGTCGCCGATCAGCAATTCGGCCTTGATGCGCGGAATGGTCGTGCGGCTGGGATTCGATTCGGGCGCATCGATGCGGCCAAACTGCGTGTCGGCGCCGACATTGATGCGCGGATCGGCGGCGAAAGCGCCCACGGAAATGCTGACGCGGTCCAGGGTAGGGGACGGTTCGGCCCGCGCCGCGGCGGCCGCCGTGGCAATGCCCAGCACGCCCAGCATCATGGCGCCGCGCAAGGCAAGGTGGTGCGGGCGTGGTGGGGACAGGCGGGTGAACACGGACATGGCAGACATGGGGCAACTCCTCAAAATAAAGTGAAAACTGTCGCGACGTTTTTGCAACAGTGCAATGAGGAAATGGTAGCAACTGTTACATTTAGATCACGTAGCCGCACGGCGCAACTGTCCGTCGGACTTGTCCTACCGCCGGTCAAGCAACTGTAAAAACTGGTAATGAAGGGAAGTCAATATGCAGGAAATCATGGAACTGGTGACGCCGCGTCTGGTACTGCGGCAATGGCGCGACAGCGACTTCGCGCCGTTCGCGGCGCTGAATGGCGATCCCCGCGTGATGGCCTGTTTCCCCGCGGCCCTGTCGCGCGACGCCAGCGACGCCATGGCCAAGCGCTGCAGCGGCCTGATCGCCGAGCGGGGCTGGGGCTTGTGGGCCGTGGCCTTGCGAGAAAACGATGCCTTCATCGGCATGACGGGCCTGCATATTCCCGCTGTGCAACTGCCATGTTCGCCTTGCGTGGAAATCGGCTGGCGCCTGGCGTTCGACTACTGGGGACAAGGTTACGCGCAGGAAGCGGCGCATGCCGCCTTGCAGGCAGGCTTTGCGCGCGTGCAGCTGGCGGAAATCGTCGCGTTCACGGCCCTGCCCAACTTGCGCTCGAGCACGCTGATGGCGCGCCTGGGCATGCGTCGCGATGTGGACACTTTCGAGCATCCGGCTCTGGCGCCAGGACACGCATTGCGCACGCATTGCCTGTATCGCCTGACGCGCGCAGAATGGTGTGCACAGGAGGGAACATGAGAATCGCCGCCATATCCGATATCCACGGCAACCTCGATGCGCTCGATGCCGTGCTGGCCGACATCGCCCGGCGCGGCGTGGACGTGACCGTCAACCTGGGCGACATCGTTTCCGGCCATCTGCAGCCGCGCGCCACGGCGGCGCGGCTGATGGGACTCGGCCTGCCCACCATCCGCGGCAACCACGAGCGGCAGCTGCTGGGCGACCCGGCCCGCATGGGCGTGTCGGATGCGTATGCGCGCGCGCAGCTGTTGCCGGAGCAACTGGACTGGATCGCGGCACTGCCCGCCACCTTGCGCCTGCGGCACGACGTGCTGCTCGTGCATGGCACGCCCGCCAGCGACCTGGTGTATTTTCTCGACAGTGTCACGCCGCAGGGCAGCCGCGCCGCCACGCCGATGGAAGTGGCCGAACGCGCGGGCGACGCCGACGCGGCCCTGATCCTGTGCGGCCACACGCACATGCCGCGCCAGGTGCGCCTGGCCGATGGGCGGCTGATCGTCAACCCGGGCAGCGTGGGCTTGCAGGCGTATGACGACGAGCACGGCTATCCGCATGTGATGGAAAACGGCACGCCGCACGCGCGCTACGCCATCGTCGAACAGGGGGCCGATGGCGCGTGGACGGCGCAGTTTCATGCGGTGGATTACGACTGGGAACAGGCGGCCAAGCTGGCGCTGGCGAATGGCCGGCCCGACTGGATCAGGCCGTTGCGCGCGGGCCGCGTGGGGCCGCCCGATAGTGTCTAGCAGCTGGGGGCGCGGGTGACGGGAACGGGCACGAGCTCCGTCTTGCCTTCCTTGGCGATCACCTGGTTGATGCTGATGCTGCAGCGCTTGCCTTCCCACGAAAACGCCGCTTCGTAATCCTCGCCGGCGCGCGGCGTAAAGGTGACGTCGCCACTGCAACTGGGCGAGACGTTTTCATAGCGCATCCCGTTGGCCACGTAAAACGAGGACACGTCCTGGAAGCCTATGCGCAGGCTGCTGGGCTTGTCGGCGGGCACTTCATACTCGCGAAAATAGGCTTTCGAAAAAAAGCCGTCCTTGCGCGCCAGGTTTTTGGACGTTTCCGTCTCCGGGATGCCCAGGCTGGTATTGCTGACGCTGCCAATCAGGGAGCCGAAGGCGGAACCCATGCTGCCGCTGGCCTTTTCCACACCGTCGCTGAACATGCCGCGGATGCAACTGCTGTCGCGGTACAAAAAGGCGGTGGCGCCATTCTGGCCAAACAGGCGCAGGCGGCTGATGGTGGAGGTGGCCGGCGCGGCCGGCGTGCTGGCCGATGTTTCAACGGCGGCGGCAGGCGCGGGCGCCTCGGTGGGGGCGGCTTCCTGGGCAAAACTGGAGCTGCACAGCAACAGGGACAACAAGACGGCAGGGTTTTTCATTGTGAATTAAAAATTATCAAAAAGAAACAAACTATACCATATGGCAATATTGTGTTGTTCTTTTTGACAAGCCGGCCAGCGTGTTTCCCTTAACGGAACTCTTCCGCCACCAGGTTATATTTCTGCATCTTGTGATACAAGGTCTGTTTCGGCAAGCCCAGCACGGCACTGACTTCGCTGACGTTGCCGGAATATGCGCGCAGTTCCTGCTCGATCAGCGCGCGTTCAAAGCCATTTACCTGTTCCGCCAGCGACAGGGGGCTGGCCAGGCCGGCGGCCAGCAGGCTCGATGCGCCGCCGGCGATGCCCAGCACGAAGCGGTCGGCGATATTGCGCAGTTCGCGCACGTTGCCGGGCCAGGCATGCGCCATCAGATTGCGCATCTGCGCCGTCGACACCACGGGGGCGGCACGGTTGTAGCGGGCGGCGGCGGCCAGCACGAAATGCTCGAACAAAATCGGAATGTCTTCGCGCCGTTCGCGCAGGGGTGGCAAGTGCAGCACGATCAGGTTCAGGCGGTAGTACAGGTCGCTGCGGAACTTCTGCTGCTGCGACAAGTCTTCCAGGTCCAGCTTGGCCGCCGCGATGACGCGCACGTCGACGGGCGTGGGCACGTTCGAACCCAGGCGCTCGATATAGCGTTCCTGCAGCACGCGCAGCAATTTTACTTGCAGCGACAGGGGCAGCGATTCGATTTCATCGAGGAAGAAGGTGCCGTGGTCCGCGTGCTCGATCTTGCCCACCTGCCGCTTGGCCGCGCCCGTGAAAGCCCCCGGTTCGTGGCCGAAGACTTCACTTTCAAAGATGCTTTCGGGTATCGCGCCGCAGTTGACGGCAACGAAGTTGTGCTTGCGGCGATGGCTGAAGTCATGCAGGCAGCGGGCCACCATTTCCTTGCCCGTGCCCGTGTCGCCATAGATCAGCACGTCGGCCGGTTCATCGGCTACGTCGAGGATCAAACGCCGTATGTCGCGCATCGCCACGGAATTGCCCAGCAAACGCGATTCGATGCCGCCGCCGTCTTCCAGCTGGCGCCGCAGGCTGTGCACTTCCAGCATCAATCTGCGCGTTTCCAGCGCGCGCAGGATGACGTCGACCAGCTGGTCGGACGAATACGGCTTTTCAATGAAATCGTAGGCGCCCGTGCGCATGGCGTGCACGGCCATGGTGATGTCGCCGTGGCCCGTGACGAGGATGACGGGCAAGTGCGGGTCCAGCGTTTTCACCGCTTGCAGCAGCTCCAGGCCGCTCATGCCGGGCAGGCGCACGTCGCTGACGACGATGCCGGGAAAGTCCGGTGTCAGCAGCTTGTAGGCCAGCTCGGCCGAGTGGAAGGCCAGTACGTCCAGGCCTGCCAGCTGCAGTGCCTGCTCGCTGCCTTCGCGTACGGTGGGGTCGTCCTCGACCAGCAAGACCTTCAAGCCCTCAAACATGTTTTTCCTCCTGCGTTGCAATCTGTAGTTCGATGGTGAAGACGGCGCCGCCGCCGGGGGCGTTGTCGGCGCGCAGCACGCCGCCGAACTGGCGCGTGATCTGTTCGGAAATGGCCAGGCCCAGGCCCAGTCCCAGGCCTTGCGGCTTGGTCGTGAAGAAGGGTTCGAACAGGTGTTCGTAGACTTCCGTCGACAGGCCGGGCCCCGTGTCGGCCACGTGGATCAGCACGTGTTCCCGCGTGCATTCGACGGACACGCGCAGGCTGCGCACGTCGCTGCCATTCATGGCGTCCAGCGCATTCGCATACAGGTTGACCAGCACCTGCTCCAGGCGGTTGCTTTCGCACATGGCGAAGATATCTTCGGGCGGCAGATGCAGGCTGAAACGCACATTTTCAACCTGCAGGCGGCGCTCGACCAGGAACAGGGCGTTGCTGATCGCCGTGGGAATCGAGACGGACGTCAGGCTGGTGGTCGACTTGCGCGCAAAGATCTTCAATTGTCCGGTAATCGTCCCCATCCTGGCCGCAATTTGCGATATCTTCGCCAGATTGCGCCGCGCATCGTCGAGCCGGCCGCGCTCCAGCAAAATGACGGCATTGTCGGACATGGTGCGCAGGGCCGTCAGCGGCTGGTTGAGTTCATGCGTGATGCTGGCCGACATCTGTCCCAGTACGGCCATCTTGCCCGCTTGAAACAGTTCGTTTTGCGTGATGTGCAGTTTTTGCTCGGCCTTGCTGCGTACCTCGATTTCCTGGCTCAGGCTTTGCGTCATGGCGTTGAGTTCCGAGGTGCGTTCCTCGACCATGGTTTCCAGGTTGTCATAGGCGTGCTGCAAGTCTTCGCGGGCGCGCAGTTTCTGCGCCACGGCGGCGCGCCGCTGGCGCAGGTAAAAGAACAGCAGCATGAAAAAGCCCAGCAGCACGCACGAGAAGGCAGCTGCGGCGCGCGCGCTGGCTTTCGCCTGCGCCAGGTCGGACAGATAAATGAAGGTCCAGCCTTGCGGCGACTTGAGCTTGATTTGCGTCATGACGCTGGAGCTGGTCTTTGGCGGCGCATCGGCACGTTCCTGTTCGCGCACGCTGATCACGCGCGCGCCATTGCCCAGCTGGCGGTCGGAAACAAAGGGGATCGGTTCGAGCTGCTTCGAGTAATACTGGCGCGTGCGGTTGAGTTCCTCGACGATGGCCGGCGACAGGGGCGCCAGGGTGCGGTATTTCCAGTCCGGCATGGAACTGAGGAAGATCACGCCGTGCTCGTCGGCCAGCATGACCTTGTCCGCGCCCTGCACCCAGCGTTTTTCCAGGTTTTCCAGGTTCACCTTGACCGTTGCCAGGCCCAGCATGCGACCATTCTGGTAGATGCCGTGGGCAAAGAAGTAGCCTGGTTCCAGCCGCGTCGTGCCGACGCCATAGAAGCGGCCCGGCGTGCCGCGCAGCGCATCCTGGGCATATGGGCGGAACGAGATGTTGTCGCCGATAAAACTGTCGGGCTGCTGCCAGTTGCTGGCGGCCCGCGTGTTGCCGTCCAGGTTGCTGATGAAGATGGTCGACGATTTTGCCTGGGCATTCATCTGCTCCAGGTAATGGTTGACCGTGTCGACCAGCACCGGGTCTTCCGGGTGCTGCAGCAGGCGGATGACGTCGCGGTTCAGTTCCAGTGTCTTGGGCAGGAAATCGTATTTTTCCAGCGCGTTTTCCAGGCTGCTGACATACACCTCGAGGCGCTGCGCGCCGCTGGCCTGCAGCTTGCCGATGGCGATGCGTTCGGTCCAGAAATACACGAGCCACACGGTGGCCAGGCAGGCGGCCAGCACCACGCCCCACGCCAGCGCCTCGCGGCCCGACCGTTGCGACAGGCGCTGGCGCCAGGAAAGAGGTGGTTTGCTGCTGCTATTCATAATCAGGTGATGCTTGCAAGAGCCCACAGTATCGCATTTTAATATTGCGCAAAAAGAAAAAGCCGCCGGATATCTACCCGGCGGCCTGTGCATCTATTTCACGGACATCTCGACGTCCGGCAAAATCCTGGCGAACGGCAGTGATCTGCGGCCGAGAAGCGCAACCGTACGCTGGTACGGTGGGCATCGCCGGCCGCAAAGCGCGCCGCGCAGCAGATTTTAGAACGTGTGGCGCATGCCCAGGTTGAAACCGCTGTTGCCGGTGCCATTGTCCGTGGCGTTGCCGACAACGAAGGTGGCGCCGTTCTTGTTGCTGATGTGGCCGTAACCCGTGTACAGGTCGCTGCGCTTGGACAGGGCGTAGAACGCGCCGATGGCCCACTGCTGGGCATCACGGTTCAGGTTGCTCTTGTCGTTGTGGCGGATGTACGAGGCAACCAGCTTGGTGGCGCCGAACGGGGCGCTGAAGCCCAGCAGGATGTCATTGCTCTTGCTGTCGTCGAGGGCGCGGTTGTCCGCGTAGCCGAAGTTGCCTTGCACTACGCCGAAGTCGTAGCGCGTGGCCAGCAGGGTGTTGCGGGTCTGCTGGGTCGCCAGCGCATTTTCCTTGCGGTGATGCGTCAGGGTCACGTTCAGCGGGCCGTCGATGTAGTGCACGGCGCCGCCCATGCTGCGGTTTTTCGAGTTATCGCCGGCCACTTCGCCGAAACCGTAGGCCAGGTCGGCCGACAGGTGGCTATACGTTGGCGTGGTGTATTGCACCATGTTGTCGACGCGGATATTCGTCGCCATCAGGTTCGATGCCGTGCCGGCCAGGCCGATGACGAATGGGTCGGCCACGTCGCGCAGGGCCAGGTAGTACGGCGAGTACTGGCGGCCCAGCGTGATGGCGCCGGCGCTGCCGGACAGGCCGACATAGGCCTGGCGGCCGAACAGCAAGCCGCCCTGGCCCGAGGTGCCCGTGTCGATATTGAAACCGCTCTCCAGCACGAAATTGGCGTACATGCCGCCGCCCAGGTCTTCCTTGCCCTTGAAGCCGATGCGCGAGCCGGAAGCGACGCCGGAAGCGACGCGGTTGAGGCGGTCGCCCGCCGCATCCTTGTCGAATACCAGGCCGGCGTCGGCCACGCCGTAGATGGTGACGCTCGATTGGGCCAGCGCGCCGCCGGAAGCTGCGCCGAGGGCCAGCAGGGTAAACAGGACTTTTTTCATGAGAATCTCTCTAGTAAGGGGGATAACTACTGATCGCACTACCTGACTGCTTGTTACTCAACAATGAAAACAAATAAATGGCCCGCTTGTGGCGGGCCATGGTGCCTTAGGCTTTGCTAGCGTGGTCCGCTTCGCCCCAGTGGCTTTCCGTGTTCTGGTTGGCCGCGTTGGCAGCCGCCGCTTCTTCTTCGGTGGCCAGGCCACCTTCCCACTTGGCAACGACGGCCGTGGCGACGGCATTGCCGACCGCGTTGGTGGCCGAACGGCCCATGTCGAGGAACTGGTCGACACCCATCAGCAGCAGCAGGCCCGCTTCCGGAATATTGAACTGGTTCAGGGTGGCGGCGATCACCACCAGCGAGGCGCGCGGCACGCCGGCCATGCCTTTCGAGGTCAGCATCAGCAACAGCAGCATGGTGATCTGCGTGCCGATCGACAGGTCGATACCGTAGGCTTGCGCGATGAACAGCACGGCAAAGGTGCAGTACATCATCGAGCCGTCCAGGTTGAAGGAGTAGCCCATCGGCAGCACGAAGCTGGAAATCTTGCGGTCCACGCCGAACTGGTCAAGCGCCGTCAGCAGTTTTGGATAGGCCGCTTCCGAGCTGGCCGTCGAGAATGCCAGCAGGAATGGTTCGCGGATCAGGCTGACAAGCTTGAAGATGCGCGGACCGATGACGACGAAGCCGGCGCCGATCAGCAGTGCCCACAGGCACAGCAGGCCCACGTAGAAACCGCCCATGAACTTGGCAAACGTGACCAGCACGCCCAGGCCGTGGGTGGTGATGACGGACGCCATGGCGGCAAACACGGCCAGCGGCGCCAGGTTCATGATGGTGCCGGTGATGCGCAGCATGACTTGTGCCAGTTGATCGACCACGGCCGTCAGGGTCTTGCCCGACTCGCCCAGGCCGGCCAGGGCGCCGCCAAAGAAGATGGAGAACACCAGCACTTGCAGGATTTCATTGTTGGCCATGGCCTCGATCGGCGATTTCGGCACCAGATGCGTGAAGAAATCTTTCAAGGTAAAGGCAGCTGTCTTCAGGTTGGTCGACGCATGCACATCCGGCAATGGCAAGCCCAGGTTGGTACCCAGCTGCATCAGGTTCGACAGCACCATGCCCAGCGCCAGCGAGACCAGCGAGGCGAGCACGAACCAGCACATGGCTTTCAGGCCGATGCGCCCCGCCGTCTTGCCGTCGCCCATGTGGGCGATGCCGACCGTCAAGGTGGAGAACACCAGCAGCGCGATGATCATCTTGATCAGGCGCAGGAAGACGTCGGTGACGATGGAGATATTGCTCGCAATTTGCGCGCTGACTGCGCTATCCGGGAAGGCGGTGTTGCATCCATAACCGACGGCGATGCCGAGAATCATGGCAATCAGGATGTACAGGGTTAATGGCCGTTTCTTTTTCATTTTGACTCCTCCAAATGAAGCGCCGCTGTGAGCGGATTATTGATTGCTAGCAACTCAAGCTTGGAGTCAATATTTCTCAAAAACAAGCCCTTGCGTGCTGGCGATTATTTGCAGCAAAACCTGTACATAGCAAAGGATATGCCTGAAATGGTTTTTCAACAGACACTTTCTTAAGTTATTGATTTAAGAGACTTATTTAATTTCAAAAATGTTGTTGGATTGCCGCGCTGCGCGAAATATTGGACGGGGAAGGCGATCGCTGTATGACTTTTCATACGCTAGTCATGGCGGGTGCAGGCGCGTGAAAAAGGCAAGATTATCAGGACAATAAAAAAGCCCCTCCGAAGAGGGGCCCGATGTGGCACAATGCGCGTACTTTTGATGTTAGAACTTGATATTTGCCGTCAGGCTGAACGAACGGGGCTGGCTAGGCGTGTAGCGGAAGCCGGACTTGTTGATGGCCGCCACATAGGTCTTGTCGGCCAGGTTGTAGGCGTTCAGCTGCAGGTCGAGGTTCTTGTTGACCGGATACGTTGCCATGGCGTCGAAGACCCAGTAGGCATCGACGCGGGCCGGGGTGCCGACGGCGCCGTCGGTGCCGCGCAGCATTTCGCCGACATAGCGGGCGCCGCCGCCGATCTTCAGGCCGAACGGCAGCGTGTACGAGGTCCAGCTGGTGAACGCCTGTTTCGGTGTGTAGCTGAGGTTGTTGACGCCGCTGGCCGTGACGACCTTGCCCGATTCGACCTTGGTATTCATGCGGGTATAGCCGGCGCTGACCAGCCAGTTAGGCATGATCTCGCCCACCACGCCCAGTTCCAGGCCTTCCACGCGCTTCTTGCCGGTCTGGTAGTAGATGGTCGGGACAACCGGGTCTTGCTCCACTTCATTCTTGACGGTGGTCTGGTAGACGGCGGCCGAGAACGACAGTTTTTGTTTCAGGAAGTCCCACTTGGTGCCGATTTCCTTGGTCAGGGTTTCCTGCGGGTCGTAGTTCGGGTTTTGCGCGCTGCTGGCGCCCGTGCTCAGGGCGAAGTTCACGCCTGGCGGCGCTTTCGACGTGGCCAGCAAGGCATATACGCTGCTGTCCGGCGTCGGCTTGTACATGGCCGAGATCTTGCCGTTGGCCAAGGTGTCGCTCAAGGTCAGGTGGGTAGGAATCGGCGTGCCGACCGGCAGTTTTTGCACCTGGCCCTGGGCCACGGCCGTTTGCAGGGTGACGGCGTCATACGTGGTGTTGAAATGGTCGAAGCGCACGCCGCCATTGAACAGCCACTTGTCGCCGAACTTGATGGTGTCGAACACATACAGGCTTTGCGTGTTGACTTCGCCTTCCGTGAAGGCGCCGCTGCGCACGGGGTTGTAGCCGGTGACGGGGTCGCGCGGGTTCGGGTTGTACAGGTTGGCAGGTGGCAAGGTGCCCAGGGTGGCTGGCACATAGCTGTAGTTGGTCTGCTTTTCGCTGGTGAACTCGGCGCCGGCCACCAGGGAGTGCTTCAGCACGCCCGTGTCGAATTGCGCGCTGACCACGGTCTGGTTGGTCAGGATCGTGTTTTCCTGGTCCTTCACGGTGCGCAGCGAGCGCGCCAGGGTCCAGGTCGAAGGATCGCGTCTCACTCCGTCCGTTTCCGTATTCAGGTTGGCGGTGTTGCCCATGAAGGCTGTCAGCAGGTAGTCCTGCTTGGTCTTGCCGTAGCGCGTGGTATTCTGGATTTGTACATTCGGCGAGAAATCATGGTCGATGCGCAAGGTGCCCATGTCGGCCTTGACCTTGTCGTAGTCCGAGGTGGAACCGTAGAAATTCTTCGGGTCGACCTTGGCGGCGCTGTTCAAATAGCTGCGGATGATCGGTTTTTCCTTGGTGGCGACATCCGGCGTCGAGTAGCCAGGCAAGCCAATGGTCGGCACGCCGCCGTCCGGCACGTTGTCCTGGTCCACGTGCAGGTAGCTGGCCGTGATGCGCGTCGGCTTGCCGATGCCGAAGGTGACGGTGGGGGCGAAGGCCCAGCGCTTGTTCTTGACTTCATCGCGCGCCGGGTTGCCGCTGTCCTGCGTCATCAGGTTCAGGCGCAGCGCCGTGCCGGAATCGCTGTCGAGGACGCGGTTCCAGTCGGCCGTGGCGCGCTTCTGCTTGCCGCTGCCGGCCGTCAGCAGGGAATTGAATTTGTTTTCCATGGTCGCCGTCTTGCTGACCAGATTGATCGAACCGGTGGGCGAACCGCGGCCGCTGTCCGTGCCCGCCGGGCCCTTCAGTACATCGATCTGTTCGATGTTGAAGACGTCGCGCGAGATGGAACCGACGTCGCGCACGCCATCCACATAGATGCTGCCGGACGAATCGAAACCGCGCATGTAGACGGCGTCGCCTGTATTGGTGTTGCCGTTTTCACCGAGAAAGAAGGTGCCGACGCCGGGCGTGTTGCGCAGCGCTTCCGTCAAGGTTAGCGCGCCTTGCTGTTCGATCAATTCCTTCTTGATCACGACGATGGTTTGCGGCGTGTTGACCAGTTCTTCCGTGTACTTCGGCGACGAGGCTTTTTCGGCCTTGAAATCATTTTCCTTGGAACCCACGACCTTGACTTCGTTCAGGGTTTGCTGCGACGCGGCGGCGCTCTGGCCTGCCGGGTCCGCCGCCTGGGCGGCGACGGGCAGCAGCATGACGGCCAGGGCGGCGCCGAGGTGCTGGTTGAAACGGGTGGGGGCGTGTTTGCGGCTCTTGATTGCCATCTTGCTCTTTCGATAGGGTCGTGGGTTGGCTCCTGGCTGGCGCTGCACGGCGGTGCAATCGCACGCGGGCAAGTGGCTGGCGGTGGAAACGGGTTGAGTGACATTGTAATAATTGGGCGCTCATTCGTAAATGAGAATCGTTATCAGTCTCGTTTACACAACGCTTTTGCCGTGCCGGGAAAAAAACACTGTCACGCCGCATGAATGCTTGCTTTGCGGCCCAGCGGCTGGTATGCGCGCAAGCGTCGTGGAGCGGGAGTATGATGAGCAACCTTTACAAATTCCCGTCAAGCAATGCTCCACACTCCCGACGCTTTCCTGCCCCTGATCGATGTGCCCACACCTGCGCCCGCCGCCGCCGACACCCTGACCTTTATCTTTCACCGCGGGCGCCTGCTGCTGCGAACGGCGGACCTGGCCCTGCCGGCGCCGGAGCAGGTGGCCGCTCTCGGTATCGACGTGAGCGACCCGGGCCGCGTCCAGCCCGTGGGCCTGTGGCAGGGCCGCTATTGCCAGACGGTCTGGAGCGATGACGAGGCCTTGCCTGCGGATGCGGGCCTGGCCTATCACAGCCTGCGTGCGCTCTTCAATGCCGTCGACGATGGCTTCCTGGGCCTGGCCAGCCGTGCCGTGCAACTGGCCGAATGGGCGCGCACGCACCGCTATTGCGGCGTGTGCGCCACGCCCA
This sequence comes from Janthinobacterium amylolyticum, assembly GCF_051380655.1. Classification (NCBI taxonomy): domain Bacteria; kingdom Pseudomonadati; phylum Pseudomonadota; class Betaproteobacteria; order Burkholderiales; family Oxalobacteraceae; genus Janthinobacterium; species Janthinobacterium amylolyticum. The sequence goes on from NZ_JBNYXL010000012.1 coordinate 178,904, forward strand.
TGCGGCGCGCGCAGGGCGAGCGCTGCTTCAAGTGCGAGGCCTGCGGCATGCTGGCGTATCCGCGCATTTCGCCGGCCATGATGGTGCTGATCCGCAAGGGCGACCAGGTGTTGCTGGCCATGCACAAGCACTCGCCGTCGCAGCGTTTCAGTCCGCTGGCCGGTTTCCTGGAAGCGGGGGAATCCATCGAGGAAGCCGTGCACCGCGAAGTGATGGAAGAAGTGGGCTTGCGCGTGCACAATCTGCAGTATTTCATGAGCCAGTCGTGGCCGTTTCCCCATTCGCTGATGATCGCGTTTACGGCCGATTATCTCGATGGCGAGATCCGCCTGGATGAGAACGAGATCGCCGAGGCGCGCTGGTTCGGCGCCAGCGACGACTGGCCGGAAGCGAGTTCCAGCGTGTCGATTTCGGCGCTGCTGGTGCGCGCGCACCGTCCGCCGCTGGCATAGGCAAAGCAAGGCCGGCCGGGGCAGCCTGTCACATTTTCTATATACTGGCGGCAATTGCAAATTTTAGGGTGGTGTAGCATGTCTCAAGAAGAATTCTCCGAAAACGACTGGCGCCGGCTGATCAGCAGCTTTGGCGAAGATCCGCAGCGCCCTGGCCTGCTGGAAACGCCGGCGCGCGTGGCGAAAGCCTGGAAACACTGGACTTCCGGCTATGGCCAGGACCCGGTCGACTTGCTGAAGGCTTTTGAGGACGGTGCGGAACAGTACAACGAGCTGATCGTCGTACGCGGCATCCCCGTCTACAGCCATTGCGAACACCACCTGGCGCCGTTCTTCGGCAAGGCTACCATCGGCTACGTGCCAAACGGCAAGATCGTCGGCCTGTCGAAACTGACGCGCCTGGTCGACTGCTTCTCCAAGCGCCTGCAAGTGCAGGAACGCATGACGATGCAGATCGCCAACGCGCTGATGGAAGTGCTGGAACCGAAATCGGTGGGCGTCGTCGTACGCTGCCGTCACCTGTGCATGGAAAGCCGCGGCATCCGCACGCCGGGCGAAGAAACCATCACCTCGGCCATGCTGGGCGAGATGCAGCCAAACCTGGCGCTGCGCACGGAATTCCTGGCGCTGGCACGCGAAGTCTGATTTTCGGTGAAAATGCAGGACGAAGGCGGCGCGATGCCGCCTTTTTTATGTGCGCTTATATTTTCCTGGCTTCCCGTTCCGCCAGGTAGCGTGCCGGCGGCTTGCCCGTGGCCTTGCGGAACATGGTGACGAAACCGCTGGTGTTTTCATAACCGAGCTCCAGCGCCACGGCCTTCACGCTGTGGCCGATGGCCAGGCGCTGCAGGGCAAGGATGACGTGCAATTGCCGGCGCCAGCGGCCCACGCTCATGCCCATTTCTTCCAATGACTGGCGGGTCATGCTGCGTTCGCTCATGCCGATGCGGCTGGCCCATTCGGCCAGGGTGCTTTTATCGGCAGGCTGCGCCAGCAGCAGGGCCGCCAGGTGGCGCAGGCGCGCATCGCGCGGCATCGGCAAATGCAGGTCTTCCACGGGTGCGGCCGCCAATTCATCAAGCAGGGTGGCCACCAGGCGTTCCTGCGCGCCATGCAAGGCGGCCAGGGTGGGAAAGCTGGCCGCCTTGGCGATGAGTTCGCGCAACAGGGGCGAGATGGCCAGGGTGCAGCAAACGGCAGGCAAGGCGGGCGCCATGGCTGGCTCGACAAACAGGCAATAACACTGCGCCTCGCCCACGCCCTGCGCCGCATGCATCAGGCCGCCCGGTATCCACACGGCGCATTGGGGCGGCACGATCCATACCCCGCTGTCCACCTCGCAATGCATCACGCCGCGCGTGGCATACAGCAGCTGCCCCTTGCGGTGCTGGTGCGGCGCCTGCTCCGCATCCTCGGGCACGCTGGCCAGGCCCACGGCCAGCAAGGGACGCAGCACGCCATCGACGTCGAAATCGAGGATGGAGGCGTCGTCGTCCAGGCCCAGGTGGACCGTCAGCAGGCTGGGAAAGAGGGCGTGGGGCATGACAATATTTTGGCTGGATTGAATAATATCGTGGCTATTTTATGCAATGACACGCAGCGCCGCCACCGGTATCGTGTGTGCATCCGCAGCCCCGCTTCAACGGCAACCGCCGCCGCCAGTGTTCTGATGAAGGTGAGGAGGAACGGCAACCCCCCCGAAGGAGTCACCATCATGCAACTTGATCTATCCACTTTTCCCCTCGTCTGGATGCGCCGCGAGGCGGCGCCTGTCCAGTCCGATATTCTGTTTGCCCAGTTTGACGCGCTGCTGGCGCGCCGCCAGGCCTTTGTCATTCTCAGCGAGGAAGGTTTTGACGAGGAGGGACATGCGCACCCGCAGGAAGAGCGCAAGCGGGCTTCACTCTGGATGAAGAGCAACAAGGCAGCCATCCGTGCGTATATCCAGGGCATGGTGCTGGTCGAGCCGAGCGCCGCCAAGCGCCTGGCCGGCAAGGCCTTTGCCGTGATGTTCGGCAAGTTCTGGGGCTATCCCCTGCATTTTGGCAGCAGCCGCGACGACGCGCTCGACATCGCCCGGCATTTGCTGCACGCGTGGCTGCCGCCAAGGGAAGACTAACGACATGAAGAGCGCCTGACAAAACCGACGCGCAGCAGCTTTGGTCAGGTGTTCCTAATAGCGATAATCGTTGACGAAATGCTTGGTGAAGTTGTACTTGCTGCCGCCGTCGAGCAAGTCGACCAGGCGCTTCGGTGCCGAGGCCGACATGAAGGCGTCGGCGGCGCCGCCCGTGCTGCGGAACTTCATGCCGGGGCTGAGGATCTGGTTGGCGCCGATCTTCAGGTGCTGGAAGCTTTTCGTTTTCTCGTTGTTGAGGATGAAGTGCAATTCCTGCTTGAAAGTCAGGAAGGGGATCTTCAGCCACCAGCCTTCGTCCGTGCCATAGCTGGCGACGCTGGCAAAGTGCGTGTTCTTCTCCGTCAGGGTGGGTTTGCCCAGGCGGTCGTTGATGCGTTTCATGGCTTCATTCTTGGTCATGCTGTGCTTTCGTGATTCGTCGTGATTCTTCGTGTATCCGGAGCGCATTTTGACACACGCGCGCTGCCCCGCCTGCCTTCCCGCCCCCTATCTGCAGGCTTTTTTACTGCAATGCAGCATCAATTCTCATCAATTGTCGCAACGCATTAACAACACCGGGCAAAAATCATTGCTTCCCGGCATTGTAAATATCGGTCGTTCGAGCGTATGCTGGAGACGTCAGAACGGTGCCGCCAGAGCACCGTCGCCGCCGCATTACTGGCCGCAGAGCCGGATGCGGACTTGCCCCTTTGCCGCACACACAGTTGGAGACAGCCACATGAAGAAATTGACGTTCCAGCAGAAGTTATGGATACCCCTGATTTGCAGCTTGTTGTGCATCACCGTTATTTTTGTCTACAACGCCCTGGAAATTCGCAAAATCCGCATCGAGGAGCGCAGCGCCGACCTGAGCAATGCGGCCGACCTGGGCCTGGGCGCCGTCAAGATGTTCGGCGACCTGGCCGCCAGTGGTGCCCTGACGAAGGAAGAGGCGCAAAAGCAGGCCACGGCCGTCATCAAGAGCATGCGTTTTGGCGAGACCGGCTATCTGTCCATCATCAATCTTGACGCCGTTGTCGTGATGAATCCCGCCGCGCCGCAAACCAACGGCAAGAACATGTCGGATTTCAAGGATGCCAACGGCACTTATCTGTACCGCGACATCGTCGCCGTCGGCAAGAGCGACACGGGCAAGGGCTTCGTCCACTATTATTTCCCGCGCCCGGGCCAGAAGAATCCCGAACCGAAGATGAGCCGCGTGGTCGCCTACAAGCCGTGGGCCTGGACCCTCGTCGTGGGCGTGTACATGGACGATATCGACGCCGCTTTCCGCCAGTCGCTGATCACCTCGCTGGGCGTGCTGCTGCTGGTGTGCGCCTTGCTGGCGGCCGTCGTCGTGGCCATCAACCGCAGCCTGCGCCACGCGCTGGGCGGCGACCCCGAGTATGCGGCCGACGTGGCGGAAAAGATCGCCAATAACGACTTGAGCGGCGTCGTGCGCACGCATGCGAATGACCGCCATAGCGTGCTGTACGCGATGAAAACCATGCAAACGAACCTGGTCGATGCGATCAGCGAAATCCGCCATAGCGCCGAGACGATCGCCACTGCATCGAGCGAGATTGCCAGCGGCAATATGGACCTGTCGGCACGCACGGAAATGCAGGCCAGTTCGCTGGAAGAAACGGCCGCCTCGATGGAGGAACTGACCTCGACCGTGACGCAGAATGCGGGCAACGCCGTGCAAGCCAACGAGCTGGCACAATCGGCCTCGGCCGTGGCGCGCCAGGGCGGCGCCGTGGTGGCGCAAGTGATTGGCACCATGGATACCATCAACGCCTCGTCGCGCAAGATCGTCGACATCATCGGCGTGATCGACGGCATCGCCTTCCAGACGAACATCCTGGCCCTGAACGCGGCCGTGGAAGCGGCGCGCGCCGGCGAGCAGGGGCGCGGCTTCGCCGTGGTGGCATCGGAAGTGCGCAACCTGGCGCAACGTTCCGCGGGCGCGGCGAAGGAAATCAAGGAACTGATCGGCGCCTCCGTCGACAGCATCGCGGCCGGCAGCACCCTGGTGGCGCAGGCGGGCACGACTATGGACCAGGTGGTGGCCAGCGTTTCGCGCGTGACGGACATCATGGCCGACATCACGGCCGCTTCGCACGAGCAAAGCACGGGCATCGGCCACGTCAACCAGGCGATCACGGAGATGGACAGCGTGACGCAGCAAAATGCGGCACTGGTGGAGGAGGCGGCGGCAGCGGCGTCGAGCATGCAGGACCAGGCGGCCGTGCTGGCGCAGCTGGTGGCGCGCTTCAAACTGTCGGCGCAGGAGTCAGGCACGGCGCCGCGCTTGGCGGCCACATCGGCTGGCGCGCCGCGCGCCGTGGCGAAAAAGCCGGCGCGCAGCCTGGCGGCGCGCTAAGGTTTTGCTATTGGGCTGGCGCTGCCGCTGGCGGCGCCGGCTCGAATGTCAGCTTGTCATCGACGACGACGAATTGCCCGATTGGCTGGCCCAGGTCGGCTTTCGGGTCGTTTTCCATTTCCGTCAGCTCATTACAGGTATTCGTTTCCGCCTGCCACAACTGCTTGCCCATGCGGATATTCCAGATGCCATCGCCAGCGGCAAACAGCTCGACCGTGATGTCGGCCGGCGCATCCGTCGACAGGCTGTGCAGGCGCTGGCATTGCGGCAGATTGGTGGCCATCAGCTGCACTTCCACGGTATCTTGCCAAAAATAACGTTGCTGGCGGCGCACGGTCAGGGAATGATCCTGGCCGTCGAACATATAGATGGCGAAGTCCTGGACACAGCCTGACAGCAGGACGGACAGCATGACGATCAGGAGTTTGCGCATGGTCGGCTTTCTTGGTTTGTGCTCTGGATTGTGCTTGGAAATGTCGGAATGCCTGCGTGAGAGCGCTAGCGGGTGCTTACCCTGCCTGCGCGCCATCTTGTTTTTCGCTGACGTGGCATTATATCCATGCACACCAGTTGCGGCGCGACAATATCCACGCGCGCCGCCCGCCCTCCCTATTCAGCTGGAAAGACCACGATGATCGACCTGTATTACTGGACCACGCCCAACGGGCACAAAGTGACGATGTTCCTGGAAGAAGCGGGCATCCCCTACAACATCATTCCCGTGCATATCGGCAAGGGCGACCAGTTTAAGCCCGAGTTTCTCGCCATCGCGCCGAACAACCGTATCCCCGCCATCGTCGACCAGGCGCCGGCTGATGGCGGCGCACCCTTGCCCCTGTTCGAGTCAGGAGCGATTCTGCAGTACCTGGCCGAGAAAAGCGGGCAATTCCTGCCGGCCGATGTGCGCGGGCGCGCCGAAGTCATGCAATGGCTGTTCTGGCAAATGGGCGGCCTGGGTCCGATGGCCGGGCAAAACCACCATTTCGTGCAATACGCGCCCGAACCGATCGATTACGCCATCACGCGCTACGTCAACGAAACGAACCGCCTGTATGGCGTGCTGAACAAGCGCCTGGCCGACCGTCAATTCGTTGCCGGCGACACGTATTCCATCGCCGACATGGCGATCTATCCGTGGATCGTGCCGCACCAGCGCCAGCGCCAGAAGCTGGAAGATTTCCCGCATCTGGCGCGCTGGTTCGCGGCCATCGCCGCGCGCCCCGCCACCGTGCGTGCGTATGCACGCGCAGCCGAAATCAATGTGCAGCCGACCGTCAGCGGCGACGCGAAAAGCGTGCTGTTCGGGCAGACGGCGAAGACGGTAGCCTGATCAACGGTCAGTTGCCGCGATATGTTGAAAAGCCGAAAGGGCTGAGCAGCAGCGGAATGTGGTAATGCTGGTCAGTCTTTTCCACGTGAAACTGCACGGGGATTTCCGGGAAAAACGTTTCCTGTTTCAGCCGTGCATAGTGTTCGCCTGTTTTAAACACGATGCGGTAGTCGCCCGCCTGCATGGGTGTATTCGCCGGATACATTTCCGTGATGCGCCCCTGCGCATTCGTCACGCCGCTGGCCAGTTGTTTCCAGTCATTGTCCTGCCCCTTGCCCTGCTTTTGCTCCAGGGTTACCGTCACGCCGGCCGTTGGCTGGCCACTTTGCAGGTCGAGGATATGCACGCTCAAGGGATTGGCGGCCAGGGCCAGGCTGGAGAGGCTGGCGAAGGCCAGGGCGGCGGTGATTTGTTTCAGTGTGGTCATTGTCGTGTCTTTCTTTACAGGGTAGGGGAATCGAGTTCAGGAATGGCGGCCAGGGCGGCCAGGGCGCAGGCGCGGTCTTGCTGCGCGCCGCCGCCGCCGGCCACGCCGATGGCGCCGACGATGTCTCCCTTGGCGCGCAAGGGCAGGCCGCCGCCCAGCAGCAGCAGTTCCGGCACGGTGGTCAAATTGGCCATGTCGGGATTGTCACGCGCGGCCACGGCCAGCGCCTGGGTATCGTTCTTCGTCGACAGGGCCGTGTAGGCCTTGCGCCGGCTCGCATCCGTGTTGTGCGGACCCACGCCATCGGCGCGCTGCACGGCCACGATATTGCCGCCTCGGTCGAGCACGGTGACGACGATATGCCGGCCTTGCGCCTGGCAGGCGGCCATGGCCGTATCAGCCAGTTTGCTGGCTGCCGCCAGCGAAATGTCATTGACCTTGCGCAACTGGGCTTGGGCCGGGCTGGCCAGCAGGCACAGCAGGGTAGTACCGAAAAGTAGGGCTTTCATGTGGCATCCAGAGAATCAAGTGACGCCAGTATGGCCAGTCTTGCCCTACGAGAAGATGATGGCCGCATGACATTTTTATCATCCGCGGCACCGTGCCTGCGGCGTAGAATGGTTTAACTTCCAACAAGAAAGCTCCCACCCATGCGCATCCTGGTAATCGAAGACGAACCGAAGACGGGTGACTACCTGTTGCGCGGCCTGGCCGAGTCCGGCTTTACGGTGAGCCTGGCGCGCAATGGCCGCGACGGCCTGCACATGGCCAGCACGGACACGCCGGACTTGATCGTGCTTGACGTCATGCTGCCCATCATGGATGGCTGGCAAGTGCTGCGCGCTCTGCGCCTGTTGCCCGGCGGCGCCGACGTGCCCGTGATCTTTCTCACGGCGCGCGACGAGGTGCAGGACCGCGTCAAGGGCCTGGAGCTGGGCGCCGACGATTACCTGGTGAAACCTTTCGCCTTTGCCGAACTGGTGGCGCGCATCCGCACGCTGTTGCGGCGCGGGCCGCCGCGCGAGGACGACGTGATTCGCATCGGCGACATGGAAATCGACGTCATGAAACGCAAGGTCAGCCGCCAAGGCCAGCGCATCACCTTGACGGCGAAGGAGTTCGGCTTGCTGCATTTATTGGCGAGGCGCCAGGGCGAAGTGCTGTCGCGCTCCATCATCGCCTCGCAAGTGTGGGACATCAATTTCGAGAGCGACACCAACGTCATCGACGCCGCCATCCGCCGCCTGCGCAGCAAGCTCGATGACCCTTTCGAGCCCAAGCTGATCCACACCTTGCGCGGCATGGGCTATGTCTGCGAATTGCGCGCGCCGGCCGCGCCCGTTGTGCCTGACACGGGGGCACCTGCATGAAGCTGGCGCAGCTTCGCCGTTCGCTGACCCTGCGCGTCACGCTCGTGTTCGTGCTGATCGTGGCCCTTGTCTCGGCCGGGCTGGGCATGCATTTGTACCGCTCGTTCGTGGCGGAAATTGAGCGCCGCGATGACATTTTGTTGCTGGGTAAGTTGCGGCAGATCCAGCAGCTGCTGGGTAATGCCGGCACCCTCGATATCATCCGCGAGCGGCCCCAGTATTTCCGCGACACCATGAGCGGCCAGGAGAATTCACTCGTGCGCATCGTGCGTGCCGATGGCACGCGCTTGATCGATGTCAATCCGAACGGCGAGATGGTGGCGCATCCTGTGCCCGTGGCCGTCGATGCGCCCGTGACAAACAGCGACATTGTCAGCTGGACCAGCCGCGACGGTTATCCGGCCAGGGTCGTGGCGGCCAGCGCGCGCATCGGCGACCCGGCGCAGATGGCTGATATTTCCGTGGCCCGCGTATATGGCGACCGCACGGCCATGTTTGCCGCCTACCGCTGGCAGATTGTCGTGTCCGTTGCTGTCAGTGCGCTGGTGGCCGCCCTGCTGGCGAGCTTGATGCTGCTGCGCGGCCTGCGGCCGCTGCGCAATATCGCCGCGCATGCTGCCCTGGTGCGGCCCGGCAAGCTGGGACAGCAACTGGAGGCGCGCGATGCGCCGACGGAATTGCTGCCGCTGATACACGCCCTGAACGCCATGCTGGCGCGGCTGCAGGAAGGCTATGCGCGGCTGTCGCAATTTTCCGCCGACCTGGCGCATGAATTCCGCACGCCCGTTACCAATCTGCTGGGACAAAGCCAGGTCATGCTGGCTCGCCCGCGCAGCGCGCACGAGTATGAACAGCTGGTGTCGTCGAATGTGGAAGAGCTGGAACGGCTGTCGCGCATGATCGACAGCATGCTGTTTCTGGCGCGCGCCCAGCAGGATGAAATGGTGCTCGTCAAGCAGGTCTTGCCGGTGCAGGACGAGTTTTTGCGGCTGGCCGATTTCTTTGAAGGCTTGGCCGAAGAGCGCGAGCTGGCGCTGGCTTGCCACGGCAGCGGCACGGTCACTGCCGAGCCGCAACTGCTGCGCCGCGCCTTGGGCAATTTGTTGTCGAACGCCATCCGCCACGCGGCGCCGGGCAGCACGATTTTGTTGCGTTCGCATGCGACGAATGAGGGCGTGGAATTGAGCGTGAGCAACCTCGGCCCCGCCATCCCCGCGCGCCATTTGCCGCACCTGTTCGAGCGCTTCTACCGCGCCGATCCGGCCCGCAGCGATTCGGCCGCCTCCACCGGCTTAGGCTTGGCCATCGTCACGGCCATCATGCAATTGCACGGCGGCAGCGCGACGGTGGCGTCGGACGCGGCCGCCACGACGTTTACGCTCACCTTCCCGGCGCAGGGTAGGTCGGATTAGCGAGGCGAAGCCACGCGTAATCCGACAAGTGCCGCCAACAATGTTGTCGGATTACGCGTTTGCAGCCTCGGCGGCTCCCGCTAATCCGACCTACCCCATCTCCACCAAAAACTCATGCATGCCCGTATGCGCCAACTGCGCGCACGCGGGGGCGAAATGCGGCAACTGGCCCCACAGCAGCGGGTTGCCGACGATGTACACATAGTGTTGTGCGCGCGTCAGGGCCACGTTGAGCAGGTTCGGCGTACTGGCTGCCCACTGCGCGGCGCCCGCCGTGCTCTCATCCGCGCCGAGGACCAGCATCACCACGCTTTGCTCCTTGCCCTGGAAGGTGTGCACGGTGCCCACCATCTGGCTGCTCCACTGGCGCAGTTCGCGTGCCGTGGGCGCCTTGCCGTAGCCGAGGCGGCGGTCCCAGTCCAGGTCCATGATGCGCGCACGCAATTCGTTGCGCACGGCCTTGAAGGGGGTAATCACATACATCTCGGGCAGCTTGCCGTCGCGGCGGTACAGCTTGAGCAGCACTTCCAGCACGAAATCGAGCTGCACCGGCACCACCTGCTTGTAGCTGACGGCACCGACGGCGTCGATCCAGCGGCTCGGGCCACGCGTCAGGCCCCGGGCGCTGGCCGGCGGCGTGCGGTCGGCGAGTCCGTAGACCATCTTGTCTTCGTAGGCGATGCTGTTGGCCAGCGAGAACATCGGTTCCACGCAGCGGCGGTGCACGCGCAGGGGGCTGCCGATCCACATGGGCTGCGCGCTATTGGCGCCGACAGTTGCGCCATAGCGGTTGGCCTTGTCCGCCAGGGTCTGCACGGACACGGAGCTTGGCGCATAGCTGCCATCCTGCGTGTGCGGCGACAGGGCCGACAAGGTTTGCACCAGGCGCGCGGGCACGGTGAACACAGGTTCGATCTGCAGCGGGTCGCCGACGACGACAGCGCGCTTGGCGCGCCACAGGCTGCCCAGTGCCGCCTGCGGCACGGCCTGGCCCGCCTCATCGATGAACAGCCAGCCCAGCGATTCAGGACCCATGCCCTGGAACTGGCGCGCGAACGAGGCAAACGTGGTCGACACGACCGGCACGACCATGAACAGGCTGTGCCAGACCATGGCGATGTGCGACTGATCGTAGGCGCGCTTGTTCTTCAGTAATTTGGAGACGGCCAGCAAGTTGCCGCCAAAGCCGGGGCCGCCTTTCTTTGCCACTTCCGCCAGCCACGCTTCATGCAGGGCCAGGGCCTTGGCGAACAGGCGCGAGCGCAGGCGCGCCAGGGCCGGTTCATGCCACAGGCCGCCAATTTGCAGGGCGTCGCCGTCCAGCTCGTCCAGGGTGGCCGGCGCGATGATGGTGGGGAAGCGCATGCGCGCGCGGCGCAGCAGTTCCGTGCTGTCATCCCATTCGCGCTGGCGCGATTGCGCCGTGCGCAGGGCGATGTGCAGGCTGTTGCGGGCGCGTTCGCAGCGCGGCTCCAGCTCGCCTTTCAGCAGCAGCTTGATGGCGGACACGTCGCGCGCGGCCTGGCGTTGCGCTTCCGCATTGGCGACGACGGCGTCCTTGTAGGCACGCGCCGGTGCCGTGCGGAACAGGCGGGCAAAGAAGCCCGGTTGCGTCAGCGCCACCAGGCGTTCCTCTTCCAGCAATTCCTTCTTGCTGGCGAGCAGGGTGTCCTGCTGCGCCAGCGCGTCCGTCAGGGCGCCATTCGCAGCATCCATTTCCTGCTCGGCAGCAATCAGCGCCTGCTGGCTGGCCTGCATGAAGTCTGCTTCCGTGCAGGTGCCCACGGCTTGCCACAGGGCCGCGTACTGGGCGTGCTCGGCCAGGGCTTTTTCCACCACGTGCTCCGTTTCGCGGAATTCGCGCGCCGCCTGGGCGAAGCTGACGCCCTGGTAGCTGGCCAGCCACTGGCGGATATTCTGCGTGTTCGGCGTCTTGCGAGGCGTCGTTTTATCCCAGTCGTCGTCATAGAAATTGCTGACGAAGCGGCGGCGGTTGGCGCTGTTGCCCAGCGCACAGGACATCAAGCCCCACGGCGCTTCCGCCTCGCCCAGGGCGCGGTTGGCGCCATTCCCATCGGCCACCACCCGGCGCGCCACGCTTTCAAAATAGCGCGTGCGCGCCCATTCCTTGCCCAGCTGTTTCGGTTTCGGCAGGTCGCCGGAAATATTTTCCACCGCCGCGTTGTTCGACGAGGCGACGACCATTTCAAAGCCCGTCAGTTCCGGGCGCAGGCGCGCGATGGTGATCGGGTCGCGCACGCCTTCGAAGGCCACGGCCACCTTGCCGATGAAGGCATCGCCGGCGCGGTCCAGGCAGGACAGCACGCTGGCGCGGCGCACGATGTTGTCGGCGAACAATTCGCGCAGCAAGGTGGTCTTGCCCGTGCCCGGCGGGCCGTTGACGGAAAAGATGCCCCGCTCGTGCAAGCCCGTGCGTGCGCCGTGGATGGCGAACTGCTGCATCAGGCTCATGGCGTAGCTGGCGTCTTCCAGCCAGTGGCCGCGGTGCATGTTGGCCGGATTGAGCATGGCGGCCAGCGCCTGGCGTCCTGCCGCGCTGTACAGGTCGATGCGTTCATCCTGCGCCAGCGGCGTCAGGTAGGCGGCCACCGTCGCGGGTAATTTGCCGCCACGCAAGGCGCGGGTGATCTGCTCCAGGTCATCCAGGTAAAAACTGTTGAGAATATCGACAGCGGGTTCCACCGCGTCGCCAAAATCCAGGCTGCGGTTCTGGCTGGACTCCGGCGTATCGGCGTCCGCCACGGCGGCGCGTTTCTTGCGCGTGCGCACTTCCAGCACGGCCAGCGGCTGCGCGCCGGACGGGCGGAAATTCGCCCAGTCCATCAGCAGGTCGGCCAGCGCGGCGATCTCCATGCCGGACAGGGGCGAAGACACATTGCCGGCCTCGTCCGTTATTTGCGGTGATACGCGACTTGCCGCGAAGTTGCGCAAACGGTCTTGCAGGGCCAGCTGGCTGTCGCTGAAAGCGTCCAGGCTCAGGCCGGACCAGTCCGGCGTGCGGGCGCGGCCCAGCGCCCACGGCAAGGTGGACACGGACACCGGGTCAAATTGCGGTTCGCCCAGCGCATTCAGATTGATGCGGGCAAAGCACGAGCGTCCCAGCAGCTCTGTTTTTTCCGCTTCGGCCAGGCTTTCCGGACCGCTGGGGGCAGGGCAAGCCTTGTTGATTTCCGCCTTGTCGAAGACGCCGAGGAATAATGCAAAGCCGTCGATTTCGCGGTCGGAGGGCACCTGCCACTGCGTGGCGAACTGCGGCGGCAATTGCGCCAGCTGTTCACGGTGCAGGAGGCGCACGCTGGACGGGTCTTCAACGTCCGTGATTTGATTCAGGTCAAACGGGATAAAGAATTCGATCTTGTGCCAATACTCCAGGATAGCCAGGAGGCGCTGCTGTTCTGCCTGATTCATGATGACCAATATTTTGTAAAGCGAGCGAGGATTGTAAAGGGTATGCGCGGCGCATGTTTTGCACTTTTGCCTATTGCGCGCGCTTTGCCGCAAAAAAAGGGCGGCGCATGGACGAAAAAAAGCCAGGCAGCAACTTCCTGCCTGGCTTTCCCATGGGAAGGATGTTGCTATTCGTTAAAACTCTTCCCATTCGCTTTCGGCGGCGGCATTGTCGCGGCGTGCCGGCGCGGCTGCCACGGCCTTGCGCGCTGGCGCCGGGCGGGCTGCGGGGCGCGCGATGGTTGCCGCCGCTGCCGGTGCCTTGCGCACGGGGCTCAGCTTTGAAACGCTGGCCACATGGTTGCCGGTTTTAAAGAAACCCACCACATGGGCCAGTTCGCCCGCCTGCTCCTGCATGCTTTGCGAGGCGGCCGCCGCTTCTTCCACCAGGGCCGCGTTTTGTTGCGTCACTTCATCCATCTGGGCAATGGCCATGTTGATCTGTTCGATGCCGATGGTTTGCTCATGCGTGGCGGACGTGATCTCGCCCATGATGTCGGTCACGCGCACGATGCTGTCGACGATGTCGCCCATGGTCTGGCCCGCTTCATTGACGAGGCGCGAACCCGTGTCCACGTTGGCGACGGAAGCGGCGATCAGTTCCTTGATTTCTTTCGCTGCGCCAGCCGATCGTTGCGCAAGATTGCGCACTTCCGTGGCGACGACGGCGAAGCCACGGCCCTGTTCGCCCGCGCGTGCCGCTTCCACGGCCGCGTTCAAGGCCAGGATATTCGTCTGGAAGGCGATGCCGTCGATGACGCCGATGATGTCGACGATCTTCTTCGACGATGCGTTGATGGTGCCCATGGTGTCGACCACTTGCGAGACGATGCTGCCGCCGCGCACGGCCACTTCGGACGCGCTTTTCGCCAGCTGGTTGGCCTGGCGCGCATTGTCCGCATTCTGTTTCACGGTCGAGGTCAGCTCTTCCATAGCCGACGCTGTTTCTTCCAGCGAGCTGGCTTGCTCTTCCGTGCGTGACGACAGGTCGAGGTTGCCGGCGGCAATTTCGCTCGATGCTGTGGAGATCGCATCCGTGCCGTGGCGCACTTGCGCCACCACGCCCAGCAGGCTGGTGTTCATGGCTTTCAATGCACCCAGAAGGCGGCCCGTTTCATCACTGGAATCGACCACGATGTGCGAGGACAAATCGCCCGATGCGACGGTTTCGGCCACGCCGACGGCGGCATTGATGGGACGGGTGATCGAGCGCGTGATGATCCACGCCACGAAGGCGCCCAGCAGCACGGCCAGGCTGCCCAGGATGATCATGGAGGTGCGCGCGCTGCTGCTCAGCGCCTCGGCATCGCTGGCCGCCTGCGCCGCCAGTTCGCCTTCCAGCGCGACCAGGCTGTCGAGCGCCGTCAGCACGCGCTTCAGGCTCGGTGCCGCCTGTTGTGTCAGCGCGGCGATCGCTTCTTCCGTCTGGCCGGCATTGCGCAGCTCGATGACCTTGTTGTTCAGCGGCGCACCCGCCTTCAGGGCGGCGTCCAGCTCGGCCATCAAGGCCGTTTCCTTGTCCGTCGCAATTTTCTTTTGCAAGGTTTCCTTGGCGGCGCCGTATTTCTTGCGCGCTTCGCCGATCTTCGCCAGCTCCGCCTGTACCAGCGCTTCCGTCGGCGCCACGACCACGCTGGTAATGGCCAGGGTAATGGTGCGCACGTTGTCGCTCATGGTATTGGCGGCCGCCATTTTGACGTTCTTGTCGGCCACGATGTCGTGCGTGCGCGCGCTCAGCTGTGCCATGGAATACAGGCCAACGAGCAAGACAGCGACCAGCAGGCCGAGGACGACAGCAAACCCGATCCCGAGCCGGGTGCCGATTTTGAATTGTGTGAGTGACATGATTGCTTTCGTGTTGCGGAAGTGAAGGAAAACGTCGACAGGCCAGGGCTACGGGTTTATACGTAGAGGCGGCCAGACTGTAATTGTTCCTCAAAATTCCGCACTGCAATACAAAAACTTGTATCAAGTCCGAGAAAAGTTAAAAATTTGGTAGCAACTTAACTAAGTTGTCGTGTGGAAACAACGAGCGCGACGTTGGATGCGGATTCAGTGTTCCGGAAACACGTGGGCAGCCAGGAAATCGATGAAGGCGCGCAGTTTTGGCGTCAGGTGGCGGCTGCTGGGCCACAGGATGCGAAAGGCGCCCTGGTGCTGGCGGTGGGTTTCCAGTACCGGTTGCAAATGGTTCGCGGCCAGTGCCGCGCGCACGGCAAAGTCGGGCAGGGCTGCAATGCCCAGGCCGCTTTCGGCGAAGTGCAGCAAGGTATCGACATTGTTACAGTTCAGCAGGGACGGCAAGCCGAGGGGCTGGCCTGCGGCGCGCTGCTGGTGGCGCTGGCGCTGGCCGTCATCGCGCTCAAGGCGTGGCTGTACCGCCAGCCCTCAGTGCTCGATATGGTTGGGGATGCGAAACAGTAGATCCGTGTCGCCGAGGTCCACGCCCGCTTGCGACAGCAGGGTGCTGGCCTGGCCACGATGATGCGTCTGGTGGTTGAAGAAATGCATGAGCAGGCTGAAAAATGCGCGCCGGTTCGGGCCCTTGCTGTTGCGGTAGTCGAGCAGGTGCTCGAGGTCGGCTTCCGTGATGGCGGCGGCCCAGTCGATGATGAGCTGGTCCAGCCATTGCCGGTGCGCGCGCATGGCGGCAAAGTCTTCGGCCGCGAACAGCGGGTGGGTGAGCGAGGCGGGCGGCGTGATGGCGCGGATGGGATCGAGCAGGGGAAAGCCGGCCGGATGCTTCGCATAGCGCTGCAGCCACAAGGTATCGCCCACCATCACGTGGTTCAGGGTGCCCAGCAGGGAGCCGAAAAAAGCGCCCCGCTCGCGTTGCAGTTCTTCCGGCGGCAGGCTGGCGGCCGCCGCGTACACCTTCGCATTCATCCACTGGTTGTAATCGGCCATCAGGCAAATGTGGGCGCAACGGCTCATGCTGATTCCTGCAGTGTATGCGTGTTTTATATTAAACGGACTTCAGGAACGCGCGTATGCCGGCCAGCAGCATTTCGATGGCCATTGCCGTCAGGATCAAGCCCATCAGGCGCTCGAAGGCCGTCATGACCCGCGGCCCCAGCGCCCGCTGCAAGCGTTCGGCGCACAGGAAGACGGCCAGCCAGACGACTGCCACGGCCGTCAAGCCTGCCACGTGGGCAATGACTTCGTTCATTTCATGCGAGGAAAACAGCAGCACGGTCGCCAGCGCCGACGGGCCGGCCAGCGCGGGGATGGCCAGCGGCACGATGAACGGCTCGCCGCCCATCTCATGGTCGCTATTGCCGGCATTTGGTTGCGGAAACACCATGCGCATGGCGATCAGGAACAGGATCACGCCGCCGCCGATGCGCAGTGCGATTTCCGACAGATGCAAGGCGTTCAGGAAATGCCGGCCAAAGAACATGAATATGAGCAAGATGCCGAAGGCGATCAGGCACTCGCGCACCACGACTTTCCAGCGCCGCTCGATGGGGACACGCTTCAGGGCATTGACGAACAGGGAAACGTTGCCAAATGGATCAGTGACGAGCAAGAGCAGGATAAAAGTCTGGAAGAAATTCTGTGTCATGGTGGTGTGGAGATGAGGTCAACACCGCCGCCAGGATGGGCGCGGTGCGATAAGGCTTGCGATGATAACAAGAGCGGCGACTATCGCCCATGATTATTGATGCATAGCAGCATTTTTTTTACGCCGCGATGACTTTTGCCTGGTAAAACGCCGTCGGTGTGGTGCCGAAGTGTTTCCTGAACATGGCGGTGAAGGCGCTCTGGCTCGTGTAGCCGTTGTCCATGGCCACGTCGATGACCTTGTCGCCGCGCGCCAATTGCTCCAGCGCCCGCAGCAATCGCGCCTGCTGGCGCCACTGGCCAAAGCGCATGCCCGTCTGTTTCTGGAACAGGCGGTGCAGACTGCGCTCGGTGATCGCCAGTTCCTGCGCCCAGTGCGCCACCGTCAGCTGTTCTCCCGGTTGCGCCATCAGCTGGGCGCAGATGCCGCGCAGGCGCTTGTCCGCAGGCAAGGGCAGATACAAGGGCAGCACGGGCAGGCTGTCGAGTTCATGCAGCAGCAGTTGCAGCAGATGCCAGTCGCGGCTGCCTTCTGTAAAGTCGGGCGCGATATCCACGGCCGCGACGATCAGCTGGCGCAGCAGGGGACTGATGTCGAGCACGCAACTGTGGCTTGGCAGCAAGGGCGAGTTGGCGCAGTTGACGAACACCGTGCGCATTTTCACGGCGCCGCTCATGCGCACCTGGTGCGCCACGCCCGCCTGCAGCCACACGCCGCGCGTGGGCGGCACCACCCAGCGCCCGCCCTGCGTCTCGATGGTCATCACGCCTTCGATGGCATACAGCAACTGGGCATGCGTGTGGCAGTGCGCGGAAATCACGTGGCCATGCGCATAGTCAACGGCCAGCGCCATGGCGCGCGCCGTGACGGGCAACAGTTCCTGGAAGGCGGGGCTGGAGCAATCCATGTGAATAAGCGTCAGTTTTGGAATAGGTTCGGACATCTTAGCGCGAGAAAGCGCGGCGTGCCTGCGGCATGATGGTTTCCCGCAATAATCTATGGAGCTACGCATGCCTGTGCGCGCCTATCTGTATCCGTTTCTGGCCATGCTGCTGTGGGCCGGCAACGTTGTCGTATCCAAGCTGGCCGCGTCCAGCATCGCCCCCACGGCCATCACCTTTTACCGCCTGGTGCTGGTCTTGCTGGTGATGACGCCATTTATCGCCCGGCCCCTGTGGCGCAACCGTGCCGCCATCCGCCGCCAGTGGTGGCAGCTGGCCCTGTGCGGCCTGATGTCCATGGCCTTGTTCCAGAGCCTGTCCTACCGCGCTGCGGAATCGACCACGGCAACCAACATGGCCATCGTCACGGCGCTGGCGCCCTTGATGACGGCGATCCTCAGCGTGCTGCTGCTGGGCGAACGCCTGACGGTGGGCATGGCGGCCGGCGGCGTGCTGTCGTTTGGCGGCTTGCTGTACCTGGTGGGACGCGGCGACGTGCTGGCGCTGCTGCATCAAGGCGTGCATGCGGGCGACGCGCTGATGCTGCTGGCCTGCCTGAGCTTTGCCCTGTACGGCGTGCTGCTGCGCCGCTGGCGTCTGTCCATTCCCGCCTGGCAAGCCATCTATTGCCAGGCCCTGGCGGCGCTGGCCTGCATGCTGCCGTTTTTCCTGCTGCTGCCGGCCGGCAGCGCCCGGCTCGATGCCACGACCTTGCCCCTGATCGGCTATGCGGGCATCGGTTCGTCCATCGTCCTGTCCTACCTGTGGATCGAAGGGGTAAAGCTGCTGGGGCCGAACCGCTGCAGCATCTATGTCAACTTGCTGCCGATATTGACGGCCTTGCTGGCTATCGTCTGGCTGCACGAAAGCATGCATGCGTATCACCTGATCGGCGGCGGCATCTCACTGCTGGGCGTGCTGCTGGCGCAAACGGTACAGCGGCCCCTGTTTGGCCGGCGCGCAAGCGTATCCGGGCTTGCCTGAATGGCCATGCATAATGGCGGTTTTGGGCAGTGGAGTTGGCATGCGGCACTCAATTTTAAAGAACACGCTGGCGGTGCTGCTGGCGCTGGGAAGTGTGGCGCCAGCGCAGGCGGCAGCGCGCTTTTATGAAGGCAAGGCCATGGCCTATGCCAGCGCCGTCGAGCGCCGCGATGGCGGTGTGGTACTGGCCTTCTTGCGGGAAAACGGCGAAGTCAACGGTTACTATTGCCAGTGCAACGGGGACAGCGGCAAGCGCATGAACCTGGACACGTATGGCAAGGCCAGCATTGCTGCCGTATTTCATGCCGACCTCGACAGCGAAGGAGAAACCACCTTCGTGCTCAGCCGCAATGGGACGGCCTATGGCTTGCATGCCTACCGCTACGAGCGCGGCGGCGGCCGCATGGTCAAGGTCGCCGCCCTGCAGCCGACCCTGGACGCCATCGTGCGCGGCGCAAGCAGCATGGACGAGGCAAAGGTGCGCGCCGCGCTGGCGTCGCTGCAACTGATCGATTACAGCATCGATTATGCGCGCACGGGCATCGCCGACTTCGATGCCATCGAGCATGGCCATGGCAGCCTGGTCGGCTATTTCAATATCGACGGTGACTTACTGCCTGGCAAGCCGGAGGATGCGCCGGCATTTGCCTATAAAAAAACTTTCCAGGAAAACGATGGCCATTTCCTTACGGTGACTTATTTGCTGGGCAAGGGTTGGGAAGGCGGTCGTGTGCCCAGTTATCACATCAAGTGGATCACCTGGGAAACGCAACCGCAGCGCTTTGCCGCCAGCCAGGACGGGCTGTTCATCGAGTACGAGGTGAATTGCTGCAGGGGCAGCGTGTTTGCCCGCGGCCAGTATGCACAGGGCAAGCGCACGGGACAGTGGCACTATGAAGAGCCGCTCACCATCCGCTCGGTTGGCGCGTTTGTCGACGACAAGGCTGAAGGGCCATGGACGTATGCAAGCGGCGAGGAAACGACGACGGGCATGATGCAGCGGGGCCAGCGCACGGGCCGCTGGGAAGTGAACCCTGGCGTGGACGAATGGCGCGACGAAGGCAAGGGCAACTACCAGGGCTTCGATACCTACCTCAAGGACAGGCTGGATGGACCCAGCGAGCGCCGCGTCGGCGACGTCGTGCATTGGCGGGGACAGTATGTGAATGGCAAGAAGCAGGGCCAGTGGCTTGAACCTGGCGGTGGCGGCAACTACGTCAATGATGTGAAGCAGGGGCCGTGGAAGAAGGCGACACCGGACGGCGGCTGGCAAGTGTTGACGATGGTTGACGGCAAGCCCGATGGCAGGCTGGAACAATATGCAGCCAATGGCCAGTTGGAACTCATCGAGCACTACCGCCTGGGCGAGCTTGACGGGCCGATGGAAAGCTTCTATCCGGATGGCAAGCGACGTTACCAGGGGACGTTTGCGAATGGCAAGCGCGACGGGGAGGAGATCCTGTTTTATCCGGATGGCGACGTACCGCAATTTCACCGCAACTGGCACAAGGGCGTGCCGCACGGCGTCAATATCGAGCATTTTCAGAATGGCATGCTGAAGCACATCAGCAGTTATGACATGGGCAAGAAAACGGGCCGTTTTCAATCTTTCCGCGACGATGGCCAGCTGATCGAAGAAACCGTTTATTAACACGGCTGGCATTCCGGCGCGTGCGCGTGCGGCAAGGGAATGCCAGTTCTGCGCAAAAAACATCACTTGTTTGTGACAAAGCGTGAAAATCCATGCTGGATATTGCCACTAGGAATCTTTCCCTGTATCTTGCAGTCAGGAAATTAAAAATACCGGAAACCTCAACCCTGTTGACCTGTATTTTACTCCTGACGATATGCGCGGGCCGCCATCCCCCCAGCCGCTGTTAACGCGCCATCGACCGAACTTTGTCCTGAACAATTCAGAATTGACCCGCCCATCTGGCATTTGTCGCGATTTCCGTCGGCAAGCGCAGGCATGGTTGCGCCCTACCAAGGAAATTGCATGCTATCGAACATAACAATAAGAATGCGCCTGATCGCCACCATGAGTGTGCTGGGCTTGCTGATCGCCGTCTTGGGCGCCATGAGCATGATCGGGCTGAAATCAGCCAACAACAGTCTCAACGAGGTCTACAGCAACCAGCTGGCTTCGACGCAAGCCATCGGCGAGTCGCAGATTTTCCTGGGCCGCGCCCGCTTCACCATGGATCGCGTGATGGTCCATCCCGATGCGGCCGACGCCAAGGATACCTTGGCGCGTGCCGAGCAATTCCTGGAGTCATCGAGCAAGGCCTGGAAAGTGTATTTGGGCTTGCCGCAAAGCGTGGAAGAAAAACGCCTGTCCGACGATATGGACAAGAAGCGCAGCGATTACATCAACAATGGCGTGCTGCTCATGAGCAAGGCCTTACGAGAAGGAAATGTCGAGCAAGCCGATAGCTTGATGATGAAGGGACTGACGCCGCTGTATCGCTCGCTCGACCAGGCAGCGGAAACCTTGACGCAGTTCCAGGTGAGCGGCGCGGCCAGGATGTATGCCGACAGCCAGGCCAGCTACCGCACGCAAGTGACGATGGCCATCACCGGCATCGTGGTGGGGGGCTTGCTGATCATCATTTCCAGCATTTTGCTGCTGCGCGCCATCTTCGGCCCGCTGGACCAGGCCCTGCGCCATTTCGGCGCCATTTCCGACGGCAACCTGGCCAACGACATCGTCATCACGCGCAACGATGAAATGGGTGCCTTGCTGACGGGCTTGCAGAAAATGCAGGAGCGCCTGTCGACCACCGTGCGTGGCGTGCGCGACGGCAGCGGCGCCATCGCCACGGCCAGCAATGAAATTGCCTCCGGCAACCTGGACCTGTCGAGCCGCACGGAACAGCAGGCGTCGAGCCTGGAAGAAACCGCCTCGTCGCTGGAAGAACTGACTTCGACCGTCAAGCAGAATTCCGACAATGCGCGCCAGGCCAACCAGCTGGCCGTCTCCGCTTCGGACGTGGCCGTCAAGGGCGGCGCGCTGGTGGCGCAAGTGGTCGATACCATGGGCACCATCAGCGAATCGTCGAAAAAGATTGCCGACATCATCGGCGTCATCGATGGCATCGCATTCCAGACGAATATCCTGGCCTTGAACGCGGCCGTGGAAGCGGCGCGCGCGGGCGAGCAGGGCCGTGGCTTTGCCGTTGTTGCCACGGAAGTGCGCAACCTGGCGCACCGCTCTGCCAGCGCCGCCAAGGATATCAAGGTGCTCATCGAAGCGTCGGTGCGGAACGTGGGTGCCGGTAGCGAGCTGGTCAGCCAGACGGGCACGACGATGGACGAGATCGTTTCCAGCATCCGCCGCGTCACCGACATCATGGGTGAAATCAGTGCCGCCGGCCGCGAGCAGGAATTGGGCATCGGCCAGATCAATCAAGCCGTGGCGGAAATGGATACCGTGACGCAGCAAAACGCGGCACTGGTGGAAGAAGCGGCAGCCGCCTCGGAATCGATGCAGGAACAGGCGGCGGCGCTGGCCGAAATGGTCAGCATCTTCAAGCTCGATGCCGCCCACAGCGGCCCGGCACCGGCCAAGCCTGCCTTGCGCAAGCCTGTCGTCGCCGCCGCTAACAGCGCCTTGAAACGCCCGGCGCCGCGCCTGGCGACGGCCCGTGTTGCCGCTGCACCTGCCGCCGCCAAGCCGCGCCCAGCCAAACCGATGGCTGACAATAGCGGCGAGTGGGAAGAGTTTTAAGTTACGGCGCGTCCAGGGCCACCTTGCTGCCCTCTTCCTGTAAGCGCGCTGCCTCGGCCAGGGCCTGGGCGCGCGCTTCTTCCGCCGCCTGTTCCGCTTTCTCCAAAGCATCGTGACGCGCCTGCAATGCCGCGCGGGCGCGCACGAAGACGATCTTGATGGCCGCCATCACGGGCACGGACAGGAAGATGCCCACCACGCCGCCGAGCTGATCGCCGGCCAGCAAGCCGACGATCACCATCAGCGGGCTCACTTCCACGCCTTCGCTCATCAAGTACGGGTTGACGACGTAATCCTGGAACAAGCGGTAGGCGGCGATAAAGCCGATCAGCCAGAAGACGTGGTCGAAGCCGCTGAAGCCGGCCACCACCACGGCGATGATGGCGGCTGCCAGCGGGCCGGCAAACGGGATGAACTCCAGCAGGGCGGCGGCACCAGCCAGCAGCAGGCCGTAGGGCACGCCCATCAGGGAAAAGGCGATGCTGTAGGACACAAAGGTGGCGATCGACAACAGCAGCAGGGCGCGCACATAGCGCGACAGCAGGATGTCGAGGTCGTCGATGATGGCGCCCCAGAGTTTCTTGTTCGGACGGTTCAGCAGGGATAGCAAGCCGTCGCGCATGTCCGGACCTTCCTTGATCAGCAAAAAGCTCAGCACCGGCACCAGCACCAGATAGATCAGGTTGCTGGCCGCGTGCATCACGCCCAGGCTGATTTCCTTCGCCAGCGGCATGGCTTGGCCCGTGCCGCTGCTCAGCTGTTCCTGCATGAAAGACAAAATACGCGCGCGCAATGGCTCCATGAATTCTGGCAGCGGAATGCGCTCGGCAAAATTATTGCCTTTCAGCAGGGTCGGCAATTGCGCGCTGAGCTTGGTTGCTTCCTCTTCGATGCGCGCGCCAAAGATCGAACCCAGGATGGCAACCAGCAGCACCACCACCAGAAACACGATGCCGATGGCGGCCGTGCGCGGCAAGCGCTTCGGGCCATGGCGTTCCAGCAGCTCGATCAGGGGATACACGAGATAGCTGAAGAAAATCGCAAACACCACCACGATCAGGGTCGACGAGACTTGATATGTGAGGAACAGCAGGAAGACGATCAGGAAGGCCGTCCACACCATCTTGGCGACGCGCAAGTTAAAACCGAACATAGGAGTTCCTTAGGACAGAATGCTAGTCAAGCGTGGTTTTGCTTGAGGGAAGGGGTGGGCAAGGCAGGGACCGGGCAGCGCCGCACGATCGGAAATCATACCGCAAAATGCCAAAATGCCAAAATGCCATGTTCCTGTGCGCGATGGCAATGCTTTCCCCTGTCCGCGCCGTCTGTTGCCTACTTATCCAGCCAGCTGGCCACGGTGATGAACACGCCATTTTCTTGTCCGGCTCGCGCAAGGTAACTGTGTAGCGTCCGCTGGTATCGCGCCCGCTGAAGACCACTTTGTCCTCATGCCCCTTCACTTGCGCGTCCTTGGCCAGCTTGGCGTAGGTATTGAGCACCCAGTGAAAATCGGCATAGCTGCGCAGGGTGACGGCAGCGTCGGGCAGAGGCTCGCCACCGGCCTCGGCCGCTTGCGCTGGCGTATACATCGGCAACCCCGCCAGGCGTGCGGGGTGGATGATCTTGCCATCGCTGGCACTGCCGTTCAACTCGGCCGCTGGCAGCAGCAGGTGCAGCAGGCTGACGGGAAAACCGGGCGGTATGTCGCGCGGCTGCCAGCCGGGCTGGCCGGGGCGGGTCGTGACGTATTCCACAGCGGCAATGCTTTGCCGCTGTTCCTGCGCAGCCTGTGCCAGCATGGCCGGCAACTGCCGCGCCCAGACGAGCAGCGGCGCGGCCGTCTCGTCTTCCGCGTCCGGTGGCTGGAACAGGGTCAGCACGGCGTGTGTGGACGGCAGGCAGGCTGGGGCGGTGTCGCTGGTGACGGCCTGGCAATGGCCGTTGACGAGGCCCAGTGCCAACAGCTTGCGTTGCGGGTCGAACAGCATGGCGGCGCGCCATGCACCGTGCGTGCCGGCATCGATGGAGGCCAGCACCGAGCGTCCGTCGGGCAGCATGGTGCGCGTGATGTGATCGGGTGAACGCATGCTGTCGAGCACCTGGCGCGCGATCAGGGCATTGCCCTGCGTATAGCTGCCGTGCGCATAGCCGAGCAGCTTGAAGATGTCGGCGCGGATCTCCGGATGCGCGCTCAGGGCCAGCGGGGGCGAGGGCACGGGCACGGTGGCAGCCGCGAAGGCGGCGTCATCGAGCGTTTGCGCATGCAGGGGCGCGCCCAGGATCGCGCATAGCGACAGCAGGGACAATATGGAACGGATGGGGGTATGCAATGGCGATCCTTGTCGAGGCGCCATGCCGGTCCGGATGCCGGCACGCGCGGGCCGCGATCTTAGCATTCTGTGAAGAAATGGCGTTTTCTCAAGCAGCGTTGAGCACGTAACGGTTCTTGCCGTTCTTCTTGGCCAGGTACAGCGATTCATCGGCGCGCCGGTAGCTGTGTGACAAATCCGCTTCCTTGACCAGTTCCGCGATGCCGATACTGACGGACACTTTGCGTTCCGGCACGAAGGCTGCCTCGACAGCATCGACCAGCTGGGCGGCAAAGGCGCAGGCCGCGGTTTTTTCGCCCTGATAGATGACGGCGAACTCTTCACCACCCAGCCGGCCGCACAGGTGCTCACCGGCCAGTGCCGCGATCACGCCGGCGATTTTTTTCAATACTTCATCACCCACATCGTGGCCGTGCACGTCGTTGATTTTCTTGAAGTCATCGATATCGATCATCAGGAAATACGCGGTTGCCAGCCCGGGCCGCTGCAGGGCGCGCGCGCTTTGCGTGAACATGCGGCGATTGTTGAGTCCAGTCAAGCCATCCTTGTAGGCCATCGTCGCCAGATCGCGCTGGGCCCGATAATTGTGAATGCGCAAGACTAGAAAATAGATATTCAGCGCCAGGCCGATGATCACGCTGATGGTGACGGCCAGCACGGGCCAATGCTGGTCGGCCTGGCCTGCATGCACGGGAAACTGCCCCAATCCCAGGATGGCCCACACGCCCAGCGACACGCCCAGGTAATACGCGATGCCGCTGAAGATGGGCGCCGTCGTCAGGGTGATCATCACGCCCAGCGGCAACACCCAGAAAGCGGGGTCTTGCGTGCCCAGCATCAGCACGCGAAAGCTGAATGCAATGAACAGCACGCTGATGGTGCCGCTGGCGATGATCGCCTGCAGCGACCTGGCATACACGGTCAGCACCAGCCCGACCAGCATGCCCGTCACGCCCAGCGCTGCCTGTGCATGGTCGAGCGAAGCGCGCGGCACAGTCAGGCTGAACGTGACCAGCCAGCAAGCCAGGCCAAACGTCAGGATCGCTATCGAAATGAAATGCAGTTCCTTGAAAAAGCGCTGCTGCTGCGCCGGTTCTCCTGAAAAGAACAGGTAATACAAGGCAGGAGACAGGTTGCGCGAAGTGAACATTGCATTCGTCCAGACAGACAACAGGCCTTGCGGCAGGGGTGCCTGCCGGCGGCAAGCGTCGGCATGGCATGCGCGCGAATTAGTTGCGCTCAGGAACTAGTGTAATACTTTCCTGGTGGAAATGGTAACTTGCGTGTGGAAAGGCGCGGCCGCTGTCCTGCCGCCGCCACAGCGGCTCGCCAAAACCGCTGGCAAGCAGGGAGAATAGGCGCGGCATCATGGCTGCGTCAGCACCAGCACCTCGCTGATCAAGTGCTTGCCAACGCCATCATGCGCTGCTTCCTCCACAAGCCGGTGACCGGCCTGGTCGTCAATGCGCGACTCTTCTCCCCCCCCCGGCAACGATGACAAGGCGGCCTGGCGCTGCGGCGATCGCCAGCTGTCGCCCTGAGGCGCATAAAAAAGCGGCCCTGCAAGGGGGCCGCCTGGGGACATGCTGTCAGCAATGACGCTGGTTTACACGTCGATATTGCCCGCGCGCAGTGCATTCGCTTCGATGAAGTTGCGGCGTGGTTCCACGTCGTCGCCCATCAGTGTCGTGAAGATCTGGTCCGCCGCAATCGCGTCTTCGATCTGCACCTTCAACAAGCGGCGCACGGTCGGGTCCATCGTGGTTTCCCACAGCTGATCCGGGTTCATTTCGCCCAGCCCTTTATAGCGCTGTTTCGAGACGGTGCGTTCGGCTTCGTCGCGCAGCCATTGCATGGCCTGGTGGAAGTCGACCACGGCGATTTCCTTCATGCGCTCGCCTTCGCCGCGGCGCACGAAGGCGCCTTCGCAGATCAAGCCTTCGAAGGTGGCGGCGCCGTTGCTCAGCACGGCGTAATCCGGGCCTTGCACGAAGTCGGCGTCGATGGCGCTGACTTTCACGTTGCCGTGGTACATGCGTTCAATGCGCAGCATGTGTTTTTCCGACAGGTCGTCGGAACGCACGTGCACTTTCACGGCGCTGTCGTTGATGGCCGTTTGCAGGGCCAGCGCCGATTTTTCCGCCAGTTCCAGGGTCGACAGGTCGAGCTGCACGCCCGTCATGATGGCCGTCAGGGCGGCGCGGTCGATGACGCGCGTCAGACGCGTCATGATGCTGTTCGACAGGTTGAACTTGCGCACCAGTTCGGCCAGGGTGTCGCCGGAAATGCCTTCCGCGCCTTCCTTTGGCACCAGTACGGCCGTGTTCAGGGCCACCGTCATCATGTAGCTGGCTTCTTCGGCGTCATCTTTCAGATAGCGCTCGTCGCGGCCGGCCTTGACCTTGTACAGCGGCGGTTGCGCGATGTAGATGTGGCCGCGCTCGACCAGTTGCGGCATCTGGCGGTAGAACAGGGTCAGCAGCAGGGTACGGATGTGGGCGCCGTCGACGTCCGCATCGGTCATGATGATGATGCGGTGGTAGCGCAGTTTTTCGACGTTGAATTCGTCCGGTCCGATCGAGGTGCCCAGGGTGGCGATCAGCGTGGTGATCTGCTCCGACGACAGCATTTTCTCGAAACGGGCTTTTTCCACGTTCAGCACTTTACCGCGCAGCGGCAAGATGGCCTGGAACTTGCGGTCGCGCCCTTGCTTGGCCGAGCCACCTGCCGAGTCACCCTCGACGATGTACAGTTCGCACAGGGCGGGGTCTTTTTCCTGGCAGTCGGCCAGCTTGGCCGACAGGCCCAGGCCGTCCATGATGCCTTTGCGGCGGGTCAGGTCGCGGGCCTTGCGGGCCGCTTCGCGCGCGCGCGCCGCTTCGACGATCTTGCCGCAAATGATCTTGGCATCGTTCGGTTTTTCTTGCAGGTAATCAGCCAGGGTCTTGGCGACGATCTCTTCGACCGGGCCGCGCACTTCCGACGACACCAGCTTGTCTTTCGTCTGCGACGAGAACTTCGGTTCCGGCACTTTCACGGACAGCACGCAGGTCAGGCCTTCGCGCATGTCGTCGCCGTTGATTTCCACTTTCGCCTTTTTGGCGAACTCGTGTTCATCGATGTACTTGTTGATGACGCGCGTCATCGCCGCGCGCAAGCCCGTCAGGTGGGTGCCGCCATCGCGTTGCGGGATGTTGTTCGTGAAGCACAGCACCTGTTCATTGTAGGCATCGTTCCACTGCATCGACACGTCGACGGAGATATTGGTGCCCTGGTCCGACATACGCTCGCCGGTGGCCTGGAAAATGGTCGGGTGCAAGACCGACTTGGCCTTGTTGATGTACTCGACGAAGCCGCGCGTGCCGCCTTCGAAGGCAAACACTTCTTCCTTGCCCGTGCGCTGGTCCGACAGCTTGATGTTGACGCCATTGTTCAGGAAGGACAGTTCGCGGATGCGCTTGGCCAGTATTTCATAGTGGAATTCCACGTGCGTGAAAATCTCTTCGTCGGCCCAGAAATGCACGTCGGTACCGCGCTTGTCCGTTTCGCCGATGACCTTGATCGGCGAGGTGGCGATGTCGCCGACCATGACGATCTGGCGGTCCTGCGGCACGCCGCGCACGAATTCCATGTGATGCACTTTGCCGTCGCGGCGGATGGTCAGTTTCAGCAGTTTCGACAGGCCATTGACGCAGGACACGCCCACGCCGTGCAGGCCGCCCGAGACTTTATACGAGTTCTGGTCGAACTTGCCGCCCGCGTGCAATTCGGTCATGACGATTTCCGCCGCCGAACGCTTCGGATCGTGCTTGTCGTCCATTTTCAGGCCGGTCGGCACGCCGCGGCCATTGTCGGTGATCGAGATCGAATTGTCGCTGTGGATGGTGACGTGGATTTCCGTGCAATGGCCGGCCAGCGACTCATCGATCGAATTGTCCAGCACTTCGAACACCAGATGGTGCAAACCGGTGCCGTCCGAGGTGTCGCCAATGTACATGCCCGGGCGTTTGCGTACGGCTTCCAGGCCTTCCAGGATCTGGATGGAGGAGGCGCCGTATTCTTCCGTTTTGGCCTGGATCGGGGTGTCTTGTGGATTCTCGGACATGGACTGCTTTCTCAAATAACGATTGCTGATTGATTCGGGGCTGCTGGCTGATGGCCGTAGGTCGGGTTAGCCGGAACGGCGTAACCCGACAGACGGCAATTCAGCATGTCGGATTACGCTGCGCTAATCCGACCTACGTCACTGCTGTGGTCTTTAGATCCGCATCGGCATGACGACATACTTGAAGTCGGCATTGTCAGGGATGGAGATCAGGGCGGACGAGTTCGAATCGCCCAGGGCGATGTTGACGTATTCGCACTTCAGGTTATTCAGCACGTCGAGCAGATACGTCACGTTGAAGCCGATGTCGACCGAGTCGCCGCCGTAGTCGATTTCCAGCTCTTCGACGGCTTCTTCCTGGTCGGCGTTGGTCGAGCTGATCTTCATGCTGCCCGGGGTGATGATGCAGCGCACGCCCTTGAACTTGTCGCTGGTCATGATGGCGGCACGTTGCAGCGAGCGCAGCAGTTCATCGCGGCCGATCGTGAAGTCGTTTTTGTAGCCTTTTGGAATCACGCGCGTGTAGTCGGGAAACTTGCCTTCCACCAGCTTCGAGATCAGCTCGATGTCGGCAAAGGTCAGTTTCACCTGGTTGGCGGCGATGTCCAGCTGCACCGGCTCATCGTTCTCTTCCAGCAGGCGCTGCAGTTCGATGATGGTCTTGCGCGGAATAATCACTTCCTGGCGCGCGAAAGTCTGCTCGGTGGCCACCTGGCAAAACGCCAGGCGGTGGCCGTCGGTGGCCACGGCGATGACATTATTGCCATCCAGCACCAGCAACAAGCCGTTCAGGTAATAGCGGATGTCTTGCTGCGCCATCGAGAAATGCACCATGTTGAACAGGTGCTTCAGGGTTTTCTGGGGCAGGGTGACGCTGGCGTTGTAGCTTTCCGCCTGTTGCACGGTTGGAAACTCTTCCGCCGCCAGGGTTTGCAGGGCGAAGCGCGACTTGCCCGTTTGCACGGTCAGGCGCTTGTTCAGCAGGGTCATCGTGACGTCGCCCGATTCGGGCAGCGCGCGCAAAATGTCCAGCAGCTTGCGCGCGGCCACGGTGGTGCCGGTGACGTCCGCGCCGGAACCGATTTCCGCGTGCGTGGTGATCTGCACTTCGGTGTCGGTCGACAGGAAGGAGACATTTTCACCGTCTTTGCGGATGAGGATATTGGCCAGAATCGGCATAGTGTGCCGACGCTCGACAATACCGCTCACGATCTGCAGTGGCCGGAGAAGGGTATCTCGGGTGGTTTTGACCAATTGCATATTTATCCTCAATGTATAGGTTGAACAGTACGACGTTTAACGTATTAATTTAACAATTGTTGCCATAGGGAGCCCCGACAGACCGGCTGCGGTGCCCTCCCAGATAATAAGGGTAAAGCACGTTTTGAGCCAGTCTTGCCACAGGTGTGCTTAGCCCTTCAACGTTTGCTCCAGTACATGCAACTCATGGTTGCATTCCGGGTTCTTGGTGCGGTCCAGCGCGATCTTGCGCACGGCATGCAGCACCGTGGTGTGGTCGCGGCCGCCAAACAGCTCGCCGATCTCCGGCAGACTCTTCTGTGTCAGTTCCTTGGCCAGGTACATGGCGATCTGGCGCGGCCGCGCGATATTCGCGGGCCGGCGCTTCGAATACATGTCGGCAACCTTGATATTGAAGAAGTCGGCCACTGTTTTCTGGATGTTTTCCACGGAAATCTGACGGTTCTGCACCGACAGCAAGTCCTTCAGGGCTTCCTTGACGATATCGATGGTGATGTCTTTGCCATGGAAACGCGAGTACGCGAGGATCTTGCGCAGCGCGCCTTCGAGCTCGCGCACGTTCGAGCGCAAGTGCTTGGCGACAAAGAAGGCCACGTCGTCGGAGAAGGTGACGCCTTCCTGCTTGGCTTTTTTCAGCAGAATCGCCACGCGCATTTCCAGCTCCGGCGGTTCGATGGCCACCGTCAGGCCCGAGTCGAAGCGCGAGATCAGGCGGTCGTCCATGCCCGTGATTTCCTTCGGATAGGTATCCGAGGTGATGATGATTTGTTTCTTAGCGGCAATCAATGCCTCGAACGCATAGAAAAACTCTTCCTGCGTGCGGCTCTTGCCGCCAAAGAACTGGATATCATCGATCAGCAGCATGTCGAGCGAGTGATAGTAATGCTTGAAATCGTCGAAACCCTTGCGCTGGTAAGCGGTCACTACGTCGCGGACGTACTGTTCCGCGTGGATGTAGCGAATCTTCGCGCCCGGGTTGTCGGCCATCACCTGGTTGCCGATGGCGTGGATCAAGTGGGTTTTACCGAGGCCGACACCGCCGTAGAAGAACAGCGGGTTATATGACACGCCCGGGTTGTTGGCCACCTGGATGGCGGCGGCGCGCGCCAATTGGTTGGCTTTACCCGTCACGAAACTGTCGAAGGTCAGGTCGGTGTTGATGCGGCTCTGCTCGCGGCGCGGCGCCGCGCCGATGCTCAGTTCCGGCACGCTCGGTTGCGGCTCCGCGGCGGTACGCGCGCTGGGCGCGCCGCCATTCGGGTCGCTGGCCGGGGTGCTGGTGGTCACGGGCTTCTTCGGCAGGGCCAGACGCGGGTCGAGCACGAACTGCACTTCCGTGGGCGCTTCGAAATATTGTATGGCCAGCGCGGTGATGCGGCTGGCGAACTGGGTCTTGACCCAATCGAGCTTGAAGCGATTGGGCGCAGCAATGCGCAGCTTGCCCTCTTCGTAGTCGAGAGGGATAAGCGGTTTGATCCACGCACTGAATTGTTGCGGTGTCAGCTCCAGTTCCAATTGCGCGGAACAGGCCTGCCAGAAATTATCCATGAATGTCTATGTGAAAAGGTGTGGGAGGGCGTATCGATTCTGCCCTGCGTTCACCGTGTTGCAAGGCCGGCGTCGCGCGAGGGCTCGCCACACGTAACGCGCTATTCTACTCCCGACTGGCAAAGTTATCCACAGGCACGACGCTTATTTTTCTGTGGCGGGGTGGGGCGCCATGTGCATAAGAGGCGACTTATCCCCCGGTTATCCCGTTGCAAGCAGTGCTGGCGCGGCTTGTGGCGGGGCCTTGCAGGCAGATGGGGCGCGCTGCGCAAATTTCCAGGCGATCACGGCAATCCTTGACAAGAGGGGGGCATATGCTGAATAATTCAGGGTTCCCCGCCCGTATTCCGTGTTTATTCATTTGGAACGACAATATGGACTAAGCGTGGATTAACGACGCAGTACCAAATCGTAGCGAGCGGTGACGAGTTGTGGCTGAGGCGCGCAACTGTGCGAATGCACAGTGAGCACCGTAGGCCGCAAATCGCTCCGCGTAGTAGATTTGGTACGCGTTCAAGCGGGCGATGAGATTGGCCAGCTTGTGCCTTGGCATAAGTGCGCGATTGTCATTGGCACCAAAAACTGACGGGACGTCAGACCCGATTTTGCATTTTTTTTGTTTTTAGCGAGACCAACATGAAACGTACTTACCAACCTTCCGTCGTTCGCCGCAAGCGTACGCACGGCTTCCGCGCTCGTATGGCTACCCGTGGTGGCCGTGATGTGCTCAACGCACGTCGCGCAAAAGGCCGCAAACGTCTGGCCGTCTAGGCTTGTCGTTGACAGCTGATCGCGTGGCTAGCTGTACTCCAGTCGGCAATCAACGCGAAGGTTCACACGACTTCGCGCGCTTTCGGCGTATCGTTAAAACGGATGAATTTTCATCCGTTTTTCGTTTGCGCCCTTCGCAAAAAACAGCGCATTTTGTGCTGTACACCCGACACAATCAATTGCCGCATGCGCGGCTGGGCGTCGTTGTGGCCAAGCGTTTCGCGCCGCGCGCGGCGACCCGCAACACGATCAAGCGCGTGACGCGCGAGCTGTTTCGCAACAGCGCGCTGCCGCCGGTCGACTGTGTGGTGCGCCTGTCGCGCGCCGTCAACAGCAAGGATGGTCCGGCCACCACGAGCAGGCTCAAAGCCGAGCTGCGTGAAGAATTGAGCCGCCTGTTCGCGGGGCAAATCGCCGCCCAGGCCCGTTCTGTTGCTCCACAGCCACCATCTGCGCCATGAAAACCCTGCTGCTGTTACTGTTGCGTGCTTATCAGTTGCTGATCAGCCCCGTGCTGGGACAGAATTGCCGCTTCTATCCGAGCTGTTCGCATTACGCGATGGAAGCGTTGCGCGTGCACGGCGCCGCCAAGGGCAGCCTGCTGGCTGCCAAGCGCGTGTGCCGCTGCCACCCCTGGAATGAAGGGGGCGTCGACCCGGTACCGCCGGCCGATGCTAAACAATCTTCAACGACCGCTTGCGGTTGCAACCACTCCTGACAAATACCCTAATGGATATCAATAAACGTACCATCCTGTGGATCGTGTTTTCCGTCTCGCTGGTAATTCTCTGGAACGAATGGATGATCTCGAACGGCAAGCCGTCGATGTTCTCCGCGAACACGGAACAAACCGCCAAGGCGCCTGCGACCCCGGCCAAGACGGCTGCCCTGGCGGCGAATGGCGCAGCGGGCGTGCCTGCCGTGCCCGGTGATGCTGCCGATCCCGCCGCCTTCAAGCGCGAAGTGATCACCATCACCACCGACGTCATCAAGGTCGATATCGACACCCTGGGCGGCCAGGTCAAGCGTCTGGAATTGCTGAAATTCAAGGGTGCTGGCAATCCAGGCTGGTTTGGCGGCTGCTTCGGCCTGTTCAAATGGTGCCAGCCCGATGACGGCAAGCAAAATGAAGTGCTGTTCGACGAAGGCGCGAACCACACCTACCTGGCGCAGTCGGGCCTGGTCGGCGGTCCTTTCCCGACGCACGCAAGCGGCTTCACGGTACAGCCTGGCGTACGCACCCTGGGCGATGGCAAGCAAGTGCAACTGGTAATGGAAGCGGTCGAAGGCGGCGTCAAGCTGACCAAGACGTTTACCTTCAAGCGCGGCGACTATGTGATCGACGTGCGCCATGACGTGGCCAACGTGGGCGCGGCCCCTGTCACGCCGCAGCTGTATCTGCAGCTGACGCATGACGGCAACAAGCCGGTCGGTGATTCCTTCTTCAACAGCAGCTTCACCGGTCCGACCCTGTACACGCCACAGGACAAGTACCAGAAGCTGACGTTCGAGAAAATCGAAAAAGCCGCCGTGGAAGACGAGAAGAAGGGCAACGACAATGCCATGAAGGCGCTGCATCCGCAGACGGCCAATGGCGGCTGGTTCGCCATCTCGCAACACTTCTTCGTCTCGGCTTTCGTTCCGCCTGAAAATGCCAAGCGCGACATCTTCACGAAGAAGGTCGGCACCAATCTGTACGCCATCGGCAACGTGCTGCCATTGCCTACCCTGGCGCCAGGCGCTTCAGCCAGTATGGACAGCAAGCTGTACTCGGGTCCGCAAATCGCGCACCTGCTGGAAAACGTCTCGCCTGGCCTGGAACTGGTGAAGGATTACGGCTGGCTGACCATCATCGCCAAGCCGATGTTCTGGGTCATGGAACAGATTCACAGCGTACTGGGCAACTGGGGCTGGACCATCATCGCCTTCACGATCCTGATCAAGCTGCTGTTCTTCCCGCTGTCGGCCGCCGGCTACCGCAGCATGGCCAAGATGAAGCTGGTCACGCCGAAGATGCAAGCCATCCGCGAACGCTTCAAGGGCGATCCGCAAAAGATGAACCAGGCCACGATGGAGCTGTACAAGACGGAAAAAATCAATCCGCTGGGCGGCTGTCTGCCGATCCTGATCCAGATGCCGGTCTTTATCGCCCTGTACTGGGTGCTGAACGCCTCCGTGGAAATCCGCGGCGCGCCATGGATTGGCTGGATCACCGACCTGGCCCAGCATGATCCATGGTGCATCCTGCCCGTGCTGTACGCGATCTCGATGTACATCACGACCAAGCTGAACCCGGCCCCGGCCGATCCGATGCAAGCGAAGATGATGCTGTTCATGCCACTGGCATTTTCGGTGATGTTCTTCTTCTTCCCGTCGGGCTTGGTACTCTACTGGGTCGTCAACAACGTCCTGTCGATCGGCCAGCAATGGGTGATCACCAAGAAATACGCGCCTGCCGTCAAGTAAGTCCGGCCAGCGACCAGAAAGCCCGCCTCGCGCGGGCTTTTTAATTCTTGTAGGTCGCATTAGCGTGGCAAGGCCACGCCTCATCCGGCACTATCGCCAGCGTGTGCTGCGTCGGCTTACGCGCTGCGCGCTAAGCCGACCTACGTTGCTGCACCTTCCCTTGCCGTACCTATTACAATATCTCCATGAAACTCGACTCTTCCCCTATCGCCGCCATCGCCACCGCACCAGGACGCGGCGGCATCGGCGTGGTACGCGCCTCCGGCAAAAATCTCGCTCCGCTGATGACGGCCCTGTTCGGCGCGCAGCAACTGAAACCGCGCCACGCCACCTACCTGCCATTTACGGAAGCCGATGGCGCCATCATCGACCAGGGCATCGCCATCCATTTCAATGGCCCGCACTCGTACACGGGCGAGGACGTGCTGGAACTGCAGGGCCATGGCGGCCCCGTGGTGCTGCAACTGCTGCTGGCGCGCGTGCTCGAAGCGGGCCGTGACAGCGGCTTGCGCCTGGCCGAGCCGGGCGAATTCACGCGCCGCGCCTTCCTGAACGACAAGCTGGATCTGGCGCAGGCGGAAGCCGTGGCCGACCTGATCGACGCCTCGACGGAAGCGGCGGCCAAGTCCGCTTCGCAGTCGCTGTCGGGCGCGTTTTCCAATACCATCCACGCGCTGGTGGAGCAGGTGACGGGGCTGCGCATGCTGGTCGAAGCGACCCTGGATTTCCCGGAAGAAGAAATCGATTTCCTGGAAAAATCGAATGCGCGCGGTCAATTGAAAGCCGTCATCGAAGCGTTAAACAAAGTGTTTGCGCAGGCGGCGCAGGGCGCGCTGCTGCGCGAAGGCCTCAATGTCGTGCTGGCGGGCCAGCCCAACGTGGGTAAATCGTCGCTGCTGAACGCGCTGGCCGGCGCCGACGTGGCCATCGTCACGCCGATCGCCGGGACCACGCGTGACAAGGTCAGCGAAACCATCCAGATCGAAGGCATTCCGCTCAACATCATCGACACGGCCGGCATCCGCAGCGCGGGCGACACCATCGATGCCGTCGAGCGCATCGGCATCGAACGCACCTGGGGCGAAATCGGCAAGGCCGACGTGATCCTGCACCTGCTCGACGCCGACCACGGCCCGACCCTGGCCGACGAAACCATCGTCGCCGCCTTCCCCGAGGGCGTGCCGGTGGTGCGCGTGTGGAACAAGATTGACCTGTCCGGCCACAAGCCCAGTGTTGACAGTTTGCCGGACGCGACCCACGTCTACCTGTCGGCCCACGAGCATATCGGCATCGACTTGCTGCGCGCCGAACTGTTGCGCATCGCCGGCTGGCAGCAGACGGGTGAATCGCTGTACCTGGCGCGCGAACGCCA
This sequence comes from Janthinobacterium amylolyticum, assembly GCF_051380655.1. Lineage (NCBI taxonomy): Bacteria > Pseudomonadati > Pseudomonadota > Betaproteobacteria > Burkholderiales > Oxalobacteraceae > Janthinobacterium > Janthinobacterium amylolyticum. The sequence continues at coordinate 214,937 of NZ_JBNYXL010000012.1, forward strand.
TTTGATCGCCTTGAAATCGGCCGGCAAGCACCTGGACATCGCCGCCCAGCATGCGGCACAGGACGACCAGTCGCTGGACCTGTTCGCCGAAGAGCTGCGCCTGGCGCAGGTGCAACTGTCGAGCATCACGGGGGAATTCTCGCCCGATGATCTGCTGGGCGTGATCTTCAGCCGTTTCTGCATCGGCAAATAAGGAGGTTCGATGAAGCTGCTGCTTGCTCTGCTGTTCAGTGGCCTTCCCCTGCTGGCTCCGGCCCAGGAAAAGCTGCCGCCCGACGTGGCCAAGTTCATTGAGCATGCGCAAATGTGCGAGCATTTCGCGGGCGAATGGGATGACAATGACAGGGCGCGCCAGCGCGAGATCATCGCCGCCGTGGACGATTCCTGCGGCCAGGCACAGCGGCAATGGAAGCGCCTGGCCGCCAGGTATGCCAAGCAGCCGCGGCTGCAAAAAATCATCGATGAGCACGCCAACGATGCGGTGCGCAGCTACCGCAAGTCCCGCTAGCCTCCGCGTGGTTGAGAAATGTCATGGAGTCCAAACTGCGCTGACGTAATCTTGCTGAGCGGCCTTGAAGTGCCGCTTGGAAAGGAAGCGCCATGGACAGCAAACAGCCGGATGTCGTGGAGGGCGGGACAGAGGTGGTGGCGCGGCCATTGCCGGCCATGCCGGAATTGATCGCCTCCTTGCAGCCCAAGGGTGCGTGTTGGTATTGCGATAAGCCTCTCGACGCCGTGCGCCGCTTTTGCGGCAAGAGTTGCGGCATGGCCTATGCGGAAGAGGCGCACTACAACTCCTGAGCTTGGTATCAGCGGCGCCGCAGCAGTGCTGCCAGGGCGCCGTCGAAATCGAATTCATGCGCGGCGGCGGCCACTTCCTGGTAGACATTCACGCCCAGGCTGGCGGCCAGCAGGCTGGCCGAGTTTTCCAGGATGTCGATGGCGGCACCGTCGCCTTCGCGCAAATGGCTGGCCAGGCGCGCCAGCAGCAGCTGGATGGCGGGCGCGGCCGGATCGGGCGCCATGTCCTGCGCGGCGGTATGGGTTTCTTCCGGCGTGCCCAGCATGCTGCTGACCGCGCCGAGCAATTGATCCTGGGCCAGTTCCAGTTGCAGCATTTGCTGCGCCAGGTCGGGCGCTTGCGCGCGCAGTGCCGCTTCCAGGGTTGCCGACAAGTGATGCACATGGCGCGCGCCGATCATGCCGGCCGCGCCTTTCAGGGTGTGCGCCTTCAGGCGCGCGGATGCATAGTTGCCGGTGTCGAACTCGGCGCGGATCTGGCACGGCGTGGTGCCGTGGTCGTGCAGGAAACGGCGCAGGATTTTCAGGTACAGGATGCGGTCGCCCATGATGCGGCCCAGTCCGTTCTCGACGTCGAGAATACGGACCATGTCGGATGCCGCGACGGCGGCGTCATCATCGCAAGTGGCGTGTGGTTTCATCATGCCTGGTATCGCGAGGCCCTAAAACGTGTCAATGGCAGTCAAGCAGGAACAGTTATTTTACATCCAGTCTTCTTCGATGCCGCGCCCGCTTGCCATGCCTTGCCCGTCTAGCGCGTCGTGAATGACCAGGTGCGCGTGACGTCGGCGCCATTGACTTTGCCGATGAAACTCACGTCATAGGTGGTGCCCGGGTTCAAGGTCGCCAGCGGAATGATCGACGCGGCAGACACGGGTGTGTGCACATCGTTGTCGCTTTTGAGCAGGCGTACCGTCAGGTCCGTGCCGGCGCCGCGCTGGCGCACGCTGAAGGCCGTCACGCTGATGGTCGTGCCGTAATTGGCATGCACGCTGATCGGGTAGCCGACCACGTCCTGGTTCGGCACGGGATCGGGCGATTCGTTGTTGCTGGAAAAGCTGGTGGCGACCTTGACCTGGCCGCTGAAGGGATAGGTGACGAGTTGTCCGGCAGGCAATGCGGGGCCATAGCTGCTGTTGCCGGCCAGGTCGGTGGTGAAATAGGCATAGCCGCTGCCATTGACGGCCGCGCCCGCGCCGCCTTCCTTGAACAGCGGCTCGAAAATGACGAAGCGGTGGTAGATGGCCGTGATCAGCTCTTCGGCCAGATAGAAGCCCGAGGTGTTCGCCGCGCCGGCGATGACTTCGCCCTGCAGCGAGGTGACGACATAGCCGGCCTTGGCCATGCGGTCGCCCAGCTTGACGCCCGTAAAGCCGGGCTTGCCCAGCACTTGCTCGTGCGCCACCGTATTATTGCTGTTCAGATAGTTGGAATGGCCGAGCGCCGCGTTATCGATCAGGCTATTGCGCGCCATGGCCGACAGGCCGATCTGGCTGCGCCGGTAATTGAACCAGTTGAAGCCATCCGTGGCGATATTGTTGCTGAGGACGGGTGCGCCCGGTTCCTGGGTCAGCTGCCCGGCGGGTGTCGAGGTATTGGACGCATTGCTGTTGCCGTTATCACTGCCGCCACCGCCGCAGGCGCTCAGCAATGCAGTGATCAGAAGGGCGGGGAGGTAGTGTTTCCAACGCAAGGACGAGGCAATCAAGCTGACTCCTGTATAAAGTTGTTGGGGCCGCCATACCGCCCTGTCAGCGATTCTAAGGCATTTTTATATGCTGTAGAGCATCATTGAAAAGATAAGTGCTGCGCTCGTGCGTGGACGGTGCCGCCGCCGTACAGGGTAGAATGAGGATAGTGCATCGTTTGCCGCCGCGCTGTTTTATTCCCGATTTCTTTGATTGCCGATAATTTGAACACCTTGCCCAAGTCGCGCCTGCAGCGCGCCAAATACGCCTTGCCCAGCATGGTGACCTTGATGTCGATCGCTTGCGGCTTTGCCAGCATCGTCATTGCTGTCGATAACGCCACGGTTGGCGACGCCGATGCGTACCGCCTGGCCGCCGCGCTGCTGGTCCTGGCCGGCGTGTTTGACGCGCTGGACGGCTATGTGGCGCGGCTGACGGGCACCAGCTCGCAGTTCGGCGTGCAGCTTGACTCCATCGCCGACGTGATGAATTTCGGCTGCGCGCCGGCGGTATTGTTGTATTGCTATGGTTTCGTGCAGATGGGCGTACACGATCCGTTGCTGCTGCGCTTTGGCGGCATGGCCAGCTTCTTCTTTGTTGCCTGCGGCGCCATGCGCCTGGCCCGTTTCAATGTGAATGTCGGGCGCACTGACCCGCTGTACTTTGTCGGCATGCCGATCACGGCCGGGGCCGCCTGCGTGGCGGCCGTGGTGGTGGCCTGGCCGGCACCCATCGACTCGATGCTGCACAGCTATCTGCTGATGCTGCTGCTCGTCGGTGTGGGCAGCCTGATGGTGTCGACCTTGCGCTTCCCCAGCTCCAAGCAAAAGAAAAGCCTGGCCGCGCTGCTGGTGCTGATCGTCGCCATCGCCTTGCTGGTATGGCTGAAGACCAGTTTCTTTGCGCTGTTCTTCGCCGTCTACATCGCCGTCACCCTGTTGCTCAACCTGGCGTGGTACCTGGGCTGGCGTGGAATTGCCTTGCCACAGGTATTCAACGACCCCGACGAGATCGACTAAGCCACCTCGTGCCCGCGCGCGGCGCGCAGGATGGCGAACCAGTCGCTGCGGCTGAGCGAAAATTGCGTGCCTTCCACGGCCACGCCCACGGCTTCGATGCGGCCCGTGCCCGTCAGCGGCAGGGGCCGGCAAGGCAATTGCATGATCCACGCAAATACCACGCTGGCGAACGGACGCTGCAGCTGGTCGGCGATCTGCTTGATGACATTGCGCAAATTCTCCACATTCGCATCGCCGCCCTGGAACAGCCGGCCGCCGGCCAGCGGCGACCAGATCATTGGCACCACCCCCACGTCCTGCAAGCCGTCGAAGGTTTCGTCGAACAGGGGCGCCACGTGCAGCGGAGAAAACTCGACCTGGTTCGTCACCAGCGGGAAGCGGCGGTGCAGGCACTCGAACTGGTGGCGGCTGAAGTTCGACACGCCGAAGTGCAGCACCTTGCCCGCCGCTTTCAATTGCGTGAAGGCGCCGGCGATCGCGTCGAAATCCATCAGCGGATCGGGACGGTGGATCAGCAGCAAGTCCAGGCGGTCCGTCTGCAGCTGGCGCAAGGTGTGTTCCACGGAACTGGTGATGTGCGCCGCGCTCGTGTCGTAATGCTGGATGGCGTGGCCGGGACGGTGCGGCGAGAGCAGCTTGATGCCGCACTTGCTGACCAGCTCCATCTTGTCGCGCAAGCCTGGCTGCAGGGCCAGCGCTTCGCCGAACAAGCCTTCCGCGCTGTAGTCGCCATAGATATCGGCGTGGTCAAAGCTCGACACGCCCAGCGTCAGGCACTGCTCGATGAACGCCAGGCGCTGCTGCGCCGACATATTCCATTCGCCGATGCGCCACATGCCGGCGACGATGCGCGACAGTTCGGGACCGTTGGCGCTTAAACGGCTGCGCGGCGCTTGCAGGCTGGCGGGAAACACATGGCTCATGGGCTGGCTTTCTGGTGGTATGTGGAGGAAGACGCCACGATTATAGCCAGTGCCGGAGCATGCTGCGGAGAAAGCGGCGGCGGGACTCCTGCGGCATGCGCCAGCGGGGTAAAGCGGCAGGCGAAAAAAATGCCCGCAGCAACTGCGGGCATTTTTTACAGGTACGCTGACTGCTTATTTCATCCACAGGCGCATGGAATCCCACGCGCGGCCGAAGATGGTGGCCTGGTTGATGGTTTCCAGGGCCACGACCGGCAGTTCCAGCAGGGTCTTGCCGTCGACAACCATTTTCAGTTTGCCAACAGGTGCGTTTTCAGCCAGCGGTGCGACCAGCGGGTCCTTGCGTTCCAGCACAGGTTTCATTTTCGCGGCCGTGCCTTTTGGTACGGTGACGAGCACATCGCGGGCGAAACCGATTTTCACGGTGCCCTTCGAGCCTTTCCACACTTCGGGCGTGGCCACGGCCTGGCCTTTCGAGTACAGCTTGACCGTATCGAAGTTCTGGAAGCCCCAGTTCAGCAGCTTCTGGCTTTCCTGCGTACGTGCCTGGTCGGACGAGGTGCCCAGCACCACGGAGATCAGGCGTCGCTCGCCGGAGCCGCCCGGACGACGGGCCGAGGCGATCATGCAATAGCCGGCCGCTTCCGTGTGGCCCGTTTTCATGCCGTCCACGGTTGGGTCCAGCCACAGCAGGCGGTTGCGGTTAGGCTGGGTAATCTTGTTGTACGTAAAACTCTTGATGGAATCGATTTTGTAGAATTCCGGATAGTCGGCGATCACGCGCTGCGCCAGCACGGACAAATCTTGCGCCGTAGAATAGTTATCCGGGCTAGGCAAGCCATGCGGATTGCCAAAACGCGTGTTTTTCAGACCCATGCGCTGGGCTTCGCGGTTCATCAGCACGACAAACGTGCCTTCATCGCCGGCAACGGCTTCTGCCAGTGCCACGGCCGCGTCGTTACCCGACTGAATCATCAAGCCATGCAGCAAGTCGTCGATCGAGACGGGCGTGGCCGGGTCGATGAACATTTTCGAGCTGCTCGAATCGACTTTCCATGCGCGCACGGAGACATTCACTTTTTGATCCAGCGCCAGTTTCTTTTCACGGATGGCGGCAAACGTCAGGTAAGCCGTCATGATTTTGGTCAACGATGCCGGTTCGATGCGTGCGTCCGGATCTTGCGAAGCAATGATCTGGCCACTGGTGGCGTCAAGCAGCAGCCAGGATTTGGCAGCGATGGTTGGTGCTGGAACGCTCTGGGCGAAGGCGGCGGAAAAGAAAAATACACTGGAGGCCAGTGCCGCTAAAAGTTTTTTCATGGAGGCTGGTCTGCGAGAAAAAGATGAAGGCTGAGGGCCATGCCGTTGCTGCATGCATGGCCGCGTGGAAAAAACGGATCAATTATAGCCGTGGAGGCGCTAGTAAGCCCACACTTCAATGATCATCTGCTGCAATTGCGGGTTTGTCACCATGCCACAGCGCAATCACGAGGTTCTTGATGTGATTGAGCTTGCGGTGGAAAAAGTGGTCGGCGCCGGGGATGACGATCACGGGAATGTCTTGTGGACGGGCCCAGTCAAAGACGGCGGACAGGGGAATGGTGTCGTCCAGTTCGCCGTGGATCAAGATGGTGTCGGCCGGAATGTCGGCCATGGCCCATTTGCCCGCCGCGCTGCCGATCAGCGCCAGGCGCTCGACGGGCGTGCCGGCGGCAGCCAGGCGCTCCTGCAATTTCGATTGGACAAAGGTGCCGAACGAGAAACCGGACAAGGCGACGGGCAAGCCCGGGTACAGGCTGCGCATGTGTTCGTACAGCAGCTGCATGTCATCCGTCTCGCCCACGCCATGGTCGTGTACACCTTGCGAGGCGCCGACGCCGCGGAAGTTGATGCGCGCCACCACATAACCGAGCGCGACAAATGCGCGCGCCAGGGTTTGCGTGACCTTGTTGTCCATCGTGCCGCCATACAGCGGATGCGGATGGGCAACGAGGGCGATGCCGCGCGGGGTGTCTGCCGGGAAATCGAGCAAGCCTTCCATGCTGCCTGCATGGCCGGCGAGGGTAAATTTTTCCGAGTTTCTGTTCATGATGCTCATACTGGTGGCTTAGGCTTAATTTGAGGTTAAAGCGTTGAGATTAACGATGCGGCTTAAATCTTGAGGCGTTCGACCACCTTGCCGCCGACCAGGTGCGTATCGATGATTTCGTCGATATCGCTGGTGTCGACATAGGTGTACCAGGTCGCTTCCGGGTAGATCACCAGCAGCGGGCCTTCTTCGCAGCGGTCCATGCAGCCGGCCTGGTTGATGCGGATCTTGCCCGCGCCATTCATGTCGAGTTCCTTGATGCGGCGCTTGCAATGCTTTTGCGCCGCTTCCGCGCCATGGTCGCCGCAGCTGTTGCGGCCGTCTTCACGTTTATTCATGCAGAAAAAAACGTGGCGTTCAAAATAGGGTGCGTCGCTCATGCTGCTCTCCTGCTGTTCAAGACATTAATGCGCCATGATAGCGCTTATGGATGGTCTTCGCGACGCTGGCGCGGCACATCATCCTGCCGGTTCAGGCGGTGCGACGGCAGGCACAGGAACCACAGGGCCATGAAGGGCCACAGCAGTGCCAAAAATTGCGCCGCGCCATTAAAGTTCAGGAACTTGCCTTGTACCCAGCCTTGCAGGGTCGACATGAAATAGGGATTGATCGGCGTCGTATTCACCATCACCAGGCTCAGCAGCAAAGTGGCGGCGGCGATGCGCCGCTGCGCCACGTGCGGCGCGAACGCCAGGCCGCCGAGCATGATCAGGCCGATCAGGAAGCCGCCCTGGGCGCCCGGCGTGATCCAGACGAAGGCATTTTGCGGCGAGAACAGCAGCGCGCTGGCCATCGAGCGCACGATCAGGGCGGCCGCGACCAGGGCCAGCATCAGCACGGCGCGGGGCGCGGCGCGGCGCAGCAGGCACAGCAAGGTGAGCACGGCACCTGTCATGCCGCAGGCCGTGATGATGGTTTCCGACAGCCAGTATTGTTCGACCGTCAATATGGCATCGGGCCGCAGATAGGCGGCCAGGTCGATTTCCATGCCCATCAGGGTGGAAGCCCAGTCCGACAGGATGGGCAGCAGCTGGCCCAGGCCGAACAGATAGCCTTGCGGATAGATTTGCGCCAGCGGCCACAGGGCCACCAGTACCAGGCCCTGGCTGGCATGCTGGGCAAACCAGCGCTGGCGCAAGCGGTACAGATGGCTATGGTCGAGCAGCTTGCGCGCAGTCAGGGCGCCGATGATGGCGCCGATGCAGCCGCCGGCCGAATTCGTGTAAAAGTCGAGATTGGATGAAACCCGGCTGGGCAGATAGGTTTGCACGGCTTCCATGCTGCCGGAAATCAACATGCCGCACAGGCTGGCGACAATGACGGCAAAGAAACCCGTGATGCGTGGAAACAGCGAATACACGATCAGCGCGCCCAGCGGGATGTAGCCGACGACGTTGATGCCGACGTCAAAGCCCGTCCAGTAGCGGGGCATGCGCGTGTTTTCCAGGAAGGTCAGCGGCGACAGCCCATTGCTGTGCCAGCCCGTGAACGGAAACCAGCTGGCATACACGATCAGGAAAACGTAGGCGAGCAGGGTCGCGCGCGAGACGGGGGAAGAACGCGGCGGCGCCAGCGGTGCTGGCGGGCTGGCGGGGGCTACGGGGTCGCTCATCGTGCTGCGGTCACTCTTTCGGCAGATTCAGCGTGCCCAGCCAGGTGAGCAGGTCGGCGGCGATGGCATCCGAGGCGGCCGCCAGCGCCTGCGCGCCGCCTTGCGCATCGGCGCTGCCGGCCGGTCCGCTGCGGCTGAAGGTTTTCTGGTCGATCAGCCGGTGGCCGTGGAACAGCGAGGCGCGCAGCGACACATGGCCGCTGCTGCGGCTCTGCGTATCGAAATTTTGCGAGAAATCGTCGACGTCGATGCGCAGCAGGGGCACGCCGGCGGCCGCGTCCGTGGTCGAGAGTACCTTCACGCCGTTTTGCGCCACGCGCGTCTTCAGGCGTTGGCTCAGCAGTTGCAGCGGTGGCGTGTTCCAGCGGTTGTAAGCATAGGGCCGCGATTGCTGCGCATCGGCGTACAGCAAACGGTAATACATGCGCTGGCTGTCCAGCCAGGACGGGCCATTCGCCTCGGCGATCACCAGCACGGGCACGGCCGGCGTGGACGCTGGTGCAGCCGCCATGGGCGCCGCCGGGCCGAAATCATAAAAGGTGGGCACGGGGCCGCGGCTGGCGCAGCCGCCCAGCAGGAAAGCGCTGGCCAGCATGAGTACGGTGAGATTGCGTGGGATAGGCATGCGGTGTTCTCCTTATTTGCCTGGCGCCGAAAAACCGGGCTCGCCCGGGCCGGGCGGAATGTCTGGGGCGCCGAACAAGATGCTCTGCGGCTGTTCATTGAGCGTGCTCATGGTGGTTTTCAGGGCGCGCATCGAGGAACGCGCTTCGCCGCTCAGCTCGATTACCTGTGGCAAGACTTCCAGCGAGACGCCATTGGCGACCGTTTCCACCGAGCTACCCACTTTGTCGACCGTGCCATTGACCTTGTCGAGCACGCCACCGGGCGCCTGGATATCGTTGCCCAGCTTTTTCCAGGTTTGCGACAGTTGCGTCACATTGTTGCTCGCTTCCTTGACAGCGGCCAGGCTCTTGCGTGTTTCATCGGTCAGCTGCGGCAATTGCGCCAGGGTCGGTTCCAGCTGTTTCGGAATCTCGCCAAAGGCCTTGGCGGCCTTGCCCACTTCGTTGAAGGCGCCCAGCATGGCTGCCTGGTTGTCGGGGCTGAGCAGGTTATTCACCTTGTTGGTGATCTGCTCGGCCTGGTCGAGGATGCGCTTGCCGCGCTTTTCCAGCTGGTCCAGCAAGCCGGCGCGCAGGGGGATCAGGGCCGGCCTGTCCTTGCTGGTGCCCAGCAGCTTCGAGCCTACGTGCTCGTCATCGAGCTGGATGTAGGCGATGCCCGTCACGCCCTGATAGCCGAGGGTGGCAAAGGTGGTGTTGGTGACGGGCGTATCGGGCGCAACACTGATATGCACGAGGATTTGCCCCGCTTTTTGCGTATCGAAATCGATGGCGTCGACCTTGCCTACTTCCAGGCCACGGTAGCGCACGGTGGCTTGCGGGTTCAGGCCCGGCACGGAAAGGGTGGTGGCCAGCAGGTATGGCACCCGTTCCACGCGGTCGCGGTTGAACCAGACGCCGAACAGAATGGCCGCCACCAGCAGGGTAAGGGTAAAGAATCCCGTCATCAGGGCATGTGATCTGTTTTCCATTACTTCTCCGCTTTCTTGTCTGTGCCGGCGCTGTCGCCTGGCTGTGCGGCCGCGTCTGCCGCCTGTTTTTCGTCCAGCACGGCCAGCGCGCGCTTGCCGCGGTCGCCGAGGAAAAATTGCTTGATGAACGGGTGGTCAACTTCGATCACCTCGCGCGTGGGGCCGATGGCGATCACGTGCTTGGCCGCCAGCACGGCGATGCGCGTGGACAGGGCGAACAGCGTGTCGAGGTCATGCGTGACCATGACCACCGTCAAGCCCAGCTCGCGGTGCAGCGACTGGATCAGGGCGACAAAGCTTTCCGATAAATCCGGGTCCAGGCCCGCCGTCGGCTCGTCGAGGAAAAGCAGCTTCGGTTCCAGCGCCAGGGCGCGCGCCAGGGCCACGCGCTTGATCATGCCGCCGGACAAGTCCGATGGCATCTTCAGCGCATGTTCCGGGCCCAGCCCCACCATGTTCATCTTTAATAATACCGCGTCGTGTATCAGCGCTTCGGGCAGCACGCGCAATTCGCGCATCGGTTGCGCTACATTGTCGAACACGGTCAGGGCGGAATACAGCGCGCCCTGCTGGAACAGCATGCCCCAGTGGTTGCGCAATTGCTGCAGCTGGTCGGAACTTGCCTGGTTGATATCTTCGCCAAAGACTTTGACGCAGCCGCGCGCCGGATGTTCCAGGCCCAGCATCTGGCGCAGCAGCACGGTCTTGCCGGTGCCGGAGCCGCCGACGATGGAGAGGATCTCGCCCCGTTCGATTTCCAGGTTCAAGTCCTGGTGCACGACAGTGCGGCCGAACTTGGTCCACAGATTGGTGATTTCCACCACGGGTGCGCTGCCATGCAGGTTGAACTGGCCTTCCTGGCTGGTGCTGCAAGCGATATCGTTGTCCGCCATCAGTAGCCCACTCCATTAAAGACGATGGCGAACACGGCGTCGGCCAGGATCACCACGGTGATGGCCGTGACGACGGCCGTGGTGGTGCCGCGCCCCAGGCTTTCCGTGTTGGCCTTGATGCGCAGGCCGAAGTGGCAGGAGACGAGGGCGATCAGCATGCCGAAGATCACGCCCTTGCCCAGGCCGATCATGTAGTTGGCCAGGGGCACGGCGTCGGGCAGCTTCTGGATGAAGTAGCGTGCCGACAGGTTCAGTTCCACCTTGGCCGCCACCATGCCGCCGATCAGCGCGGCCGTGTCCGTCCAGATGACGAGCAGGGGCATGGAAATGGCCAGGGCCAGCACTTTCGGCATGATCAGGCGGAAACCGTGCGAAATACCCATCACCAGCATGGCGTCGAGCTCTTCCGTGACGCGCATGACGCCCAGCTGCGCCGTGATGGACGAGCCGGAGCGGCCGGCCACCAGGATGGCCGCCAGCAGGGGGCCGAGTTCGCGGATGATGCTCATGCCCAGCAGGTTGACCAGATAAATGTCGCCGCCAAAGGCGCGCAGTTGCTGCGCGGACAAATATGACAGCACCACGCCGATCAAAAAGCCGACCAGGGCCGTAATGCCCAGCGCCTGGAAGCCCGCATGGAAGATATTGGCGGAAATTTCACGCCACGGTCCGCGCATGGGATGGCGCGCGAAGCGGCCGATATCCTGCGTCACCTGGCCCACCAGGGCGATAAAACCTTTTAAATGCTCGAAAAACAGCAGGATGGCCATGCCCAGTTTCATCACGGGCGTGAGGCGGTTGGCGCGCGAGGGCGGCGTTTCCAGCGGGCCCGTTTCTTCGATACGCCGGAAAAACTCTTCCAGCGATGGCGCCAGGGTCAGCTGCGCGGGGCGCTGCTTGCCCCAGGCATTCCAGAACAACTGGGCGCCGATATGGTCCATGCTGTCGATCTGCGACAGGTCCCAGTGCGTGGCGGCATCGCCCTGCAGCGGCTTGAGCTGGGCCTCGATGGCCTTGATCGCATTGTCATGCGCGAGCGCGTGCACTTGCCAGGTGCCGCTGGCGGTCACGGTGGCTCCCTGTTGGGAGCTGGTCTGGGAGAGGGTCAGTTTCGGCGATTGTACAGTCGGCATCGTGTCAGTTTAAGGGAGAATGGCGCAGACCGCCACCGATGTTCAATCGCCGGCCCGTCAGGAGGCCAGGTGGCGCGCCTGACGCTGCGGCAGGGCGACTTCCGGGCGCACCCTGGCGTTGCCAGTGCTCACTTCGGCAGGCTTGGCATGGGCCGCCGCCTGCGCGCCGCCCGCATAGTCGCTGGCCACGAGAGCGTTCGCTTCCGCAGCGCTCATGCCGCGCGTCTGCAGCCATTGCGCCACCAGCTTGGCCAGGCGTTCCATGGCGATGCGGTGGGTGGCGTCCGTGTGCGCGTACAGCCAGTTCGAAAAATCCATGAAGTTTTCAAACGGCGCGTCGCCCAGCATCCATTGCACCGTGTTGGCAAAGCGGCCCGAGTTGGCGACAAGATCCCAGTAGCGGGCAAAGCGCACCAGGCGCTGCATGCTCATGAAATCGAGCTGCTTGTTCGCCAGGATGGTGTAGGGCGGGTGCGGATCGAACACCATGCCGAAGTTCTCCGTGTGGCGGATGATGGGCGTGCCGCGCAGTCGTTTTAAGATGCCGAACTGGATTTCATGCGGTTTCAAGGCCACCAGCTTGTTGAAGCCAGCTGCAAAGCTGGCTTCATCCTCGCCCGGCAAGCCTGCGATCAAGTCCACGTGCAAGTGGGCGTTCGACTCCTCGCACAGCCAGCGGATGTTATCTGCCGCCTTTTGATTGTCCTGCTTGCGGCTGACCAGCGCTTGCACGTCTGGATTGAAACTCTGGATGCCGATCTCGAACTGCAGCGCGCCGGGCGGGAACTTGCTGATGCCTTCCTTCAAGGCGTCGGGAAGGTGGTCGGGCACCAGTTCGAAGTGGGCGTAGATCGGATCATCGGGATTTGCCTCGATCTTGTCGAGGAAGAACTGCATGATTTTCAAACTGGTCTTGATATTCAGGTTGAAAGTGCGGTCGACGAACTTGAACAGGCGCGCGCCGCGCGCATGCAGCGATTCCATCTCGGCCAGGAAGTTCTCCAGCGCAAAGGGCCAGGCCGTCTTGTCCAGCGCCGACAGGCAGAATTCACATTTGAACGGGCAGCCGCGCGACGCTTCCACGTAAATCGTGCGGTGGCGAATGTCGTCGTCTGTATAGAGAGAGTAGGGCAGTTGCAATTCGGCCAGCGGCGCTTGCACGCCCGCGTGGATCTTCATCAGCGGTTTCGGGCCGTTGAGAATCTCGCCGCACAGCTTGGGGAAGGTGACGTCGCCCCAGCCGGTAATCAGATAGTCGGCCAGCCTGACGATTTCCTGCTCGCCCGCCTCATGCGACACTTCCGGCCCGCCCAGCACGATGATCACCTCGGGCGCCACGCGCTTGAGCATGGCCACCAATTTCGTGGTTTCCTCGACGTTCCATATATATACGCCAAAACCGATGATGCGCGGCTTGTTCGCCAGGATGCGCTCGACCAGTTCCGTGGTCTTGGTGCCGATGACGAATTCCTGCAACCGCGTTTGCGCCTGCAGCGGGCCCATATTGGCCAGCAGATAGCGCAATCCCAGCGAAGCGTGGGTGTAGCGGGCGTTCAAGGTGGAGAGCAGGATGGTCATGACGGCAGAGATCGAGGGAAAACAGCCATTTTACGCTGCACATGAGGATTTCTCAGGATAAAGCTTGCTTCCTGGCCAGGACTTGGCTATAGTTCGCCTCCCCGATGAGGCGCACTAGTTTGCGGCACAAACGGGGCAGCCTTCAGGGGCTGGGTAGTAAAAAGAAGGTGTTGACGGATTTAGCGAAATGCTTCATACTCTTCCTTCTTCGCAGCTGACAAACACAACGCTTTGTCGATAGCGCGAAAGCAGTAACCGAATACAGTTCTTTAACAATTAACAGTCGATAAGTGTGAGCATTTGATGTAAGTGCAGCGATGATCTTCGGATTGTCGTAATACTTAAAATATCAAATGTTCACAAGAAATAATGAAATAGGATACTTCTTCGGAAGTAGCCTGTCAGTTTTTTGAGTGAGCGACCCGTCAGCAATGACGGTGCC
>NZ_JBNYXL010000013.1:0-211028 GCF_051380655.1 Janthinobacterium amylolyticum
GGCATTCTTATGGATGTTCATTCGGTTGGTTTCCTTGAGAACTGGGGGTTTGGCGATTTCCAGTGTCTCAAATCCAATCCGAATGAACCACAACAACCTATTGAAACATCACAGCTAAGCCGACCTACGGCGGCAAAATATGGGGTCAGACCCGGCGGGTCTGACCCCGGTTTCACGCCAACAATTCCCCCTACCCCACCTGTATCCAGGTCGTCTTCAATTCCGTGTACTTGTCCAGCGCGTGCAATGACTTGTCGCGCCCGTTGCCCGACTGCTTGTAGCCGCCGAACGGCACGGTGATGTCGTCGCCATCGTACTGGTTGACGTGCACGGTACCGGCACGCAGGGCACGCGAGGTCTGGATGGCCTTGCTGATGTCCGATGTCCATACGGCCGCCTGCAAGCCGTAGGGCGTGGCGTTGGCCTGCCGGATCGCCTCGGCGAGATCCGTAAAGCCCAGCACGGACAGCACAGGGCCGAAGATCTCTTCGCGCGCGATCGTCATGCCGGCATCCACGCCGAAGATGGTCGGCTGCACATAGTAGCCGCCCGTCTCCAGGCGCACGGCCTCGCCGCCGCCCAGCAGCTGCGCGCCTTCGTTCTTGCCGGCCGCGATATAGCCCATCACCGTCTGCATCTGCGTGGCGTCGACAATCGCCCCCATGACAGTGGCTTCGTCGAGCGGGTCGCCGGGCTGGAAGCGCGGCAGCATGGCCTGCGCCTTGGCGATAAATTCTTCCCTGATCGATTCTTCCACGAACAAGCGCGAAGGCGCGTTGCAGCTTTCACCCTGGTTGAAGAAGATGGAACCGACAGCGGCCGCCACGGCCTTGTCCAGGTCAGGGCAATCGGCGCAGACGATGTTGGCGGACTTGCCGCCCAGCTCAGTCCACGCCCGTTTCAGGTTCGACTGGCCCGCCATCTGCACGATCAGTTTCCCCGTGCGCGTGGAACCCGTAAAACCGATGCAATCGATATCCATGTGCAGCGCCAGCGCGGCGCCCGCCTCGCTGCCATAACCGGGCAGCACATTGAACACGCCGGGAGGCACGCCCGCCTGCAGCGCGATGTCGGCCAGGCGCAGCGCCGTCAGCGGCGATTTTTCGGACGGTTTCAGGATCACGCTGTTGCCGGCCGCGAGGGCGGGCGCGATCTTCCAGGCGGCCATGATCATCGGGTAGTTCCATGGCACGATGGCGGCGACGACGCCCACCGGTTCGCGCGTGATCAAGGCCAGGCTGTTGGCGGGAGTGGGAGCGATTTCATCGTAGACCTTGTCGATCGCCTCGCCATACCAGCGCAGGCAGTTGGCCGTGGCGCCCACGTCCACGCTCTGGCTGTATTTGATCGGTTTTCCCATGTCCAGGGTTTCCAGCAGGGCCAGCTCGGGGCCGTTCTGCTGCACCAGGTCGGCGAACTTGATCAAGATGCGCTTGCGCTGCGCCGGCGACTTGCCGGCCCAGCGGCGATCGTCAAAGGCGGCGCGGGCGGCCAGCACGGCCGCCTCCACGTCGGCGCCGTCGCAGCGCGCCACCTGCCCCAGCAAGCGCCCATCGATGGGCGAGTGATTATCGAAGGTCTGGCCGGATACGGCCCCAGTGCGCTCGCCATTGATGACAGCGCGGCCATCGATCGTGAGCGCTGCGGCGCGCGCATGCCAGCTGGTGTTTTCCGTCATGGTCGTCTCCTGCAAGGTGAAAACGCCAGCTTACTCTAGTCTTCCAAATACGCCGCGGACAGTTGCTTGCGCCGTCTGCGGTCGGCGCGCGCCAGCATCACGGCATACGCGATCACGGCGATGGTCACGACAAGGATGGTCAGCGCGGCGATGGCGTTGACGCGCGGGTCAAGCCCCAGGCGCGCGCGCGAGAAGATCACCAGCGGCATCGTCGTCGAACCGGGACCGGACAGGAAAGCGGACAACACCACGTCGTCCAGCGACAGGGTAAACGTCAGCAGCCAGGCCGAGGCCAAGGCCTGCGTGATGTTCGGCAGGGTCACGAGGAAGAACACCTGGTGCGCGCGGCAGCCCAGGTCCATGGCCGCTTCGGCCACGGACTTGCTCATTTCCTGCAGGCGCGACTGCACCACCACGGCCGCATACGCCATGCCCAGCAGGGTGTGGCCGAGCCAGATGGTCAGCACGCCCCGCTCGGGGAAACCGAAGACCTTTTGCATGGACACCAGCATCAGCAGCAGCGACAGGCCGATGATCACTTCCGGCATCACCAAAGGTGCGCTGACCATGGCGGAAAACACGGTGCGGCCACGGAAGCGCTGGTAGCTGGTGAGGGCAAAAGCGGCAAAGGTGCCGAGGATGACGGAGGATGTCGCCGACATGAAGGCGATCTTCAGCGACAGGCCGAAGCCCGAAATGATCTCCGTATCGCTCATCAACTCGCTGTACCAGCGCAGCGAAAAGCCGCTCCACACCATGTCCTGGCGCGAACTGTTGAACGAGAAGACGATCAGCACGATGATGGGCAGGTAGAGGAACAGATAGCCAAGTGAAAGCCAACCGCGGCCGAACCAGCGCTGCAGGAAAGTACGTCCGTTCATGTGCGCTCCCCCGCTTCCTGGTCCGTCTTGTATTTGTTAAAAATGGCCATCGGCACGAGGATCAGCAAGACCACCAGCACCGTCACCGACGACGCCATGGCCCAGTCGTTATTGGTGAAATATTCATCCCACAGCACGCGGCCGATCATCAGGGTTTCCGGGCCGCCCAGCAGCTCGGGGATCACGTATTCGCCCACGGACGGAATGAACACCAGCATGGCGCCGGCAATGATGCCCGACTTCGACAGGGGCACGGTGATGCGCCAGAACGCCTGCAGCGGCGTGGCGCCCAGGTCGGCCGCCGCTTCCAGATAGCGCATGTCCATTTTCACCAGGTTGGCGTACAGGGGCAGAATCATGAAGGGCAGATAGGCGTACACCATGCCGACCACCAGCGAGAACGAGGTGTTCATCATGTGCAGCGGTTCTTGAATGACACCGAGCGCGATCAGCAGGTCGTTGAGCAGGCCGTGGTTGGCAAGGATGCCCTTCCACGCATACACGCGCAGCAGGAAGGAGGTCCAGAACGGCAGCATCACCAGCATCATCAGCACGGGACGGATGGACGGCCTGGCGCGCGCCATGAAGTAGGCGAACGGGTAGCCGATGAAGAGGCAAATGGCCGTGGTGATGGCCGCGTATTTCAATGAACTGAGGTAGGTGAGCAGATACAGTTCATCGGCGGCGATGAACAGGTAGTTGGCGATTTTCACCTTCAGCACGACGATGCCGTCGACATACGACAGCAGGCCGCCGAACGGGCTGCCCGCCGTATCCATGTCGGACAGGCTGATACGCAGCACGATCAGGAAGGGCACCAGGAAAGCGGCCGCCAGGAACAGCGACGGCACGGCGATGACGGCGTTGCGGCCCGCGTTTTTCCCCGTTATCCAGCGCAGGGTCACAAGACCGCGCAACATGTGCAGAATAGACGTCATGATGGCCTCAGCTGGTCAGCACGACGATGTCGGCGCCGTCCCACCATACCCACACGCGCTGTTCGCGCTCGAGGCGCGCGGCGTCGTGGCGGGCTGCGTTGGTGCGCGAGACTTTCACCAGCGTGCCGCTGTCGAGGCGCACGTGGTAGCTGGTTTCATTGCCAAAGTACGCCATGGCGACGATCACGCCCTGGGCGCAGTTGTAGCCGTGTTCCTTTGGTGACGCGCGCTCTTCCAGGGAAGGTGGCGCGATCTGGATGCCGATTTTTTCGGGGCGCACGGCCACCGAGACATCCATGCCCAGGTTGCCCGTGATGCCATGCGAGACATAGTGCTCGCCATCGGGCGTGGCGATCACCACGTGATCGGGTTCGTCCTGCGTGATGTGGCCGTCGAACAGGTTCACGCTGCCGATGAAGTCGGCGACGAAGCGGCAGTTCGGCGTTTCATAGATTTCGCCGGGCGCGCCCACCTGCAGGATGCGTCCTTCGCTCATGACGGCGATGCGCGTGGCCATGCTCATGGCCTCGTCCTGGTCGTGCGTGACCATCACGCAGGTGACGCCCACCTGCTCGATGATGTTCACCAGTTCCATCTGCGTGCGCTCGCGCAGTTTTTTGTCCAGGGCGCCCAGCGGCTCGTCGAGCAGCAGCAATTGCGGCCGCTTGGCCAGGCTGCGCGCCAGCGCCACGCGCTGCTGCTGGCCGCCCGACAACTGGTGCGGCTTGCGCTTCGCATACTGCCCCAGCTGCACCAGCGCCAGCATCTGCTCGACCCGCGCCGCCACTTCCGCTTTCGGCAAGCCATCGCGGCGCAGCCCGAAGGCGATGTTGTCCCACACGGACAAATGGGGAAACAGCGCGTACGACTGGAACATCATGTTGATGGGACGCTGGTGCGGCGGCACATCGACGATGCTGTTGCCCGCCAGGGCGATCCTGCCCGAGGTCGGCGTCTCGAAGCCGGCCAGCATGCGCAGCAGGGTCGACTTGCCGCAACCTGAACTACCCAGCAAGGCGAAGATCTCGCCCTTGTTGATCGTCACGGAAATATCGTTGACGGCGCGCACGCCATCGAATTCCTTGACCAGTTGATCAATCAGCAAAAAAGGCGCTGGGGCGTCGCTGGCCGACGCGGCTGGTGTTGCTATCGTCATGTGGATGCTTTGGGTAAGAGGGTGTCAAAATGAAAAACTGGCCGCTAATGGAGCGGCCAAGATGGAAGTTTAGCGGAACTGCCGCGATTGCGGTCCAAAAAATGCATAGATGCTGCTTATTTGGGCAAAAACCCAACGGCAAAGGCCGGGGTCAGACCCGGCGGGTCTGACCCCGGTATTTAAGCCAGCTCAGAATTAAACCCAGCCCTTCGCTTTCACCTCCGCATACGTCTTGTCCAGGCACAGCCGTATCAAGCCCACCATCTCATCGATCTGCGCGCGCGTCATCACCAGCGGCGGGGCGACGATCATGCGTTCGCCCACGGCGCGCATGATGACGCCATTGTCGAACATGTGGCCGCGGCAGATCATGCCCACGCCCTGGCTTTCGTCGAACAATTCGTTGTCGTGCACGGTGGCGCCCTTCTTGCGCACCAGGTTCAGGCCCGCCACCAGGCCGCAGCTGTCCGCATAGCCCACCAGCGGGTGCTCGCCCAGGCTGGCGAAGCATTGCTGCAGGTACGGCCCTGTGTCGTCCGCCACCTTGGCCACCAGCTGCTCTTCCTCGATGATGCGGATATTTTCCAGCGCCGCCGCGCAAGCGACGGGGTGGCCCGAATAGGTAAAGCCATGCGTGAATTCACCGCCCTGCTCGATCAAGACCTTGGCCACCCTGTCGCCCACCAGCACGCCGCCCAGCGGCACATAGCCCGAGGTGACGCCCTTGGCAAACGTGATCAGGTCGGGCTTGATGCCGAACAGCTCGGAGCCGAACCAGCGGCCCAGGCGGCCGAAACCGCAGATGACTTCATCGGCGATCAGCAAGATGCCGTACTTGTCGCAGATGCGCTGGATCTCCGGCCAGTAGGTCGACGGCGGGATGATGACGCCGCCCGCGCCCTGCACCGGCTCGCCGATGAAGGCGGCCACCTTGTCGGCGCCGATTTCCAGGATTTTGTCTTCCAGCCAGCCGGCCGCCTTCAAGCCGAAGGCTTCCGGTCTCAAGCCGTGGCCCGACTCCAGATAATTGGGCTGGCCGATATGCACGATGCCCGGTATCGGCATGCCGCCCTGCGCATGCATGCCATCCATGCCGCCCAAGGATGCTCCCGCCACCGTGCTGCCGTGATACGCGTTGTGGCGGCTGATGACGGTGTGGCGTTCCTTGTAGCCGAGGATGTCCCAGTAGCGGCGCACCATGCGCAGATTCGTGTCGTTGCCTTCGGAGCCGGAACTGGTGAAGAACACGTGCTGGAACTGCGGCGGCGATATTTGCGCCAGCTTGGCCGCCAGCTGCGCGGCCGGCACGTTGGTCGTGCCAAAGAAGCTGTTATAGAAAGGCAGCGTCTCCATCTGCCGGTACACGGCTTGCGAGATCGACGTGCGGCCATAGCCCACGTTGACGCACCACAGGCCCGACATGCCGTCGACGATTTTCTTGCCCTGGCTATCCCACAGATAGACGCCGTCGCCGCGCACCATCACGCGCGCGCCCTTGCTGGCCAGATCCTGGAAATCGGTGAATGGATGCAGGTAGTGGGCCGAGTCCATCTGCTGGATGGCGTTTGTATCGTACACCTGCGGCGCCGCGTTTTTCTGCGCCACGGAGGAGACCAAAGCGGCGCTTGGCGCCAGCGGATTGTTGGATGTGCTCATGCAGTTCCTTTCTTAGACATGCAACAGTAAATGTTCGCGCTCCCAGGGACTGATCACCGTCATGAACTCCTGGTGCTCCAGGTCCTTGATGGCCGCATACACGTCGATGAAGCGCTCGCCCAGCACCGTGCGCAGCTTGTCTTCCGCGCGCAGCAGCTGCAGGGCCTCGGGCAAGCCTTGCGGCAGCTCGAATTTCATGTCGTAGGCGCTGCCCACCATCATCGGTGTCGCTTCCAGCTGCTCCGTCATGCCCAGGTAGCCGCAGGCCAGGGTGACGGCCAGGGCCAGGTAGGGATTCGCGTCGGCGCCGATGATGCGGTTTTCCACGCGCCGGTCCTGCACCCCCGATTCCGGCACGCGGAAACCCACCGTGCGGTTGTCCAGGCCCCACTGGATGTTGATGGGCGCGGCCGTGTGGCGCACGATGCGGCGGTAGGAATTCACATACGGCGCGACGATGGCCATGGCCGATGGCATGTAGCGCTGCAATCCCGCGATGTAGTGCTTGAAAATGGGCGCGGCCGAACCGTCCTCGTTGCTGAAAATATTCAAGCCCGTCTTCGCGTCGACGACGCTCTGGTGCACGTGCATGGCCGAACCGGGTTCTCCCGCCATCGGCTTGGCCATGAAGGTGGCGTACATGTCGTGTTTCAGGGCCGCTTCGCGCAGGGTGCGCTTGAAGAAAAACACCTTGTCGGCCAAGCCCAGCGGGTCGCCGTGCAGGAAGTTGATTTCCATCTGCCCCGCGCCGATCTCGTGGATCAGGGTATCGACGTCAAGGTTCATCAGTTCGCAGTAATCGTAGATATCCTCGAACAACGGGTCGAACTCGTTGACGGCATCGATGCTGTACACCTGGCGGCTCGTCTCGGCCCGGCCGCTGCGCCCGATTGGCGGCTTCAGGGGCAGGTCCGGGTCCGTGTTTTTCGCCGTCAGGTAGAACTCCAGCTCCGGCGCCACCACCGGTTTCCAGCCCTTGTCCGCATACAGTTTCAGCACGCGCCGCAGCACGGAGCGGGGAGCGAAATCGACCAGCGCGCCATCGGCGAAATAGCAGTCATGGATGACTTGCGCGGTGGGGTCCGTGGCCCATGGCACCATCGTGATGGTGGTGGGATCGGCCTTTAAAATCATGTCGCGGTCGGTGCTGGAAATGGCGCGGTCATAGCCGCCATCGTCGACCGGGTAGTTGCCCGTCACCGTCATGCCCAGTACGGCTTCCGGGATGCGCATGCCGCGCTCCTGGGTGAATTTCCCGCGCGGCAGAATCTTCCCCCGTGCCACGCCCGTCAAGTCGGGGACCAGGCATTCGATTTCCGTGACGCGCTTTTCATTGAGCCACAAATCCATGTCCGTATAAGTGAAATTTTCGCGTATTGCCATGTTTCCCTCTCGTTGGTCTTGCGCTTTTCCTGATTAAGCACCGCGTGATACTGGTGCGGTGCGCCTGTCATTCTTTCTTTCTATGCTGCTGTTCCTGGTAATCGCGGCACGCCTGGCCGAAGGCGCCAAACAGGCGCATGGACTGCGCATTGTCTTCCACCTGCCACTCGGGGTGCCACTGCACGGCCAGGGTAAAACCGGCGGCGCTGGCCACGCTATACGCTTCCACCAGGCCGTCGTCGGCCAGCGCTTCCACCAGCAAGCCATCGGCCAGACGGGCGACGCCCTGGCCATGCAGGGAATTGACCATCATCTCGCTCTCGCCGCCCAGCAGGCGTGACAGCAAGCCATCGGGCATCAACTTGATGCGGTGCGCGGGCGCGTATTGGCGCTCCAGGGAATCGAGGACGTTTTCACGGTGGTCCATCATGCCCGGGACGGCGTGCACGGCCTGGTGCAGGCTGCCGCCCAGGGCCACGTTGACTTCCTGGAAGCCGCGGCAGATGGCCAGCAAGGGCAGCTGGCGCGCCAGCGCGGCGCGGATCAGGGGCAAGGTGGTGGCGTCGCGCGCGGGGTCTTGCGGCAGCTCGGGATGCAGGATGTCTTCGCCGTACAGGCGCGCATCGACGTTCGAGGCGGAACCGGTCAGCATGACGCCATCGGCGATGTGCAGCGCAGCTTCCAGGTCCGCCTCCGCCCCAAAAGCGGGCAGCAACAGCGGCATGCAGCCGGCGCCGTACAGCACGGCGTGCAGGTATTTGTCCTGCGCCATATGCCAGGCGTGATTGCCAAGCTGGCGCTGGCAGGCGGGGACGAGAACGATGGGACGGCGCATAGAGTACTACCTCGCTGGCGTGACGATCCAATGACAGCGCCATGACAGCGCTGCCGCTCGCTTCACTGTACAGCAGAGCCGCAGATGGCGGCCACACGCATGGGCATGGCCAGCGGTGGCGCACATCGCCTACACTACGGCTTTGCAATATTGCTCTTGATAAAATCATCATATGCCCGTCCGGCGCCAAACACCAGCGCCGCAGGCAAAGTTGACCACGTTCCCATGCATCCACACCGTATTCCAGCCTTCCTGAACCCCTTTTCCGTCCCGAGGGGGCGGCCATGAAGCACATGCCCTGGCGCGATTTCTTTGCCCTCGTAGTCAGCATCGGCGTGGTGGGACTGGGACTGGGCGCCACCATGCCGCTCACCGCACTGACCCTGCACCAGCGCGGCGTGGGCACGGACATCATCGGCATGATCACGGCCGTCAGCGCCCTGGGCATCCTGGCCGCCTCGCCATTTGTCTCGGGCTGGGTCGGCCGTTTCGGCGCGCGCGCGACCATGCTGGGCGCCGTCTGGGCGGCGTCGCTGGCGACGATCGCCATGCAGTTCACCGACCATCTGCTGGCGTGGAGCGTGCTGCGCTTCCTGTTCGGCGGCGCCATGGGCGTGCTGTTTACCATCGGCGAGGCGTGGGTGAACCGGCTGGCGCCGGACAATTCACGCGGCAGGGTGGTGGCCATGTACACCACCAGTTTTACCTTCTTCCAGCTGATCGGCCCCGCCCTCGTGGCCCTCTTCAACGACAAGATTTCCTGGAGCTTCGCCGCCTGCGGCCTGCTGTTCTTGCTGGCCGTGCCGGGGCTGATGCTGATCTCGAACAGCGGCCCGGCACGCGAACCGGAAGAACATGGCGTGAAGTGGACCCTGATCCTGCCGCGCATGCCGATGATCGTGCTGGGCGCCGCCTTCTTCGCCCTGTTCGATACCCTGGCATTGAGCTTGCTGCCCCTGTATGCGATGGAGCATGGCATCGGCACGGACCTGGCCCTGCTGTCGGCCACCGTGGTGCTGGTGGGTGACACGGGCCTGCAATTCGTGCTGGGCTGGATGGCCGACCGCTTCGGCCGCGCCAGGGTGCACGCGGGCTGCGGCGTGGCCGTCTGCCTGCTGCTGCCGCTGCTGCCGTTCGCCGTCGGCACGCCGTGGCTGTGGTGGACCTTGCTGTTGCTGCTGGGCGCGGCGGCGGGCGGCATCTACATGCTGGCGCTGGTGGCCTGCGGCGAACGTTTTACGGGACTGTCGCTGACCAGCGCCAGCGCCATCGTCAATGCCACCTGGGGCATCACCAGCGGCGGCGGTCCCCTGCTGACGGGCGTCCTGATGCAGTCGGTAGGCGTAAACGCCCTGCCGGCCGTGATGTGGGTGTGCGCCGCCATTTTCGTCGGCAGCGCCGTGTGGGAGCGCAGGAAGGGCATCGTCTAGCCTTCGCTACCGTGTAGGCTTTTCCGGGCGCCGCTGCCATTCTTCGATTCCGGGGTCAGCCCCTGCAGGGGTCATGCCCCCAAATAGGGGACATGACGATCACGAAGTAACTGACCCCAGCTCTTTGCCTGCGGGTTCAGGTAGCGCATCAACTCGCTACTGCTTCTGCTTTTCCAGCCGCTGCCGCAATTCCTCGGCCGCCGGATAATCGGGATACGCCTGCCTGAACGCGGCCCATTCCTGCTGCGCCAGCGCGCCCTCGCCCGCCTTGAGCAGCGCGTCGATTTTCACCAGCCATACGGAAGCGTCGAGCCTTGCAGGCGGCGGCAGCGGCGCGGCGCGTGCCGCCACGGGAGCGGACATGGCTGGCGCACGCTGCACCGGCGCCTGGCGCTGCATGCTGGCTTCGGCCTGCATGGCGGCCTGCTGCTCCATCTGCTCGCGCATCGCCGTGGCAGGCGCCGGTGGCGGTGCTGGCGGTGCCGGAGGCGCAGCAGGTGCCACTGGCGCTGTCTGCGGCGTGGGAAACGCGACTGGCGCCGGCGGTGCGGATCGCTGTGCCGGCGCTGGCTCGGCCTGCGCCGCTGGCCTGGGCACCATCTTGGCCAGCGCGCGCGGTGGCGGTGCCGACGGCAAAGGCGCGGGCTGCGGCACCGCCTCAGCGACCTGCGGCGGCACAGAGCTACGGGCAGAAGCAGCAGGCGCAGGCATCACCTCCGGCGTGGCCGGTTCCCCGATCACGGGAAACTGCGCCGGCTTCGAGCCGAACCAGTCCACGCCGATCAGGTTCACCGTCAGCAGCACGGCGGCGGCCAGCCCGAGCGGAACGCGCCAGCGCTGCAGGTAGTCGGGCGACTTTTTCGCGGACAGCGTGCGCAGCACGCCATCGGCGCTGTCGTTGGCCGCTGCCGGCGGCCGCAAGGCTTTTTCCGCGCCGGCCAGGATGGCCACATCGAGCGCGCTGGACGGCGCCGGCTGCGGCAGGCTGGCCAGCAGCGCGGTCAATTCCTCGTCAATCGGTTCATCGTTATCTTGATCGTGCGTGTTCATGCCTGTCCTCCCGCGCCGGCCGCGCCATCGAGCTGGGCGCGCAATTTCTGCATGGCGTAGCGCAGCCGGCTCTTGACGGTTTCCGCTTCCGCCCCCGTCACTACGGCAATGTCGTGGAGGCTCATGCCGCTGAACTGCTGCAGCACCAGCGCTTCCTTTTGCTCCACCGGCAGCGCGGCGATGGCCGCATGCAGCCGCGCGTGCTGCTGTTTCTGTTCCAGCGACTGCTGCGGCGAGGCGCCGTCGTCCGCCAGTTCATCTTCCACCGCGTGCTCCTGCCCTTCCCGCTGGCGCAGCAGATCGATCAGGCGGTTGCGCGCGATCTGGTACAGATAGGTGCGAAACGCCGCTTGCGGCTGGTAGCCGGCGCGCGCCGCATGCAGGCTGGCCCACGCATCCTGCACGATCTCGTCCACCCAGGCGCGGCGCGGTGCGCGCCAGGCCACGAAGCGATACAGGCCCTGGCTGTGGCGCCGGTACAATTCGCGAAACGACGGCAGGTCGCCGGCGCTGTAGCGCAGCATCAGGTCTTCATCCGTCGCGGTGAGTAAAGTGTCGGGCATGCGATCCAGTGTAGCCGAACTACGCGGCAGCGACAAATGCCGCGTAGCGCGGATCACGCCGTCAGCGTGCAGTGGGCGCATAGCTGATGCGGCGCACTTCGCGGATCTGCCCATCCTTCAGCGCCCCTTCCACCACTTCATAGCCGAGCAAGGCGAAGACCCGGCCCTGCAGGAACAGCGGGCGCGCATTGCCGTACCAGTCCACGCAGGAAGCGCGGCAGCCATCGTCCGGCGCCGGCCCGGGCCGCGCGGCCAGCGCGCCCAGCTCCGTCAAGGTCAAGCCGCTGTTGCGCAGATACAGGACGGAGGCGGCCGGCCGGCTCAAGCCGGGACGCTCGTCCGCGCCCAGGATGGGCAGGCCGATCATGCCCTCGCTGGCCGTTTGCGGCTTGTAGAAGAAACCGTGGCTGCGCGACTCGCCCTGCGCCGCGTCGGCGCGGATGTAGCGCGTGGCGATCGCCGCCTGCGCCCCCAGGCGGATGCTGCTGAAATGCAGGTCCTTGCCCTGCGTGCCGATCACCACGGCGTCATTGCCCAGTGCCTCGATGCGTTCCACGCCATGCGGCAGGGCCAGGGACTGCACGCTGTCCGCATCTGCCCAGCGCACGGCATACAGCGGCTGGCGCGGCCAGGCCTGGTCGGCCTTGCGGCGTCCGGCATGGCCAGAGTTCCCGTACAACAGATACGCTCCCACGAACCGGTTCTGCAGGCCGTAGCCGCCGCCACCGGGCAGTGCCCGGTAGCTGCTGGCAGGCGCGCTGTCGCGGCCATCGGAGAACGATGCCAGCGGCACGCGCAGCAGTGCCATGTCGCCGCGTCCCCGCGCGCCATCCCACATGGCGTCGCCCTGGCCTTCGGCGCGCAGCAGGACGTTCAGGTGGCCGTCGTTGCTTTCCAGGAACGAGAACTGGTCGACGGGCGCGCCCGCCACTTTCAGGGCGCTGGGCGCACTGCCATCGAGCGGGATGCGGAACACGCCCGAGTCGCTGCCCCGGCGCGTGGTCCACACGTAGACGGACTGGCCCGACACATGGAAGACGCGCCCGCGCGGTCCCATCACGGCCGTCGCTTCACAGCGCATGTCGCGCTGCGCCAGGTCGCACACCGTGACCGTGTGCAGGGTCAGGCCGGCGCCGGCTTCGGCTTCTTCATCGGTGCGGTAGATGCGCGTGGCCGGGGCGATGCGCTTGAAGTCGGACGGCACGGCGTCAGGGCGCCAGCGGCGCAGGGCGGGAAAGCCGCCGAACGGGTCCTTGCTGCGCAAGTCCAGCGACAGGGGGGAATAGAACACCAGCTTGCTGCCGATCAGGCGGCTGGCGTAATTGCGCGAGGAGTAGTAATCGTTCGAGCGCAAATGGTAGGTGGCACGGTAGGCCAGCTTGCCGTCCGCGCTGATGTCGAACAGGCCGATTTCCGTGCCGCCGCGGCTGTAGCTGTAGCCGATCACCACCAAGGTGTCGCCATCGACCAGCATTTCGTCATACCAGCTGCCGGACGGGTCGCTGCCCGGCGCGTACGCATCGAGCGAGGACACCGGCTGCAGGGCATTGCCGCCCACCTGCACGGTGAACAGCTTGCCGCGCCGCAGCATCACCAGGTGCTTGCCATGCAGCTTGACGATGCCGCCTTCGTCCACGCCTGCCGTCTGCACATTGGTGACGGATTCCGCAGCTTCTGCCGATGGCGCCGGCGCGGCCTTGGCCGCCATCGGCGCGGGAGGTGGAGCCGGCGGAGCGGATGGCGATATGGGTGCCGTCGCCGCGTACTGCGCCGCATACTGCGAGGTGGCGCGCTGCAGTTTCTGCTGCTCCCTGAGCAGGGCCGCCTGGCGCGCCTGCAGCTGCTGCAGGTAGCTGCTCAAGGCTTGCTCGCTGGCGAAGGCCGTCAGGGTTTTCCCTGGCGCCGTCCCGGCGGCGTGGCAGCCTGCCGACAGCAGCAGGGACAGTATCAAGGTGATCTTGCGGGCGCTGGACATCGCTTCTTCTCCGGTTGGCTGGGGTGTCAACCATGAAACGCGGCAGCGCAGCAGAAGGGGTTAAACGCGCAAAAAAAATTTACGCGGCGTTCAGCTTACTCAAAGCCGCGTATGCGGTCGCCATTGAAATTCGGCAGGCGCCACTCGAAGTGCAAAGCCAGGAAACGGAACAGGAAGCCGGCGCCGATCGACGCCAGCTGCGCCACCGAGCTGTCGACCTTGAAGTACAGCAGGCCCACGTACAGGCTGCCCGTAAACAGCGCCACGGTGGCATACACTTCGCGCTGCAGGACCAGCGGAATCTGGTTGCACAGGATATCGCGCAGCAGGCCGCCGAAGACGCCCGTGATCATCCCCGCCAGCACGACGATGGCCGGATGCATCTTGGCCGACATGGCGATGTCGCAGCCGATCACGCAGAACGCCACCAGCCCCAGTCCATCGACCAGCAGGAAGACGGCGCGCAGATGGTGCAGATAGCGCGCGACAAAGGCCGTGACGACGGCCGCGCCGATGGTAAACAGCAGGTATTCCGGATGCGCGATCCAGCCCAGCGGGTAGTGCCCCAGCAGCACGTCGCGCACGGTGCCGCCGCCGAGAGCCGTGACGGTGCCGATCATGCAGATGCCAAATAAGTCCATGCCGCGCCGCATGCCCATGATGGCGCCGGACATCGCTTCGGCGACGATCGCCACCAGGTAAATCGTATATAACAGCATGGTCTTACTCTTCCGAAAATGATTTGAGAATTTGTTCGCGTTCGCGCGCTTCGCTCAGTGCCCGCGCCTCGTGGCCTGCGCCGCTGCTGCCGCGTTCTTCGCCGTTGGCCAGGCGCGTGTCGGCGCCCAGGCTGCCAGGGCCGCCACTACCGCAGCTGACGCTGCTGTGGATGAAGGCATGGCTGTCCTGCAGGCAGTCGCCGGCCAGGTATTCGGCATACACGTAATCGCCGTCGAGCAGGGCCAGGCCTTGCGGCTCGGCCAGCACCTGTTCGCGGCGGCCCTGCACGGCCACCTGCATGTAGTTGCGCCAGACGGGCAGCGCCAACGTTCCCCCGGTGGCGTTGCCCAGGCTTTTCGGCTGGTCGTAGCCAAGCCAGACGACGGACACCAGGCCAGAGGAATAGCCGGCGAACCAGGCGTCATAGGCGTTGTTCGAGGTACCCGTCTTGCCGGCCGCGTCGCCCCGTCCCAGCGCCAGCGCGCCGCGTCCCGTGCCGCTCTTGACGACGTCGCGCAGCATGCTGTCCATGACATAGGCGTTGCGCGCGGAGATCACCTGCGTGCCTGGTGCCGGCGCGCCCTTGGCGCGTGGCGCCGCATCGCTGAACAGCACTTCTCCGCTGCGGCTGCGCACTTCCTTGATCAGCTTGGGCGGCATCTGCATGCCGCCGTTGGCGAACACGGAATACGATTGCGCCAGCTGCAGCGGCGTGACGGCACCCGCGCCCAAGGCCAGCGGCAGGGACACGGGATTGCGCGCGCTCTCGAAACCGAAGCGCGTGGCGTGGTGCTGCACGTAGCCAGGGCCGGCCGCCTGCATCAGGCTGACGGCCACCAGGTTTTTCGAGCGTACCAGGCCGCGCCGCACGCTGATGAAGCCTTCGTAGTTGTTGCCGTAATTGCGCGGACGCCAGGACCGCGCGCCCGTTTCCTGCGGCAGCAGCAAGCGCTGCGTATCGTCGACGGCCGTGCCGGGGAAGTAGCCTTTTTCCAGCGCCGCCGAATACACGAAAGGCTTGAAGCTGGAACCGGGCTGGCGGTAGGCCTGCATGGCGTGGTTGTAGTGGTTGCGGTAAAAATCAAAGCCGCCCGCCATGGCGACAATTTCGCCGCTATGCGCATCGACGGAAATCAGCGCGCCTTCCATCTCGGGCAGCTGGCTCACCAGCCAGCGCTTCTTGGCCGCGTCATGCACCACGCGGATCACGCTGCCCTCCACGATGGCGCGCTTGCCATCCCACGCCAGCTTGCCGCCCAGGCGCGCTTCCGAGGCCGTCAGCACGATCTCGTCGCCGTTGCGCAGCTGCGCCGTCACCTGGCGCTTGCCGGCAGTGTCGACCTTGCGCACCAGCGCGGCACGCAGTTCGCCGCTGTCCGGGTAGCCGGCCAGCTGGCGCCTGACGCTGTCTTCGGAAGCGGCCAGGCGCGCTTCCGGCCCCCGGTAGCCACGCCGCGCCTGCGCATTCAAGAGTCCGTCGCGCAGCGACTTGTCGGCCGCGCGCTGCGGCGCCATGCGGATGGTGGTCGTCACGTCCAGGCCCATGCTGTAGGCGCCTTCAGGATAGCTTTGCAGGATCAGCTGGCGCGCTTCCTCGACCGCATAGGCGGCCGCGTGCACGGAGCTGTTGCGGTCCTTGTTCAGGGCCAGCTTTTCCGCCACGGCGGCCGTGTATTCGGCCGGCGTGATGTAGCCCAGTTCGCGCATGCGCTGCAGGATGTAGTGCTGGCGCACGGCGGCGCGCTGCGGATTGGCGACGGGGTTGTAGGCCGACGGCGCTTTCGGCAAGCCGGCCAGCATGGCCGCTTCGGCGATGCTCACTTCCGCCAGCGGCTTGTCAAAATAAATGTTCGAGGCGGCGGAAAAACCATAGGAGCGCTCGCCCAGGTAAATCTGGTTCATGTACAGCTCCAGCAGCTTGTCCTTGCCGTAGTGCTGTTCCAGCTTGTAGGCCAGCAGCATCTCCGTCAGCTTGCGCTGCACGGTCTTGTCGCGCGACAGGAAGAAGTCGCGCGCCACCTGCATGGTGATGGTGCTGGCGCCCTGCGCATGGTGGCCCGTGACGATATTGGCCAAAGTGGCCCGCGTGAGGCCATAGAAATCCACGGCGCCGTGTTCGTAGAAGCGCGCATCCTCGATGGCCAGCAAGGCCTGGCGCATGCGCAGCGGGATGTCTTTCAGGGGCAGGAATTCGCGGCGCTCTTCGCCGTATTCGGCCAGCAGCTCGCCTTCGCTGGAAAGAATGCGCAGCGGCAGCGCGGGCTTGTACTGCGCCAGGTGCTCGACAGCCGGCAAGTCCTGCCACGCCTGGCGCAGCCAGTAGCCGCCCGCCATGGCGCCGGCCAGGCCCAGGCCCAGGGTCAGTCCCAGGCCGAATTTCAGATTGCGCGCCAGCCTGGATTGGGGCTTGCGCGTGGTGGTAGTGCTGCTGTCTTGCGCCGTGTCTTGCGTTTCCATATGGTCATTCCTTTGCTGCCAGGAGGCGGCGCGCGGGCGCGCGGCACTCCATCAAAGAGGCATTGTGCACTGCAACACACCTATCCTTATGAAAAGTAAGTATTATTTAGTATTGATAAATTTTTCTTATGTTAGGCGCGCACCATGAACCTGAATCCCAAGCACACGGAAGCCTTCCGCGCCGTCGTCGAAACGGGCAGCTTCGAGCAGGCGGCGCTGCAGCTGCACCTGACCTCGCCCGCCATTTCCCAGCGCGTGCGGGCGCTGGAAAGCCAGCTGGGCAACGCACTGATCGTGCGCAGCCGCCCCGCGCGCGCCACGCGCATGGGCCAGCGCCTGATGCAGTACTTGAAGCGGGCCAAGCTGCTGGAAGCGGACCTGGAGGCGGAACTGGCGGTGCAGCAGGATGCCCCGCTGACCCTGGTGCTGGCGCTGAACGCCGATTCGATGGGCACCTGGTTCTTCCCTGCCCTGTCGGAAGTGCTGATACGCGAGCGCGTGCTGCTGGACCTGACCGTGGAAGACCAGGACCACACGTATACCTTGCTGGAAACGGGCATGGCGATCGGCTGCATCAGCACCGAGCCAAAACCCATGCGCGGCTGCACGGCCGAGCCGCTGGGCGTGATGCGCTACTGGCTGGTGGCCACGCCCGCGTTTCGCCAGCAATGGTTCGCGCACGGCCTGACACGCAAGGCGGCGCGCACGGCGCCCGTCGTCGCCTACACGCGCAAGGACACCTTGCAGTCATCGTTCCTGCAAGAGGCAATGGGCTTGCCCGAAGGCGCCTACCCCTGCCATTACGTGCCGGGCGCCACTTCGCACTTCAACGCCATCCGCTATGGCCTCGGCTACGGCATGGTGCCCGAACTGTTATTGAAAGCGAACACGGATGGCGAGCTGGTGGAAATGCTCACGCCCAAGACGCCGGCCGACGTGGCCCTGTACTGGCACACGTGGAAGGTGCAGTCGCCGCGCCTGGAGCAGCTGTCGCGGCAAATCATCGCGGCGGCGCGCAGCATGCTGAAATAGTTATCGCGAGAACTAGCGCTGCATGCCCCAGCGCTTGAGCGTTACCCGCTCCAGGCTGCGAAAGCCGATGTTTTCCACCAGCAGACCAATCACGATAACGGCAGCCAGGCCCGCGAAGACCTTGTCCGTGTACAGCTCGTTGCGGTTCTGGAAGATGTACCAGCCCAGGCCGCCCTGGCCCGAAGTGGTACCGAACACCAGCTCGGCGGCGATCAGGGTGCGCCAGGCAAACGCCCAGCCGATCTTCAAGCCCGAGACGATGGAAGGCAAGGCACCGGGCACGAGAATATGCAGCACCAGGCGCAAACCGTTCAGCCCGTAATTGCGGCCCGCCATGCGCAGGGTTTCCGGCACGCTCTGGAAGCCCGCATAGGTGTTCAGGGCCAGCGGCCACATCACGGAATGCACGATGACGAAGATCAGGCTGGCGCGTCCCAGGCCAAACCACAGCAAGGCCAGCGGCAACAGGGCGATGGCGGGCAAGGGGTTCAACATGGCCGTCAGGGTTTCCAGCAAGTCGCGCCCGAGCCGGCTGGAGACGGCCAGCAAGGTCAGCACGAAGGCGGCCAGCACGCCCACCGCATAGCCCTGCAGCAACACCACCAGGGACGCCGCCGTGCGCGTGAGCAATTCACCGCTGGCGATGCCCTCGATAAACGCCTGCGCCGTCTGCAGAAAGCCGGGCAGCAACAGATCGTTGTGCGTCCAGCGCGCCGCAGCTTCCCACAGCAGGGCCAGGCCAAGCAAAATCACCACCTTGCGCCACAGCGCATGCTGGCTTACACGCTGCCAGCGCGACAATGGCCGCTCGACGGCGACGCCGGCCGGCGGCGGTGACGCATAGACGAATTCCTGGCGGATCGGCGGTTCCAGCAGCACGTTCATACGACCTCCCGCTGCGGCGTGTCCGCTTGCGTGGCGCCAACGGTTTCCTCGTCGAACAGCAGGCCATGGATGCGGCTGCTGGCGGCCTGGAATTCCGCGCTGCCGGCGCTGTGCAAGCCGAATTGATGGCTGTTCAATTCGGCGCGCACCCGGCCCGGATGGGGCGACAGCAGCAGGATGCGGTTGCCCACCACCAGGGCTTCCTCGATCGAATGGGTGACGAACACCAAGGTAAAACGCAGCTCGTCCCACAGGCGGCTCAGCTCTTCCTGCATCTTGCGCCGTGTCAGCGCATCGAGGGCGGCGAACGGCTCGTCCATCAGCAGCACTTCCGGCTGCATGGCCAGGGCGCGGGCGATGGCCACTCTCTGCTTCATGCCGCCCGACAAGGTATGCGGATGGGCATCCTCGAAGCCGGACAGGCCCACCTTGGCGATCCAGTGCTGCGCGCGCTCGCGGGCCGCCGGCTTGTCCAGCCGCTTGCTGGCCAGCAAGGGAAACATGACGTTTTCCAGCACGGTTTTCCACGGCGGCAACTGGTCGAATTCCTGGAAGACGACGACCCTGTCAGGCCCTGGCTTGCTAATGGGGACACCCTGCATGGCAATGCTGCCCGCGCGCGGCGCGATGAAGCCGGCCACGGCTTTCAACAGTGAGGACTTGCCGCAGCCGGACGGCCCCAGCAGCACGAAGCGGTCGCTGCGGAACACGTCGAAGCTGACGTCATGCGTGGCGCGCACGGTGCGCTGCTCGGTGCGGTATTCCAGGCTGACATGCTTGACGCTGAGCAATGGCTGTAGTGCAACGGCAGGACGTACCAGGTGAAAAGCAGGTGCGTTCATGTCAGCCTCCTTGCATGATGGCAGGGTCGTCAAAGAAATAGTCGCGCCAGCTGTCCGGCAGGTTGCGGATGGCGCTCACGCGGTGCAGGAATTGCGCCAGGCCATAGGTGTTTTGCGGCGCGATCTTGAATTGCACTTGCGGGTTGGCAAAAATTTTCAGCAGCAGATTGCGATCCACCTTGCTCTTGTTGACCTTGATATAGATGTCGGCCGCACCCTGCGGATTGCCGCTTGCATATTGCGCCGCTTCCGCCAGCGCGGCGATGAAGGCGCGGTAGGTTTTCGGATTGTCCTTGCGGTATTTTTCCGTCGCGTACAGCAGGGTCGACGAGCTTGGGCCGCCCTGCACCGTGTAGGAATCGAGCACGATGTGCGCGTTCGGGTTTTGCGCCAGTTCCTGTTCCTGGAATGGCGAGTTGCCGAAATGGCCGCTGAGCTCCGTACCGCCGGCGATGATGGCGGCCGCCGCATCCGGGTGCGGCAAGGTCTGCGTGATTTTATCCAGGCGCGCGTATTCCTTGTCGCCCCACTGTTTCGCCACGGCCATTTGCAATATCCGCGCCTGGACGGAAACGGAAACGGCCGGCAAGGCGATGCGATCCTTGTCCGTGAAGTCCGCCAGGGTTTTCACCTTGGGATTGTTGCTGATCAAATAGTAGGGAAAGTTGCCCAGCGACGCCACGCCGCGCACGTTCTGCCGGCCTTTCGTGCGGTCCCAGATGGTCAGCAGCGGCCCCAGGCCCGCGCCGGCGATGTCGATGTTGCCCGACAGCAGCGCATCGTTGATGGCGGGGCCGCCGGACAGGGTGATCCACTCGACCTTCACGTCCACGCCCTGCTGCTTGCCATGCTTCTCGATCAGCTTCTGTTCCTGCGCAATATTGAGCAACAGAAAAGTGATGCCATGCTGGCCTGCGATGCGGATCTGTCCTTCGGCCTGGGCCATCCCTGGCGCCATGCCTGCGGCACACAGCATGGCGATGGCGGAAAGAAAACGGCGCGGGCGGGCAAGCGACAGGATCGGCAACATGGATACTCCTTGGGTAGGACTTACGGTCAAAAATCAGTACGGCGCATCGCCTTCGATGGTGGTGCGGTAGAGTTTGCGGCGCTGCTCGGGCGGGCACCCCGTCGCCAGATGCATCAGGGAACGGTTGTCCCAGAACACCAGGTCGTGCGGCTGCCAGCGGTGCACATACAGGTGCTCCGGGCGCACGCTATGGGCAAACAGTTCGTCGAGCAGGGCGCGGCTTTCATCGTCGGGCAGGCCGACGATGCGCGTCGTAAAATGTTCGCTGACGAACAGGGCGCGGCGTCCCGTTTCCGGATGCACGCGCACCACCGGGTGGGTGACGGGTGTGACTTCATCGATCTGCGCCTGCGTCAGGGCGGGCCGCCACGGGTTGCGGCGGCGCAATTCCTCGTACTGGCTCAGGTAGCTGTGTTCGGCACGCGCGCCCCGCACGGCATGGCGCAGCGCGGCAGGCAGGCTTTCCCACGCCAGGTGCATGTTCGCAAACACGGTGTCGCCGCCCTCGTCCGGCAACTCTTGCGCATGCAGCATGGAGCCGAGGCTGGGCACTTCCTTGTACGACAGATCCGAATGCCAGAAATGGCCGGCGTCGCCGAGGCCGATGGGCTGGCCATCCTCGACGATATTCGAGATGACCAGCACTTCCGGCTGCGTGGGCAGCTGGAACTGGCGCAGCACGTGGATTTGCAGGGGGCCGAAGCGGCGGCTGAAATCGACCTGCTGCCGCGGCGTGATGCGCTGGTCGCGGAACACCAGCACGTGATGGTCGAGGTGGGCATGGTGCAGGCGCTGGAAATCGCCGGGCGACAGCGGCTGCGCCAGGTCCAGCCCCAGCACCTGCGCGCCCAGCGGCGCATCAAAGGTTTCGATCTGGAACGGACTGGTGGAAAGCTGGGGTTTCAGGACGGCCGACATGGTGGCTTCATCAGTGAATGAGGGAAGTCCACTGTATGCCCGCTTGTCCCCCTTGCAAACGAAGCATTTACTATATGGATATGCGCGGCGCGTTGCGCCGTGCTGCAACAGCGGCTGTCACGCAATGGCACAGCGGCGCCGGCTTTGCCCGGGAAAAGAGCTGGCACGCAACTTGCTTATCTACCAATTTCACTCTTTCCTCAGGATAGCCATGCCCCGCTACGCACTGCTGCTCGCCTTGCTGTTTACCGCCTCCGTCCAGGCCCAGGATAGCCAGGGCGAAAGCGATCTCAGCTACAAAGCCTATGTGCACAGCGACAAGCGCATCAAATGTTTGTACGGTTATGCGGCCGACAAGACGGGCGACCATGCGGCAGCGGTTGCCATTTTTGAAGATTGCATCCGGCGCTGGAACGATGTGTATTCGATGATTTGGCTGGCCCAGCTGTATGAAACGGGCATCGGCGTGCCGAAGGATGAGGCGCAGGCGACGGCGCTGATGCGGCGCGGCGCACATGCGCATGATGATGCCGCGTATGCGCGGCTGGCACGCTACCACTATGGCGTGGCGCTGGCCGAAGGCCGGGGCACGCCACGGGATATCCCGCAGGCAAAAACCTGGCTGCGCCAGGCGGCGCAGGAGGGCGTGCGGGAGGCGGCCGATTACCTGTGCCGCCTGGAAAGCGCCACGCCATAGGCGCGGCGCCAGCGTTGCTTACGCGATGGCTTCGTAGCGGGCCAGGCGGGTCGCCATGCGCGGCGCCAGTTCGTGGCCGGCCGTGACGGTCACTTCCAGGTCATTCAGCAAGCCATCCTTCAGGCCGTAGACCCAGCCATGGACGCTGAGTTCCTGGCCCCGTTCCCACGCATCTTGCACGATGGTGGTCTGGCAGACGTTCAACACTTGTTCCACTACGTTCAGTTCGCACAGGCGGTCGCCGCGCTGGCGGCTGGTCAGCACGTCGCCCAGGTAGCGCTCATGCTTCTGGCCCACGTCCTGGACGTGGCGCAGCCAGTTGTCGACCAGGCCGATGCGCGTGCCCGTCATGGCAGCATGCACACCCTTGCAGCCGTAATGGCCGACAATGATGACATGTTTGACTTTCAGCACGTCCACGGCAAATTGCAGGACGGACAGGCAATTGAGGTCGGAATGCACGACCACATTGGCAATATTACGGTGCACAAACACGTCGCCAGGCGCCATGCCCAGCAGTTCGTTCGCTGGCACGCGGCTGTCGGAACAGCCGATCCACAGGTATTCGGGCGACGTTTGCGCTTCCAGGTTCTTGAAGAAGTTCGGGTCCTTCGCCACCATCGAGTCGGCCCAGCGGCGGTTACGCTGCAGCAGTTCCGCCAGGGCCAGGCCATTTTTCTGTTCGGTCATATCGCTCCCATTGTGTGCATACGACTGAAGGCGGCAGATCGCGGCCATAGGCCGGCGATACGCGCACATTGCTCAGTCGTGGTGAAAAAAACGCCGGGATGTGTGAGCATCCCGGCGCTGGTGTTACGTGTGCTTACTCAAAGAAGTCCTTGACCTTGTCTTTCCAGGTCTTGCTTTGCGGGCTGTGCTTGGCACCGCCTTCGGTCGTCGATTTCTCGAACTCGCGCAGCAGGTCTTTCTGCTTCTCCGTCAGCTTGACCGGTGTTTCGATCGCCACGTGGCAGAACAGGTCGCCGGCGTAACCGGAGCGCACGCCCTTGATGCCCTTGCCTTTCAGGCGGAAGGTTTTACCCGACTGGGTGCCTTCCGGGATCGTGAACGACACTTTGCCGTTCAGGGTCGGCACTTCGATTTCGCCGCCCAATGCCGCCTTGGTGAACGAGATCGGCATTTCGCAATGCAGGTCGTCGCCTTCGCGCTGGAACACGGCGTGCGGCTTGATGTGGATTTCCACATACAGGTCGCCCGACGGACCGCCATTCGTGCCCGGTTCGCCGTTGCCGGACGAACGGATACGCATGCCGTTGTCGATGCCGACTGGAATCTTGACTTCCAGCGTCTTGTTGCGCTTGATACGGCCCGCACCGCCGCATGGCGTGCACGGGTCGGTGATGACCTTGCCGCTGCCATGGCATTTCGGGCAGGTTTGCTGGATGCTGAAGAAACCTTGCTGCATGCGCACCTGGCCGTGGCCACCGCACGTACCGCAGGTGGTTGGCGACGTGCCTGGCTTGGCACCGCTGCCGTGGCAGGTATCGCACTTGTCCCAGCTCGGCACGCGGATGGTCGTGTCGAAGCCGTGCGCAGCTTGCTCCAGTGTAATTTCCAGGTTGTAGCGCAAGTCGGCGCCACGGTACACCTGTGGACCGGCATTGCGGCTACGTCCACCGCCACCGCCAAAGATGTCGCCGAAGATATCGCCGAAGCTGTCGGCAAAGCCGCCAGCACCGCCGCCGAAGCCGCCACCGCCGCCCATGTTCGGGTCCACGCCGGCGTGACCATAACGGTCATACGCTTCGCGCTTTTCCGGATTGGTCAGCATCTCGTAGGCTTCCTTGACTTCCTTAAACTTTTCTTCCGATTCCTTGCTATCCGGATTGCGGTCCGGATGGTATTTCATCGCCAGTTTACGGTAAGACTTTTTAATCTCTTCTTCCGAAGCATTTTTTGCGACACCGAGTGTCTCGTAAAAATCACGCTTTGCCATGTTGTCGGCACCTTGCAGTCTATCTACTGATGTAAAAATTACACGAAAAAGCCGAGTCGAGTGCTGCACTGGGCAACGACTCGGCTCGGCCGGTCTTCGCGGCTAATTCCGCGATGTAGCGTTCAGCCCGGCTGCCCCCAGTGACGGGAGCGCAAGACAATTACTTGCTGTCTTTGACTTCTTTGAAGTCAGCGTCGACAACGTCGTCTTGCTTGGCGCCTGCGTCCGATGCGCCAGCAGCTTGCTGTGCACCTTCCGCGCCGCCGGCAGCTTGCTGCGCTTGCATGTCGGCGTACATTTTTTCGCCCAGTTTCTGCGATGCGGTCGACAGTGCTTCCACCTTGGCGTCGATCTCAGCCTTGTCGCCGGCCTTGATGCTTGCTTCCAGGTCGGTGATTGCCGCTTCGATCTTCTCTTTCTCGCCCGCTTCCAGCTTGTCGCCGTATTCGGTCAAGGATTTCCGGGTCGAGTGTACCAGAGCATCGGCCTGGTTGCGCGACTCGGCCAATTCTTTGACCTTTTTGTCTTCTTCCGCGTTCAGCTCGGCATCCTTGACCATCTTCTGGATTTCAGCCTCGGTCAAGCCGGAATTGGCCTTGATCGTGATCTTGTTTTCCTTGCCGGTGGCCTTGTCTTTCGCGCCGACATGCAAGATGCCGTTGGCGTCGATGTCGAAGGTCACTTCGATCTGCGGCGTACCGCGTGCTGCTGGCGGGATGCCTTCCAGATTGAATTCGCCCAGACCCTTGTTGCCGGCGGCGATTTCGCGCTCACCCTGGAAGACCTTGATGGTCACCGCAGGCTGATTGTCGTCGGCCGTCGAGAACACCTGGCTGAACTTGGTCGGAATCGTCGTGTTTTTGTGAATCATCTTCGTCATCACGCCGCCCAGGGTTTCAATACCCAGGGACAGAGGGGTGACGTCCAGCAACAGCAAGTCCTTGCGTTCGCCTGACAGGACCGAACCTTGAATTGCTGCGCCCACGGCGACGGCTTCGTCCGGATTCACGTCTTTGCGTGGATCCTTGCCGAAGAATTCCTTCACTTTTTCCTGCACCTTCGGCATACGCGTCATACCGCCGACCAGGATGATGTCATCGATGTCCGACACTTTCACGCCAGCATCCTTGATAGCGGTGCGGCATGGTTCCATCGTTGCCGTGATCAGCTCTTCCACCAGCGATTCCAGCTT
Organism: Janthinobacterium amylolyticum; assembly: GCF_051380655.1. Taxonomy (NCBI): domain Bacteria; kingdom Pseudomonadati; phylum Pseudomonadota; class Betaproteobacteria; order Burkholderiales; family Oxalobacteraceae; genus Janthinobacterium; species Janthinobacterium amylolyticum. The sequence goes on from NZ_JBNYXL010000013.1 coordinate 25,276, forward strand.
GGCGCGGGTCATCTTCAGGTTCAAGTGGACCGGTGCGCCATTGGCCATGGCGATGTACGGCTCGTTGATCTCGGTCTGTTGCGACGACGACAGCTCGATCTTCGCGCGCTCGGCCGAAGCCTTGATGCGCTGCAGAGCGATCGGATCTTTTTTCAGATCGATGCCGTTGATCTTCTTGAACTCGTCGATGATGTAATCGATGACGCGCTGGTCGAAGTCTTCGCCGCCCAGGAAGGTGTCGCCGTTGGTCGACAGCACTTCAAATTGTTTTTCGCCATCCACATCGGCGATTTCGATGATCGACACGTCGAACGTACCGCCACCCAAGTCATACACGGCGATTTTACGGTCGCCTTTTTCAGCCTTGTCCAGGCCGAACGCCAGCGCTGCCGCGGTTGGCTCGTTGATGATGCGCTTGACGTCCAGGCCAGCGATACGGCCGGCATCCTTGGTCGCTTGACGCTGCGAATCGTTGAAGTACGCAGGCACGGTGATGACGGCTTCGGTGACTTCTTCACCGAGGTAGTCTTCTGCCGTTTTCTTCATCTTGCGCAGCACTTCAGCCGAAATTTGTGGCGGCGCCAGTTTTTTGTCGCGTACGCCGATCCATGCATCGCCGTTGTCGGCTTTCATGATTTGGTACGGCATCAGCGCGATGTCTTTTTGTACTTCTTTTTCGTCGAACTTGCGACCGATCAAACGCTTCACTGCGTACAGCGTGTTTTTCGGATTGGTCACTGCCTGGCGTTTCGCCGGTGCGCCGACGAGAATTTCGCCATCTTCTTGATAAGCAATAATCGATGGCGTCGTGCGTGCGCCTTCAGCGTTTTCGATTACCTTTGGTTGACCGTTTTCCATGATGGAAACGCAGGAATTCGTGGTTCCCAGATCGATACCGATAATTCTACCCATGATTTTTTTCCTTTTATTTGCTAGATTTCAGATGGTTCTTATATGTGGCAAAGCGACATGGTTTCAAGGCTTGCTTGATGCCGCCCTCTGATTATTTTGCTTGCGCGGTAGTCACAATGGCTGGACGCAACAGGCGGTCCGCAATCATATAGCCCTTTTGCAAGACTGATACGATGGTGTTGGCTTCCTGCTCCGCTGGCACCACGGCGACGGCCTGGTGTTTCATCGGATCGAGTTTTTCGCCCTGCACTGGCAGCACTTCCACCAGGCGGTTGCGCTCGAAGGCGGCGTTCAGCTGCTTCAGGGTCATCTCGACGCCTTCTTTCAGCGACTCGATGGTCGGTGCTTCCACCGTCAACGCCGTTTCCAGGCTGTCTTTGACCGGCACCATGGCTTCGGCAAAGCTTTCCACTGCGAATTTATGCGCTTTAGCTACATCTTCCTGCGCACGGCGGCGGATATTTTCTCCATCGGCCTTGGCGCGCATGAAGGCATCGTGCATTTCTGCCAGGCGCGCTTCGGTACTCGCCAACTGTTCTTCCAAAGTAGGCTCTGCGGGAGTCGATGGAGCAGCCGCCGCGGCGTCCGCTTGCGGATTAGGTACAGCTTGATTTTCCTGATCTTGCATCTAGAAAGCTCCTACAATCAATGGCTTAAATAAGTTAGTCTATACATCTTTACAACACTAACCGGCAGATGGGGCTATATCCTACTGTTTCAAGGGGTATCGGTGCGCGTGCCAAGGTTTACGTCAGCCAATGTTACAGCTTATTACAAATCACTTCCCATTTCGGGCAGCGTGCCGTGCGCTTCCTATGACCGATGACTTACTGATACAGCCGGCATCCCCAGCGAAGCCGGCATTCTAACAGCCCCGCAGACGCCATTGCCACTGATGGTGTTGCTATTTGGAAATCCACGTGGCAGCGCCAGAAATGACAAAGCCGCGCAAGCGCGGCTTTCCATGGCAAAAAGAACAGCGTCTAATTCGCCGCGCCCAAGGCCAGGGCAGCTGTTCGGGCTTGCTCGCCCGCCTGCTTGTCCGCCTCGCGCTGCGCCGCCGTCTTCATCGTTGGCCAGCCGATCATATGCTGTTCGGCAATTTCCGCCAGGCCCGCGATCCACTTTGGTGTTTCATTCAGGCAAGCGATGTAATGGAAATGCTGGCCACCGGCCGTTTCGAAATCATGCTTGGCTTCCATGGCGATCTCTTCCAGGGTTTCCAGGCAATCGCTGGTAAAGCCCGGGCACAGCAGGTCGACCCGCTTGACGCCCTGCTGTGCCAGCGCCACCAAAGTAGGCGCCGTGTATGGCTGCAGCCACTCGGCCTTGCCAAAGCGCGACTGGAAGGTCACCACATATTGATCTTTGGACAGTTTTAATTTTTCTGCCAGCAGGCGCGCCGTTTTCAGGCACTGGCAGTGATACGGGTCGCCCAGCAGCAAGGTGCGCTTGGGCACGCCGTGAAAACTCATCACCAGCTTGTCCGGCCGGCCATGCGCATCCCAATGGTTCAGCACGGAGTCGCGCAGGGCATCGATATATGTGTCGTGCTCGTGGTATTGCTTGATGAAACGCAGTTCCGGCACATTGCGCACCGTGGCGTAATGGGCAAACACGGCGTCGTAGATGGAGCCCGTCGTCGTGCCCGAATATTGCGGATAGGCCGGCAGGATGGCGATGCGCTCGCAGCCTTCGCTTTTCAATTGCGCCAGCACCTCGGGCAGCGACGGCGAACCGTAGCGCATGGCCATGGCCACCGTCACGCCATCATGGCCCCGTTCGGCCAGCGCGCCGGCCAGCAATTTGGCCTGCTTTTGCGTGTGCACCTTCAGGGGCGAGCCCTCGCGCGTCCAGATGGACGCGTATTTCTTGGCCGACTGGCCCGACCTGAATGGCAGGATGATCAGGTTCAAAATGAACCACCAGACAAGGCGGGGAATTTCCACCACGCGCGGATCCGACAAAAACTGTTTCAGGTAGCGCCGCACGGCCGACGAGGTCGGCGCATCGGGCGTGCCCAGGTTGACCAGCACCACGGCGCTGCGGTCGATGCTGCCATGCGTGTACGGAGGTTCTGTTTGAAATGACATGAAGACTCTTTGAAGGCGTTGGATGGAGTAGCCAGTTATTATAGTTGCATTGAGTTAATAGCGAAGTGCTGGGGTCAGACCCTCAATGCCGCTAACGTCAAGCTCAGCGCTAACGCATCCGGGGGTCTGACCCCGGATTTAAGCCGCGTTCAAATCGCCAGCAATTCGCGCGCATGCTTGCGCGTGGTGGCCGTGATTTCCAGGCCGCCCAGCATGCGCGCCACTTCTTCCACGCGGGCCTTGGCGTCGAGCATGTCGATGCGCGAGGCCGTCTTGCCGTTGTCCAAGGTGCTTTTTGCCACCTGGAAATGCTGATTGGCCTGGCTAGCCACTTGCGGCAAGTGGGTCACGCACAGCACCTGGCGTCCCTGCCCCAGGCGCTTGAGCAGCCGCCCCACCACTTCGGCCACGGCACCGCCGATGCCGCTGTCGACCTCGTCGAAGATCAGGGTCGGCGTGGTGGTGGCGTGCGAGGTGATGACGGAAATGGCCAGCGCGATGCGCGCCAGTTCGCCGCCGGAGGCGACTTTCGCCAGCGAACGGGGCGCCGTGCCCGCGTGGCCGGCGACGAGAAACTCGACTTGCTCGAGGCCGTGCGCGGCCGGTTCGCAGGGATTGAGGGCGATTTCAAAACTGCCGCCCGTCATGCTCAGTTCCTGCATGGCGCGCGTGACGGCGTGGCCCAGTTCCAGCGCGGCGGCACGCCGCGTTGCCGACAGCCGTTCAGCCACGGCGCGGTACTCCGCCTCGACCTTCGCTTCCTGGCGCAGCAAGCCTTCGATGTCGGAAGCGTCGGCCAGGTGCTGCAGTTTTTCCGACAGCCTGGCGTGTTCTTCAGGGAGCTCTTCCGGCGTGACGCGGAATTTGCGGGCCGTGCTGTGCATGGCTTCCATGCGCGCATCGAGCTGGTGCAAACGCTCCGGGTCCAGCTCGACGCGATCCAGGTAATTATTCAGCGCATACACGGATTCCTGCAGCTGGATGCGCGACGATTCGATCAGATCGACAATCGGCTGTAATTCCGCATCGACGGAGACCAGCTTGCCCAGCTTCTGGTTCAGGCCCGACAGCTGAGAAACGATGGGGTGGTCTTCCGATTCGGAAATGAGCGACAGGGCTTCCTGCGCCCCTTCCAGCAGGCTGGCCGCGTGCGAAAGGCGGCTGTGCTCGTTCGTGATCTCCGTCCATTCACCGGGCTTGGCGGCCAGCTTTTCCAGCTCGCCCACCTGCCATTCCAGGCGCTCGCGCTCGTACAGCACGTTGGCGGCATTCGTCTCGAATTCCTCGCGCTGGCGCACGAGGGCGCGCCAGCGCTTGTACAGCGCCGCCACCTGCCGTGCATCCTGCTCGGCGCCCGCTTCGCGCGCCGTCGCCTGGCCATCGAGCAAGGCGCGCTGCGCCTCGCTTTTCAGCAAGGACTGGTGCGCGTGCTGGCCGTGGATATCGACCAGCATGTCGCCCAGTTCACGCAGCTGCGCGGCCGTGGCGGGAATGCCGTTGATATATGCTTTCGAGCGGCCCGCATTGTCGATCACGCGGCGCAGCAGGGCGCCGCCATCGTCATTGGCGAATTCATGGGCTACCAGCCAGGCCTGCGCCACTTCGCTGACGGAAAAATCGGCCGTGATGTCGGCCTTGGCCGCGCCTTCGCGCACCACGCTGGCGTCGCCGCGCCCGCCCAGGGCCAGGGTCAGCGCATCGATGAGGATGGACTTGCCAGCGCCCGTCTCGCCCGTCAGCACGCTGAAGCCAGCGGAAAATTCCAGTTCAATGGTATCGACAATGACAAAATCGCGGATGGACAGTGTATGGAGCATGGCTTCTGTGGTTAGGCGGCGCGCCGCGGGTTAAGGTGAAAAAAGTTAGCTGAGCTTGCCCTCGCCCGACGGGTACTCGTTCCAGTGCAGTTTTTCACGCAGGGTGTTGTAGTAGCTCCACCCTTCCGGATGCAGGAAGGTAATCGTGTGCGGCGAACGGCGAATCAGGATGCGGTCTTGCTGGATCAGGCTGGCAAACGTCTGCATGTCGAAATTGACGCTGATATCGCGTCCGCGCACGATTTCCACCACGATCTGGCTGGAGTCGGGCAGGACGATGGGCCGGTTCGACAGCGCGTGCGGGGCGATCGGCACGAGCACGATGCCGCCCAGGGTCGGATGCAGCAGCGGGCCGCCAGCCGACAGCGAGTAGGCGGTCGAGCCGGTGGGCGTGGAAATGATCAGGCCATCCGAACGCTGGTTGTACATGAAGTGCCCGTCGACTTCGACGCGCAGTTCCGCCATGCCGGCGCCGCCGCCGCGCGAGACGACGACGTCATTGACGGCCATGCCCACGTGGATCGACTTGCCGTCGCGCAGCACGCTGCCTTCGAGCAAGGTACGGCGCTCGGCCTTGAAGCGGCCGCCAAGAATTTGCGCCAGCACGGGCAGCATACGCTCCAGCGGAATGTCCGTCATGAAGCCCAAGCGGCCTTGATTGATGCCGATCAAGGGGACGTCGAATGGCGCCAGCTGGCGCGCAATGCCCAGCATGGTGCCGTCGCCGCCCATGACGATGGCGCAATCGGCCGCGGCGCCGATCTCGGCGGGCGACATGGCTTGCACGCCGGGAAAGTCCAGATGCGCGGCCGTCTCCGCCTCGAACACGACGGTATGGCCCAGCACCTGCAGGAAATCCACAATGCTTTTGACGGGTTCGGCAATGCCGTCCGTATTCTGGCGCACGACCAGGGCGATGGTCTTGGCGCCCAGGTTGAACGGTTGTCCCGGGGCTGGCAAGGTGGCTGCCGGCGCTGCGGCGTGTTTTTCGGCGGACATAAGAATCTCGGTAGTGAATTCGGTGGCAAGTCGCCCCAGGCTGTCACATCGCACGCCGGCATCGCATGATACTGTATATATGCACAGTATAGTGCGGCTGCCGTGTGCCCGCAAGGGGCGTTTATCAGTGTTGCCGCAGTGTAGCGCAGAAAAAGAATCGTCCATGCGTGCGCCAGCGCTCCGTGCGCCATCAAATCCCCTTGCATGCGTGCGCGGACGGCAGGAGACTGGCGGCACGTGATTCTTTTTCCGTCAGGAGGCCATATGGTTACCCAGCACAGCGAACGCAAGATCAATACCGATGCAAAGGTCAGCAATGACGGCGTGGACCGCCTGCCGCACGAGCGCGACGAGTCGCCCGATGCGCAAAACGTGCGTCCGCGCAAGGTCATGCAGCAGGCCGCAAGCGACCTGGAGCAAGGCTTGGTGGATACGGACAGGCGCGCCCAGCCCGGCGTGGAAAAGGTCAAGCCGGCCGCCCCGCAACAGGCCCGTCCCGACGCCCATCTGGAACCAAAGAAGGCGCGCTGAGTCCAACTGACACGCACCGCTGCTTTTCAGGAGTACGCCATGCATCGTTACGTCTGTTCGTTCCTGCTGGCCGCTGCCTGCGGCGCACCCATCGCCCAAGCTCAGCCCCAGGCGCCGGCCATGCCCGCCGGCTACGGCCCGCAGCCCGGGCTGCCCGCGCCGGAAAAGCAACTCCTGCCCACTGTCAACGTCGCCCCCGTGCAGCGCTGGACGGCGGCCCAGCGTCCTGCCGTCGCGGCCGGCCTGGCCATCCACGCGTATGCGCGCGACCTCGACCATCCACGCTGGCTGTATGTCTTGCCGAATGGCGACGTGCTGGTGGCGGAAACCAACGCCCCGCCGAAACCGGAAGACAGCAAGGGTATCAAGGGCGCCATCATGCAGATGCAGATGAAAAAGGCCGGCGCCGTCACGCCCAGTGCCAACCGCATCACCCTGCTGCGCGGCATCGATGGCAACGGCGTGGCGCAAACGCGCAGCGTCTTCCTGCAAGGCTTGCATTCGCCGTTCGGCATGGCCCTCGTCGGCAACGATCTGTACGTCGCCAATGCCGATGCGCTGCTGCGCTTCCCCTACGCGACAGGACAGACATCGATCACGGCCCAGGGCACCAAGGTGATGGACTTGCCGGGCGGCCCCATCAACCACCACTGGACCAAGAACGTCATCGCCAGCCCGGACGGCAAGTTTTTGTATGTCTCCGTCGGTTCCAACAGCAACGTGGGCGAGAACGGCATGTCGGCCGAAGATGGCCGCGCCGCCATCTGGCGCTACGAACGCGCGACCGGCAAGGCGCGCGTGTACGCGACGGGGCTGCGCAATCCGAACGGCATGGGCTGGGAGCCCACAAGCAACACGCTGTGGACGGCCGTCAATGAACGCGACGAACTGGGCAACGACCTCGTGCCGGACTACCTGACCTCGGTCAAGGATGGGGCTTTCTATGGCTGGCCCTACAGTTATTTTGGCCAGCACGTCGATGCGCGCGTCAAACCGCCCCGTCCGGAACTGGTTGCGACCGCCATCGCTCCCGACTATGCGCTGGGCGCCCACACGGCATCGCTGGGCCTGGCATTCAATACCGGCACACTGCTGCCGGAACGTTATCGGGACGGCGTCTTCATCGGCCAGCATGGTTCCTGGAACCGCCAGCCTTTCAGCGGCTATCAAGTCATCTTCGTACCATTCACCAATGGCAAGCCGAGCGGTCCGCCGCTGGATGTGGTCAATGGCTTCCTGGATAAAAATGGCAAGGCGCAAGGGCGCCCCGTCGGCGTGGCCATCGACAAGGCGGGCGCGCTGCTGGTGGCCGACGATGTGGGCAATGTCGTCTGGCGCGTGGCGCCGGCCCGCTGAACACCCATCCCTCACAGTGTGGCGCAACGAACGGAAGCGCGAAGGTGGGACGTGCATGATGGACGCTCGAACCACGCAAGGAGTACATCATGAAAAAAACAGCATCGGCCGTCTGGAGTGGCGGCCTGAAAGACGGCAAAGGTTTCATTTCGACCCAAAGCGGCGCGCTCGATAACGTGGCCTATGGCTTCAACACGCGCTTCGAAGACGGTCCCGGCAGCAATCCGGAAGAACTGATCGGCGCGGCCCACGCGGCCTGCTTTACCATGGCCCTGTCCGGCCAGCTGGGCGAGGCCGGCATGCGCGCCACGGCCCTGAAAACCACGGCCGATGTCACCCTGGAAAAAATCGATGACAGCTACGCCATCACGGCCGTGCACCTGACGCTGGTGGCGACCATTCCCGGCGCCACCGACCAGGCATTCCAGGATGCGGCGCTGCGCGCCAAGCTCGGTTGCCCCGTGTCCAAATTGCTGGCCACGGAAATCACCCTGGACGCCCACCTGGAATAAATCCGCAAGTCCGTCCGCAGCTGCCTGCATGCGGGGTGGCGGGGCGGTCTCGGCAAGAAAGCCGTAAAACGCATAAAATCCTGCCATTCCCCTATCACCATCAAGGATTTACGATGCGTATTTTGCACACCATGTTACGGGTCGGCGACCTGCAACGCTCCATCGATTTTTACACGAATGTCCTGGGCATGAAGCTGCTGCGCACCAGCGACAACCCGGAATACCAGTACACCCTGGCCTTCGTCGGCTATGGCTCGAATCCCGACCATGCGGAACTGGAACTGACGTATAACTACGGCACCACCAGCTACGAGCTGGGCACGGCGTATGGCCACATCGCCATCTCGGCCGATGATATCGTCGCCGCTTGCGATGCGGCACGGGCCAATGGCGGCAACGTGACGCGCGAACCGGGTCCCGTCAAAGGCGGCAACACGGTCATCGCCTTCATCACCGATCCGGACGGCTACAAGATCGAATTGATCGAGCGCAAGTTCGACGGCCAGGGCGGCGGCCTGTAATTCCTCAGCCTGGCTCGACGGCCTGTGCAATGGCCGTGCGCAGCCAGGCGATGCCTGCGTCACCGTCCGTGCGGCGGTGGCGTATCGTTTCAAAACGGAACGGCGCGATGGCAAACGGTGGAGAATATAGCGCCAGCCCTTGCGCCAGATTCCCCTGCACGGCGCGGCGCGCCACCGTCAAGATCAAATCCGTTCCCATCAAAATTTCCGATGCCACCGTCCAGTGCGGCAAGCGCACGGCGATGCGGCGCGCCTGACCCAGCTGCGCCAGGGCCGCATCGACTTCCGCCGCCATGCCGGCCTCATTCGAAGCCACCAGCACGTGCGGGCGCGCCAGATAAGTGTCGAGACGCAAGGATGCACCGGGCGCCAGGCTGGCCGGATCCAGCGCGCAGACGAACGTTTCCTCAAACAGGGTTTCCCGATGCAGCTGCTCGGGCAGTTGCGGGAACACCCCCAGCGCCAGGTCGAGTTCGCCATCCTGCACGCCAGCCATCACGGCCGGGCGGCTGGCATAGCTGATCGCCAGGTCGATGCCGGGCGCTTCCACGCGCAAACGGCGCAGCAAGGCGGGCAGCACCAGTGCCGCGCCATAGTCGGACATCGCCAGGCGAAACACGCGCTGCGCCGTGGCCGCTTCAAACACAGCACCGCCGAGCACGCAACGCACGCTTTGCAAGGCTTCGGCCAAGGGCCGCGCCAGCGCCAAGGCGCGTGCCGTCGGCTGGAAACCGCCCTTGCCGCGCAGCAGCAGCGGGTCGCCGAGCAACTGGCGCAGGCGCGCCAGCGCATGGCTGACGGCAGGCTGGCTCATGTGCAGGCGTTCGGCCGCGCGCGACAGATGGCGTTCGCTCAGCAAGGCCTCCAGGATCACCAGCAGGTTCAGGTCGACAGCCCGTAGATTATTCATTTCATGCATAGTCAGATGACAAATTACGAATTGGATTTAATCATCACAGCATAATACGATGACGCCATCAACTCAACAATCATGGAGTCAAGCATGCATGGATCAATTACCCTGTTTGCCCCGCTGGCCATGCTGGCCGGCGCCGTCGTGCCCTTCCAGGCGGGCGCGAATGCCGCGCTGGGCCGTAACCTGGGCCACCCGTTATGGGCCACCCTCGCTTCGCTGGCCGTCAGCGCCGTGCTCGCTGCGCTGCTGATGCTGGTGTGGCGCGTGCCGGCGCCCGATATCAATCTTGCCATGCGTGGAGCAGGCTGGTCGTGGCTGGGTGGCACGGCCGGCGTGTTTTATATTACGGCCGCCCTGATGCTGGCGCCGCGCATGGGTTCAGGCCCCTTCATGGCGGCCGTCATCGGCGGGCAAATGCTGGCCGCGCTGGCCATCGACCGCTTTGGCTGGCTGGGCTTTGCCGTCAAGCACATCAGCCCGCTGCATTGGGCGGGCGCGGGCCTGGTGGTGGCCGGCGTGATCGTGACGCAAGTAGCCAACAGCCGCGCCGCTTGAGTACGCCTGACAAAACCTGCGGCGCGTCGGCATTTGCGGCCGGCGATGCTCACTGTGCCTGCGCACGGCCGCGCTTCTCGAGCTTGCGGGGGCACCGAGCCTTCCTTGCGCTCGCTGCGGTTTTGTCAGACGTTGGCGAGTCCTGATTCACGAAAAAAAACCAGCGCCGTTGCCGGGGCTGGTTTTGTTCTGCTGTGGCGTCAAAAAGATTACTTGTCCAGCAAGGCGTTGACGGGTACCAGGTCCGTTTCCTTCAGGGTACCGGCCGCCGCCTTCAGGCGCAGGCCATTCATGATGGTGTCGTAGCGGGCTTTCGACAGATCTTTTTGCGTAGTAAACAATTGTTTCTGCGCATTCAAGACGTCGATGTTGATACGCACGCCCACTTGATAGCCGAGCTGGTTCGATTCCAGCGCCGACTTGCTCGACACTTCCGCCGCTTCCAGCGCCTTCACTTGCGCCAGGCCGCTGTTGACGCCCAGGAAGGCCTGGCGCGCGCCTTGCGATGCCGTGCGGCGCGCCGTTTCCAGGTCGTTGCGGGCCTTGTTTTCCAGCGCGATCGATTCGCGCACCTTGCTGGTGACGGCGAAACCGCTGAAGATCGGGATGCTCCACTGCACGCCGATGGCGTTGTTGTTATTGCCGGCGCCATTGCCGCCGCCGGACGTGTAGGTGTGGCCGGTGTTGGCGATCAGGTCCAGGGTCGGATAGTGGCCGGCACGGTTGCGGCCGATGTCGCGCTTGGCCGATTCCACGTTGAACTGGGCCGTGACGACGCCGTAGTTCTGCTCTTCCGCCGAGGACACCCAAGGCTCGACAACTGCCGGTTCCGGCGCGCTGATGACCACGCCCGTGCGCATCGGCGCCAGCGAGGCCGGCGCTTCGCCGATGATGGTTTGCAGCGCGCTGCGTTTGTTGGCCAGGTCATTGATGGCGGCAAACTCCTGCGCCACCACCAGATCGTAGGCCGCCTGCGCTTCATGCGTATCGGTAATGGTCTGCGTGCCGACTTCAAAATTGCGCTTGGCCGATGCCAGCTGCTCCGTCGTGGCGACCTTTTGCGCCTGCGTCGCGCCGAGATTATCCTGCGCGCTCAGCACGTCAAAATACGCCTGCGCCACGCGCGTGATCAGGTCTTGCTGGACTTGCGCAAATTGGGCTTCAGCAATCGCTTGCGCCAGCTTGCTTTGCTGATAGGTTTCCCAGCGGTCCCAGCGGAACAAAGGCTGCGCCAGGGTCAGGTTGTAGCTGTTCGTGCGCACATTGACGGATGGCGAGGTGATCTTGTTGCCGCCATTGTTCTGGGCAATCTGTTCCTGATTGCCACGCGTATTGCTGCCCGATGCGGAGATTTGTGGCAGCAAGCCTGCCAGCCCTTGCGGAACCCGCTCCATCCCGGCCGACAGGGCCGCGCGCGCGCTGGCATACTGCGCGTCATTGGCCAGCGCCTGCTGGTACACCTGGATGAGATCGGCCGCCTGCGTGTTAAGCGAGAAAAAAGCGCTGGTCATCAGCACGGCGATAAGGGGTTTCCGCATTGCATTTCTCCGTTGGAGTCGTCAAAAGTTGATGGAATCAAAAATCGGTTACAGCCTGCCTGGCGGCCACTCCGGCAAGAGCGGGGTACAGGCCTCCGCAGGCATGCCGGATGGCATGCCTGGGAGTGCATCTACTGCAAAATAACTTAGTATTTAGGCATGGCGTTGTCGACTTGCAGCGCCCAGGCGTGAACGCCGCCCGTCAAATTACTGATCTTGCCAAAACCGTTGCGTTCCAGGAAGGCGGCCACTTGCATGCTGCGGGCGCCGTGATGGCAGATGCAGACGATCTCGGCGTCTTCATCGAGGTCATCGATGCGCGCAGGAATCGAATTCATCTGCATCAGGGTGGCGCCATCGAGATGGCACAGCTCAAACTCCCACTGCTCGCGCACGTCCAGCAGGAACGGACGCGGGCGGGAGGTGTCAGCCAGCCAGGCGGCCAGCTGCGGTGCGCTCAAATGCTCCATCGAATCTCCGCCGCCTCAGAACTGGAAGTGCGACGGTGCCACGGCTTGCAGCGGCGTGACATTGGTTTCAAACAGCTTGCGCGTGTCGTAGGCCTTGTCCGAGCTGCGCGTGATCAGGTGTGCCGACATGATCGGTGCTTCGCCGATGATGGCCAGGATACGGCCGCCCACTTTGACTTGCTGCAACAGGGCTTCCGGCAGGACCGACAGGGCGCCGGACACGACGATCACGTCGTAGGGCGCGCCCTTGCTCCAGCCTTGGGCGCCGTCGCCCAGTTCCACGGTGACATTCGTCACGCCGTTGGCGGCCAGGTTCTGCTCGGCCAGGGTTTTCAGTTGCGGCACGATTTCCACGCTCGTCACGTGGCGCGCCTTGTGCGCCAGCAAGGCTGCCATGTAGCCGCTGCCGGTGCCGATCTCCAGCACATTCTCATGCTTTTTGACGGCAACATCTTGCAAAATACGCGCTTCCAGCTTCGGCGTGAACATGCATTCGCCGCCGCCCAGTGGAATTTCGGTATCGACGAAGGCCAGGTTTTTATAGGCGGCAGGCACGAAATCTTCACGCTTGACCACGTTCAACAACTCCAGCACGTCGAGATCCAGTACGTCCCATGGACGGATTTGCTGTTCGATCATATTGAAGCGGGCTTGTTCGATATTCATCTTTGGACTCGGTAAGTGAAGTAATAATCCGCCATTTTATCGTTGAACTGGCTGAAAGCACATGTTAACCATAAAGGCGGGGAATGGAGGAAATTTGCGACGATCTGCAGATTTGAGGGGGCGAACCTTGGAAAAGGGGCAACTGAACGGTAGAGACAGGCTCCGTATGTCAGCTTTTCCCGGGCGCCTCCGCCTGCAGGCTGCGCAAGCTCATGTCGATAAAAGCATCCATGTAGGCGGCGGGATCGATGTTCTTGACCTCGCAGGGCAGGAAGGAATGGGTCCACATCATGAGCATGGTGACGGGCGCGCTCAGGATGGTGCTGACCAGCACGGGGTCGACCTGGCGGAACTCGCCGCGGCGCATGCCCCGTTCCAGCAAGGTGGTGATCAGCGCATTGCCGCGCGCGACCACCTCTTCGTTGTAAAACTGCGCCAATTCAGGGAAATTGTTCGCTTCAGCCAGCATCAGTTTGGTCAAGCCGGCCAGCTTGGTGGCGCCAAACTCTTCCCACCATTGCATCATCATGCTGCGCAACAATTCGGCGCTGCTGCTGTCCGAGGCGGCCATGCTGTCTTCCGCCTCGCCAATGGAATGCACGATATTGTCGCGCACCACGGCCTTGAACAGCTCCTGTTTATTCTCAAAGTACAGGTACAAGGTTCCCTTCGACACGCCGGCCCGCTTGGCCACATCTTCCAGGCGCGTCGACGCAAAGCCACGTTCGACGAACAGATCGAGGGCGGCGGCGAGCAATTCCTGTGGGCGGGCATCCTTGCGCCGCTCCCAGCGAGGCTTGGTGTCAATCGGGGCTTGCATGTGTCAATCCAGGTAACTTACTTTTGAGTCATTAATAGTAGACGTGTCTACAGGCCAGGTCAAGCGCTGGCCACTGGCCGGCGCCACAGCGCCATTGTAGCGCGGCGCCGGGGCAACAAGTGCTTCTGCCTGCAAGGCCTGCACGCCCGGCCGCATGGGACAGGCAGCCATGGGCGCAGCTCATTCCCTCTTTTGCGCAGTTCGTCGCATTTCCAACCAGCAAAGCCATGCGTTTTGCTATCTTGCTATCGACAGCACGGCAGCCGCGGCGCGGCAGCCGGCTTTTTCTTTCCCTGTTCAAACATCTTAAAGGAAACACCATGCGTACCTTGCTGGCCCTGTGCTGTGCCGTTGCCCTTGGCGGCTGCGCCATCGTCATCAACCCCAACGATGGCGAGGTGCGCTACTCCGGTGAGTCGGGCAGCAATGTCGTGCAGGGCAACCAGCAGGTGAGCCGCGACGTGCGCCAGGTCGGCAGCCTGAGCGCGCTCGACATCGACAACATGAAACGCCTCGATATCAAGATCGACGTGCGCGTCGGTCCTGCGCCATCGCTGGTGGTCGAAGCGGACAGCAATCTGCAGCCGCTGATCCATAGCGAAGTCAACGGCAATACTTTGCGCCTGTGGAGCGATACGAGCATTCGCAGCAGCAACGGCATCCACATTATTTACACGACGCCGCAACTGAACAAGATCACGGTCTCCGGCGCCGGCCGCCTGGTGGTCAGCGGCCTCGATGGCGGCGACTTCAGCCTGGTGCAGCGCGGTTCGATGAAGAGCGAACTGTCCGGCAAGGTGGCGCGCTTCGACGTGGCCAACCATGGTTCGGGCAGCATCAACGCGGCGGCCCTCGCCAGCGGCAATACGGACGCCGTGCAAAACGGCTCGGGCCGCGTGCAACTGGGCAATGTGGGCGGCGAACGCGTCAACGTGGCCATCAACGGTTCCGGCAACATCAGCGCCAGCGGCAAGGTGCAGCGCCTGGACGCCAACGTGAATGGCTCGGGCGACATCAACCTGGCGGCCCTGAACAGCGCGGTCGCCTATCTGTCGAGCAACGGTTCCGGCGACATCGACGTGACCGTGCAGAACGAAGTCAACGCCCGCTCCAGCGGTTCGGGCCGCATCACCGTGCATGGCGACCCCGCCCGCCGCACCCTCTCGGGTTCGCGCGTCAGCGTGGTGCGCTAAGCGCGTCCTGGCGACGCATGGGAGCCGGCTTGCTATACTGTCGGCTCCTCACCCGCTTATCTGATTTCCATGTCCCCATCCGCCACCCTGGCATGCCGTCCGTCCTGTGGCGCCTGCTGCACCGCGCCTTCCATCACCAGCCCGATTCCCGGCATGCCTGATGGAAAACCGGCAGGCGTGCGCTGCATCCAGCTGGCCGACGACAACCGCTGCCTGATCTTTGGCCAGCCGCAGCGCCCCGCCTTTTGCGGCGGCTTGCAGCCGTCAGCGGACATGTGCGGCGCCAGCCGCGAACATGCGCTGCACTGGCTGGCCGAACTGGAACGGGCTACGGCGCCGAACACCTGATCATTGCGCAGTCCACTATCGCTACGTTGTCACGATACGTTCACCGGTATACGCGGCAAAAATAAACGGCTTCGCCGCATCCAGTTCCGCGATCGAGCCAATACTAAGCTCCAGGTTGCCCGTGCCCCAATGCCCGATAGCGGTCACGTCGCGTGCTTTTGGCAGGACTTGCAAGGCCGGGGCTGGATCCAGATGCAAATACAGCACGAGGCAATTCTTCTTGTGGATCACCACTGTCGCAAAGTTCTTCAGCCGCTTGAAGGCCAGGTACAGACGCAGCTCTTTACGTTCAACGTCATCGCCCAGCGACATCGTGTAATCCTCCAGCGAGTCCAACAACTGACGCGTAGACGCCGACAACCCCGCCAGTACATCCACATATGCCTTGTCTGGCCCCGTCGGCTTGCTTGTACTGATGGCCAAAGGAGCCTCAGCTATTGTTTCCAGGCGGACGAATGCCGGTCTTTGCGGCTTGGAGGAAATTTTCTTCGTGGATTGATCCATGCTGGCACTTGCAGACTCAAGTAGCAGCAGATCCTCGCCAAACCGGCGGTAGCGTAGCAGTTCGATCGTCTGGCCAATTTGCTGTACGGCATGGCTATCGAACTTGGTAAAGTCAGCCGCAATACATATAACCCGCGGCGCGCTCCAGTCGATGGCCTCCGACGCCAGCTTGCCTAGCTTATCGAGTACGAGAAATTTAAACTCGGCTTGATGGTCCATCAGCCAATCGAGGTAATACAAACCCTGATTGATAACATTTTCACCAACCGACCGCTTGTACTCAAGAATGACTGGACAATTGTTTTCATCCAGTCCAAGCGAATCGATACGGCCCCCATGTGTCTTGCCTGTCGAATACTCGCTCGCCAGGAAGCGGATACTCAGCAATGTCTCAAGATTTGCCTCAATCAAGGTTTGCAAGGGTTTTTCCAGATCCGAGGCGCTACCTTGGAGTTCCTGGGCATGGCCATTGGTCAGTTTGAAAAGTTTAATGTCGCTCATCAGCGTGTTTCCTTTATTCCTCGGATAGCAGACACCGAGGCACATCAAGATATCGGCGATGAGCATAAACGTAAATTTATCTTTTTTGCAAACTCATTTGACATAGATGTGCTGCATGTCGCGACACGCCCCATCGGGTTCTGACCTGCGGCGCCGTCTGCTGCGCGCATCAGATAAGCATTGACCGTTTCTGCACGTTTGCGTATATTCCTGCACATTCCTGCACGTTTATAAGTTCAACATGTCCGCAACCCTGCTCCTCAAACAACGCCAGGCCCTGATCCAGCAACAACTGCACGCCGACGGCAGGGTCCTGGCCCTGAACCTGGCGCGCCAGCTCGATGTCTCTGAAGATACGATACGCCGCGACCTGCGCGAAATGGCCGCGGCCGGCCTGTGCCAGCGCGTGTATGGCGGCGCCCTGCCGCTGGCGCCCGACGGCGGCACCCTGGCGCAGCGCAAGCAGGAGGCGCCCGAACGCAAGGCCCGCCTGGCGCAGGCCGCCGTCTCCCTCGTGCGCGCCGGGCAGGTGCTGTTCCTCGACGCCGGTTCGACCAACCTGGCTATCGCCAGCGCCTTGCCAGAGTTGGCGCTCACTGTCATCACCAACGCGCCATCGATCGCCATGGCCTTGATGGAACGCCCGGAAATCGAGCTGATCATGGCTGGCGGCAGGGTCGACCGGCGTGCCGGCGCCAGCCTGGGGCCGCAGGCGCTGCGCACGGTCGAGCGCATGCATCCCGACCTGTGCTTCCTGGGCGCTTGCGGCGCCGATGCGGACGCGGGCGTGACAGCCTTCAATTACGACGAAGCCGAGTTCAAGCGCAGCATCGCTGGCGCCAGCAAGGCCGTCGTCGTGGCCATTACCAGCGACAAGCTGGGCACGGCCGCCCCCTTCGGCGTGCTGGCCACAGGCTTGCTGCAGCACCTGGTGCTGGAAGCGGATGCCGACACAGTCCACGCCGCCGCCTTTGAACGGCTGGGCGTGCAGGTACTGCGCGCCCGTGCCTGATTTTATCCACCCCGACTCTTTGAAAAGCTTCCCCATGCATCTCACCGGCACCTTGCAACAACGCGCCACGCGCCTGGTCTTCTTTGCCGCCGGCCTCGGCATGGCCGCCTGGGCGCCACTCGTTCCTTACGCCAAGTCGCGCCTGGGCCTCGATGAAGCCACCCTGGGCATTTTGCTGCTGTGCCTGGGCGCCGGTTCGCTGTGCGCCATGCCGTTTACGGGCATGCTTGCGGCCCGTTTCGGCTGCCGCAAGGTCATCATCAGCGCCGGCCTGCTCTTGACCGCCATCCTGCCCGGCCTGGCGCTGGCGGCCACCCCGCTGCAGCTGGGACTGGTGCTGCTGGTGTTCGGCGCGGCCATGGGCACGTTTGACGTGGCCATCAATATCCAGGCCGTGATCATTGAAAAGGCGAATGGCGGCGCCATGATGTCGGGCTTCCATGCGCTGTTCAGCGTGGGCGGCTTCGCCGGCGCGGCCTGCATGGCCCTGCTGCTGTGGCTGGGTCTCCCCCCCGCCTGGTCCTGCGTGGTGGTGATGCTGCTGCTGTGCGGCGTGCTGGGCGCGGCGCAAGGCCATCTGCTGCCGACCGCCTCGGCATCCGGCGAAAAGACCCCGCTGTTCGTCATGCCGCACGGCGCCGTGATCCTCATCGGCCTGTTGTGCTTTATCGTCTTCCTGGCCGAAGGCGCCATCCTCGACTGGAGCGCGCTGTTCCTCACCACCACGCGCGGCCTCGACGAAACCAAGGGCGGCCTCGGCTACGCCGCCTTCGCCATCGCCATGACGGTGGGCCGCTTCACGGGCGACAAGGTGGTCAGCCGTTTTGGCGGCAAGCGGGTGCTTACTTTCGGCGGCCTGTGCGCAGCCAGCGGTTTCTTCCTTGCCGTGCTGGCGCCGCAGGCGGGCCTGGCCATGCTGGGTTTCGTGCTGATCGGCCTGGGCGCGGCGAATATCGTGCCCATCCTGTTCACGGCGGCGGGCAACCAGAACGCCATGCCGGCCAGCCTGGCCGTGGCCGCCATCACCACCATCGGCTACGCGGGCATCCTGGCCGGCCCTGCCGTGATCGGCTTCGTCGCCCACGCCACCAGCCTGAACATCGCCTTCGCCATGCTGGGCTGCGCCCTGCTGCTGGTGGCCGCCAGCGCACGCCTGGCGGCGCCGGCAAAACAGGCGTCCTGACCCTTCCCTTGCCTGGCGGACGGTGGCAAAAAACCGCCGCCCGCCAGCGCCCAAATCCGATTCGCAAGCCGCTCTCGTGGTAAGCTTCGACCCCGCACGCATTGCGCGCGCCACGCGGTCCCCCCATCCTGTCATTGTTGCCCATTTATACATCTATGGATCTCATTCTTGCGTTAAAAGCCATCATCATGGGGCTGGTCGAAGGTTTTACCGAATTCTTGCCGATTTCGTCGACGGGACACCTGATCCTGGCTGGCAGCCTGCTCGACTTCACCAAGGATGTCTCGAAAGAAGTCATGGGGGTATTTGAAATCGCCATCCAGGCGGGTGCCATCCTGGCCGTGTGCTGGGAATACCGTGCACGCATCGCCTCGGTACTGGGCAGCCTGACCACCAAGTGCAGCTCGCGCATGTTCGTGCTGAACCTGGCAATCGCCTTTATCCCCTTGGCCGTGCTGGGTTTGAAATTAGGCAAAAATATCAAGGCAATGCTGTTCAACCCTGTCGCGGTCGCGACCGCCTTCATTATTGGCGGCATCATCATCCTGCTGGTGGAACGCCGCGCGCGCAACAATCCGGTCGCGGTACGCATACATACGGTCGAAGATATGAGTCCGCTTGATGCTCTTAAGGTCGGCTGCGCCCAGGCGTTCGCGCTGATTCCCGGCACCAGCCGTTCCGGCTCGACCATCATCGGCGGCATGCTGCTGGGACTGTCGCGCAAGGCCGCCACCGAATTTTCGTTCTTCCTGGCCATCCCGACACTGCTGGCGGCCACCGTCTACTCGCTATACAAGGCGCGCGACATCCTGTCGGTCGCCCACGTGCCGCTGTTCGGCCTGGGCACCGTGGCCGCCTTCATTTCCGCCTTCCTGTGCGTGCGCTGGCTGCTGCGCTATATCAGCACGCACGACTTTACGTTTTTTGCCTGGTACCGCATTGTGTTTGGCTTGCTGGTATTGGCCAGCGCCCACTACGGCTGGGTTGTTTGGGCAGAATAAGGCACTATGAATCAAGATCTTAACCAGCGCGCGCTCGACCTGCTGCAAACCGTTTTCGGCTACCCGGCCTTCCGTGGCCAGCAAGCCGACATCGTCGACCACGTCAGCCATGGCGGCGACGCGCTGGTGCTGATGCCCACCGGCGGCGGCAAGTCGCTGTGCTACCAGATTCCAGCCCTGCTGCGCGACGGCGTCGGCGTCGTCATCTCGCCGCTGATCGCCCTGATGCAGGACCAGGTGGATGCGCTGGCCGAAGTCGGCGTGCGCGCCGCCTTCCTGAACTCCACGCAGACCTACGAAGAAGCCAGCCGCATCGAGCGCCTGGTGCGCACGGGCGAGATCGACGTCGTCTATGTGGCGCCCGAGCGCCTGATGACCCAGCGCTGCCTGGACCTGTTCCAGGCGTCGAAGATCGCCCTGTTCGCCATCGACGAGGCGCACTGCGTGGCCCAGTGGGGCCATGACTTCCGTCCCGAATACATCAAGCTGTCGGTGCTGCACGAGCAGTTCCCGGACGTGCCGCGCATCGCCCTGACGGCCACCGCCGACCCGCAGACGCGCGCCGAAATCGCCCTGCGTTTGCAGCTCGATGATGCGCGCCAGTTCGTCTCTTCCTTCGACCGCCCGAACATCCGCTACCAGATCGTGGAAAAGGCGAATGGCCGCAAGCAGCTGCTCGACTTCATCAACACGGAACACGCGGGCGACTGCGGCATCGTGTATTGCCTGTCGCGTAAAAAAGTCGAAGAGACGGCGGAGTTTTTGAACCAGAGCGGCATCCGCGCCCTGCCGTATCACGCCGGCATGGAGTACGCCAAGCGCAGCGCCAACCAGGCGCGCTTCCTGCGTGAAGAAAACATCGTCATGGTTGCCACCATCGCCTTCGGCATGGGCATCGACAAGCCCGACGTGCGCTTCGTGGCGCACCTGGATCTGCCGAAAAGCATCGAGGGCTATTACCAGGAAACGGGGCGCGCGGGACGCGACGGCATGGCCGCCAACGCCTGGATGGCGTACGGCTTGCAGGACGTGGTGCTGCAGCGGCGCATGATCGACGAATCGGAAGCGGACGACACCTTCAAGCGCGTGCTGGGCGTCAAACTCGACGCCATGCTGGGCCTGTGCGAAACGCTCAGCTGCCGCCGCATGCGATTGCTCGAATACTTCGGCGAACCGGCTTCGCCATGCGGCAATTGCGACACGTGTTTAGTGCCGCCCGTCTCCTTCGACGGCACCGTACCCGTGCAAAAGCTGCTGTCGGCCATCTACCGCGTCGACCAGCGCTTCGCCGGCGGCCACGTGATCGACGTGCTGCGCGGCGTGGAATCGGAACGCATCAAGACCTGGCACCACGATTCCCTGTCGGTGTTCGGCATCGGCTCGGATCTGGGCGAAGCGGAATGGAAATCGATTTTGCGCCAGGCCATCGCGCTGGGCCTCGTCTCGGTCGACCATGAGCAATACAGCTCGCTGAAACTGACGGACGCCTCGCGCCCCGTGCTCAAGGGCGGCCAGAAAGTGCAGCTGCGCCAGTACCAGAAACCGGTGAAAACCAGCAAACGCAGCACCAGCGTGGCAAAGGGTTATGTCGAGACGGACCTGTCCACCAGCGAACAGGCGATCTTCGACAAGCTGCGCTGGTGGCGCGTGGAGACGGCACGCACGCACAACGTCCCCGCCTACGTGATTTTCGTCGATGCCACCCTGCGCGAAATCGCCAAGGCAAAGCCCACGTCGCTCGAGCAGATGCGCGGCGTGAGCGGCGTGGGCGAGAAAAAACTGGCCTCGTACGGCGACGAAATCGTCGCCATGATTCTGGAGATGATTTGATGGAAGCACTCTCGCCGGACCTGATTTACCAGGCCGTGAAAATCCTCGGCGCCCAGCCCGACGCCGAAGACGCGGTGGAAGCGCAAGTACGTGCCCTGGTGCAGGACGACCTCACCGTGCGCCGCCTGGCCGACGTGGTGCCGGAAGCCTTCGGCCTGGTGCTGGCGTCGCACCTTCCCGGCGCCGAAACCATGACATTGCCCGACACTTTCTGCGCGCAGGACGAGGACGGCGAATGGGTGGAGTTCCCCCTGCGCCGCGAACCGATCTTTGTCGTCGCCGCCGATATCGCCCAGCACACCTTCCACAACGGCCCGCGCGCGCTGATACAAAACCTGGCCGACCGCAGCTCCCTGCTGGCGGCCATCAACAAGGCCCTGAATGCGGGCGGCTCGCTCGATGGCACGACCCTGGGGCCGCCGTCCTTCTTTGGCCTGCCCGCCGCCCTGTACCAGCCGGCGGCATCGGCCGATACGCCCTGAGCACTGCACCTTGCCTTTGCCCTTGATAAGAGAACGCTGCCGCGATGGAAACCAAATGGCTGGAAGACTTCATTTCACTCGCTGAGACGCATAACTTCAGCCGTTCCGCGGCCCTGCGCCACGTTACCCAGCCAGCCTTCTCGCGGCGCATCCAGTCG
Source organism: Janthinobacterium amylolyticum (assembly GCF_051380655.1). NCBI lineage: Bacteria > Pseudomonadati > Pseudomonadota > Betaproteobacteria > Burkholderiales > Oxalobacteraceae > Janthinobacterium > Janthinobacterium amylolyticum. The sequence goes on from NZ_JBNYXL010000013.1 coordinate 47,194, forward strand.
CTGGAAAACTGGCTCGGCATCGACCTGGTCGACCGCACTTCCTACCCCACGCGACTGACGCCGGCCGGCGCCGTGTTCTACGAGCAGGCGCTGGAAATGCTGGGACAGATCAACGGCGTGCGCGCCCTGTTGCGCGGCAAGCGGGCCGCCACGCAAACCAGCGTCGATTTCGCCGTGCCGCATACCCTGTCGCTGACTTTCATGCCGAAATGGCTGACGGCACTGGAAGAAGGTTTTGCGCCCATCAACAGCCGTTTGATGGCGCTGAACGTGCACGACGCCGTGCTGCAGCTGGTCGATGGCGGCTGCGATCTGCTGCTGTGCTACCACCATCCGCGCCAGCCGGTGCAGCTGGACCCTGGCCGCTACGACATGCTGGTGATGGGCCGCGAAACCCTGCGCGCATATGCGCGCTGCGGCCAGGACAAGGTGCCGGACTTTGTCCTGCCGGGCAGCGCCAAGGACCCGCTGCCCTTCCTTTCCTACACCAGCAATGCCTACCTGGGACGCATGGTGGAACTGCTGGTGGCCGATGCCAAGGTGCCCCTCTTCCTCGATACCTGCTATGAAACGGACATGGCCGAAGGCTTGAAAATGATGGCGCTGGAAGGCCGCGGCATCGCCTTCCTGCCCGAATCGGCCGTCATGCGCGACGTCAAGTACAAGCACCTGGCGCGTGCCGACGGCGGCGCGCCAGGCTGGGAAATCGAACTGGAAATCCGCCTGTACCGCGAACGCCCATCGAGCCTGCGCCCTGGCAAGCAGATCGTCGAAAGCCTGTGGCAATACCTGGTGCAGTCGCAGGACGGCAAGGCGCGCAGCGGCAAGCGCCGCAAACGCGCCGCCGTGGCCGCGACATCCTGACTGGCAATCCTGGCAACACAACTATGCAATAAATGCATAACCGGATGCGCACAAAGCATTGGCCGGGGCATGAGGCTATCGCCTACGATGCGGTTCCGCTGCGCGCAATGCAATTGACTGCGCCACCACAGCATTTTTGAATGCCAGGAAAAATCGTCGCGAGCGGCAGTGATTTGTGGCCGAGAAGCGCAGCTGTACGAAGGTACAGCGAGCATCGCCGGCCGCAAAACACGACGCGCAGCAGATTTTTCGGCATTACCCCACCGTTTTGTCCAGGAGCTTATCAAGCATGACCAGCAAGCACGCACTTCCTTCCTACCTGAATCCTGAAGACCTTGGCCCATGGGGCGTCTACCTCGAGCAGATCGACCGCGTTACGCCGTACCTGGGCAACCTGTCGCGCTGGGTGGAAACGCTGAAGCGTCCAAAGCGCATCCTGACGGTCGACGTGCCTATCGAGCGCGATGACGGCACCATTGCCCACTACGAAGGCTACCGCGTGCAGCACAACCTGTCGCGCGGTCCGGGCAAGGGCGGCGTGCGCTTCCACCAGGACGTGACCCTGTCGGAAGTGATGGCGCTGTCGGCCTGGATGACGGTCAAGAATGCAGCGGTCAACGTGCCATACGGTGGCGCCAAAGGCGGTATCCGTGTCGATCCGAAGACCCTGTCGCGCAATGAACTGCAACGCCTGACCCGCCGCTACACGAGCGAGATCAGCATGATCATCGGACCAAACAAGGATATCCCGGCGCCGGACGTCAACACGAATGAGCAAGTCATGGCGTGGATGATGGACAGCTACGCCATGATCGGCGGCAACATGTCGACCGGCGTGGTGACGGGCAAGCCAATTTCGCTGGGCGGCAGCCTGGGTCGTCGCGATGCGACGGGCCGCGGCGTGTTCGTCGTCGGTTGCGATGCGGCCGCCAAGGTCGGCATGTCGCTCGAAGGCGCGAAAGTCATCGTGCAAGGTTTCGGCAACGTGGGCGGCGTCGCTGCACGCATGTTCGCTGAAGCCGGCTCGAAAGTGGTGGCGGTACAAGATCACAAGACCACCGTGGTGCATGCCGGCGGCTTGAACATCCCGCAACTGCTGGCACACGTGGCCGAAGTAGGCAGCGTCGAAGGCTTCCCGGGCGCCGAGGCATTCGTGCCGCGCGAAGATTTCTGGGGCATCGATTGCGACATCCTGATCCCGGCCGCGCTGGAACAGCAAATCACGGCGGAACGCGCACAAGTCATCCGCGCCAAGATCATCCTGGAAGGCGCCAACGGCCCGACCCTGCCTGCGGCGGACGACATCCTGACCGACCGTGGCGTCTTGATCGTGCCGGACGTGCTGGCCAACGCCGGCGGCGTGACCGTCAGCTACTTCGAGTGGGCACAGAACTTCTCGAGCTTCTTCTGGACCGAAGAAGAAATCAACAGCCGCCTGACCCGCATCATGCGCGAAGCGTTTGACGCGGTATGGCAAGTGTCGCAAGAAAAGAAAGTGTCGATGCGTACTGCCACCTTCATCCTCGCATGCACACGCGTGCTGCAAGCTCGCGAAGTACGCGGTCTGTATCCATAATGGCTGCCTGAGAAAATGCCTGGGGCGTTGTTGCTTCGCCTCGCCGTACTAGCGTACTGACTTCGGCTTTGCGCCTAGCCCCAGACATTTTTCAGGCGCCATTGGTTTGACGGCGCTTTAAAAAAATCCCGCCACACTGACGTGTGAGCGGGATTTTTTATGGGTGCGCGCTTTGCGTCACGCAGCGTAGCCTTGCGGGTTCTGGTGCTGCCAGCGCCAGTGGTCGCGGCACATGTCGTCGATGTTTTTCTGCGCTTGCCAGCCCAGCAGTTCCTTCGCCTTGTCGGCCGAGGCGTAGCAGCTGGCGATGTCGCCGGGGCGGCGCGGCACGATCTCATACGGCACCTTGCGGCCGCTGGCGGCCTCGAAGGCGCGCACGGTATCGAGCACGCTGTAGCCGTGGCCCGTGCCCAGGTTGACGGTGAAGCCGCCCTCGGTGGAGAACAGGCGATGCAGCGCGGCCACATGGCCCAGGGCCAGGTCGACCACGTGGATGTAGTCGCGCACGCCCGTGCCATCCGGCGTGGGGTAGTCGTTGCCAAAGACTGCCAGGCGTTCGCGCCGGCCGACGGCCACCTGCGCGATGAAAGGCATCAGATTGTTCGGAATGCCGGTCGGATCTTCGCCGATCAAGCCGCTGGCATGCGCGCCGACGGGATTGAAATAGCGCAGCACGCCCACCTGCCACTGCGCATCGGCGTGCACCAGATCGGCCAGTATCTGCTCGACCATCAGCTTCGAGCGGCCGTACGGGTTGGTCACGGACAGGCGCGACGTTTCCACGATGGGCAAGGCTTCCGGATCGCCGTACACGGTCGCAGACGAGCTGAACACAAAGCGCTTCACATTCGCCGCCGCCAGCACTTCCAGCAGCGCGACCGTGCCCGTCACATTGTTGTCCATGTATCTCAATGGCTGGGCCACGGACTCGCCCACCGACTTCAAGCCCGCGAAATGGATCACGGCATCGATGGCGTGCTCGCGCAGGATCGCGGCCATGGCCGCGCGGTCGCGCACATCGGCCGCATAAAACGGCACGCTCGTGCCGGCAATGCGCTCCACGCGCGCCATCGCTTCGCGCGCGCTGTTGCACAGATTGTCGACTGCGACCACGTCAAAGCCGGCGGCCAGCAGTTCCACGCAGGTATGCGAGCCGATGAAACCGGACGCCCCTGTCACGAGTATCTTTTTGGTCATAATGTCAATCAATGCAAAAAAGATAAGACTACCTGAATTCGCCCTGCCTGCCAAGCCGGCACGCCAGACGAATCGCCATTTGGCATAAAAAAAGCCTGCGGCGGGTGGCGGCAGGCTGATGCTGTTGCAATGCGCGGGCCGGCAAGTCGCCGGTGCGCTGTGCATTTATTTCTCGACGCCTATTTCTTGATGAACACCAGGTCCCATACGCCATGGCCCAGCTTCAAGCCACGGTTTTCAAACTTGGTCAGCGGACGGTAGGCCGGCTGCGGCGCATAGCCTTCGGCGCTGTTTTGCAGCTGCGGCTCGGCGCCCAGCACTTCGAGCATTTGCACCGCGTAATCTTCCCAATCCGTGGCGCAATGCAGATAGCCGCCCGGCGCCAGGCGGTCCGTCAATTGCTTGACGAATGGCGACTGAATCAGCCGGCGCTTGTTATGGCGCGCCTTGTGCCATGGGTCGGGGAAAAACACGTGGATGCCGGCCAGCGAGTTGGCGGGAATCATGTGCGTGAGCACTTCCACGGCATCGTGCTGCAGCAAACGCAGATTCGTCAGCGACTCTTCGCCAATCAGCTTCAACAGGCTGCCGACACCCGGCGTATGCACCTCGACGCCGATGAAATCCTTCTCCGGCATGGCCTTGGCGATATGCGCGGTGGTCGCGCCCATGCCAAAACCGATTTCCAGGATGACAGGCGCCTTGCGGCCGAACACCTGCTCGAAGTCCGTGGACTCCTTAGCGAAAGGCAACAGGAACTGCGGCCCCAGAGTCTCCAGCGCGCGCGCCTGCGCCACGGACAAGCGCCCCGCGCGGGTCACAAAACTGCGGATGCGGTGTTCGGTCGGATCGTACATCATCGGCCGCGCCGGGCCGTTTGCTGGGGTATCTGAAGACATGGGAATGAAGAATTAAGTAGCCGCGCCGCACAAGGCCAGGCGCCTGGGAAAATGGAGCGGGTGAAGGGAATCGAACCCTCGTCGTAAGCTTGAGAAGCTCGACAAGGAACTCAACAGCCATGCGGGCTTGCGGCCCGTTTCTGCTCCGCAAAGGTGACATTATAGCAGCCGTACACGCAGCCACCTATGCCGACAAAATATGGATTGTGGAGTGACACTCCTAAGCAGAAAACGAGTAGCAACACGATCAATCTGGGTGAAATTTTTGCAAGATGCAAAAAAAGCCACGTCGAAACGTGGCTTTTACCAACCCAAAGCAACTAAAATCTCTACTTCGATTTAGTTGGTTTTCCTACAGGTACGGTCATCACTACTGTGGTTTTTGGATGAGTCTTTGCATACTCGGGCGTCACAATGCGGCCGGTGACTGCACTGATAGGCATTTGTTTAGTTTGTGAAGGTTTGGTTGCCATGAGATGACTCCTGATATTCAATTTAACAATGCAACATGCATCAACTAATGATAAATAATAGATGATAAATGTCGTTTTTTTGCTTAGAATGGAGTCATGGTCGCTTAACAAGCGCCATGACTCGCAACAACCTACGATCTCCTGATCATATGGGTTTTTGCCATATCCGATCCCTGCCTTTCTAGCTCCATTGCTAGTTATGTTCCGCCTGTCAGCGGCTGGGTTCAAACTCGAAGTAGCCTAGCGTTGCAAGCGCAGGCTACTTCACCTCTACATCGCAAAATCTACTAACAAGTCTCCCTACATATAGTAGCTTTGCCACCGAACTGATCTAATTGTAGTGATGGTAGAAAAGCGATGCAATACTTCTTTCATAAAACCGTGTAATTTTTTGACATTTTAATGTGCATAAATTGTTGACTTTTCAGACAACGCACAAGCTGCACAATACGAGCCAAGTAAGTACTAACTCCCATTAACTGCATTGCAATACCTCAATCTCAATAAAGCTATGCAATTGATTGCAATTTAAACGAAAATTTCAAACAAGTTGCATTATTAGTATTTTTGTTTCTTAATTTGAAACAGTGGACAACAATATCCCCACCTGACCGAAAATTTACCTGCCATCAGGAGCTTCGGGCGGTTCGCAGCGCCGCTGGCCAGCACTGAGTAAGCATGGGCTGTGTGGCTGCGGTACAGCCCTGCCAGCGTATGAAAGCGGCCCTTCCCACTTCGTACACCACCTGCACGAAAAACCGCTCAAAGTGCGTCAAAATGCGTCAAATCGCATGCCGCCTCTTCGCCCCGCCGCGCCAGTCCTTATGCGCCTTCGGCCATGGCGCAAATTTGAATCAAAAGAGCCCTATATAGCGGGCAGGTGTGGAGGGGGGACAACTGCGCGCGCCGGGCCGAAAAGGGCTTTTTCTTACCTCAGAGGCAACATCATTCGCTGGGGCGTGAAAAAGCCGCCTCGTGGGCGGCTTGTGCGGTGGCTGGTGCGCTCTGGCACGGCTGGACGCGGCCCTGCCCTGCCAGCTATTGCAGCGTGGCGGTCATCCTGTGCGGCCGGTGCGTGCCTTGGCCGTCTGCTCCTTGTCGTAGTCGTCGCAACAGTCCACGCCACAGAACAGCAGCGCGGGTGTCAGTGCCTGTCGCAGTAATGGCAGCAGCCATGCGCCACCATGTTCGTGATATCTTTCGGCGAATCTTCCAGATGCTAACCGGTGGATTTTGCAGATACTTTACGGTGACTTTCCAGATATCTCATTGATCTTTTTCAGTTAACAAATCACGACAACTTGTACAACCGATTGATTGTACAAGGATTTTTTGAGAAAATTTGAGATAATTATTGACACTACTGTCAATAACTTTGAGATCTCCCCTATGAATAGTCCTAAGTTCGAACACTTCGAGCTCAAGTTATGCAACCCGACATTTGACTCACCACTAGTTGATGTCGTGAACGAACTTGAACATCTCCGACGCCTACAATTGGGAGGTAGCACGCCTGCTGGGGTATTCTTCCAGCTCAAGCACATCTTCCACATGCTGGAAAGTCTGGGGTCAGCTCGCATTGAAGGCAATCACACCACGCTGGCGGATCTTGTCGACGCAGCAGTGCAGGGCGACGACGGAGCTAGTGACGGCGACCAGATGAAAGAAATCACCAACATCGAAGAAGCCATGAGGTATGTTGACGATGCCATGGAGCCTGGAGCGCCTCTTACCGAAACGTTTATACGTGATCTGCACAACATTGCTGTCAGCGCCCTAGAGCGGGAGGGGGACAAGACACCGGGCGCGTATCGCGAAGGACCTGTAAAGATAGCAATGTCGGCACACCTTCCACCGGAGGCACTTGCCGTGCCGCAGTACATGAAAGAGCTAACCGACTTTGTAAATACCGCCTCAGCTCCAAAGTACGACCTGATGAAAGTAGCCCTTACCCATCACCGGTTCGGCTGGATTCATCCGTTCTCAAACGGAAACGGACGCGTCGTTCGGCTCCTAACATACGCCCTACTCATCAAATACGGGTTCAACGTAAAAGACGGACGAGTGCTAAATCCCACGGCAGTCTTCTGTAACAACCGAGAGCGCTACTATCAGATGCTTGGTACTGCAGATAGTGGAACTGCGCAGGGAATTGAAAGCTGGTGCACGTACGTGCTGGAGGGAATTTTACTTGAACTGCAAAAAGTGGATCGGCTGACACAATACGATTACATCGAGCAAAAAATCCTTATGCCTGCACTCAACATTTCGCGAGCCAGACAACTGATTACGATCGATGAGTATCACGTACTTCTTGAGGTTGTTCGACTGAAAAGTGCAAAGTCGGCAGACCTAAAAAAAGTAATGCCGAAGTTAACAGACAATCAGCGCACATATCAGATAAAGCGCCTGGTCGAACTGAAAATGCTTCAACCAATTTACCCGGGCGCAAGACAGTACTCGATCTGCTTCACCAACAATTATCTATTGCGCGGCGTCATAAAGGCCCTAACTGACGAAGGATTTGTGCCAAGTTCCATGGAAAAATGAGCGAATGGCATTTTGCTAGCGCCGCCATCAGTGGGATCGGTTAAAGCAGCGACCATGTGCCAGCCACCGCAACCAGGCCCGGCCGGCGCCGCACGGCGGCCAGACCGCGCGACTTCGGCAAAGATGATCTTGTCAGTGTTGTCGACGTGGTCGCTCATGCCGCGCCCTCCCCGCCCATGGCCAGGTCATACGGGGCAAAGCGCACCACTTCCACGCCGGCCCACTCATTGATCGCCATGAACTGCGCCTGCAGCGGCACCAGCTCATTGCGGGCGAAGACGCGCGCGGCTGGTTCGACGGCGCCGAAGCCGCCGGCATTGTTCGGCAGGATGCCCATCAGTTGCGGCGGCACGCGGTGCGCGGCCAGCTGGTCGTCGCGGGTCACGCTCTTGATGTTGAAAAACTCGTCCTTGGCGGCCACGTCCGACACGGGCAGGATCTGGATGCCGTCCTTCTTCCCGTTCGGCGCGTACATGAACAGATTGCGGAAGTTGCCCGGTCCCTTGCAGTCGCGCATGGCCTGGCGCAGGTTGTCCACGTCCTGCGTGTTGGCCGCAGCGTCCGTCATGTAGAAAACAAAGCCGGCGTGCGAGCCATTCTTGTAATACTTGCGGCGGAACAGGGTGGCCGCCTCGTTGAGCCAGGCCGATTGCAGCGCGCTCAGGTACTGCGGCACGCCGTACAACTCCTGATTCACGTCTGGCTCCATCAGGTGGAACACGCGGCCCTTGTCGAACTGGTGCACGGCCTGGTAGCCGTTCACGAAAAAGTAGGTATCGAGGTCAACGCCGCGCCGCATGTACTTGGCCAGGGCGTGCTGGTACGCCAGCGCCTTGCCGGCGGCGCGCGTGCCCTACTTCCCGGACAACGCCATCTTGATTACGCGGGCGACGCCGACGCCATCATGGTGGCCCTGATCGCCTGGCTCAAAGTCCATCAGCTCGACCTGATGGCCAACGAGGAAACGCGCAAGCACGGCATCTCCTTCGAAGTCGATTTTAATAACCATGAAACGGTCGATATTTCCATCAGGCTGGACCTGACCGAGCGCGTGGCCGTCAAGACCGGCGAGGCGGGCCGCCTGGACATCAAGCACCTGGCCGAGATACAGCACATGCCGGCCTACGCGGACGAATTCTGGAAGTTGTATGACGGCGAGACCCTGCTGGCCGAATGGCGCACGCCAGAGGCCACGCCATGAGCGACGACCTGCACGCGCTGGAAGCTTGGGCCGGCGCCTTGCTGGCCAAGCTGCAGCGGCCCAGCGCCGCGCCATCAATCACAAGGTGGCCATCGACCTGCGCCGCAACCAGGCGCAGCCTATCCGGCGCGCAAGCGGCGCAAGGAATTCAAGGGGAAAAATGGACGGATCAAGCGGCAGAAGGCGGCGATGTTTGCCAAGATTCGTACCGCGAAACATCTGAAAGTGAAGGCGACCGGCGACCAGATCGAGGTCGGGTTCTTCGGCTGGGCAGCACGCGTGGCGCATGTGCATCAGTTTGGCCGGCAAGACCGCTTGTCGAAAAAAGGGCCACTGTACAAGTACCCGGAGCGGCCGCTACTCGGCTTGAGTGAGCCGGATCGGACGTTGATACGCGAATCGTTGCTGCGTCACATGGATAAAAATTGAGATGCTTCAATGCAAACTTCAACTGACAATAGTTATCAAATGAGTTAGAGTTGTGTATTGCTGGTTATTTCGGCCTATCAACCAATATTCAGAATAAAAATCACAATTATTTAAATATGAAATTTTCCCAAGAAACCACCAGATTTCGAGAATGTGCATTATGGGCTGGCATAATTCTTTCTGCAGTCATTTTCATTCTTGTGGCTTTAGCAGTTTTTGATATATGTGAGATGCGTGGAAAGGTAAAAGATATTCAAACATTCTTGGGTGGCTTGGCAGTTCTCGCGGCAAGTCTGTATTCTTTCTATGCAAGTTCAGCAGCGGCTGCAGAAAATTTTCGAAAGAACTCTCAGGATGAAGAAACACTAAACAGAAACATAAGAGTAAATATGATTCTTATTGCTGAAACTCTAAGACAGCAAAGCCATGCCGGACTTACAGACTTAAATAATCATACAAATGGGTATACATTGCCGCAGATTCATTTTCAACATTTCGCTGGACTTGTCGTTACTGTTCCTGAGCAAGCGGCCCGCATATGGGAAAACATCGGAATAATTCCGCAAAATACTCAAGTGCAATATCTAAACTTAATAAATTTTTCAAATATGGCCGAACAAGTTCGCACAGGCGGAATGGCATTATGTAAATTTCTACGCGATGAAAACGCTATCCTCCTTGCAAAAGTAGAGAAAATCTTAGAAAAACAAGCCATCGAGGACCATATTCTTGACACCGCAAACAATTTAAATATCGAATGCAATAAAATTGAGTGGAATAGAATTGCTGGGCTTTTGGCAAATGTCAATAGCTCATCAATTGCACTCCTAAAGAAAATGGAAGAATCTAATCAATGGCAACCAGACGTACCACCTTACCCCCCAAACTTTAAACCACACGAGTATACAAAGCCTGAAATTAAAAGCTGACAAAGATTCTCGAATATAAATAAAATATGAAATTAAGATACCTATCCTCAACGATATAAAATCACAATAGTCATTAAGCCACTTATCAACCCGCCCCCGCGTGCATCCGCACGCGGACTTCGGCAACATGCACTGCATGAACGCCGACCTGTCCGACCTCCTCCGCTTGCTGCAAAACCTGATCCGCCTGGGCACCATTGCCGAGGTCAAAGGGGCCAAGGCCCGCGTGCGGCTCGGGCCGACACTCACCACCGAATGGCTGAAATGGGCCACACGGCGCGCAGGCAGCACGCGCACCGCCGAGCGTGCGGCGGCTGGCGTTACCAAAATGCTGTGGATGGCAGTGTCCGACACGCACGCCCTGCAGATCATGGAAAACGAATGCGCCTCGTATGGCATCGAGCTGCCCGAGTTCGACACGATGACCGACACCATCGCCCGCCTGGTGGATGCTCGCTGGTGGCGCCGCCAGCTACGCAAGCGCGTCAAGCGCGCCTTTGAAGCGGGCAATACAGGAGAGCTGGCCAAGCTGATGGAACGCATCCGAACGCGCAAGGCAACGCACAACGTGGTGACAAGTGCGTTGCTGACCAATATGCATGGCAAGCGTCTGACCACACCAGCACTGCGCAGCCAGTTTGACGCTGCAAAAAAGCAAGCAGCATCACATGTGCCTGAGTTGGCGCAGGAAATCATGGAATTTTGGTTCTACAACCTGCGCGCGAAGGCGGCCGATGACACGTCGGATGACCGCAGCGACCAGGCCGCAAGCGATCTATTAGGGCATGACAGCGTGAAAACCACTCAACGGCATTATCTACGGCGAGGGAAGATTGTGGCCCCTACGAAGTAGCATTAAAAAGGCAATTTTTTGTGAGATAACGGCCCCAAGCAGAGGCCGTTACCTCACCATAGCGGACCTAAAAAGGGGAGGAGTAGAGCAATTTGACGCCGGGCGCCTTTATTCCACGACTTAGAAACGCGTAGGAAGGCTCTGTCATCCACTGGCATTTGATTCTTCGGATGCCGACTCCATTTTCTTGCCCCACGTCCACCAAGCCAGTGCACCATATTTGCCCTTACTAATTTTGGGTGGCAATCTGTCTTTTTGCGGACCGCGTAATACGGTTTGCGATGCGCTGTCCACCTCAACCTCAGCGCGTTTGTAGAGCTTGTCGGTGACTCGCCACTTAATGGTGCTTCTTTTAAACCAGTAGAGAGAAAACAAATGGATAATTAAAGCGCTACCGAAGCATGCATAAACGGTCATGGCAACGACCAGAAAAGCTAAGATGTGCAAGTACCACTCTGCGTAGGCGACTGCTAACCAGCTTGCCCAAATACATCCAACTGCAAGGACCAGGACTCGCGGACAATACTTGTAGTTCAACGCCAGGGCAACTTCAAATCCATCAAGGTCTCCACCTGTCGCCAACTTCAATTCGGTTATGAGTTTGCCAAGGCCCCAAACATGGCCATCTATGTGAGCCATGAAGGCGACGCCTTTTTCTTCATTAAGTCCATAAAATGCCACGCAAGGTCCAAGGAAACCAGTACGGGCGACACTTTTTTCGCAAACCGCCTTTACCACGGCGTAACGCCGCTGTCTCACCATCAAAACCCGTTGGTCATCGTTGCTGTTCATATCGTTCAAAATTATCTTTCTAGTATCAAATTGTAGGAACCAGCTGAGCTGGATTAATTAGTACATCTGATATAGCTACGCCGATTAAGTTGCATTTTAAGCAATAAGTTAACTGTCTGCAGTCATAGACACCCTGTATGCGCCTACAGAGGTCGAAGAAATCGATTTATGCGTATGCACGACTTTTGAAAACGTTCGTCGGCGGGGGCTGAGTAGTTGGCAAGAGACAACCGTGCCCAACAAGGATAAGAATTTACTTACTGGAAATAATCACACATTGTCACGCAGAACCGATAGTTCCAATCTTGCCCAGGACGTTTTCATAGGCATTAAGCCGTCTACAAGAAGCTGTTAGATCAAAGCGACGTAATGCGTTAATCTTATTTTGTGGAGCGATTTAGCGTTGTGGAGCGGCGAAAACAGGTTTTTCGCCGTTTTTTGACTGGAGCGGGTGAAGGGAATCGAACCCTCGTCGTAAGCTTGGGAAGCTTCTGCTCTACCATTGAGCTACACCCGCGAAGCCTGCATTTTACGCCGAATGGAACGCGGCGGGCAAATCTTCGCGGTGGCGGGGGCTTACTTCAGGCTGCCGAATACCTTGCCGATGATCTTGCTGCCGTAGGCCAGCGGATTGCTTCGGATGGCTTTTTCTTCTTCGCCGATCATCAGGTACAGGCCGTCGAGGGCGCGGTCCGTGACGTAGCCTTCCACCGTCGATTGCTGCTGCGGCACCAGGCCCGTCTTGCCGATCTGGCTCATGGTACTGTTGTACTTGCTGGCCAGGCCGGAACGGTCCGTGACGGATTTGACGATGGGCAGGAACTTGACGGCCAGCGGGGCCGAGGTCTTCTGGCGGAAGAAATCCGTGACCGAGGTGTCGCCGCCGGAGAGGATGTTTTTCGCATCCGTCACGCTCATCGACTTCACCGCATCGAGCAGCAAGGGCTTGGCCATCGGCACGGCCGACTCGGCCGCGCGGTTCATCGCCACCACCAGGTCGTCCAGCTGCTGGCCCCGTCCCGTCATTTTCAACAGGGGCTTGGCCTGCTCCAGGATGCCGGGCAGCTTGATCTTCACCTTGTCATTGTTCAGGAAACCATTTTCGATGCCCAGCCTGGCGACGGCGGCCGCCGATCCGGCTTCCAACGCTGCCTTCAGGCCATTGCTGGCATCCTGGTTGCTGAGGGCTGCGAGCGGGTTGGCGGCGCCCGCCATGGACGAGCACAGCGCCAGCGCGCACAACAGGGCGGTGGGGCGGGCGGGGAAAGAGGTTAGGCGCATAGTCATCCTTTGTTTGAAAGCCGGGGTTCTTGAACCCTCAGCATAGCAAAATCGCAGCGATGCCAGCATTTTTTGTCGCAGCAGGAACAGCAGCGCATGCCGGCGCGAGGTGACGTAGCGTGGAAAAACTGCCGCAGCCACGCCTGCGCGCGACACTGGCGATGCAGTGGCAGGGAAAAGCGGGTCAGGCGGCCAGCGCTTCCAGCCGCTGGCGCACCAGGATCAGGTCCGACTCGCGCATGCGCGCCGCCGTCTGGCGCAGGGATTTTTCCGCGCCGGCCACGCCGGCCGCCTGCGCCATCGATAGCCAGATATACGCCTGCTGCAAATCGAGCGGGCCGCCCTGGCCGCTGGCGGCCATCAGGCCCAGATTGAACTGCGCCCGCGCATGGCCCTGGCGCGCGGCCAGCGCATACCAGTCCCAGGCGGCGGCGTAATCCTGCGGCACGTCCTGGCCATTGTCGTGGCGCAGGCCCAGCGCGAACTGCGCCAGGCTGTGGCCCTGCGCGGCGGCGCGGCAATAGCAGGCGCAGGCCAGCTGGCTGTCGGGCGCGGGACCGTCGTCGCGGTCATGCAAGACGCCCTGCATGTATTGCGCCGGCGCGTAATCCTGCTCGGCGGCGCGGCGGTACCACTCCAGCGCCAGCGCCAGGTCCTGCGGCACGCCCTGGCCGTTTTCATGGCGCAGGCCCAGGTCGAACTGCGCCCGCACGTGGCCCTGCTCGGCCGCCTGGCGGTACCAGTGGACGGCTTGCTGCGCGTCTTCCGGCAGGCCCTGGCCATGTTCATACAGCAGGGCCAGCTGGTACTGGGCGGCGGGGAAACCCTGCTCGGCCGCCTGGCGGTAAAACGCCTGCGCCTGCGTGTAATCGTGCGCGCCATGTTCATGGTGCAGGCCCAGGTTGTGCTGGGCCGCCGCATGGCCCAGGCCCGCCGCCTTGACGTACCAGTCCAGGGCCGCCTGCTTGTCGCACGGCACGCCCTGGCCATTGTCATAGATCAGGCCCAGGTTGAACTGCGAACTGGCGTGGCCCTGCTCGGCCGCGCGCCGGTACCAGGCGATCGCCTGCCCGCTGTCCTGCGGCAGCACGTCGCCATTTTCATAGCGCAGCGCCAGGTTGAATTGGGCCGGCGCGTAACCCTGCTCGGCCGCCTTGCGCAGCCAGGCGGTGGCCTGCTGGCGGTCCTGGCGCACGCCCTGGCCATTGTCGTAGCGCAGGCCCAGGTTGAACTGCGCGCGCGCGTAGCCCTGCTCGGCCGCCTTGCGGTACCAGGCGATGGCTTGCACGAAATCCTGCGGCACGCCCTTGCCGTTGTCATACATCATGCCCAGGTTATTCTGCGCGCCCGCGTCGCCCTGCTCGGCCGCGCGGCTGAACCACAGCATGGCCTGGCCGCTGTCCTGCGCCAGGCCTTGCCCCTTGGCGTACAGCCAGCCCAGGTTGTACTGGGCCGCCGCATAACCCTGCTCGGCCGCCTTCTGGTACCAGTGCGCGGCTTGGGTGAAATCCTGCGGCACGCCCTGCCCCTTCTGGCACATCACGCCCAGGTTGTATTGCGCGTGTTCGAGTCCCTGCGCGGCGGCCAGGCCATACCAGTGCAGCGCCAGCGCATAGCTTTGCCCGATGCCCTGGCCATTGAAATGCATGAAGCCCAGGCTGTGCTGGGCATTCGCATTGCCTTTCTCGGCCAGGCCCTTCAGGCGCAGATAATCAGCCGTGTAATGAGCAGCCGTGTAGCGGGGATCGGCAACGGACACGGTCAAGCCTCGATGGCCAGCGGCAGCGGCATGCCGGATGCGCCATCGGCGATCAGGCGGTTCTGCTCCTGCAGCACGCCGATAAAGCTGCCCAGCGAGATGGGACGGTGGTACAGATAGCCCTGCATCGTGGTGCAGCCCTTGTCCTGCAGGTAGCGCGCCTGCCCTTCCGTTTCCACGCCTTCGGCGATCAGGTGCAGGCCCAGCCCGCGCGCGATCGAGATGATGGCCAGGATGACGGGATAGTGTCCGTGTTCGTCATGGATTTCTTTTACAAACGACTGGTCGATCTTGATCGTGTGGATGGGGAAGCGGTGCAGGTACGACAGCGAGGAATAGCCGGTGCCGAAATCGTCGATGGCCACCGACACGCCCAGCTGGCACAGCTTGTTCAACTGCTCGATCGCGTACTGCGGGTTGCGGATGCAGATGTTTTCCGTGATCTCCACTTCGATCTTTTCCGGCGCGATGCCATAGCGCGTCAGGGCGCCGCGCATCTTCTCGAAAAAGTCGCCCCGGTCCAGGTATTGCGGCGACAAATTGAGCGACAGGCGCACGGCTTCGCCGCCGGCCGCGTTCCACTGCACCAGGTCGCGGCACAGGGCACCCAGCATCCAGTCCGAGATCGGCAGCATCAGGCCGTTTTCCTCGGCGAAGGGCAGGAATTCGCCGGCCGTCAGCAAGCCACGCTGCGGGTGGTTCCAGCGCATCAGGCCTTCGGCGCCGACGATGCGGCCCGTCGTCACATCCACCTGCGGCTGGTAATACATCTCCAGCTGGTTCAGTTCCAGCGCCTTGCGCAGGCTCTGTTCAAGCGCGATCTTCTGGTGCGACACGTCGAGCATCGACTCGTGATAAAAACTGTGGCCATTCTTGCCCAGTCCCTTGACCTGGTACATGGCGATATCGGCATGGCGCAGCAGTTCATCGATGGTCTCGCCGTCGCCCGGATAGATGGCGATGCCGATGGAGGCGGAAATATGCACCTGGTTGCCATCGAGGTCGAACGGCTGGTGCAGGCATTCAAGGAACTTGTCGGCGATCAGACGCGCATCCTGGCGGTCGCGCAGTTCCGGCAGCACGATGGTAAATTCATCGCCGCCCTGGCGCGCCAGGGTGTCGCCGCGGCGCAGGCAGTCCTTCAGGCGCAGCGCCACCTGCTGCAGCAGCTCGTCGCCCTTGACGTGGCCGAGCGTGTCGTTGACCAGCTTGAAGCGGTCCAGGTCGATGAACATCACGGCCAGTTCCGTCAGCTTGCGGCGCGCCTGGATCACGGCCAGGCCCAGGCGGTCCTTGAACAGCATGCGGTTCGGCAGGTCCGTCAGGATGTCGTGGTAGGCCTGATACGAGATGACTTCCTCGGCGCGCTTGCGGTCGGTGATGTCGCGCGCCACGCCGTAGGTGCCGAAATACTCCTGCTTCCTGGCCTCGTGATCGAGGCTGTGCATGCCGATCGAATTGAGCGGAACCGTCATCAGCGTATTGCTGAAGGTGCGGTCGCTGCCGCTGCCGCTATGGCACTTCAGGCGCAGTTCCACATTGCGCGAGGCGCGCTCGTCGATGCGGCGCTCATTGAAGGCGTAGCGCGCCCGTTCCTGGTCTTCATCGTGCACGAGGATCGAGTAATGGCTGCCGATCAGCTCTTCGCGGCTAAAGCCCAGCAACTGGTGCACGCGGTCGTTGATGAAGGTGATGCGCCCTTCGTGGTTCAGGGTATAGATGATGTCGGGCGAGCTGTCGACCAGGTAGCGGTACATCTTCTCCGAGTTTTCCAGCTGCAGCGCGATGCGCTCGTTCTCCAGCGCCAGCTTGCGCTTTTGCAGCGCGTTCTCCACCGTCTTGAGCAGCTCCTCGCGGCTGTACGGCTTGCGCAGGTAGTCGTAGGCGCCGCGTTTCAGGGCGCCGATGGCGGCCTCGATGCCGACATCGCCGCTCATGACGATGACGTCGCCCTCGATGCCGCGCCGGTTGATGTGGTCCATGATTTCATGGCCGCTCATGTCGGGCAGGCGCAGGTCGAGCAGGATCAGGTCGAAGCGCAGTTTCGACAGCTGCGCCAGCGCCTCGCTGCCGCAGGTAGCCGTGTGCAGCTGGTAGCCGCGGTCCTTCAGCAGTTCGTGCAGGGAGGCGAGCAGCCGTGGTTCATCGTCGACCAGCAGGATGCGCGGGCTATTTTCCAGGTCAAAAGGAATGGCGGAGGAATTCATGGACGTTACGAAGACAGGGCGGTATTACCGAGCGCGGGCACGGCGGCGGAACTGGCGGCGCCAGACTGCGGCGCGGGGACGGGCAGCAGGATCTCGAACGCGGTGCCGGCCTTGCTGCTGCGGCAGCCGATCACGCCATGCAGGCGCGTGACCAGGTCATGCACGATGGACAGGCCCAGGCCATGATGCGCGCCCGCCTTGCTGCTGCGTACGGGCGAGAACAGATTAGCCAGCACCTCGGGCGCCAGACCGGCGCCATTGTCGCTGACGCACAGTTCCAGGTACAGGCGCCGGTCGCGGTTCACATGGCCACAGTTCGTCACTTCGATGCGGCCGCCCTCGGGCAAGGCTTCGACGGCATTTTTCAGCAGGTTGAGCAAGATTTGCTTGAGCATGTCGGCATCGGCTTCCACCTCGCTGGGCGCATCCTGCATGCGCACGACCACCTCGATCTTCGATGGCAGGAAGTCGGTGGCGCGGAACAGGCGCAGCACATCGTCGGCCACGCGCGCGCAATCGGTGACGCCGCTGGCGGCCACCGGCTGCAGGTCGGCCAGGCCGTTGATCAACTGGCCAACCCGGTCGATCTCCTCGTTCAGGATAGCCATCTCGCCCACCACAGGTTCCTGCTTTTCCAGCTTGTGATCGAGCACGCTAAGATAGTTCTTGATGATGGACAGCGGATTGTTCACTTCATGCACCACGCGGCGCGACGCTTCGCGGTACTCCTCGGCCACGTGGTCGAGCTGGCGCCGCGCCAGGCCGCGCGCGTTAATCGCCGTTTCCAGCGCACCGGCGGCCTGGTTGCCGAACGCGCGCAGGAATCCTTCGCGCTTCTGGCAGGCGGGAATCTGCCACGCCGCCACGCCGCCGATCAGCACGCCCAGGCTGCGCTGGCCGGCCACCAGGGGCAGGCAGACCAGGCTGTCGGTGCCGAGGATGCGGAACAGCTGCTCCTCGACGATGCCCAGCGCCGGCATATCGCGTTTCAAGAAGGCCGGCTTGCACTCCAGCGCGGACGCGGCCAGCGGCCCGCCCTTGGCCAGCGGCACGGCAAAGCCGGCCAGGCGCTGCTGCTGTTCGCCCGCCGCCACGCCCACCAGCGCGTGTCCGGTGGGGTTTTGCAGCAGGATGACGGTGGTCTCGAAATCGAACAGGATGCGCGCCGAGCGCGTGATGGCTTCAAGCAGGCTGGTCTCGCCCTGCTGGCGGGCGAAGGTCTGCCCCACTTCGGACACGAGGACCATATTGCGCACGTCTTCCGACAGGCGCTGCTGCACCGGATCGACAGGCGGCGGCGCCGACGCGGGCGGCGTGGCGATATCGTCGGCGCCGGCCAGGTCGATGCCCAGATGCTGCGCGGCCTGCTCCACCTGGCGTGCGACGCTGCCGACCAGGGTGTCCAGTACCTCTTCGTCGAGCGCGCACAGGCGCGCCGCCTGCGTGATCGACTCGGCCTGGTCGGCATCGCCGCCGTGGCAGCACAGCAGATGCGCCAGGCGCACGATGCGGATCAAGGGGTGGCTCGCTTCCAGGCGCGCCAGCGGTTCATGGTGATACAGCACGCTGTCGGCCAGGAAGGAATCGAGCTGCCAGCGTTCGATCAGCCAGGCGCCCGCTTCGGCATGCGTGATCTGCAAGGTGCGCTGCTCCACCGCGCACAGGGCGGCGTCATCGCGCGCCGTGAAGTTGAAGGCATATTCTTTCGGCGCCGTGGCCAGCAGGGCCAGGCGCCCGACATTGTGCAGCAGCCCCGCCAGATAGGCTTCCTCGGCATGCGGGTAGGCCATGGCCTTGGCCAGCGCGCGCGCCATGACGGCGGCCGACAGCGAACTTTTCCAGAAGGCGCGCAGGTCGGTGCTGCCGGAATGGGGAAAGCTGTTAAAGGTCTGGAATACGGATTCGCTGATGACCAGGGTCTTGATCATGTCCGTGCCCAGCGACACGAGCGACTGCTCCAGGCTGACGACCTTGCCGTGGCGGTGATACGCCGAGCTGTTGGCCACGCCGAGGATTTTGCTGGTCATGCCGGCATCCTTGGCGATCAGGGCGGCCAGCTCCGGCATGCCGGCATCGTCGGCTTGCAGGTGGGCGATCAGCTTGATGAGGATCTGCGGCATGGCCGGCAGACGGGCAATCAGCAGGCGATTGCGAATATCTTGATCAGATTGATGCATCGTATCAGGCATTGCCGGTTCGAAAAGGAAGCGCGCTCAGCAGCGAAGCGCGGCCACGTTCAGAGGAATCCTCCACTCCTGTAACCAAAAAATAAACTGCCTGAGAGGATGCCGGGAAAGAAGTCATCTTATCATAAGCGCCGGATATTACTTGCAATATAGAAAATTAAGTTGAAATAAATCCAGCGTTCTGCAGTGGAAACTTATGCCTTCAGGGAACCTAGCAAACGGTGGCGGAAGCGCCGGGAAATCAGCCACAGGGCCAGCGCCAGCGCTGTAAATGCCAGCTGGCCCGACGCCAGCCACAGCACGGAGCCGGACAGCAGCGGCGAGATCACGCCGGCGACCACGGCGCCCAGCAAGGTGCTGGCAAACGACTGGCAGGAAGCGACCGTGCCGCGGATGTGCGGGAACAGGTCCAGCGCCAGCAGGGTCGCGCCCGGCCCCACCAGCGACATGCCGAAGGTATAGAAGAACAGCGGCAGCACCGACCATGGCAACGATGGCGGCAGGAACAGGTGATACACGACATTGACGCTGGCGGCGCACAGCAGGAAGGTAAAGCCGATGCCGATCTGGCGCGCGAACGTGACCTTGCCGGCGATGCGGTTGGCCGCCAGGGCCCCCATGAAAATCCCGCTCACGCAAGGGATGAACAGCCAGGCGAACTGCGACGGCCCCAGGTTCAGCTGCTTGGGCAGCATTTCCGGCGCGGCCGTGATGAACAGGAACAGGCCCGCGAAATTGAGCGCGACGATACCGGCCTTGATGTGGAACAGGGGCGAGCGCAGGATCTGGCCGTAGCTCGACGCCAGGAAGCGGGGGTTGAACGGCTGGCGCTTTTCCACCGGCAGGGTCTCGGGCAGGCGCCAGTAGCAGAACGCCAGCAGCACCACCGTGTAGAAAGCCAGGAACAGGAAGATCGAGCGCCAGTCGAACCAGATGACGATCCAGCCGCCAAGAATCGGCGCCACGGCCGGGGCGATGGAAAATATCATCGTCACCAGCGACAGCAGGCGCGCCGCCGCCGCATCCGCGTACAGGTCGCGGATGATGGCGCGGCTGATCACCACGCCGGCGCCGGCCGAGACGCCCTGCATGATGCGGAAGAACCACAGGTAGTGCACGGTGTGCGCCGAGGCGCAGCCCAGCGAGCCGATGGCAAACATCAGCAGGGAAACGAGGATGACGTTGCGCCGGCCGAAGGTATCCGAGATGGCGCCATGCCACAGTACCATGCCGGCGAAAGCCAGCATGTAGAACGTCAGCGACTGCTGCACTTCCAGCGGCGAGGCCTGCAGCGAACCCTGGATGGCGCCAAACGCGGGCAGGTAGGTGTCGATCGACAAGGGCCCCAGCATCGACAGGCCGGCCAGCATCATCGCCAGCGCACCGCGACTGAGCGGTGCCATGTGGCTTGGCGGCGGAGGCGGAACGGGAGTGACCGGGTCGGGCGGCACGTCGGCCGGAGGGGTGGGAAACATGGCGGATCCAAAGTGGCGCGCGGACCGGCATTGGTCCGCGCGCGGGGTTACTGCGGGTATCTTGCGGTGAACGCTTACTGCTGTGGTTTCGGCTTTGCCTCTTCACGGCGGTTGTATCCCGCCACCATATCGAAGCGGAACAGACGGCATTCCAGCGCGCCGTTGAAGAATGGCGTCTTGCGCGCTTCCTTCAGACGCAGCAGCTTGGGCAGGCCCAGGTCGGCCGTGAAGAGAAACACGGTCCAGCCGGCGAAGCGCTGCTTCAGGGTGGTGCCCATGGCCGAGTAGAAGGAAGTCGACAATTCGTCTTCCGGAATGGTGCTGTCGCCGCGCACGCCGATACGCTCGCCGTACGGCGGGTTGGTCAGCATGATGCCCGGCACGTCGCTTGGCGGCTTGACTTCCTGCGCCTCGATCTGCTTGAGCGGCACCTCGAAGCGCACGCCGGCGCAGCGCAGGTTGTGGCGCGTCATGGCCACCATGTCGCCCGAGATATCGCTGCCGAAGATCGTCGGTTCGGCTGGCAGCGGATTGGCCTTGATGGCGTTCTTCATGGCGTTCCACGGCGCCGGATCGAAGTCGTGGAAGTTTTCAAACGCGAACTGGCGCGACGCGCCCGGCGGAATGCCCTGCAGCATCTGCGCCGCTTCGGCCAGGATGGTGCCGGAACCGCACATCGGGTCAAACAGCACCATGCCCGGCTTCCAGCCCGACACGCGCAGCAGGCCGGCGGCCAGGTTTTCGCGCAGCGGCGCGTCACCCGTCTCTTCGCGCCAGCCGCGCTTGAACAGGGCTTCGCCCGAGGTGTCGAGGTAGACGGTAAACGTGTGCGCGTCGAGGAAGCCGACGATGCGCATGTCCGGCGTCTTGGTGTTGACCGATGGACGCTCGTTGAACTGGTCGCGGAAGCGGTCGCAGATCGCATCCTTGATCTTCAAGGTCGTGAATTCCAGGCTGCGCAGCGGCGACTTGACGGCCGTGACGTCGACGCGGATCGTGTGGTGTACGCCGAACCAGTCTTCCCATGGCTGCGCCAGGGTCAGGTCATAAATGTCGTTTTCCGTCTTGTAGCCGGAATGGGCCATGCGCATCAGCACGCGCGACGCGATGCGCGAATGCAGGTTGATGCGGTAGGAATCGAGCAGGTCGCCCGAGCAGTGTACGCCGCCCGGCACCTGGTTGTGGACCTTCATGGTCGCACTATCCTGGGCGATCTCGCCCAGTTCCTCGGCCAGCGCCGCTTCCATGCCGCGCGGGCATGGGCAAAAATATGAAGCCATAATTAGGATACCTTTTATCCGTTGTAGTGAACACCCGCAGGCACCTGCTGCGCGGTACGGCGCTCGCCCGGCGATGCTCGCCGTACCTTCGTACGGCTGCGCTTCTCGGACCAGCGGCGATCCGCTCGCGACGGTGCCTGAGGGTGTCGTTACTTTTACTGCATTAAAAAAACCACTTTGCTAATACTGCTTTTAACTTGCTGCCTCGCCAGCCGACATGTGCCGCTGACTGTACTTGTCGGATTACGCGCGGCCTTGCCCCGCTAATCCGACCTATATCTTCAACACCTCGCGACAAAACCGCACCTGTCCGTAGGTCGGCTTAGCCCGCCAGGGCGTAAGCCGACATGGGCTGGCGACTGAGCTTGTCGGATTACGCGCGAGCGCTAATCCGACCTACAACTTCTCCAGCGCGCGCTCGACGAAATCGAGGCGGTCCTGGCCCCAATACCCTTCGCCATCGACGATGTACCACGGCGAACCGAAGACGGATGCGGCGGTGGCAGCTTCCGTGTTGGCGTCGTATTCCGCCTGCACGCTGGCCGTCTCCGACGTCTTCAGCAACTGGCGGCCTTCGAAGCCTGTATCGAGGGCGATCTGCACCAAGGTTTCTTCGTCGCCGATATTGCGTTCTTCAGCCCACAGGCCGCGCATGATGGCGTGCGCCAGCTTCAGCGAGGCGTCCACGCCATGCGCCAGGCGCGTGGCGATTATCAGCTTGGCTGCCGCTTCCGGCGACACGGGAAAGAACTTCGGCTGCACATTCAGGGGCACTTGCAAAAAGGCCGACCAGCGCGCCAGTTCGGCCAGGCGATACGCCTGGCGCTGCGGCGCGCGCTTGGCCAGCGGCAGGCCGCCCGAGACGCTGAAGACCTTGCCCAGGTCGAAGGGACGCACGTCGATCTGCGCGCCCGTCTTCGCGGCGATGGCCATCAGGCGCGCGTGGCCCAGGTAGGTCCACGGCGAGTGGGGCGCGAAGAAATACTGCACGACTTTATTCTGGCTGGCACTCATCTCGTTTCCTTAGAAAGGCTTGACCACGACCAGCACGACGACGACCAGCAGCATCAGCACCGGCACCTCGTTAAACCAGCGGAACCACTTGTGGCTACGCTTGTTGAGGCCTTTTTCAAACTTGCGCAGGATGGAACCGCAGGCATGGTGATAGCCCAGCAGCAGCACGACGAAGGTCAGCTTGGCGTGCATCCAGCCCGGCATCTTCACGCGGCCTTCGCCCCCCCCGTACAGCATCCACATCAGGGCCAGTCCCAGCACCATCGCCGGCAGCGCCAGCAGGGACATGAAGCGGTACAGCTTGCGCGCCATCAGCAGCAGGCGTTCCGTGGCCACCGTTTCCGTCTCCATCGCCAGGTTCACGAAGATGCGCGGCAAATAGAACAGGCCGGCGAACCACGATATGACGAAGATGATGTGGAAGGCTTTAGTCCAGAGAAAGAGCATGGGGTTCCCAGTGTCAGAGATATCGAAGAAGGAAAACGGGCAGCCTCGCTGGCCACCCGCCAAAGGATTACTTGCGCACTTCACCGTGGCCAAAGACCACGTACTTGAGCGACGTCAGGCCTTCCAGTCCCACGGGGCCGCGCGCATGCAGCTTGTCGTTCGAGATGCCGATTTCAGCGCCCAGGCCATACTCAAAACCATCGGCGAAACGCGTCGAGGCGTTCACCATCACGGAGGCCGAATCGACTTCGCGCAGGAAGCGCAGCGCGTCGGTGTAGTCTTCCGTGATGATCGATTCCGTATGCTTGGACGAATACTGGTTGATGTGGTCCATCGCTTCGTCGATGCCGTCGACGACTTTCACCGACAAAATCGCCGCCAGGTATTCGGTGGACCAGTCTTCCTCGGTGGCCGGCACCAGGTGCGGGTAGGCAGCGGCGGCCAGGATGGCATGGCTTTCCGGATCGGCGCGCAGTTCCACCTGCTTGGTCAAATACAGTTCGGCCAGCTGCGGCAGCACGGTGGCGGCGACGGCGCGCGACACCAGCAGGGTTTCCATGGTGTTGCAGGTGCCGTAGCGGTGGCACTTGGCATTGAAGCCGATGTCGATCGCCTTCTTGATGTCGGCCTTGGCATCGATGTAGACGTGGCAGATGCCGTCCAGGTGCTTGATCATCGGCACGGTGGCTTCGTTCATCAGGCGCGCGATCAGCCCCTTGCCGCCGCGCGGCACGATGACGTCGACGAATTGCGGCATGGTGATCAGGGCGCCGACGGCGGCGCGGTCGGTGGTGTCGATCACTTGCACGGCATCGGCGGGCAGGCCGGCGCCCTGCAAGCCTTCTGCCACCAGTTTGGCCAGCGCGCGGTTGCAATGGATCGCTTCCGAGCCGCCGCGCAGAATCGTCGCGTTGCCGCTCTTGATGCACAGGCCGGCCGCGTCCACCGTCACGTTCGGGCGCGCTTCATAGATGATGCCGATGACGCCCAGCGGCACGCGCATCTGGCCCACCTGGATGCCCGTCGGGCGAAATTTCATGTTCGAGATCTCGCCGATCGGATCGGCCAGCGAGACGATCTGCGTCAAGCCTTCGACCATGGTGGCAATGGCCGCATCGGACAGGGTCAGGCGGTCGAGCATGGCCGGCGCCAGGCCGGCGGCGGCTGCCGCGTCCAGGTCGCGCTGGTTGGCCGCGCGCAGCAGCTCCGCATCGCGCACGATGGCGGCGGCGATCAGGGTCAAGGCGCGGTTGCGCGTGGCGCTGTCGGCACGCGCCATGGCGCGCGAAGCGGCGCGCGCGCGCGTGCCCACGTCTTGCATATAGTCGGTGATATCCATGCTCGTATCCATAAAAGTTAACCCCTGGCGATCTTCAGGCCCAGCTGCAGCATGGCATCCCAGGCGTCGCCCGCGTAGCCCTTGGCGCGCAAGCCCTTGATCATCTTGTCCACCTGCGCCGCCTGCTGCAGCGCCGCTTCCAGCACGGGCAGCGAGATGCGCCGCAGGGCCGGTTCCATCATGCGCTCGCGCGGCCCCCAGATGCGGTACTCCTTCAGCAGCGCGCCCAGCGGGCGCCCTTGCGCCATGCCGGCCTTCAATTTTAACAGCGTGCGGATTTCCTCGGAGACGGCCCACAGGACCAGCGGCAGCGCCTCGCCCTCGCCCTTCAGGCCTTCGAGCATGCGCACCAGCCGCGCCGGGTCGCCCGCCAGCATGGCTTCGGACAATTTGAAGACATCGTAACGGGCCACGTTCAGCACCGCGTCCTGCACTTGTTCGTACGTCAGCTTGCCCGCCGCATGCAGCAAGCCCAGTTTCTGGATTTCCTGGTGCGCCGCCAGCAAATTGCCTTCCACCCGCTCGGCGATGAAGTCGATGCTGGCCCGTTCGGCGCTTTGCCCCTGCGCCGACAGGCGCTGGGCGATCCAGGCGGGCAGCTGCGCCCGCTCCACGTTGGGGATCTCGATATACACGGCCGCCTGCTGCAGGCTGGCGACCCAGGCCGCTTTTTGCGTGGCCCAGTCCAGCTTGGGCAGGGTGATCAGGGTCAGGTTGTCGGGACTGAGATTTTTCGCGTAGCTTTGCAGCGCCGCGCCGCCATCCTTGCCCGGCTTGCCGGTGGGGATGCGCAACTCGATCAGCTTTTTATCGCCGAACAGCGACAGCTCCTGGTTCGCCGCCAGCAGTTCGCCCCATTTGAAGCTACGCTCCACCGTCAGCACGTCGCGCTCGGAATAGCCTTGCGCGCGCGCGGCGCGGCGGATCTTGTCGGCCGCTTCCAGCGCCAGCAAGTGCTCGTCGCTGGTGATCACATACAGCTGCGCCAGCGGCTTGGCCACATGCCCATCGAGCGCGTCTATCCGCAATTGCATGGCGTCCCCGTTACTGCTGCGGGACGGGGACGGCCGGCGTCACGGGCGTCACGGGCTTCACAGGCGCCACCGACATGGCCGGCAGTACCGGCTTGATGGCCGCCAGGCGGCGCATGATCTGCTGCACCATATCGTTGCGCATGTCGCGGTACAGCTGCGCCGCTTCCGTTTCCTTCGCCAGCACCTGCGACTCGTTGAAAGTGATCGGACGCACCAGGCTGATGACCGTCGGCCCCAGCAGCTGATTGCCGTTTTTATCGAGGACGCGGAAATTGATGGCGTAGCCGAGCTGGTATTCGCTCACGCGGCCATTGCTGTTCAGCGACAGGATGGTCTTGGTACGGTTCCTCTCCGGATCGCTGAGCACTTCCAGGACGGCGTCCGCGCCATCCTTGGTGTCGACCACTTCCGTGCTGCCGATGGCGCGGATGTAGCGTTTCAGGTCGATCGCCAGCGGCGACGTGTCGGGCAAGCCGATGTACATCGTCGCGAACGGCAGCATGAAACTGCCGTTCGAGCCGCGCAAGTGAAAGCCGCAGGCCGACAGCAGCATGGTCAGGGAAATGGCCAGCATGGCGCGCCAGGCGCGCCCGCGAAACAGCGAAACGGAAGAGGAAGTCGTCATGATTACACCACGATGCTGATTAACTTGCCTGGCACGACGATGATCTTCTTCGGCGTGGTCTCGACATACTTCTGCACACTTTCGCATGCCAGCGCGGCCGCTTCGATGCTGGCCTTGTCCGCATCCTTGGCCACCGTGATCGAGCCGCGCAGCTTGCCGTTCACCTGGATCATCATCTCGATCTCGGACTGCTCCAGCGCTTGCGGGTCGACTTGCGGCCATGCCACGTTGAGCAGGTCGCCGTGCACGCCAGCGTAACCGAGTTCTTCCCACAAGACGTGGGTGATATGCGGCGCGACAGGGTTGAGCAGGCGCAGGAAGATGGAGAAGCCTTCGGCGATCAGCGCCTTCGACTGCGCACTGTCGTCCAGCTTGGCCGATTCCAGCGTGTTGAGCATCTTCATGCAGGCCGACACCACGGTGTTGTACTGGATGCGCTTCAAGTCGTAATCGGCCTGCTGCAGCAGCTTGTGCAATTCGCGGCGCAGGTTTTTCTGCGCGTCGCCCGTGGCAGGAGCGGCGCCGCCAGCCAGTGCGGATTGAATCGTGGCCGACTGCGCGTAGCCGAAGTTCCATACGCGGCGCAGGAAGCGGTTCGCGCCTTCGACGCCGCTGCCCGACCATTCCAGCGTCTGTTCCGGCGGCGAAGCGAACATGGTGAACAGACGGGCCGTGTCGGCGCCATATTGTTCGATCTGCGCTTGCGGGTCGATGCCGTTGTTCTTCGACTTCGACATTTTTTCCGTGCCGCCGATTTCCACCGGCTGGCCGTCGGCCACCAGGATCGCGGACTGCGGACGGCCCTTGTCATCGAGGGACAGGCGCACGTCGTCCGGGTTGAACCAGGTGGTCTTGCCCGCCGCGTCCTTGCGGAAGTAGGTTTCGTTCAGCACCATGCCCTGCGTCAGCAGGTTGACGAATGGCTCGTCGAACTTGACCAGGCCGAAGTCGCGCATGATCTTGGTCCAGAAGCGCGCGTAAAGCAAGTGCATGACGGCGTGCTCGATGCCGCCGATGTACTGGTCCATCGGCATCCAGTAATCGTTGCGCGCGTCGACCATGGCATCGTTCGAGCCTGGCGAGGTATAGCGCATGTAGTACCACGACGAATCGACGAAGGTATCCATGGTGTCCGTCTCGCGGCGCGCCGGCTTGCCGCACTGCGGGCAGTCGCACTGCAGGAAGGCTTCGTATTTGTTCAGCGGGTTGCCCGTGCCGTCCGGCACGCAGTCTTCCGGCAGCACCACCGGCAAGTCTTTTTCCGGCACCGGCACCACGCCGCAATCGGCGCAATGGATCATCGGGATCGGCGTACCCCAGTAGCGCTGGCGCGAAATGCCCCAGTCGCGCAGGCGGAACGTGGTTTTCTTTTCGCCCAGGCCCAGTTCGGCCAGGTCGGCAGCCACCGCATCGACGGCGGAGGCGAAATGCAGGCCGTCGTACTTGCCCGAAGCGATGCACACGCCATCCTTGCTGCCATACGATTCCTGCCATGCATCGGTCGAAAATTCCTGGCCTTTTACCTCGATCACTTGCTTGATCGGCAGATTGTATTTCTTGGCAAAGCCGAAATCGCGTTCGTCGTGCGCCGGCACGCCCATCACGGCGCCGTCGCCGTAGGTGATCAAGACGTAGTTGCCGACCCACACTTCCACTTGCGCGCCCGTCAGCGGATGGGTGACGAACAGGCCGGTCGGCATGCCCTTCTTCTCCATCGTGGCCATGTCCGCTTCGATCACGGAACCGAGCTTGCATTCGGCGTTGAAGGCGGCCAGCGCAGGATTCGTTTGCGCGGCGTGTATCGCCAGCGGGTGCTCGGCGGCCACGGCGCAGAAGGTCACGCCCATGACGGTGTCAGGACGGGTGGTAAACACATACAGCTTGCCGTCGCCGATCAGGGCGCCGCTGGCGTCCGCGATGGTGTGCGGGAAGGCGAAGCGCACGCCCGTCGACTTGCCGATCCAGTTGGTCTGCATGGTGCGCACGCGCTCGGGCCAGCCGGGCAGCTTGTCGTCCACGTAGGCCAGCAATTCTTCCGCGTAATCGGTGATGCGCGCGTAGTACATGGGGATTTCGCGCTTTTCGATCAGCGCGCCCGAACGCCAGCCCTTGCCATCGACCACTTGTTCGTTGGCCAGCACGGTCTGGTCGATCGGGTCCCAGTTCACGGTACCGGTCTTCTTGTAGATGATGCCTTTTTCCAGCATCTTGAGGAACATCCACTGGTTCCACTTGTAGTATTCGGGCTTGCAGGCGGTCATTTCGCGCGACCAGTCGATGGCCAGGCCCATCGATTCCATCTGCTGCTTCATGTGGGCGATGTTCGAATACGTCCATTGCGCGGGCGGCACGTTGTTGGCCATGGCCGCATTTTCCGCCGGCATGCCGAACGCATCCCAGCCCATCGGCATGAGCACGTTGTAGCCGTTCATGCGCAGGTAGCGGTACATCACATCATTGATCGTATAGTTGCGTACGTGACCCATGTGCAGCTTGCCCGATGGGTAAGGCAGCATCGAGCAAGCAAAATACTTGCCTTTGGGGAAACGTGGGTCGTGTTCGACGGCTTTATAGGCGTCGATCGCCTTCCAGTGCGATTGGGCGGCTTGTTCGACGTCGGCGGGACTATATTTATCTTGCATAATGGATGTGCGACCAGCGTGGCCCGGCCAATAGTGGATATGAACCGAGCATTATACTGGTTGTCGCCGCCCGATAGCGCGGCGCGCTGGCGGCCCGGGCCGGCATATTTTTGCAGGCGCACAATTATGCTGTGTAAGATATACGCAATCTTATTCTTTCATCCAAGCCGGCCATGATCGTCTACCAGGAAGTCGCCCCCATCCCCGCCCTGCGGCCCTGGCTGGACTGTGTCTGGACCTGCCGTGTGCGCACGGGCGCCACGCCTTTCACGCACCGGGTCTTGCCGGACAATTGCATCGATATTTTGTGCCAGGACCAGCAGGACGCCAGCTTTGCCGTCGGCATGATGACGGCGCCGATCACGGTCGTCAGCCAGGGCCTGGTGCAGACGGTGGCGGCCCGCTTCAAGCCGGGCGCGGCGGCGCATTTCTTCCAGTTGCCCCTGTGTGAGCTCAACGATGGCCGCACGGCATTAGATCAGCTGTGGGGCCGCGAACTGGCCGCGCGCCTGGGCGACGCGCTGTGGAGCGATCCCCTGCCCGATGCGCAGCGCGTGGCGATCCTGCAAGATTATCTGCTGCGGCGCCTGTGCGCCGGACCGCCGCTGCGCGCACCCGGCGTGGCCCAGCACGCCATCGCGGCCATCGAAGGCGCGCACGGCCAGGTGCGCGTGGAAGGCCTGGCCCGGCGCCTGGGCGTGTCGCGCCAGACCTTGGCGCTGCAATTTCGCCAGCAGGTCGGCATCAGCCCCAAGCTGTTCGCCCGCATCTGCCGCTTCCGCGCCGCCAGCCAGGGCTTGCAAGGCTGGCCGGGACAGCCGGACTGGGCGCAAGTGGCCTTGCAATATGGCTATTTCGACCAGTCTCACCTGATCCACGACTTCCAGGATTTCGCCCACAGCCCGCCCGATGCCTGGCTGGCGGGCAAACAAGGTTGACACCATCTTCCATTTTTACAATCGCGCGGCGCGCAGCGCTGGCATGATGACGGCATTCTTCACATAATCAGGAGCACAACATGATCAAGGGTTTGCGTACCGTCACCTATCCCGTCCCCGACCTCGGCCAGGCCAAGGCCTGGTACAGCCAGGTATTCAATACGGCGCCGTATTTCGACCAGCCGTTTTATGTCGGTTTTAATATCGGCGGCTTCGAGCTGGGCTTGCTGCCAGACGGCCAGCCCGGCACGCAGGGCAGCGTGACATACTGGGGCGTGGAAGGCATCGAGCAGGAAGTCGAACGCATCGTCGCGCTGGGCGCCACCGTGCACCACCCGATCACGGACGTGGGCGAAGGCATCCGCACGGTGGAGTTGCTCGACCCCTACGGCAACCAGATCGGCCTGATCGACAATCCCCATTTCGACGCGGGCAAGGTGCTTTAGGCTGCCGCGCCTTGCAGCCACTGCCGGAACTGCTGCAAGGCCGTCTTTTCATGCGCCGCCTCGGGCGTGATCAGGTAATACGCCCGCTGGCCACGCAGTGGGCGCTCGCACACGATGCGTAATTCGCCGCGCGCCAGTTCCGCTTCCACCAGCATGCGCGGCAGCAAGACCGCACCTTGCCCCTGCACGGCCGCCATGGCCAGCATGGAAAACAGTTCATAGCGGGCGCCATAGCGCGCTGACTCGCCCTCGACCTGCATGGCGTCGAACCACTGGCGCCAGGCACCGGGCCGCGTGCTCTGCTGCAGCAAGGTCAATTCCAGTAAATCCTGCGGCTGCCAGTCGGTGCGCGCCGCCAGCACGCGGGGGCTGGCGACGGGCACGATCTCCTCATGCATGAGCAAAGTGGCGCGCGTGCCGGGCCAGCGCGCCAGCTGCTCGGGCGTGCCCGCATACAGGGCGCCGTCGTATTCCGTATCGGCAAACATGAATGGTTTGGTATAGGCGTCGATATGCACGACGATGTCCGGTTGTTCGCTGGCAAAACTGGCCAGGCGCGGCATCAGCCAGCGCGTGGCAAACGTGGGCACGGAGGCCAGCTGCAAGGTGCCGCCGCCGCCCTGGCGCGCCATGGTGTCGAGCGTGTCGCGCTCCAGGCCATCGAGGCGGGCGGCGATCTGGCGCGCATACGCGGCGCCTGCCGTGGTCAGCAGCACGCCGTGGCGCGTGCGCTGGAACAATTGCACGCCGAGAAAACTTTCCAGTGATGAAATCTGCCGCGAGACGGCGCTTTGCGTCAGCGCCAGTTCGCGCGCCGCATGCGTGTAGCTCTGGTGGCGGGCAGCGGCCTCGAAGCAGTTCAATGCCTGCAGCATGGGGATCTTGCGTGTCATCGGTACACCGGCGAAGGGAGAAAGCTGCCAGTATGCCGCAAGATATGCACAGTACGCATATCTGGTTGCGAATAAATCGTTTGCGCAAGGCTAGGCAAAAACCTACCATGAGCCATATTCAATCTTGCGCCGATCACCGGCGCTCACCTGCGAGGCCTGTGATGAGCAAAACCGTATTCGACTGGAATTCCCCCCTGCTGCTGGAAGAACAACTGACGGGCGACGAACGCGCCGTGCTGGAAGCGGCGCGCGACTATTGCCAGGGCAGCCTGGTGCCGCGCGTGCTCGAATCGTTCCGCCATGGCCGCACGGACGCCGCCATCTTCCGCGAAATGGGCGAGCTAGGCTTGCTGGGCACGACGATACCTGAAGAATACGGCGGCGCCGGCCTGAACTACGTCTGCTACGGCCTGGCAGCACGCGAAGTCGAGCGCGTCGATTCGGGCTACCGCTCGATGATGAGCGTGCAATCATCGTTGGTGATGGTGCCGATCAACGCCTTCGGCAACGAAGAAACCAAGCAGAAATACCTGCCGAAACTGGCGACGGGCGAATTCATCGGCTGCTTCGGCCTGACGGAACCGAACCACGGCTCCGACCCTGGCAGCATGGTCACGCGCGCCCGCAAGGTGCCGGGCGGCTACAGCCTGTCCGGCGCCAAGATGTGGATCACCAACAGCCCCATCGCCGACGTGTTTGTCGTCTGGGCCAAGGACGATGAAGGCGCGATCCGCGGCTTCGTGCTGGAAAAAGGCTGGAAAGGCCTGTCGGCGCCGGAAATCCACGGCAAGGTCGGCTTGCGCACCAGCATCACCGGTGAAATCGTCATGGATGAAGTATTTTGCCCGGAAGAAAACGCCTTCCCCGACGTGCGCGGCCTGAAAGGCCCGTTCACCTGCCTGAACAGCGCCCGCTACGGCATCGCCTGGGGCGCGCTGGGCGCGGCAGAAGACTGCTACCTGAAGGCGCGCCAGTACACGATGGATCGCCAGCAATTCGGCCGCCCATTGGCAGCGAACCAGCTGGTGCAAAAGAAACTGGCCGACATGCTGACGGAAATCACCATGGGCTTGCAAGGCTGCTTGCGCCTGGGCCGCATGAAAGATGAAGGCTCGCCCGCCGTGGAAATCACCTCGATCATGAAACGCAACAGCTGCGGCAAGGCGCTCGACATCGCCCGCGTGGCGCGCGACATGATGGGTGGCAACGGTATTTCCGACGAGTTCGGCGTTATCCGCCACCTGGTCAACCTGGAAGTGGTCAATACCTATGAAGGCACGCACGACGTGCACGCGCTGATCATCGGCCGCGCCATCACCGGCATCGCCGCCTTCAACTAATGGACGCCTTGGCTTCCACCTTGCGGCCCGCGCCGCTGACCGGCTTGCGCGTGCTCGATCTGTCGCGCGTGCTGGCCGGCCCGTGGGCCGGGCAAATGCTGGCCGACCTGGGCGCCGACGTGGTCAAGGTTGAACAGCCGGGCCGCGGCGACGACACGCGTTCGTGGGGTCCGCCGTATCTGAAGGACGAGGACGGCCGCGACACGGCAGAAGCGGCCTACTTCCAGTGCGCCAACCGCAACAAGCGCTCCCTGTGCATCGACCTGGCCGCGCCGGAAGGCCAGGCGCTGGTGCGCCGGCTGGCGGCCGAATCGGACGTGCTGCTGGAAAATTTCAAATTGGGTGGCTTGAAGCAATACGGCCTCGACGCGGCCAGCTTGCTGGAGCTGAACCCGCGCCTCGTGTACTGCTCGATTACGGGCTTCGGCCAGGACGGGCCGTACGCGGCGCGCGCCGGCTATGACTTCCTGATCCAGGGCATGGGCGGCCTGATGAGCATCACGGGCGTGCCCGATGGCCAGCCGGGCGCCGGGCCGCAAAAAGTGGGCGTGGCGCAGACGGACATCCTGACGGGCCTGTACGCCACCATCGCCGTGCAGGCGGCGCTGGCCGAACGGGAACGCTCGGGCCTGGGCCAGCATATCGACCTGGCACTGCTCGACGTGCAGGTGGCGGCGCTGGGCAACCAGGCGGCCAATTACCTGTGCGGCGGCAAAGTGCCGCAACGCATGGGCAATGCGCACCCGAACATCGTGCCCTACCAGGACTTCCCGACGGCCGATGGCGACATGATTTTGGCGATCGGCAATGACGGGCAGTTTTCCCGCTTCTGCGCCGTCGCCGGGTACCCGGAATGGGCACAGGATGAACGTTTCGCCACCAATCCGCAGCGCGTGGCGCACCGGGCAATATTAATCCCCTTGATGCGCCAGACCACGGTCATGCGCACGACGGCCGAGTGGATCAGCGCCTTCGAGGCGCAAGCCGTGCCGTGCGGCCCCGTCAACCGCATCGACCAGGTGTTTGCCGATCCGCAAGTGGTGGCGCGTGGCTTGAAAGTGGACATGCCGCATCCGACGGCGGGCACGGTGGCGCTGGTGGCCAATCCCGTGCGTCTGTCGGCCTCGCCAGTGCAATACCGCTTGCCGCCACCGTTGCTGGGGCAGCATACGGACGAGGTGTTGCAGCAGTGGCTGGGATTGGAGAGCGGGGAGATTGACGGCTTGCGTGAGCGCAAGGTGGTGTAAAGATTGATAGGAAAAACGTAGGTCGGATTAGCGCTTGCGCGTAATCCGACTTGCACAGCCAACAATGTGTCGGATTACGCGGCGCTGCCGCTAATCCGACCTACTTCAGCAGCAGCTTCAACGCCGGCTTTTCGCCATAATCCTCATAGCGCTCATTGATGCCGGCAATGCAGAAGGTCATTTCTTCCAGCACATCCGGCACCTGCGCCTTCATGCTTTCCGCATCCTGCACCACGATCTCCAGCACTTCGTTCGGCTTCAGGCGGAACTGCGTCATGTTTTCATCATCGCGCAGGTAGCTGAGGCAATCGACCCAGGCATCCATGCTGTTGCCGTAAAACGCGGGAAAACCGAAGGCTTGCACGCATTGCGCGTGAAAACTGGCGTCGTCGGTGATGTCTTTTCCATTCAGGATGGCAGTGGGCATGGTCTTCCTCAGTTCTTCAGCGACAGCACATCCTGCATGTCGAACAGGCCGGCAGGCTTGTCGGCCAGGAAACGCGCGGCGCGCAGGGCGCCGTGGGCGTAGGTGACGCGGCTGCTGGACTTGTGGCTGATCTCGATGCGCTCGCCGATGCCGGCAAACAGCACCGTATGGTCGCCCACGATATCGCCGCCACGGATGGTCGCAAAGCCGATGGTCGACGGATCGCGTTCGCCCGTCACGCCTTCGCGGCCATACACGGCGCATTCCTTCAGGTCGCGGCCCAGGGCGCCAGCCACCACTTCGCCCATTTGCAGGGCCGTGCCCGATGGGGCATCAACCTTGTGGCGGTGGTGCGCTTCGATGATTTCAATGTCGTAGCCTTCGGACAGGCTTTTCGCGGCCAGTTCCAGCAGTTTCATGGTGACATTCACGCCCACGCTCATGTTCGGCGCGAACATGATGGCGGTCTTTTCGGCGGCGGCGGCAATCGCGGCCTTGCCCGCGTCATCGAAACCGGTGGTGCCGATGATCATCTTGATGCCGTGCTCGGCGCAGTACGCCAGGTGCTGCAAGGTGCCTTCGGGACGCGTGAAGTCGATCAGGTAATCGGCGCCGGCCAGGCCGGTGGCCAGGTCGGACTCGATCAGCACGCCGGCAGGCTTGCCGAGGAAAGCGGCGGCATCCTGGCCGACGGACGGCGCACCGGCGCGGTCGAGGGCGCCGGCCAGCACGGCGTCGGGGGCATTGCTGACGGCTTCGATCAGAATATGGCCCATGCGGCCGCTGGCGCCAGCGATGGCAATTTTCAGTTCAGTCATTTTATTCTCTTGCAACAACTTATTTGGTGGGTTCGACAGCAGGTGCAGGCTCGGCGGCAGGTGCAGGCTCGGCGGCAGGCGCCGGGGCTGGTGCCGGCTCAGGCTTGCTCACCGGAACGGCAGGCGTGGCTTCGGCCGGCACCGGCACGGCGCTAGGCGCCACGGGCGATGGCACGACGGCGGCGGGCGCCTCGGCCTTGGCAACTTTCGCGAACGGCGACGGACCGGCGATGCGGTCGATGTATTCTTTCTCGGTTGGCAAGTTGCCGCCTTCGAAGCGCTCCACTTTGCCTTCTTTGTCGAAGTACACGACGACGCGGCTGCTGGTGGTTTCGCCGTTGCCGCGGGCCAGGCGGAATGGATAATCCCAGCGGTCGGCATGGAAGATATCGGTCAGCAGCGCGGTGCCGAGGATGAAACGGACCTGGTCGCGCGTCATGCCGACTTTCAACTGGGCCAGCATCTCTTCGGAGATAAAGTTGCCTTGTTGAATGTCAGGGCGATACGGCGAGAAAAACCACATGAATTTCTGCAGCGGCGTCACCGTGGTGGTCTGCGCACCTTTTTCTGGCACGACTTCCGTGCCCTCTTTCTGGGTGATGGCCGGCTTTTCGCCGAGGATGCCACGGCTGGCACAGCCGGAGAAAGCCAGCGCGACACAGACCATGCCTGCCACGACTGGGGCTCGAAATGAAAGACGCTGCCAGAGAGATGGCAATACAGCCGGTGTTACGCGCATAAATGACCTCAATTTGATGAACAAAACGCCAGGAGTGACCGGCCCGCCAAAAAATGCATATTTTGGCACTCCCCGCTAAAACGCTATATGATAAAGCACCTGACCCACATACGAGCAACAAACATGAGTAACAATCCTAGTGATCTCAAGGCAAGCGGCCTGAAAGCCACCCTGCCACGGCTGAAGATACTCGATATCTTCCAGAGTAGCCCGGTACGCCACCTGACAGCGGAAGACGTGTACAAAATTCTGCTGGCCGACAATATGGATGTCGGTTTGGCAACTGTCTACCGTGTCCTGACGCAATTCGAACAAGCCGGCTTGCTTAACCGCAACCATTTTGAAACCGGCAAGGCGATTTTCGAACTCAATGAAGGTTCCCACCATGACCATCTGGTGTGCCTCGATTGTGGCCGGGTCGAAGAGTTCTTCGACGAAGACATCGAAATCCGCCAGCAAAAAGTAGCGGAAGAGCGCGGCTTCAAGATCGCCGAACACGCGCTGGCCATTTATGGCAACTGCATCAAGACGGCTTGCCCGCACAAAACCGCCTGATGCATGCCGGCCGTTTCCACCAGGGAACGGCTGGCATGGTCTTCAAAACCATCCATCCGCCGCTGCAGCGCCTAGTGCTGGCTGAGCGCGTTGGACAATAGTTTTGCCGTGATATCGACAATCGGAATGACGCGCTCGTAGGCCATGCGCGTCGGTCCGATCACTCCCAGGGTGCCCACGATCTTGCCGTTGACTTCATACGGCGCCGTCACCACGCTCATTTCATCCATCGGCACCAGGTTCGATTCGCCGCCGATGAAAATCTGCACGCCCGTCGCCTTGCTCGACACGTCGAGCAGCTGCATCAGTCCCGTCTTTTGCTCGAACATGTCGAACATCTGGCGCAGCGAACTCATGTTTGATGACAAATCGCTCACGCTAAGCAGGTTGCGTTCGCCTGAAATCACCATGTCGTCGCTGTGGTCGGCCATCGCTTCGCTGCCCGCTTCCACGGCCGCCTGCATCAGGCTGCCCATGTCGTCGCGCAACTGGCGCAGCTCGCCCTGCAGGCGCACGCGCACGGCGTCGAACGACAGGCCGCCATAATTCTGGTTGATGTAGTTGGCCGATTGCACCAGTTGCGCGGGCGTGTAGTCCGCTTCCGTCAGCAATAAACGGTTCTGCACGTCGCCGCCAGGGGCGACGATGACCAGCAGGATGCGCTTTTCCGACAGGCGCAGAAATTCAATTTGCTGGAACACGGATTCGCGGCGCGGGCTGAGCACGACGCCGGCAAATTGCGACAGCGATGACAGCATCTGCGCCGCATTGGCGATGGTGCGCTGCGGCTGCGGCGTCTGCAGGCGCATGCGCGACTCCACCATATGCTCGTCCAGATGCTTGACGGTGAGCAAGGTGTCGACAAAGATGCGGTAGCCGCGCGGCGTGGGGATGCGTCCTGCCGAGGTATGCGGGCTGGCCACGTAGCCGAGTTCTTCCAGGTCGGCCATGATGTTGCGGATCGTGGCCGGCGACAGGTCGAGGCCGGAAATTTTCGACAGGGCGCGCGAACCAACCGGCAGGCCGTCGGCGATATAGCGCTCGACCAGGGCTTTCAGCAGGGTTTGGGCACGGGTATCGAGTTGCATGGTGTGTAGAGTTAAGCCAGTATTCTGTTAAGCAAGCGGCAACGAAAGTGGCCAAGCGTGCGTCAACTGCTTCTATTATGCACGTTCGACCGGCCCACGGCGATCAATCTTCCAGTTGCTGCCGCAGCCAGAGCAGCAATTCATCAAAGTTGGCGCAGATGGCGTCGGGCTGCACGCCGGCCGCCAGGTGGGCATCGCTGCCCTTGCGGTTCATCCAGACGGCGCGCATGCCGGCCCCTTGCGCTCCCGTCACGTCAAAATACAAATCATCGCCCACATACACGGCCTCGCTCGGCGCCACGTCCAGCGCGGCGCATGCGGCCAGGAAGATGCTGGCATCGGGCTTGGCGACGCCGAAATCGCTGGCGGCGATGGAGACTTTAAAATGCTGCGCCAGGCCGATGATGTCAAGATCCGCATTGCCATTCGAGATGGAACCGACCAGCATGCGCTGGCCCATCCAGGCCAGGCCGGGCAACACGTCGTCAAAGGGCTGCACGCGGTTGCGCGCGGCCAGGAACTGGGCAATGGCCTGGTCCACCAGCGCCGTGTCCTCGCCCGCCGCCTCGAAGGCGGACAGCAGGCCGGCGCGGCGCAATTCGATCAGGTTGCCATGGTAATGCGGCTGCGCATTGAGCATGGCCAGGCGATGCTGGCGCAACACCTCGATGGAAAACTGCTGCGCCACCTTGGGCGCGTGCGTGGCCAGCCAGTCGTGCAGCAAGGTTTCGGCGGCGGCGATCACGGGCGCGATGGGCCACAGAGTATCGTCGAGGTCGAACAGGATGGCCTTGGGCGGCACGGCGGTATTGACAGGAGCAAGAGACATGGCTGATTCACAAAAGAGTGCCACGGCAAGGCGCGCGGCGGAAGGCTATTGTCGCACTGATCATCGCCGCCGACATGGCGGCTCGCTAGCAAAATGGTGCCAGGCCAGCGCTTCTCAAGGAAAATTTGTTACACGGAGATACAAGGCAAGATCAATCGGCATGCCAGATAGACTAAAATAGGCGCCATTCCAATGCGGCGCCAGCGTCCGTGTTGCGCTACCCTACCTAATTCGTTTTGGAGAATGTATGAAAAATTTGTACCTGCGCTCGATGCTGGCGGTGGCTTGCGCCGCCACACTGGCAGCCTGCGGCGGCAGCGGCGGCAATCTGTACCTGGGCGGCCAGGTGAGCGGCTTGTTCAAGGATGGCCTGATCCTTCAGAATGGCGACGAGAGCTTGCCGGTCGCATCGGGCGCGTCCAGCTTCTATTTCACCAAGCTGGTCAACACCGATGACCGCTACAACATCACCATCAAGGAACAGCCAAAAGGCGCCGTGTGCGAGATTAACAATGGCAGCGGCAAGGCATCGAGCTACTCCGTCACGACGGCCTATGTCACTTGCAAAACCAACACCTACCCGCTGAGCGGCGCCATCACGGGCCTGACCGGGGAAGGCTTGACCCTGGTGATCGGCAGCAACAGCGCCAGCCCGCTGAAAGGCAGCACCAGCTACACCTTCCCGGCGATCGCTGACGGTGCGCCCTACAATATTTCCATCTTGACCACTCCTGCGGGCCTGACTTGCCGGTTCGCCGGTTCGGCCAGCGCCGATGGCCACGATATCGTGGGCACCATGGGTTCCGCCGCCACGACCGGCGCCACACTGAACTGCACGCCGCAGCAGCAGTAAGCCTTGCTATCCGTCACTACCCCATTTTGGAGAAATACATGAAGTTATCCTGCCTGCGCCCTCTCGGCGCGCTGCTGCTGACCCTGGGACTGGCTGCCTGCGGCGGCAAGGCCTCGTATGATGTCAGCGGTACCATCGTTGGCTTGAACAATAATGGCCTGGTTCTGGCCAATGGCGGCGACACCGTATCGCCTGCCGCCGGTGCCACCAGCTTCACGTTTGCCAAGCGTATCGACTATGGCACCGACTACAACATCACCTTCCAGAAACAGCCGGCCCACATGACATGCACCATCAACGGCGGCTCCGGCTCGGCCGGCCACTACGTGAGCATCGACGCCATCGTGACGTGTGGCCAGAACGCCTATACCCTGGCCGGCACGATTACCGGCCTGACGGCGGACAACCTGGTACTGATTAACGGCAACACGCAAACGCCGATCACCAAGGATAGCAAGACGTTCACCCTGAACGGCACGGTTGCCGATGGCACCAGTTATGGCATCAGCGTGCTCACCCAGCCAACCGGCCTGACTTGCAACGTGGTGCCAGGCACGGGTACCGGCACCATGGGCGAAGCCAACGTCACGACCGTGCAAGTCGTCTGCAATCCAGCCACCAAAAGCTAAGCCAAGCATGGCGCCGGCAGCCGCAGCGCGGCTGCCGGGAAGAGATATCATAAAAATCTATAATTGATATTTCAAAGATAAATTGGAGTTATATGTGGCGATGCAGCATAATGCATCTGTCTCCTCCAACTCTTCCAAGAATTGGATTTAGCCCGCTTTTACCAGCGGGCTTTTTTTTACCCAAAATTTCTCAGGCGGCAGGTTTCTGCAATCCCGGCTGCAGCATCTGCACGATGCTGGAGAAATCCTGCTGCGCATAACCGGCTTGCGCATGCATCTGGTACATCTGGCGCACCAGGCCACCCAAGGGCGTGGGCGCATTTGCCGACAGCGCCGATTGTTGCGCCAGGCCCAGGTCTTTCAGCATCAGCGCCGTGCCGAAGCCGCCGTTGTAGTTGCGCGCAGCAGGCGTGCCGTCCATGACGCCGGGCCACGGGTTGTACACTTCCAGGGTCCAGTTGCGGCCCGAGCTCTTGGCCATGATGTCGGACAACACTTTCGGATCAAGGCCATGCGCCACGCCCAGGTTCAGTGCTTCGGCCGTGCCTGCCATCAAGATTCCCAGCAGCATGTTGTTGCAAATCTTCGCCACCTGGCCCGCCCCCGCCTCACCTGCATGGAAAATATTCTTGCCCATTTTTTCCAGCAATGGCCGCGCCTGCTGCAAGGCCGCTTCGCTCCCACCGACGATGAACGTCAGCGTACCGGCCGCGGCGCCCGCCGTGCCACCCGAAACGGGCGCATCGATCATGGCAAAGCCCCGCTCGCCAGCCGCTTGCGCCACTTGCCGCGCCACATCAGCGGCGATGGTGCTGCAATCGATGAACAGGGCGCCCGGCTTGGCCGAGTCGAGCACGCCGCCGGCCGCCAGGTACAGTTCCTGCACATGCTTGTTGGCAGGAAGCATGGTGATGACGGCGTCGGCCGTCTGCACGGCCGCGCTGGCCGATGCAGCCGCCGTGGCGCCCGCTTCAACTAGCGATGCCACGGCAGCTGGCGCCAGGTCGAAGACGGACACGTGGAAGCCGGCGGCCACCAGGTTGCGGGCCATCGGCGCGCCCATGTTGCCCAGGCCGATA
Organism: Janthinobacterium amylolyticum; assembly: GCF_051380655.1. Lineage (NCBI taxonomy): Bacteria > Pseudomonadati > Pseudomonadota > Betaproteobacteria > Burkholderiales > Oxalobacteraceae > Janthinobacterium > Janthinobacterium amylolyticum. Next base: position 88,127 of record NZ_JBNYXL010000013.1, read on the forward strand.
AAAGCGATGTGTTGCATGTATGTCTCCTGTAGCGCTAAAAAAGCCCATGGCGTTGTTGCCTTGCCTCGTCGTACTAGTCGTACTGCCTTCGGCAAGGCGCCTAGCCCTGAGCATTTTTATGCACTACTTAAATGTTTAAATGGGTAAATCGGCCAATGGATGCTGTGTCCACGGCGCCGTGAAGTATTCATTCAGATACGCGCCGCTGACGTCGGCCAGGCTGGCCGGCTGCCACTGCGGCGCGTTGTCCTTGTCGATCAGCAAGGCGCGCACGCCTTCGCTGAAGTCCGCATGGGCACAGCACTGCACGGCCACGATGAGTTCCAGCTGGAACACCTGCGCCAGGCTCATGTGCCGCGTGCGCTCGCGCATGGCCCACACCAAAGCGGCCGAAGTAGGCGCACCTTTGGCCAGCGAGTGAGCCGCCTTTTGCAGCCACACCGAATCGCCGTCATACGCGGCAATGGCAGCCACCACTTCCGGCAAGGTGGGCGCTTGCGTCAGCACGGCGATGGCGTCGAAGTTGGCGCGCACCTCCGAGGCGGGCAAGGACGTGGCTGGCGCCGAGAAGCCGCGCAGCAAGCGATCCAGCTGCTCGCTGTTTGCCTGCGCACTGGCCTGCCATTGCGCCAGCGCCAGCGCGTCGAGCACCATGGCGCGCTCCTCCTGGCGCAGGAAATAGTCACCGAGACCCGTGTACAAGGCGTCGGCCGCGTTCATCGGCGCCCCCGTCAAGCCCAGGAACAGGCCGCTGCGGCCCGGCATGCGGCCCAGGAACCAGCTGCCGCCCACGTCGGGGAACAGGCCGATGGTAATTTCCGGCATGGCGATGCGCGTGCTTTCCGTCACCACGCGGTGGCTGGCGCCCGCCATCAGGCCCAGGCCGCCGCCCATGACAATGCCGCCGCCCCACACCAGCAGCGGTTTCGCATACGTATGGATGCGGTGGTCGAGCCGGTACTCTTCGGCAAAGAAAGCCAGCGCCTGCGGATTCGGCACCACGCCCGCTTGTTCGGCCACGGCCGTGCGCAGGCTGCGCACGTCGCCGCCCGCGCAAAAGGCCTTGTCGGTCGACGATTGCAGCACCACGCAGGCGACGGCGGCGTCATCGGCCCAGCGCACGAGGGCGCCATCGATGGCGCGTATCATCTCCAGGTTCAGCGCATGCAGGGATTTGGGCGCATCGAGCGTGATGACGCCCAGCTTCATGCCGCCGGGACAGTCGCGCTCTTCGATCTTCACCGTATCAATCAGGGTGCTTTCAGCCAAGATTTCAGCCAAGATTTCAGCCATTCTTCCACTCCGCCGGACGTTTTTCCAGGAACGCTTGCACGCCTTCTTTCTGGTCCTGCGTGTCGAACAGACCGAGGAACAGGGTGCGCTCGTCGGGCAGGGAATTGACGAGCGGATGGCTGCGCGCCCCCTGGATCAGGGTCTTGCACGCCGTCACGCTGCTGGGACTCTGGCGCGCCACCTTGGCGGCCAGGGCCAGCGCCGTGGCCGCTCCCTTGCCGGTCGGCACGACTTCCTCGACGAGGCCAATGGCCAGGGCCTTGGCCGCATCGACCCGCTCGCCGCACAAAATCATGCGCTTGGCCCAGCCTTCACCCACCAGCCACGGCAAGTGCTGCGTGCCGCCCGCGCACGGCAGCAAGCCGACGGACGCTTCCGGCAAGGCCATCTGCGCATGTTCCTCGGCGATGCGGATATCGCACGCCAGCGCGCATTCGAGCCCGCCGCCCATGGCATAGCCATTGATGGCGGCAATGCTGACGCCGCGAAACGCGGACAGCGCCTCGAACGCTTCGCCAAAGGCGGCCGCCATATTGAAGGCCATGTCCTTGTCGCCATCGGCGAACACTTTCAGGTCGGCGCCGGCCGAGAAGAACTTGGCGCCGCCGCCCGTGATCACCAGCGCGTACACGTCGGCGTCAGCTTTCAGGTCGGCCACCAGTTCCTTCAGGGCGCGCAGGCTGGCCAGGGTCCAGGTATGGGCGGGCGGATTATCGAGAGTCACCAGGGCCGTGTGGCCGCGGCGTTCCAGCAGCAAATTTGTATACACTTTAGTCATCGCAAGGTCTCCGTGGCGCCGTCTTTCAGAATCGCTCGCGCGACGATCAGGCGCATGATTTCATTCGTCCCTTCCAGGATTTGATGTACCCGCGTGTCGCGCACGTGGCGCTCGAGCGGATACTCGCGGATGTAGCCGTAGCCGCCATGCAGCTGCAGCGCATCGTTGGCGACATTAAAACCCACATCCGTGGCAAACCGTTTTGCCATGGCGCAGTAGGCCGTGGCGTCCGGGCTTTCCTGGTCGAGTTTCCAGGCCGCCAGGCGCACCATCTGGCGCGCCGCCACCAGTTCCGTCAGCATGTCCGCCAGCTTGAATTGCAAGGCCTGGAATTGCGCCAGCTCGCGGCCGAACTGCGTGCGCTCCTTCATGTACGTCTGCGCCCGCGTGAGGGCCGCCTGCGCCGTGCCCACCGAGCACACGGCGATATTGATGCGTCCGCCGTCTATGCCCTTCATGGCAATGGCAAAGCCTTCGCCTTCCGCGCCCAGCAGGTTGGCAGCCGGCACTTTCACTTGGTCAAAGCTGATGATGCGCGTGGGCTGGCTGTTCCAGCCCATCTTTTCTTCCTTCTTGCCATACACGATGCCAGGCAGGTTGGCCGGCACGGCAAAGGCAGAAATGCCGGCCGCGCCCTCGCCGCCGGTCCTCGCCATGACGATCAGCATGTCCGTCTGGCCCGCGCCGGAAATGAAAGCCTTGGTGCCGTCGAGAACGTAAAAGTCGCCATCCCTGACGGCTTTCGTGCGCAAGGAAGCCGCGTCGGAACCCGATTGCGGCTCCGTCAGGCAATAGCTGGCCAGCTTCTGGCCGGCCGCCAGGGCTGGCACCCATTCGTCGCATAGGGCTTCCTGGCCCCAGCGCGACAGCATCCAGGTGGCCATGTTGTGGATGGTGATGTAGGCCGTGGTCGAGGTGCAGCCGCCGGCCAGCTCCTCGAAGACGACGGCCGCGTCCTGGCGCGACAGGCCCAGGCCGCCCCAGCGCTGCGGCGTGTACAGGCCGCAAAAGCCCATCTCGCCCGCCTTGGCGATGGTTTCTACCGGGAAGATCGATTCCGCATCCCAATGCGCCGCCTGCGGCGCCAGTTCGCCTTCGGCAAACGCGCGCGCCGCCTGCTGGAACTCGCGCTGCTCGTCGCTCAGTTCAAAGTCCATGCCAGCTCCTTATTTGAGGCTGATGGTGGTGTTGACCTTGCCCACCGAAGCCGCGTCCGTGAACCAGCGCTGGGTAATCGTCTGTGTCTGCGTGTAGAACAGCACGACCTGCTTGCCGAACGGGCCCAGGTCGCCCAGCTTGGAACCGCGCGAACCCGTAAAGCTGAACAGCGGGACAGGCACGGGAATGGGCACGTTGATGCCGACCTGGCCCACGTCGATTTCTTCCTGGAAGTAGCGCGCGGCCGCGCCGCTTTGCGTAAACAGCGCCGTGCCATTGCCGTTCGGATTCGCGTTCACCAAGGCAATCGCTTCATCCAAAGTGTCGACTTCGACGACGATCAGCACGGGGCCAAAGATTTCCTGGTCGTACACGACCATGCCGGGCTTCACGCCAGACAGAATCGTCGGCCCGACGAAGTTGCCGTTCGGATAGCCATCGACCTTGACGTCGCGGCCATCGAGGGTCAGCACGGCGCCCTGTTCGATACCTTTGGCGACCAGGCTGAATACGCGTTCCTTGGCCGCACACGAAATCACGGGTCCCAGGTCAGGATTGTCCTTGCCCGCGCCCACCGTCAGGGTTTGCGCCTTGGCCGCCAGCTCCGGCAGCCAGTCGCGCGCCTCGCCCACCAGCACGGCGACCGAGGCGGCCATGCAGCGCTGGCCGGCGGCACCGAAGCCCGCGCCCAGCAACTGGTTCAGGGTTTGTTCTTTATTGGCATCCGGCAGCACCACGGCGTGGTTCTTGGCGCCCATCATGCATTGCGCGCGCTTGCCGTTCAAGCTGGCGCGCTGGTACACATGCGTGCCCACCTTGCTCGAACCGACGAACGAGATGGCCTTGATGTCCGGATGGTCGCACAGGGCGTTGACCACGTCCTCGCCGCCGTGGATCACGTTCAGCACGCCGGCAGGAATACCCGCCTGCAAGGCCAGGCGCACGAGTTTTTCCGTCACCAGCGGATCCTGCTCCGATGGCTTCAAGACGAAGGTGTTGCCGCAGGCAATCGCCATCGGGAACATCCACAGGGGGATCATGGCGGGGAAGTTGAACGGGGTGATGCCGGCGCACACACCCAGCGGCTGCATCACGCTGTAGGTATCGACGCCGCCGGCCACGTTTTGCGCATATTCACCCATCTGCAGGGTGCCGATATTGGCCGCGTGCTCCACCACTTCCAGGCCACGGAAGACGTCGCCTTCCGCGTCAAGCAGGGTCTTGCCCTGTTCCATGGTGAGCGTCGCGGCCAGGTCGGCCATGTTTTCGCGGATCAGCTGCTGGAGTTTGAGGAAAATGCGGGCGCGCGCGCCGATCGGCGTCTTGCGCCAGGTTTTGAACGCGCGCTGGGCCGAGGCAATGGCCGCGTTGACTTCGTCCGGCGTGGCGAACGGTACGCGGGCCAATACTTCCTGCGTGGCGGGGTTGACGACATCGCGCCAGACGGTGGTACGGGATTCAACCCATTCACCGTTGATCAAGAGGGGAACGGTCGGAATTGCAGTTTGCGTGGTCACTCGGTGTCTCCTAGTGTGGGTATAAGTCTGTTTGCATTATTCGCACAATCGCCGCCGCGAACAAGGCGTGAAAATGCGAGATAATGCAAAGCTGAATCTGTTAATCTGCAAATATTGTAAATTTGCAGATTCCACAAACCAGGCAAGGAGAAGCGCGATGGCGAAGGTTTTCATGGGCGTGCGCCTGCAGCGCCTGCGCGAGGAACGGCGCATGACGCAGGTGGCGCTGGCCAAATCCCTGGGTATATCGCCCAGCTACCTGAACCAGATGGAACGCAACCAGCGCCCGCTGACGGTGCCGATCCTCTTGCGCATCGGCACGGTACTGGGCGTCGACCCGCAGATCTTTTCCGAGCACGACAGTGCCAGCCTGGTGGCCGACGTGCGCGATGTATTCGGCGAATTGCCCGATGCGCCGCCCACCTCGATGGCGGAATTGAAAATGCTGGTGGAAAACATGCCGGAACTGGCGCGCTCGATCCTGCTGCTGCAGCGGCGCTACCGGGTGATGGCGGAACGCGCCGATACCCTGGCTGCCCGCCTCGACGACGGCAGCCGCGGCGCCAGTTCGGCGGCACCGTCCACAGACGAGGAAGTACGCGAATACCTGAACCGGCGGCAAAACTACATCGATGAACTGGACCGGGCGGCGGAACTGGTGGCGGGCGAGTTCGATCCCGCCCTGCGCACGCTCGACGCGCTGCAAGGACGGCTGCTGGAACGCCACGGCATTGAGGTGCGGCTGTCCGATGGCGACGCGGGCATGGTGCGCAAGCACCGCTACGACGCCCAGCAACAGATTTTGTGGCTGCCCGACACCCTGACGGGCGGCCAGCGCGCCTTCCAGATGGCGGCACAAATCAGCCTGCTCGAACACAGCGACCTGATCGACGCCCTGGTGCTGGCGGCGGGACTCTCCGGCGCGGCCGCGCAAACGGGCGCGCGCCTGGCGTTTTCCAATTATTTTGCCGGCGCTTTGCTGATGCCCTACCAGCGCTTTTTGCAGGCGGCGGAAACGCGCGCCTACGATATCGAGCGCCTGGCGCACCAGTTCGGCGTGGGTTTTGAAGCCGTATGCCACCGCCTGAGCACCATGCAGCGCCCCGAGGCGGCGGGGCTGCCCTTCTTTTTCGTGCGCGTCGACCGCGCGGGCAATGTGTCGAAGCGCCAGTCGGCCACGGACTTTCACTTTTCCAGGGTGGGCGGCACCTGTCCGCTGTGGATCGTCTACGATGCCTTCAGCCACCCGGGCCAGGTGCTCACGCAAGTGGCCAGCATGCCGGACGGCTGCACCTATCTGTGGATCGCGCGCCAGGTCAGCACGGCGTCACCGGGTTTCAGGGCACCGGGGAAAACCTTTGCCGTGGCGCTGGGCTGCGACATCTCGCAGGCGCACCGGCTGATCTATTCGAAGGGACTCGACTTGCACGACCCCACCAGTGCCACGCCGATCGGCACGGGCTGCAAGGTATGCGAGCGCCAAAGCTGCCCGCAGCGGGCGTTTCCATCCTTGCTGCTGGCCGTGCCTCCCGTATCTGCTTAAGACTCGTCGACCACGCGCGCGCGCAGCGCGTCGAACTCGCGCGAAAATTGCGCGCGCCAGTCGCGCCGCACGCTGTCGTCGATCCAGGCCGCGTCCAGGCCATTCAACATGAAGCCGCGCATGTCGTCCAGGCCGAAACCGAACTCGCGCATCATCATCCAGGCGCCCGTCGGCGTCACGTGGTGCAGGGTCGGATCGTCCGTGTTCGGATGCAGTTTCAGACCCAGCTTGGCCATGGCGCGGATCGGGTGGTCCAGGGCCCAGCGCTCGGGCGCCAGGGTGCGCAGATAATAGGAATTGGTTGGCACCACGGTAAACACCAGGCCGCGTTCCACGCAGCGCTGCGCCAGGGCCGGATTGTCGACGATGGTGTAGCCGTGGTCGACCCGGTCCACCTGCAGCTGCTCGATGGCCGTTTCCACGTTCATCCACGGCATGCCGAATTCACCCGCATGCGCCGTGCATTTGAAGCCGGCGGCGCGCGCGGCGCGGTAGGCGTCGATGAACAGCTCGGGCGGACGGTCATTTTCGCGGTAATCGATGCCGATGCCGATGACTTCCGGCGCACGGTAGGCCTTCATCCATTCCACCATCTGCACGGCTTCGGCAGGGCTGGCTTCGCGGTCGATGCTGGGAATCAAACGGCCGATCACGCCGAAGTCGCGCTGCGCGTCGCGGATGGCGGCGACGATGGCGTCTTGCGCCGACTCGTAGCGGATGCCCGACACGCGCACCGTGCCGGTCGGGTTCCAGAAGAACTCCGCATAGCGCACGCCATGGCCATGCGCGTCTTCCAGGTATTCATACGCCAGGCAATACAGGTCCGTGGGCGAAACGATCAGGTGCGCATCGAGCGCGCGCAGCACGCGCAGCACGCCGACGGGCTTGTCGCCGCGCGTGTAGAAAGAGTCGATTTCCTCGGGGGTGACGACATTGCCCGTCTTCGCGGCCAGCGCGCGGAAAGTTGCCTGGCGCACCGTGCCGAACAAATGGCAATGCAGCTCCACTTTCGGCATGGCGCGTAAAAACTGTTCGATGCTCAGGGGGGAATTAGACATGAAGCTCGTTTCGTAATGGAGTGGATCAGGCGAGGATGCCGGCGAGGCGCTGCATCAGCAGTGCGATGGCGGCCGGGCCATCGGCCAGCATCGCCACCTGCGTGTTGATGGGCGCGCGGCGCGGCACGCGAAACTCGCACACCGTCATGCCGCGCGTCAGTTCGCCCGTCAATTCGATGGCCACGTGGGCGCTCTGGAACTGGAACAGCTGCGGCGCTTCCAGGTACAACGCCACCACGGGGTCGTACATGGGCATGGGCACGGAACCGTCCGCGCTGCGGATGCGCACATACGCTTCCAGGTAGCCGGCCAGACGCTGCGCGCGCGGCGTGCCGATGGCGCGCAGCTGCTGCACTTCGGCGTTCGTCACCAGGAGCTGGCGGCACAGGTTCAGGCCGAACATGCGCAGCGGGATGCCGGCCTGGAAAACTTGCGCGGCCGCTTCCGGATCGGCATAGATATTGAATTCCGCCGCCGCCGTGTGATTGCCCTGGTCGGTCGAGCCGCCCATCAAAATAATCTCGACGATTTTTTCGGCGATGTCCGGTGCACGGCTCAAGGCCGTGGCCAGGTTGGTCATCGGCGCAATGGCCATGATGGTGATCTGGCCAGGGTGGGCGCGCACGGCATCGATCAGCGCGTCGACCGCGTGACCAGAAGCATCAACGGCGGCACCCGACGGCAGGATTTCTCCCGTCGTCGGCATGCCGCTGTCGCCGAGGATGCGCTGCGCCGTTTCGATGACGCCGGCCAGCGGCTTTTCGCAGCCGCGGTAGATCGGCACCGTCAAGCCATCATGGGCCTTGATGCGCAAGGCGTTGTCATAGGTGATGTCGACGGGCGCATTGCCCGCCACCACGCTCACGCCCAGCCATTCGATGCCGGGGTTGCTGCCCAACAGCAGCATCGTCAGCCAGTCGTCGAAACCGGGATCGGTATCGAGCCAGATCTTTTTCAAACGCTTGTCCATGATGGTTCCAGTAGAAGTTAGGCAGCCAATTACGCAGCCAAGCACAGGGCGCTGTCGGCCGGCAGCACGAACGAGACAGCCGTGCCTTCGCGCCAGGCGGCGCCACCGGCCGCACAGATGCCCTTGACCTGGCCCAGCGGCGTTTGCAGCAGGTATTCGACGGTGTCGCCGAGGAAGCCGCGCGCCAGCACGGTGCCTGGATACTGGCCCGCCGCGTCGTCGGCCGCGCAGACGCGCACCTTGTCCGGACGCCAGCCCAGCACCGTGGTGCCGCTGCTCACCGGCGCCGTGTACGGCAGGCTGGCGCCCGCATGGTGCAAGCCGCCGTCGCGGTAGTCAAACAGGTTTTCAAAGCCCATGAAGTTGGCAACAAAGCGCGTCGACGGCGTATTGAAGACGGCTTCCGGCGCGGCCAGTTGCTCGATGCGCCCGCCATTCATGACGACGATGCGGTCGGACAGGGCCAGCGCTTCTTCCTGGTCGTGCGTGACGTACAGCATGGTGATGCCCAGCTCGCGCTGGATGCGGCGCAGCTCGGCGCGCATCTGCACGCGCAGCTTGGCGTCCAGGTTCGACAGCGGTTCATCGAGCAGCAGCAGGGCCGGTTCGACGACGATGGCGCGCGCCAGCGCCACGCGCTGCTGCTGGCCACCGGACATCTGCGCCGGCAAACGGGTTTCAAACCCCGTCAGTCCCACGGCGGCGATCACCGCTTCCACCTTGGTTTTCAGCAGGGCCGGCGCGACCTTGCGCAGGCGCAGCCCAAACGCGATGTTGTCGTAGACGTTCAGGTGCGGGAACAGCGCATACGACTGAAACACCATGCCGATATTGCGTTTATTCGGCGCCAGCTTGCCGATTTCGCGGCCGTCGAGCACGATGCGGCCCGACTGCAGCGGCATCAGGCCGGCAATGGCGCGCATGGTGGTGGTCTTGCCGCAGCCGCTGGGGCCCAGCAGGGAAATCAGCTCGCCCTGCTCGACGTGCAGGTCCAGGTCTTTGACGGACGTTGTGTTCTTGGCGTAGCCGAGGTTCAGCTTGTGCAGTTCCAGATAACTCATGGTGTGTTGCCTCTTACATGTATTTAGAAATGCCCAGCACCTTCTCGGTCACCATCACGAACGCCATGGTGAACAGGACCAGCAAGGTCGACAGGGCAGCGATCGACGGATCAAAACTGTTTTCCATATGGCCCAGCATCTCGATCGGCAAGGTGCTGATGCCGGGACCCGTCAGGAACAGCGAGACGGGCACCTGGTTGAACGAGGTGACGAAGGCCAGGAAGAAGGCGGCGATCACGGCATTGCGGATATTCGGCAGCACGATCATGAAGAAGGCGCGCAGGCGCGACGCGCCCAGGGTGATGGCGGCATCCTCGATATCCACGCGTAAATTCACCAGGCTGGCGTACACCACGCGCACCGAATACGGAATCAAGAGCGCGATATGGCCGATCAGCAGGCCCGCGTAGACGGGCGCGTTAATCGTCAGCACCAGGTGGTGCAGCAAACCCAGGCCAACCAGGATGGCGGGAATGATCAGCGGCGACGTCAGTACCTGGCGGATGGCACCGATGCCTGGCGGCGGCATGCGCGAAAACGCATACGCGACGGGAATGCCCAGGGCCAGGGCGATGACGGTGGCGATCAGGCCGATTTCAAGGCTGGTCTGGAAGGCGCGACGGAACTCGGGCGCCGACCACACTTCGATGATCCAGCGCAGCGAATACGACTCGGGCGGGAAGGCCAGGGTTTCGCCGCCGGAAAAGCCCGCCAGCACGACAATGGCGAAAGGCCCCAGCAGGAACAAAAACACCAGCCACAGGACGGCGCGCGAGAACAAGCTTTCTTTCATACGGAGCTCCGGCTCGAGGAAATACGTTTAAGGCCGGCATTCACCAGCAGGGTCATGCAAACGAGGATGACGGCGATGACATTCGCCGCACCGAAATCGCTCTCCACGCTGACCTTCTGGTACAGCAGGGTTTCCAGCATCAGCACCTTGGTGCCGCCCAGCAGGGCCGGCGTCACGTAAGCCGTCACGCAGCCCGTAAACACCAAGGTGCCGCCAACGACCAGGCCTTCCTGCGTCAGCGGCAGGGTGACCTTGCAGAATACTTGCCATGGATTCGCGCCCAAAGTCGCCGCGGCCGGTTCCACGTCGCGCGGCAGGTTTTCCAGCGCGCCCGCCAGCGACATCAGCATCAAAGGCAGCAGCAGTTGCAGCAGGCCGACAAAGACGGCAAATTCGCTGAACAGCAAACGCAGCGGTTCTTCCGTGAAGCCCATGTTGACCAGCGCCGCGTTGACGGCGCCGTTACGGCCCAGCAGCACGATCCAGGCGTAGGTACGCGCGATCGGCGAAACCATCAGCGGCAGGATCATCATGCCGACCACCAGGCCGCGCCACTTCGGCGACACGCGCGCCACGGCCTGCGCGGCCGGGTAGCCGAGGATGACGGAGGCCAGGGTCACCAGCGCGGCGATGCGCAGGGTGCGCCAGAAGATGGTGCGGTTGAATTCCTGCGAGAAGAATTCAATGAAGCGGTCAAAGCCCCACTGCATGCCGTCGCCGACGCGGAAGGCGTCGACCAGCAAGGCCAGCACGGGCAACAGGAAGCAGACGACGATAAAGATCAGCGCGGGCAGGACCAGCAGCAGGCCCAGGCGCTTTTTTGGATCAGCAAACATGGTGTTTTCTCCTCGTCACCACTATTTGCTCATGGCCTTGTTCCACTGCGTCATCCAGTTGCTGCGCTGCTTGAGGATGGTTTCCGGCTTGACGAATTTCAGCGAGCTGATTTGATCGGCGCCATAGGTGTTGAATTGCGCAGCTGCCACGGACAGGCGCACTTCCTTGTTGACGGGCGAATCGACCAGGTTGGTGGCCAGCTGCGTCTGCACTTCCTTCGACAGCCAGAAATCCATCAGCTGGTAGGCCAGGTCGGCGTTCTTCGAGCCGGCGACGATGCCCATCACGTTCATGCCGGCCGCCTGGCCTTCGGCCGGGATGCTCCATTTCAGGGGCAGGCCCGTCTTGAGCATTTGCGACCAGGTAAAGCGTGCCACGGGCGCGGCCCAGATTTCATCCTGGGCAAACAGGGCCGCCAGCTGCGCGCTGTTTTTCGAGAAAGTGACGACGTTGCCCTTCATGCCGACGATCTTCGCAAAACCGGTGGCGTAGTCATCCGTCTTGCCGCCCCAGGCCGCATCGGCCATGCGCAGCATCAGCGGGCCCTGCGTGGTGCTGACGTCAGGGAAGGCGACGCGGCCTTTCAGTTCAGGGCGCCACAGGTCCTTCCACGACGTCAGCGGGGCAATCTTGTCGCTGCGGTACACCAGGCCCACGGAATACAGGGTGTAGCCAACGGCGTAGTTGCCGCCGACGGGGTTTTTCGCCACGTCGTACAGCTCCTTGTAATTACTCAGCTTGGCGTAATCCATGGGCTGGATGACGCCTTTCTGCGCCGCTTCCAGCATGCCGGAATCGGACAGCAACACCAGGTCGATCACCGGATTCTTGCTGTGTACCACCAGCTTGGCGATGCGGTCCGCGTTATTGCCCGTTTCCACCTTGATATCGCAACCGCATTTGGCCTTGAACGGCTCGTACACATACTTCATGAACAAGGGCTGGGCAATCGGATAAGCCGAGATAACCAGCGTGCGTTTTTCCGCGTGGGCGGCGCTAGCCAGCAAGCCTAGGCTCAACGCCAACATGAGGTGCTTTTTCAAGATGCTTCCTTTCAGGGGGCGGCGCTGGGGGACAGCGCCTGTAAAGATGTATCAGTATCAGAAATAATGTCGCATGCCAACGATCAGGACGCTCTGCGTCTTGCCGCCCGAGGCGCCGAAGCCGAACACGCGGGCAAACGTCGCATCTCCCGCCGCCTTCTGGTAGCTCCAGGTGATGGCGACATCGGTGCGCTTGGACAGGAAGTAATCGGCCTGGAAGTTGACCTGATGCCATTTCGGCGTCTTGTTGACCACATCATATTTACCGGTGGTAAAGAAATACGATGCGCCCAGGTTCAGCGCTTCCGTCAGCTTGTGGTTCATGTTCAGATCCACGTTTTGCAGGGTCAGATTGCTTTGATCCATGTAGTGGTAGCGCACGTTGGTGTACAGCGCGCCGAACTTGGTCCTGCCCACATTATAAAAGCCTCCCGTGCCGGCGATGGCCTGGTCATTCACGCCGGCGCCGCTGACGGCGCTCTTGTTGAAGATCAGCAAAGAACTGCCATAGTCATTGCCGATGGCGCCATTCGGCGCGTCCGGGGCATTCGGGTGATCCATCTTGGTATACGCGACGGCCCAGCTGAAGGCATCGACTTTGTAGCCGGCGCCCATGCTGTAGACACGGTTGCGGTTGGAATCTTCCGGATTTTCGCTGAAACCATACAAGCCCGTGAACGACAGGTTGCTGATGTTCGGGCTGACGTACTTGACGGCGTTTTGCACGCGCAAATTGTTGTAGCCATTGTCGTTGTCGCCGATGTGCACGCCGTTACTGGCGATGACGACCGGGCCCAGCAGATCCTTGACGGCTTCATACTGGCGGCCCAGGGTCAAGGTGCCCTTGTCGTTGCTGGACAGGCCCACGTAGGACTGGCGGCCAAACAGGCGGCCGCTTTGCGCCGCCGTGCCCGTCATGACATTGAAGCCGTTTTCCAGCACGAAGATCGCCTTGGTGCCGTTGCCCAGGTCTTCCTGGCCGCGGAAACCGATGCGCGGATTCTGGTTCGTGCCGCTCAACGCATGCGTGCGGCTGCCCTTGCCTTCATCCGAGACATAGCCGATGCCGGCCGACAGCAAGCCATACACCTGCACGCTGCTTTGCGCCTGCGCCACGCCGTGCGCCGCCAGCAAGCCCCCTACCACCATAGTTCCAGTCATCCATTTGTTCATCGCCGCCGCCCTAAAAAAGAATAAACCCTGAGTTTTTTGGAATTATTTTTGATCGCTTGTGTCGCTTGCATGCTGGCTGCCGCGTGTGCCGGCGCCGCCCGGCAAGCACTTCCCTGAAAATTGTTGCCTTCAAGACAAGTAAAGACCAGTCCAGAATATGGTAAATTGCGGGATAAGAAAATTTGTTTATTTTTATAAATCCATTACTTTTTCTAATAAGCAAACCCATGCATGAGTTGAGCAAGAAAATTTCCTTACGACATTTACAAGCGTTTTCCACCCTAGCCCGGGTAAACAGCTTCAGCAAGGCTGCACAAGAATTGTGCGTGACCCAGCCGGCGCTCAGCGCCTCGATCAAGCTGCTGGAAAATCAATTGGGAAAAAAGTTGTTTAACCGCACAACCCACCAGCTGGAGCTGACGCGCGAAGGCAAACTGGCGCTCGACTACGCGACGCATTTGCTCAATACGGCGAGCAATACCTTTGCCGATATCCAGCGCGCAATCGGCAGCGGACGCCACCGCATCCGCATCGGCGCCATCCCGTCGGCCATGGCCATGACGGCGGCCGTGGTGGCCCGCTACAGCGAACAGCATGGCGATGAAGTGGAAATCGTCCTGTCCGACATGCCCAACGATGGCTTGCTGCACGCCCTGCATTCGGGCCAGCTGGATTTTTGCGTGGGCATTGACGTGCCCGGTTCCGTGTCGCTGGAAAGCGTCGGCCTGTTCGAGGACGAACTGGTACTGGTGACGGCGGGACGCCATGCGCTGGCGCCGCTGAAGCAAGTGCGCTGGGAACAGCTGGCGGGACAGGAAATCGTCGTGTTTACCAAGGGCAGCATCTGGGAATTCGCCTCCAGCGCGCTGCGCCAGCATGGCTTGAGTCCGTCGAGCCTGTACCAGATGATCCACAGCGAATCGCTGTACGGCGTGGTGCGCGCCGGCATCGCCGTGGGCATCATGCCCAGCCTGTACACGACTTTCCTCAACGACGAGGACCTGCACGTGGCGCCCCTGCGCCTGCCCACTTGCAAGCGCAAGATCGCCTTGATGCGGCGCAATGAAATCAGCCGCAACCACCACGTGGACGATTGCTTTTCAGCGCTGCGGCAGGATTTGCAGCAGGTCGACCAGTGGTTTTGAGTTAAGCCAGCACTGCCGGGGTCAGCCCCCCGCTCACGTCGGCGTCTGCTCAGACGCCGGTGGTGAAGAGGGTCTGACCCCAGCCTTTGCGATTACTGCGGTGCCTTCAGCAAGTTCGCCAGCGCCACGTATTGCTCCAGCCCCACCGTTTCCGGACGCAACGTCGGGTCGATGCCGGCCGCCTTGATTTGCTCTTCCGTAAACATCCCGGCCAGGCAATTGCGGATCACCTTGCGGCGTTGCGAGAAGGCCTTCATGACCACCGCTTCCAGGGTGGCCTGGTCGCAGGCCAGGCGCTCGTGGACCGGGATCATGCGCACGATGGCCGACTCCACTTTCGGCGGCGGATCGAAGGCCGTCGGCGGCACGATGAACAGCAGCGACATGTCATAGCGCCACTGCAGCATCACGGACAAGCGGCCGTAGGCCTTGCTGCCCGGTTCGGCCACCATACGCTCGACGACTTCCTTTTGCAGCATGAAATGCTGGTCCTGCACCAGTGGCGCGAAGTCCGCCAGGTGGAACAGCAGCGGGCTGGAAATGTTGTACGGCAAGTTACCCACGATGCGCAGCTTCTGGCCGGCCGGCACGGGGATTTGCGCGAAATCGAATTTCAGCGCGTCGCCCGAGTGGATCGTCAGCTTGGCGGGATTAAACGTTTTTTCCAGGCGCACGATCAGGTCGCGGTCCAGTTCCACCACGTGCATCTGTTTCAGATGGCGCAGCAGCTGCTCCGTCATGGCGCCCAGGCCGGGGCCGATCTCGACCATGGCATCGTCCGGCTGCGGCCCGATCGCGGCCGTGATGTCGTCGAGGACGAAGCGGTCATGCAGGAAGTTCTGGCCAAAGCGTTTGCGGGCAACGTGTTTCATAATGTGTTTTCTATTAATGCGGTAAAGCCGGCACAGGCCGGCGGAATCGGTTGGGCAGGCAGCGTCGGGTTACGCCGTACCGGCCAACCCGACCTGCGCCCTATGCTCTGGTCGGGGTGCTGGCGCGCAGCATGTCGAGCGCCGTTTGCAGGGCGTGCCGCATGCTGTGGTCGTCAGCCAGTCCCAGCCCTTGCGCGGCCAGGTCCAGCGCCGTGCCGTGGTCGACCGAGGTGCGTATCAGCGGCAAGCCCAGGGTGATATTGATGCCGCGCCCGAAGGTCGCGTATTTCAGCACGGGCAGGCCCTGGTCGTGGTACATGGCCAGCACGCAGTCGGCGTCCGCCAGGTATTTGTGCTGGAACAGGGTATCGGCCGGATACGGCCCGCGCGCATCGATGCCACGCGCTTGCGCCGCGGCAATCGCGGGCGCGATGACATCGATTTCCTCGCGTCCCAGATAGCCGCCCTCGCCCGCATGCGGGTTCAGGCCGGCGACCAGGATGCGCGGCGCGGCGATGCCGAATTTGCACTGCAGGTCCGCCTGGAGGATGTCCAGCGTCGTCGCCAGGCTGGCTGGTGTGATGGCGGCGGACACGTCCTTCAATGGCAGATGCGTGGTGGCCAGCGCCACGCGCAGGGTCGGTTCGCCATGGCCGGGTTCGCCGGCCAGCATCATGACCACTTGCGGTGTGCCGGTTTTTTCCGCCAGGTATTCCGTGTGGCCGGAAAACGCCACGCCGGCGTCATTGATCGTGCTCTTTTGCAAGGGCGCCGTGACCATGGCGCCGAACCAGCCCGCCTTGATGCCTTCCACGGCCGCGTCCAGGGTATCGAGCACGGCGCGCCCGTTATCCTTGTCGAGTACGCCAGGGATGACATTGTTCTCGGTGGGGATGTCGATCACGGCCAGGCGGCCGGGGCCGAATTGCGGCAAGCCGCTGTTGCGCACGGCTTGCAGCGACAATGCGGCCAGGCGGATCTCCGGATCGATCAGGCTGGCCGTCAGCGCGAGGAAGGCGGCGTCGCCCAGCAGGATGCAATTGACCTCATGGCGCATGGCCCAGGCGGCGCGGATGGAAATTTCCGGGCCGACACCCGCCGGCTCGCCACAGGTGATGGCGATGGCGGGACGGTGTGGTGCAGTCTGGGTACTCATGCGCAAACGGTCACAATCACTGGTCTTCCGGACGGAATTCGACGTAGGCGCGGTCGCGCACTTCGCGCGCCCAGTTTTCCGTCGCTTCTTCCAGCTTGCGCTCGCGCAAGGCATTGCGCGCGGCACTGCGCTGCTTCTCTTTCGAGACGTCATCGCTCTTGCGTTCCAGCACTTCGATCAAGTGGAAACCAAAACTCGATTCGATCGGCTGGCTCACTTCGCCCGGTTTCAGCGCATTCATCGCCGCTTCGAATTCCGGCACGGTATCGCCAGGATACAGCCAGCCCAGGTCGCCGCCCTTGGCAGCCGAGCCGTCGTTCGAGAACAAGCGGGCCAGGTCTTCAAACTTGGCCGCCTTGTTGTCGAGACGCTCCTTCAATTCGGCCAGCTTGCGCTTGGCTTCGGCGGCCGACAGGGTCGGGGTCACTTTCAGCAGGATGTGGCGCGCATGCGTCTGCTGCACGGCGGCCACGGCTTGCGCCTCGGCGGCGCTGCGGCGGTCCACCAGTTTCAGGATATGGAAGCCCGTGTTGCTCTTGATGATGGGCGTGATCTGGCCCGGTTTCAGTTTCAGCAACTGTTCCGTGAACAGGGGCGGCAGGCGGTCGCTATTGCGCCAGCCGATATCGCCGCCGCTCAGCGCATCGCTGGCGTCGGAATACGTGGCGGCCATCTTGGCGAAATCGGCGCCCGTGCGCAGCTGGCGGCTGACTTCTTCGGCACGCGCGCGGCGCGCGGCGATCTGTTCCGGGCTGGAATTTTCCGGGATGCGCACGAGAATCTGCGCCAGGTTCAGCTCGACCTGTTCGCTGGCCGCCGCTTTTTCCGCTTCCAGGAAGTTGTCGACCT
The DNA here is from genome assembly GCF_051380655.1 of Janthinobacterium amylolyticum. Lineage (NCBI taxonomy): Bacteria > Pseudomonadati > Pseudomonadota > Betaproteobacteria > Burkholderiales > Oxalobacteraceae > Janthinobacterium > Janthinobacterium amylolyticum. The sequence continues at coordinate 105,373 of NZ_JBNYXL010000013.1, forward strand.
CGGAGTCCGAGATCTGGATCTTGGCGTCGACTTCATGCTCGCGCAGGCGCTGCATGATGATTTCATCGCGGATTTCTTCGCGGAAGGTTGCAAATGGCGTGCCTTCTTTTTCCATCTGGTTGCGCAAGTCCTGCACCGTCATCTTTTGCTGTTCAGCAATACGGCCAATCGCACGGTCGAGGGTCTGGTCATCGACGCGCACGCCCATTTCCTTGGCCAGCTGCATCTGTGCGCGCTCAACAATCATGCGCTCCAGCAATTGACGGCGCAAGTCGGCAGGATCGGGCAAGGGCACGTTCTGCGCCTTCATGCGCTGCTCCACGCTCTTGATGCGCGCCGCCACTTCATTGCGCGTGATCACATCGTCATTGACGACGACGGCGATGGAATCGATGGTCTGGCCACTGCTCGATGCTGGCGGCGTGAAACCTTTCACTGGCGCAGCTGCAGGTTTCGCCGCAGCGGCCGCAGGTGCGGCAGCGGTGGGCGCGGCGGCAGGCGCTGGCGCAGCCTGTTGCGCCCAGACACTACTGGTCGTGGCGCCGGAAATGGCGCACAACAGAACCGTTGCAATTTTGAGTTGGTGCATACTGGCATTACGCATAATGTGTAGAGCGCTCATGAGTTCAAGTGAATAAAAAAACCGGTTGGTGCCAGCGCCGGGGAGTCCGGCGGCGGCAACGGTGCCCATCTTAACGGAGTGGCTGGCTCAGTGCCTGATAACCAGGGATGGTTTTGGTAAAGGTATCCAGGCCATTCGCCCCCAGGCCCAGGCCGCTCGACAAGCCCGTCAACTCCAGCTGGAAGAAGATTGGCGTCGAGGCATCCTTGGTCGAGGTCACGAAACGCTGCGCGCCCATGCGGAACACCCAGCAGTCGCCCTTGTATTCCAGGCCGATCAGGCCATCAAGCAAGCGCCGGTCCAGCAGGGAATAACTGATGCGGCCCACGCCATACAGGCGGTTCGTCAGCGGCCACTGGGTCGACACTTCCGCATTGCGCATGCTGCCACGCTGGAAGCGATTACTGAAATTCAATACTTTCTTCGGACCGGGCTGATATTGCAAGGTGTAGTTGTAGCTCATCAGCTGGCTGTCGCTGGGATTGTACTGCACCAGGCTGTCGACGGTCCAAGTCTCCGACACGCGGCCCGTTGCCGCCAGCAGGATGTCCGAACGCGACTGGTTGACCGGCGTGGTCGAATTGAGCTGCACGCGCTGGTCGGCAAAATAGAAGCGCTGGCCGAAGGTCAGGCGCAAGCGCTCGGCGCCATCCGGTTGCAGGAAGCGCGAAACGACGGCCGCCGTCACCTGGTTGGCATCACCGATGCGGTCGCTGCCGACGAAGCGATTCTCCGTGAAAATCTGCGTCAGGTTGAAGGTGCCGTTATCCGTATCGAATTTCGGGAACTGCGACTGGTCGCGGTAAGGCGTGTAGACATAGAACAGGCGCGGCTCCAGCGTTTGCGTGCCACCCTTGCTACCAAACAGATTCGTGTCGCGCTCGAACACCAGGCCGCTGTCGAGAGAGAACGTCGGCACGGCGCGTGTCAGCGAGGTCTGCGGGAACTGCGCCTTGGTCGTGGCGTCGGTGTCGAGCTGGTAGGCGCTGGCGTTCAGCATCAGCTTGGGCGTGATGAAATAGCCCGGACGCACGATGGGGAAGCTCACTTGCGGCACGACCACCAGGCGCGAGCCTTGTACATCGGTCGGGTGCGAGAAACGCGTCGCTTCCGCGTCGAAGGTCCAGTCGAAACCGCCCCAAACATCATATTTTCCAGCGTGGAAGTTAACCGCTGGCAAACGGTCGTACGGGCGTGGCACCACCACGCTGGGATCGGGATCCTGCAGCACCTGGTAGTTTTGCACACGCGCCGTCAGGGTCCAGTCTTCGGTACGGTAATCAGTACGCAATTCGCGCAGCAACTGGCGCTCGGTGGCGCTGGCCACGTTCTTCGAGAAATCGTTTGGATAATTATTATCCGATGCGTCGCGCACATCCCAGCTGTAAGTCCAGTCCTTGGCCAATGCCTGTTCATGCTTGGACTTGATCATGTAGCGGTCGGTCTTGGTCTGCTTGTCGTTTGGCAGATACTCGATCGATGTCTCGCCCTGGTACAGGCCGGCGTCCGTCTCGCCCAGGTAGCGTCCGATCGCGCCGAGCTGGATACCGCGGCGCTGTATGTATTTAGGCAACAGGGTCAGGTCGCGGTTCGGCGCGATATTCACGTAATACGGTACTGTCAGCTCGAAGCCATTCTTCGAGGCAAAGCCCGGCGTCGGCGCCAGCCAGCCCGAGCGGCGCGCGCCTGACAGCGAAAACGAAATGCCGGGCGTGCCCAGGATGGGCACATCCTTGAAATAGATGATGGTCTTGCTGCCCGTGCCCACGTCGCGGCCCGTATCGAGGTTCAAGGTGCTCGATTTCAGGTACCAGTCCGGGTTCGGCCCTTCGCAGGTACTGTAGGTACCCTCGATAACATTGGCCTCGTCTGGATTGATGAAGTCGACACGCTCGGCCTTGCCTTGCCCGCCGCCCACTTCAAAACGGTAGGTGGGATTGAGCAGGAAACCCTTGCCCGTCTCCATGTTCAGCTTCAACACGTCGCCCGTGTAGTAATTGCCAAAACGCCACATCTTGATATGGCCTTCGGACTCAAACTGATCCTCAACTTGTTTGTAACAAGCTGTATCGGAAGTCATTTTTGTGGTTTTTCCGCGCTCAATCACGACATTTTTGTCGAGATTGATCTCCCTTTCCGGTCGGCCGTTCATGCTTTCCGCCGTCATGACAGTAGGTGCGTCCGGATCTTCCACATGAACCGGGCGCGGGGCTTTTTGGGCGTGAACAGGCACCGTCGTGGCGGCGACGAGCGCGCTGATGGCGAAAGCCCAGCGCTGCGAAGGGGGGGAGGCCGAAAACCAGCTCATGAATTGGAAGGGGCAAGCACCATTGACAGGCGATTTTTTGATTTGAATCCCTTATTATATGGGAATCTGCACCATCAACCCGATTCCACAGGCCGCTTAATGTCATTCTCTTCCAATTCCTCCACCGCGACGGCCTCGGCCGACGCTCGCCTGACCCTGTTGAAAGCCTGGTTGACCTCGCTGAACCTCGTCGTGCCCGATTCCGCCCGTCCCGCTTCCAGCGACGCCAGCTTCCGCCGCTACTACCGGCTCGACGTGCTGCCCGGCACTGCAACATTGCCAGGAAAGACACTGATCGCCATGGACGCGCCGCCGGAGCGCGAAAACGTGCCCGCCTTCGTCAAGGTCGCCGGCTTGCTGAAAGGCGCCGGCGTGTCCGTGCCCGAAATCATTGCGCAAGACCTGGACAACGGCTTCCTGCTGCTGTCCGACCTGGGCACGACCACCTACCTGGACGCCCTGAACCACGACAACGCCAGCGTGCTGTACGCCGAAGCGCTGGAATCGTTGATGAAAATCCAGCTGGCCAGCCAGCCGGACGTCTTGCCCGAATTCGACCGCGCCTTCATCCTGCGCGAAATGCATCTGTTCCCGGAATGGTTCATCGGCAAGCACCTGGGCGCCACCTTGACGGATGTGCAACAAACCCAGCTGGACAAGGTCTTTGAAGCCATCACGGCGAACATCTTGTCGCAGCAACAAGTATTCATGCACCGCGACTACCACTCGCGCAACTTGATGCACATCAACGATGGGTCCATCCCGAATCCCGGCATCCTCGACTTCCAGGACGCCGTCTTCGGCCCCGTCACCTACGACATCGCCTCGCTGCTGCGCGACGCGTATATCCAGTGGGATGAAGAACTGGTGCTCGACTGGGTGATCCGCTACTGGCAGCGCGCCAAGCAGCTGGGCTTGCCGGTCAATCCCGACATCGACGCCTTCTACCGCGATTTCGAATTCACGGCCCTGCAGCGCCACCTGAAAATCCTCGGCCTGTTCGCGCGCCTGAATTACCGCGACGGCAAGGATCTGTACATGGGCGACCTGCCAACCGTGCTCGACTACGTGCGCAAGACGGCCAACCGCTATACCGAACTCAAGCCGCTGGTGCGTTTGCTCGATGCCTTGGAGAATAAAACGCCGCAAGTCGGCTACACCTTCTGAGGACACCGGCCAAATCCTGCTGCGCGTCGCGCTTTGCGGCCGGCGATGCTCACCGTACTAGAGTACGGTTGCGCTTCTCGGCCACAAATCATCGCCGCTCGCTACGGTTTTGTCCGGTGTCGTGACTGCAGAATTAACTTATTGCGCGGCTCGCGCCAGGCAACCTTTACCGAACGACACAGAAAACGAGTTCCACCATGAAAGCCATGATCTTTGCCGCAGGCCGCGGTGAACGGATGCGTCCGCTTACCGACACCTGTCCCAAACCGCTGCTGAAAGTGCGCGGCCGCCCGCTGATCGTCTGGCATGTACTGAATCTGGTGCGCGCTGGCATCACGGACATCGTCATCAACCATTCGCACCTGGGCCACCTGATCGAGGAAACCCTGGGCGACGGCAGCGCGTATGGCGCGCGCATCGCGTATTCGCCCGAGACCACGCCGCTGGAAACGGCCGGCGGCATCGCCCAGGCGCGCCACCTGCTGGGCGATGAACCCTTTCTCGCCATTTCCGGCGACATCTATTGCCCGTATTTCGATTTCACGCAAGTGCTTGACGTGCTGGCCGACAAGGATGTGCTGGGCACGCCCTACCCGGCCGACCAGCGCGACATCGCCTGGACCTACCTGGTGCCCAACCCCGACTTCCACCCCAACGGTGATTTCGGCCTGACCTTGTTTGCGATTAATAATACGGACGAGACCAAGTGGACCTTCGCCAACATCGGCGTGTACCGTCCCGAGATGTTCGACGGCATCGCGCCGGGCAGCCACGCCAGGCTGGGTGATTTGCTGCGCCAGTACGCGGACCAGGGCCGCGTGGGGGGCGAAGTCTATCCGGGCGAATGGACCAATGTCGGCACGCCACAGCAGCTCGACGCACTCAACGGCGTGGCGGCGAAGGTACCTGCGGCATGATGGCCAACTACGCGGCGCGGCGCGCGGCGCTGCTGGCGCAGATGCTGCCCGGCAGCGTGGCCATCCTCGCCACGGCGCCGGAAGTGCCGCGCAACAGCGATTGCGACTACCCGTACCGCCACGACAGTTATTTTTATTACCTCAGCGGTTTTACGGAACCCGACAGCGCCGTGGCCCTGGTGGCCGCCAGCGCCACGGCGCCCGCGCGCGCCATCCTGTTTTGCCGCGCCAAGAACACGGAACGTGAAATCTGGGACGGCTTTCGCCACGGCCCCGAGGCGGCGCGCGCCACCTTCGGCTTCGACGCGGCCTTTCCCATCGAGGAACTCGATGCGGAAATGACGCGCACCCTGGCCGACGCGCCGGCCATCTACTATGCGCTGGGCGGCAGCCTCGATGCGCAAGTCAAAGTCTGGCTGCACAATGTGCGCCAGAAGGCGCGCAGCGGCGTCACGGCGCCGGCTATCGCGCATGACATCAACGGCATGCTCGACGCCATGCGCCTGCTGAAAGACACGCAGGAACAGCAGCTGATGCGCCGCGCCGCCGCCATCTCCAGCGCGGCGCACGTGCGCGCCATGCGCGCCACGCGGCCCGGCATGCATGAATACGCGCTGGAAGCGGAACTGCTGTACGAATTTCGCCGCAGCGGCGCGCAATTCCCGGCGTATTCCTCCATCGTGGCAGGCGGCGACAACGCCTGCATCCTGCACTACAGCGCCAACAACGCCGTCCTGCAAGAGGGCGACCTGGTGCTCATCGACGCCGGCTGCGAACTCGATGGCTACGCGTCCGACATCACGCGCACCTGGCCCGTCAACGGCCGCTTCAGCGGCCCGCAGCGGGCACTGTATGAACTGGTGCTGGCGGCGCAGCAGGCATCGCTGGACATGGTGCGCCCCGGCCTGCCGCACAGCGCCATCCATGAAGCGGCCGTGCAGGTGCTGGCGCAGGGCATGCTGGATCTGCAATTGCTGGACCGGCAAAAAAGCGGCAGCGTGCAGGACGTCATCGCCGACAAGAGTTATCTGCCCTTCTACATGCACGGCACCAGCCACTGGCTGGGCATGGACGTGCACGACGTGGGCGCCTACCGCGACACGAGCGCGCCCGGCAAGCCATGGCGACCGCTGGAAGCGGGCATGGTGCTGACGGTGGAGCCGGGCATCTACGTGCGCCCCGGCGCCGGCGTGCCGGAACAGTTCTGGCATACGGGCATCCGCATCGAGGACGATGTGCTGGTCACGCCGCAAGGCCATGAAGTGTTCAGCACGGCGCCAAAAAGCGTGGCTGAAATCGAACAACTGATGTCACAGGATTAACCCAGCAGCATGCACACACCGCCCACTTTCGATCTCGCCATCTGTGGCGCCGGCCCCGTCGGCATGGCGCTGGCCGCCCTGCTGGTGCAGCGCGGCGCGCGTGCCGCCGGCATCGCCCTGCTCGACGCCAAATCCATCGAGCAAGCCAGGCGCGATCCGCGCACCATCGCCCTGTCGCACGGCAGCCGCCAGATCCTCGAGGAAGCGGGCGCCTGGCCCGTCGAAGCGACGCCTATCCATGCAATCCACGTCTCGCGCCGCGGCCAGTTGGGCCGCAGCCTGCTGCACCGCGAGGAACACGGCGTCGAGGCGCTCGGCTATGTGGCCCGCTATGGCGCCGTGGTCAGCGTGCTGGCCGACGTCTGCGAACGCCTGGGCGTGGCCAGCCTGCGCCCGGCCCTGGTCACGGGCAGCGTGGAGGATGCCGATGGCGTGTCCGTGCAGATCGACCAGGCGGGCGCCGCGTCGAGCCTGCGCGCCAGATTGCTGGTGCAGGCTGAAGGCGGCCTGTTCGGCCAGCAGCAGGAACGCGCCGTCAGCCGCGACTATGGCCAAAGCGCCATCATTGCCCACGTGCGTACCAGCGCCCCCATTGCGCACCGCGCCTTTGAACGCTTCACCGACGAAGGGCCGCTGGCACTGCTGCCGCAGGACGACGGCTACGCGCTGGTCTGGTGCGTGCCGCCGACGCGCGCGGAACAGCTGCTGGCACTCGACGACGCGGCCTTCCTGGACCGCCTGGGCAGCGCCTTCGGCAGCCGCCTGGGACGCTTTACCCAGACGACGCCGCGCCTGGCGTATCCGCTGGGCCTGAACGCCCAGGCGGGCGGCACGGCCCGCACGGTCGCCATCGGCAATGCGGCGCAAACCCTGCACCCGGTGGCGGGCCAAGGCTTGAACCTGGGCTTGCGCGACGCCGCCGTGCTGGCCCGCGTGCTGGCGCAGGACAGCAGCCCGGCCGGCCTGGAACGCTATGTGGCCCTGCGCCAGGCCGACCGCGGACTGACCGTGCGCGTGACCGACACGATGGCGCGCATCTTCACGGGCAGCGCACCCACGCAAGGTTTGCTGGGCCTGTCGCTGGGCCTGCTGGACGTCGTCAGCCCCGCGCGCAAGACGCTGGCCGGACTGATGATGTACGGCCGCCGCTAAGTATTAACAATAAGGAAAGAGCTGGGGCAAAAAAGAAACACGGAACCTCTCCGGCATGGAGTAAACGGCCCGCGGATGCGACAATGTCTGTCACCTGGATTTTGGCGACCGTTCCATGACAGATGCATTGCCCGCAGCACCGGCTGCCGCTCTTCCCGAAGTCCTCTTTTCCCGCCTGCTGGAAGACGCCCTCGACGCCGTCATCATCATCGACGAGCAGTGCCGCATCCGCTACATCAATGGCGCCATGCAGGCACTGTCGGGCTACGCCAGCGGTGAACTGCTGGGCCAGACTCTGAACGGCCTGCTGCCGGACGCCGTCGCCGCGCAGCACGACAACCACGTGATCAACTATATCCGCAGCTCGCGCACCTCCAGCGTGCTGGGGAAAATACGCGAATTTGCCATCCGCCACCGCAATACGCAGATGATCCCCATCGAGATGAAGGCAATGGATCTGGGCGTGGTGGACGGCATGCGCTATTTCGGCGCCTTTTTGCTCGACGTGCGCGAACGGCGCGAACTGGCGGCGAAAAACGCCAGCCTGCTGGCGCAGCTGGAACAGCAGGCGCTGTACGATGCGCTGACGGCGCTGCCGAACCGGCGCGCCTATGAAGCCCAGGCCGAGCAGGCGATGGCGCGCGCCGCGCGCAGCGGGGCGGCACTCACGGTAGGCGTGGCCGACCTCGATCATTTCAAGAAAATCAACGACCGCTACGGCCATGCGGTAGGCGACGCCGTGCTGCGCAACGTGGCGCAGGTGCTGCGCGACACGGGCCGCGTCACCGACGTGGCGGCACGCCTGGGCGGCGAGGAATTCGGCCTGCTGTTTCCCGACGCGACACTGAAGCAGGCCTATAAGGTGGCCGAACGCATCCGCGCGGCCGTGGCCGCCGCCGTCACCGTGCTGCCCGACGGCACCCCGCTGCACGTCACCATCAGCATCGGCCTGGCGCCGCTGGTCAAGGGCATCACCCTGGACGCGGCCATGTCGGAGGCGGACAAGGCCCTGTATGCGGCCAAGCACCAGGGTCGCAACAAGGTCGTGGCGGCCTGAAAACAAGCGCAGGTCGAATGAGGCGGGGCGGCAAGCCGGCACGCTCGGTCAACCCTGTTGTCGGATTACGCACGGCGGCGCCGCGCTAATCCGACCTGCCACCGCTGTCACGTTTGACGCCATGCCCAATAAAAACGGCCCGCGCAAGGCGGGCCGTCCGGTCGCTGCAAGCCGTCCTTATTCGACGGCCTTGAGCATATCCTCGATTACCTTCTTCGCGTCGCCGAACACCATCATCGTGTTCGGCTGGTAGAACAGTTCGTTGTCCAGGCCCGCATAGCCGGAAGCCATCGAGCGCTTGTTGACGATGATGCTCTTGGCTTTATATGCTTCCAGGATCGGCATGCCGGCGATCGGCGATTTCGGGTCTTTCGCCGCCGGGTTGACGACGTCGTTCGCGCCCAGCACCAGCACCACGTCGGTCTGGCCGAATTCACCGTTGATGTCTTCCATCTCGAAGACCTGGTCGTACGGCACTTCCGCTTCGGCCAGCAGCACGTTCATGTGGCCCGGCATGCGCCCGGCCACCGGATGGATCGCATACTTGACGGTGACGCCCTTGTGCGTGAGCTTTTCCACCAGTTCCTTGAGCGAGTGCTGCGCGCGCGCCACGGCCAGGCCGTAGCCAGGCACGATGATGACGGTTTCCGCATTGCCCATGATGAAGGCGGCGTCGTCGGCCGAACCCGACTTCACGGGGCGCTGCTCCTGCGTGCCCGCCGCCCCGGCTACCGGCGCATCGCCGCCGAAGCCGCCGAGGATGACGTTGAAGAAGGAGCGGTTCATGGCCTTGCACATGATGTACGACAGGATCGCGCCCGAAGAACCCACGAGCGAGCCGGCGATGATCAGCATCGAGTTATTCAGCGAAAAACCGATGCCGGCCGCGGCCCAGCCGGAGTAACTGTTGAGCATCGAGACCACCACCGGCATGTCGGCGCCGCCGATGGGGATGATGATCAGCACACCAAGCGCAAAGGCGATGACGGTCATGACGATGAACGGCGTCCATGCGGGCTGCACGCCATCGGCGAAGCAGAAGGCCAGGCCCAGGCCCACCATCACCAGCGCCAGCACCAGGTTGAGCAGATGCTGGCCCTTGAAGCTGACCGGCGCGCCCTGGAACAGACGGAACTTGTACTTGCCCGACAGCTTGCCGAAGGCGATCACCGAACCGGAAAAGGTGATGGCGCCGACAAAGGTGCCGATGAACAGCTCGAAACGGTTACCGATGGGCAGCGCCTGGCCCTGCTGGGCGATATTGAAGGCCCACGGCTCCGACACGGCCGCCACGGCGATGCACACAGCGGCCAGGCCGATCAGCGAGTGCATGGCCGCCACCAGTTCCGGCATCTTCGTCATTTCCACGGTCTTCGCCAGGTAGGCGCCGATGGCGCCGCCCGTGACGATGCCGATGATGACGAGGGTCAGGCCCATGCCGCCCGTCTGCTGTTCCTTCAGTTTCAGGATCAGCGCCACGGTAGTGACGGCGGCAATCGCCATGCCGCTCATGCCGAAGGCATTGCCGCGGCGCGCCGTCGATGGCGACGACAGGCCTTTCAGGGCCTGGATGAAGCATACGGAGGCGATCAGGTACATCATCGTCACCAGGTTCATGGTGACGAAGCTCATGGCATGGCTCATTCTTTCGCTCCTTGCTTGGCCTTCGGTTCTTTTTTACGGAACATCTCTAGCATGCGCTGCGTGACGAGGAAGCCGCCAAACACGTTGACGGCGGCCAGCGCCACGGCCAGGGTGCCGGCCACTTGCGCCAGCGGGCCATCCGTCAGGCCGGCAGCCAGCATGGCGCCGACGATGATGATGGCGGAAATGGCGTTGGTGACGGCCATCAGCGGCGTATGCAGCGCCGGCGTGACGGTCCAGACGACGTGGTAGCCGACATAAATGGCCAGCACGAAGATGATCAGGTTAGTGATGGTGTGACTGATTTCCATGATGTTGTTCTCTCCGGCGCCGCGTTATTTTCTGAGGATGTCATTGCCCGCGCAAACCAGGCTGGCCTTGATGATTTCATCCTCGCGGTCGATCAGCAATTGATCGTCCTTGTCGATGATGAGCTTTAAAAAGTCCAGCACGTTGCGCGCATACAGGGCCGACGCATCGGCCGCCACCAGGGTCGCCAGGTTCGGCTCGCCCACGATGTACACGCCATGCTTGACCACCGTCTTGCCCAGTTCCGAGAGCGGGCAGTTGCCGCCCTGCTCCACGGCCAGGTCGACGATGACGGAGCCGGGCTTCATGGCTTTCACCGTTTCCTCGGAAATGAGCACGGGCGCGGCGCGGCCGGGAATCAGTGCGGTGGTGATGATGATGTCGGCCAGTTTCGCCCGTTCATGCACGAGTTCGGCCTGGCGGCGCATCCAGTCGGCCGGCATGGCGCGCGCGTAGCCGCCCGAGCCCTTGGCGATCTCTTTTTCTTCGTCCGTGAGGAAAGGCACGTCGAGGAACTTGGCACCCAGGGACTCCACTTGCTCCTTGACGGGCGGGCGCACATCGGACGCCTCGATGACGGCGCCCAGGCGCTTGGCCGTGGCGATCGCCTGCAAGCCGGCCACGCCCACGCCCATGATCAGCACGCGCGCTGCCTTCACCGTGCCGGCCGCCGTCATCAGCATCGGCATGAAGCGCTGGTAGGTATTGGCCGCCACCAGCACGGCCTTGTAGCCGGCGATATTCGCTTGCGACGACAGCACGTCCATCGACTGCGCGCGGGTGATGCGCGGCACGGCTTCCAGGGCGAAGGCGGACAGCCCGGCCGTGGCCATGGCGGCGATATTGTCCGCGTCAAACGGGTTCAACATGCCGATCAGCACCGTGCCGCTGGCCATCAGGGCCCGCTCCCCGGCATCCGGTGCGCGCACCTTGAGCACGATGGCGCAGCCATAGGCTTCCTGGGCAGTGCCGATCTGCGCGCCGGCGGCCGCATAGGCATCGTCGGGGATCGACGCCTGCAGGCCCGCCCCCGCCTGCACGATGATCTGATGCTTGGCTGCCAGTTTCTTGACTGTCTCGGGCGTCGCTGCCACCCGGGTCTCACCGGGCCGCGTTTCGGCCGGTATGCCTATCCTCATGATGCCTCCGATAATTGATAAACTGACTAGAATCTAACACGGAAAGCCGTGCGTTAAACGTTTGTGAACCAGCAACTTTTAGTCGTACGACACTAATTTCTCCGCTGCAGCATCATTCGTTTCACCATGCGGCGCGGCGACCGTATTGTGGGAAAGGTGTGTCAATCTCACCACAGTCCAGTGCGCATGCGTGCTTGTTTTGACCACGGGGAAAGCCTATATTAGCGGGCGCTTCCTGCCATCTTGCCGCCCCAGCCCCCCATGCTAGTGCGCGCCCAAGGAAAGACGTAAGTACCTCCCACCGCTATTTGCTAAAACGTTGTCATTTATCAATATGTCCGCGCAACAGAAGGCCGGCTTCAAACCGCGTGCGCAGAACAAGATAAAATGTCGGCTCTTTCAAGGATGGAATCATGCCGAGAATCTGGAAACCCTCTGTCACCGTTGCTGCCATCGTCGAGCGCGACGGCCTGTTTTTACTGATTGAAGAAGAGACCAGCGAAGGCATCAAGATCAATCAGCCGGCCGGCCACCTCGACCCGTTCGAGTCGCTGGAGCAGGCGGTGATCCGCGAAACGCTGGAAGAAGCGGCCTACGATTTCATCCCCACGGCACTGGTCGGCATGTATATGTCGCGCTACCAGTCGCAGCGCACGGGCGAGGATGTCACTTATCTGCGCTTCACCTTTTGCGGCACGGCCGGCGCCGAGCATGACCGGCCGCTGGACGAAGGCATCCTGCGCACCCTGTGGATGACGCGCGACGAACTGGCGGCGTGCCAGGAACGCCACCGCAGCCCCCTGGTGCTGCAGTGCGTGGACGAATACCTGGCTGGCCGGCGCGCGCCGCTGGCCCTGCTGCACACGCATGCGTCGGTTTTCAATAGCGCATAGCAATACGCATTGCCATATTATTAAAGTACACTGGAAAGCAAGATGAGCAAGAAGAAAGTCGTTATCGGCATGTCGGGCGGGGTCGATTCCTCGGTCGCGGCATGGATGCTGAAGGAACAAGGCTATGAAGTCATCGGCCTGTTCATGAAAAACTGGGAAGATGACGACGATTCGGAATACTGCTCCACGCGCCAGGACTGGATCGACGCGGCCAGCGTGGCCGACGTCATTGGCGTCGATATCGAAGCCGTCAATTTCGCCTCCGAATACAAGGACCGCGTGTTCGCCGATTTCCTGCGCGAATACCAGGCCGGCCGCACGCCGAACCCGGACGTGCTGTGCAACGCCGAGATCAAGTTCAAGGCCTTCCTCGACCACGCCATGACCCTGGGCGCCGACCTGATCGCCACCGGCCACTATGCGCGCGTGCGCCAGGCGCCGACGGATGCGGGCCGCTTCGAGTTATTGAAAGCGGTCGACGCCAGCAAGGACCAAAGCTATTTCCTGCACCGTTTGAACCAGGCGCAACTGTCCAAGACCTTGTTCCCGCTCGGTGAAATCCCGAAAACCGAAGTGCGCCAGATCGCCGAGAAACTGGCCCTGCCGAACGCGCAGAAAAAGGATTCGACGGGCATCTGCTTCATTGGCGAGCGCCCGTTCCGCGAATTTCTGAACCGCTACCTGTCGTACAAGCCGGGCCCGATGAAAACGGCCGACGGCAAGACCGTGGGCGAACATGTGGGGCTGAGTTTTTATACCCTGGGCCAGCGCAAGGGCATCGGCATCGGCGGCGTGAAGTCGTACCAGAACGCGGACGGCAGCAGCGATGCCTGGTACGTGGCGCGCAAGGATATCGCCAACAACACCCTGTACGTGGTGCAGGGCCATGACCATCCGTGGCTGCTGTCGCCATCGTTGACGGCCGACCAGGCCAGCTGGATCGCCGGCGTCGCGCCGCAGGCGGGCGCCTTGAGCGCCAAGACGCGCTACCGCCAGGCCGACGTGGCTTGCCAGCTGCTGCCGGACGGGAATGAACACTTCAGCCTGGCCTTCGACCAGGCGCAGTGGGCCGTCACGCCGGGCCAGTCGGCCGTGCTGTACGATGGCGACGTATGCCTCGGTGGCGGCATTATCGCCAGCGCCACGGGCATGCCCTGATCATAGACTGTTGACTGAAAGGATACGCTGATGCGCACACTGCACGCCCGGATTACCACCGCATGGAATACGCTCCCCGTGTTCCTGCAGGCCAGTATGCTGCTGGGCGTCACAGCATACTTTTTGCTGCATCTCGGTCAATCAGTGGGCCAGGCGCTGTACTATCTGACCCATTAAGCATCAAGCGCTTCGCTGCATCAATCGGTGGGGTTCGACGATTGGGCGGCGGCGGCCAGGGCCTGCTGCTTGCGGACCATGGCAATGACCGTGTTGCGCACGGTTTTCAGGACCGTGTCGGCCATGAACGGTTTCACGATGAAGCCCGACACGCCCATGGCGTGCGCCGCCTGCAGCGAGGCGGCGTCGATGCCGCCCGAGATCATGAAGATCAGCGTCTTCGGATACTGCTCGCGGATGGCCTGCACCACATTCGTTCCATCTTCCACCTGTTCGCGCGCGATACACACGAAATGCGGCCGATGCTTGACCAGCAGCGCCAGTCCCAGCGTACTGGTATGCGTCTGGCCGCAGACATCGTAGCCGCCATCGGTCAGGACCGTGTTCAGCAGGCCGCGCGCCACGGCGCTGCTATCGATCAGGACTGCCTTTAACATCATGATTTACTTCCCTTGCTTGATTTATTCCGAGTGCTGGCCAGGAGAGCGTCGAACAAAAGGTCCAGGGCCAGGCGCGTTGCCGCAGGCAGTACGAATGTACGACAAGGCAAGGCAACGACGCCATGGGCTTTTTGTTTGGCGCGCTATTTTTCCCACACCAGCTTGTTCCAGGTCACGCCCAAGGTCACATCCGTCTTGAGCGCCACTAACTTTCTTGAAAGATACAGTATTTCCCGGTCTTTTCGCAGGCTTTCGCCCAGCGTACCCGGCAAAATGCCCGCGCCGGCCATCACGGCGTCGATATTGCCGTAGGCGCGCAACAGTTTGGCGCCCGTTTTCAGGCCGATCTTCGACACGCCGGGAATGCTGTCGGTGACGTCGCCCATCAGCGCCAGCAGGTCGGGCAGCAGTTCCGGCGGCACGCCGAACTTTTTCTCGACCCAGGCATGGTCGTGCCAGACGCCCTTGAAATGGTCCCACACCAGCGCGCCGTGGGCGATCAGGCCATGCAAGTCCTTGTCGGTGGTGGCGATGACGGCCGCGCCGCGCCCTTCGTGCAGCCAGCGCATGACGGCCGTGCCGATCACGTCGTCAGCCTCGACTTCGGGAATGCTCACCACGTGCATGCCAAAGCTGGCCAGGGTGGCGTAAAAGCCGGGCAAGGCGTCGCGCAACACTTGCGGCATGGGCTGGCGCCCCTCGCGGTAGCCCGCATACAGGGCGTGGCGCCAGGTCGGGCCGCCGAAATCGAAGGCCGGCAGGATGTGCGTCGGCTCGTGATCGTTGATGAGGGTGCGGAACGACGACAGCGCATGGCGCAGCGCGATCTCCGCCTTCAGATCGGAATCGGGTTCAGGACTGGCTTCGTAGACGCGGCGTACGATATTCAAGCCGTCGATAGCGAGGAGTCTGGCCATGCGGTAAATGGATACTGGTTGAATCGGGCATTTTACCGTATGGCGCCCCGCACATCGCCCGTCAACGCCGCTTACTTTGCAAAATCGTAAGGCCCGCCCCGCTCCAGCGCCCGCTGATAGGCAGGCCGCGCATGAATGCGCTGCAAAAAGGCCGTCAGCTTCGGCAGGCGCGCATCAAGGCCGCCGCGGGAAGCGGCCGCTTCCAGGGGAAAGCTCATCTGGATGTCCGCCGCAGAGAACTCGTTGCCGGCAAACCATTTTTCCTTTTCCAGTTCCGCCTCCATATACGCGAGCTGGCTATTGATGTTCGGCATGATGAAGCTATGTTTCACCTTGCTGGCGATACCGCGCGCGATCGGTTTCACGAAGAACGGCATGGGCGACGATTCGACCTTGTCGAACACCAGCTTCATCAGCAGAGGCGGCATGGCCGAGCCTTCCGCGAAATGTAGCCAGTAAGTCCAGCGCAGCTTTTCAGGCGTGCCCGCCGCCGGGATCAGCCGGCCCTGGCCATAACGCTCGACCAGGTATTCGATGATGGCGCCCGATTCGGCGATGGTGTTGGCGCCGTCCGTGATCACGGGCGACTTGCCCAGCGGATGCACATCCTTCAGCGAAGCGGGCGCCAGCATGGTTTTCGGGTCGCGCTGGTAGCGCTTGACCTCATACTCCAGGCCCAGCTCTTCAAGCAGCCACAGCACGCGCTGCGAGCGGGAATTGTTCAGATGATGGACGACGATCATGGCGATTTCCGTTAAACGATGGTTGAGTTCCAGTATAGCCGGACGCCGCGCCCCGGACGCGCGCCGCGTCGATTTGCCCATCCATGCGAAAATATATTACGCCTGAACAATATTTTTATTGACAACTTATTGACGATCATGCATCTTAATTCTTTTTTAACTGCAAGGATTCCTGGCGTGGATATCGACACCAACACCCCGAACACCCAGCGCGAAGCGATCACCTTCAGCGCCACGGGCAGCGAATACTTCCGTATCTGGATCGTCAATCTGCTGCTGAGCATTGTCACCCTGGGCATTTATTCGGCCTGGGCCAAGGTGCGCCGCAACCGCTATTTCTATTCCAGCACCCACCTGGCTGGCAGCAGCTTCGAATATCACGGCAATGCCGTGGCCATCCTGAAGGGCCGCATCGCCGCCGTGGTCTTGATCGGCGGCTACAACATCGCCTTCCAGGTCTCGCCCATCATCGGCCTGATCATGCTCGTGCTGATGATGGCCGTGCTGCCATGGCTGGTCTGGAAAAGCCTGCAATTCAAGCTGTACAACACCAGCTACCGCGGCATCCGCTTCGGCTTCGGCGGCAGCGCCAAGGAAGCCTATAAATACTTCCTGTGGCTGCCCATCCTGAACACCTTCACGGCTGGCCTGATGACGCCGTTCCTGCATCAGCGCCTGAAGCGCTTCCAGCACACGCACAGCCGTTTCGGCAGCAGCAATTTCAGCTTCGACGCCACGGTCGGCAGCTTCTACAAGACCTATCTGCTGTTCTTCGCCCTGCTGCTGGCCGGTTTCCTGGTGCTGATCTTTGTCGTCTTCGCCAGCGTCTTCGCCACGTTTGCGACCGATGCCAACGATGTCACCAAGGCCGGCAGCATCTTCGGCGCCGTGGCCGCCCTGTATGCCTGGGCCTTCATCGTGCTGCCGCTGTTCCTGACCATGATCCAGAACCTGATCTGGAACCACACGCGCTTGCAGCAGCACCAGTTCCAGTCGCAGCTGACCTGGGGCCGCACCACCTTCATCATGCTGACCAACCTGCTGGGCATCGTCGTCACCCTGGGCCTGTTTTCGCCATTCGCCCACGTGCGCTGGCTGAAATACCGCCTGGAAGCGACGTCCATGCTGGTGCATGGCAGCCTCGATGAATTTGTCGCCGCCACCGGAGAGCAGGTCTCGGCCACAGGCGAAGGCGTGGTCGACCTGCTGGACTTCGACCTGTCGATGTAAGCATGGGCGCCGACAAGCAAGAAGACCACGCCAGCCTGGCCGCCCGCTATTTCGACGGCCAGACCTCGCGCCTGTACCACGTCACGCTGAGCGTGCGCGATGGCGTGGCGGTGCTGGCCGGCGACATTGAACGCAGCTGCCCGCTGGGCGAGCTGCACGTGTCCGAACGCAGCAGCCACGCCGTGCGCAAGGTCAGCTTTCCCGATGGCGCCTACCTGGAAATCGCCGACCAGGCGGCCTTCAACGCGCTGCTGCACGACACGGGCCACCGCGACGGCTGGGTGGTGCGGCTGCAGCAAAGCTGGCGCGGTGCCCTGCTGGCGACAGTGGCCACCGTGCTGGCCCTGTGGCTCAGTTATCAGTACCTGCTGCCCGTGGTGGCGAAGGGCGTCGCGTATGCGATTCCCCAGTCCGTCGAGCGCCAGCTGGGCCAGGGCGTGCTCGATTTCCTCGACCAGCACGTGTTTGAAGCCAGCAAGCTCGATAACGCGCGCCAGCAAGCCTTGCGCGCCCGGTTCGCGCGCCTGTCCACACCCGGCGACAGCACGCCCGAGCACCGCATCGTTTTCCGCAAGAGCAAGATCGGGCCGAACGCCTTCGCCCTGCCGTCCGGCGACATCGTGCTGACCGATGAAATGGTGGAACTGATGCCGGACGACGACGCCATCATGGGCGTGCTGGCGCATGAACTGGGGCATTTGCAGCAGCGCCACCTGACGCGCCGCCTGATCCAGACCTCGGCCGTGGGCGCCGGCGCGGCGCTGCTGTTCGGCGACGTGTCGACGGTGGTGGCAACCTTGCCGCCGCTGCTGCTGGACTTGAAATATTCGCGCGACGTCGAACGCGAGGCGGACGACTACGCGATCGCCATGCTGCGCCAGAACGGCATTGCGCTGGAACACTTGGCGCAGGTGTTTGTCGCCCTGGGCAAGCTGGGCGACGGCACGCCGTACCTGTCGAGCCATCCGGCCAGCAGTGAACGCATCGAGCGCATCCGCGCGGCACAGCGCTAAGCACCTCACGCGGCGCCCCTGGGTGCCGCGTTCTTTCCAGCCAGCACGTTCCGTGAATCAAAGGTAGACTCGGCAGTATCAGTCTGACCTCACCGGAGTGCCCATGCACCTAGTACCATTTCGCTACCTGACCTTCATTGCGACGGCCGCCATCTTTGTCCTGTCCCTGTTTTACTACGATCATTACTGGCTGCCCGTGCTGGCCGGTGCGCTGACCCTGCTGGGCATCAGCGATCTGCTGCAAACCAAGCGCGCCCTGCGCCGCAACTACCCCATCCTCGCGCACTTCCGCTTTTTCTTCGAGAGCATCCGCCCCGAGATCCGCCAGTATTTCCTGGAAAGCGATACGGAAGCGACGCCGTTCTCGCGCAGCCAGCGCAGCATCGTCTATCAGCGCGCCAAGGAGCAGACGGACAAGCGCCCGTTCGGCACCCAGCTCGACGTGTATGAGGCGGGCTATGAGTGGATCAACCATTCCATCGCCCCCGCCAAGGTGACGGGCCACGACTTCCGCATCGAGATCGGCAACCATCCCGACTGCCCGCGTGAAAAACCGTATTCGGCCAGCGTCTTCAATATTTCGGCGATGAGCTTTGGCGCCCTGTCGGCCAACGCCATCTTGGCCCTGAACGGCGGCGCGCGCAGCGGCGGCTTCATGCACGACACGGGCGAAGGCAGCATCAGCCCCTACCACCGCGAAAACGGCGGCGACCTGGTATGGGAAATCGGCTCCGGCTACTTTGGCTGCCGCAATCCGGACGGCACGTTTTCGGAAGAACGCTTCGTCGCCAACGCCAGCTCCGAGCAAGTGAAAATGATCGAGCTGAAGATGTCGCAAGGCGCCAAGCCGGGCCACGGCGGCGTGCTGCCGGGGCCGAAAGTCACCATCGAGATCGCCACCACGCGCGGCGTGATGGTGGGCGAGGATTGCGTCTCGCCGGCCGCGCACAGCGCCTTTTCCACGCCGCTGGAAATGCTGCACTTTATCGACCGCCTGCGCACGCTGTCGGGCGGCAAGCCGACTGGCTTCAAGCTGGCCATCGGCCACCCGTGGGAATTTTTCGGCATCGTGAAAGCCATGCTGGCCACCGGCATCACGCCCGACTTCATCGTCGTCGACGGCAGCGAAGGCGGCACCGGCGCCGCGCCGGTGGAATTTACGGACCACGTCGGCACGCCGCTGCAGGAAGCGCTGGTACTCGTGCATAACACCCTGGTGGGCGCCAACCTGCGCGAGAAAATCAAGATCGGCTGTTCCGGCAAGATCATCACGGCGTTCGATATCGCCCGCCTGCTGGCGCTGGGCGCCGACTGGTGCAATTCGGCGCGCGGCTTCATGTTCGCGCTGGGCTGCATCCAGTCGCAAAGCTGCCACACGGACCGCTGCCCGACGGGCGTGGCCACGCAGGATCCGCAACGCCAGCGCGCGCTGGTGGTGCCCGACAAGATCGCCCGCGTGGCGCACTTCCACCAGAACACCATGAAGGCGCTGGCCGAACTGATCGCCGCCGCCGGCCTCGAACATCCGCAGGAACTGCGCCCGCATCACCTGGTGCGGCGCATTTCGCCGAACCAGGTGAAACTGGCGTCGGCCCTGCTGCCCTTCCTGGAAGCGGGCCAGCTGCTCGACCCGAGCCAGCTGCCGCAACTGCCGCCTGTGTTCGGCCTGTACTGGCCCAAGGCGCAGGCCGAGTCGTTCAAGCGCCTCGCCTGACGAGTTATCGCGAAGCTGTTGCGCAAGTGGTGACAAGTGGAGCAATACCACTTAATAACCACTTGCGCAAAAATCCAAATCCAATACAATACCAAAACAAGTAAAAAACAAGGCAGCTTTTCCGCTGACCGCCACGCTGCGGCATCACGGGCCACAATACGGGCTTGCCGTCATCAACACGAATACCGGAGGAGTTGCAGCATGGAGCAGGGTTTGCGCGAAAAAGTAGGACAGTTGTTCATGGTGGGCTTTGACGCCCTGCAGGCGGACGAGCATATCAAGACCTTGATACGCGAAAAGAAGGTGGGCGGCGTGATCCTGTTCCGCCGCAATGTGCACACGCCGGCGCAAGTGTCGGCCCTGTGCCGCGAACTGCAGGAGATCAACGCGGAAGTGTCCGACACGCCGCTGCTCATTTCCATCGACCAGGAAGGCGGCATGGTGATGCGCATCGAGCAGGGCGTGACGCCGATTCCCGCCGCCATGGCCTTCCAGGCGGCCGGCTCGCCGGAAGACTGCGAGCGCATGAACCAGATCAGCGGCGACGAGATGCGCCAGGTGGGCATCAACATGCTGCTGGCCCCCGTGCTGGACGTCAACAACAACCGCAACAACCCCGTCATCGGCGTGCGCGCGTATGGCGAAGATGCCGATACCGTCATCGAATACGGCATGGCCGCCATGCGCGGCCAGCGCGCCAGCGGCCTGGCCGTCACCGCCAAGCATTTCCCCGGCCACGGCGACACGGCGATCGACACGCACTACGCCATGGCCCTGGTGCCGCACGACAAGGAACGCCTGCGCGCGGTGGAACTGGCGCCGTTCCGCGCGGCCATCGCCGGCGGCGTGGACGCCATCATGACGGCGCACGTGGTCTTCCCCGCCTTCGAAGCCGACACCAAGGTGCCGGCCACCCTGTCGAAAGGCGTGCTGACCGACCTGCTGCGCGGCGAGATGAAATACCAGGGCGTGGTCATCACCGACTGCCTGGAAATGGCGGCGATCGCCGACGGCATCGGCATCCCCAGGGGCGCCATCGCCACCTTGCAGGCGGGCGCCGACATCGTCCTCATTTCGCACCGTGAAGCGCAGCAGACGGCGGCCATCGACGCCGTCATCGATGCCGTGGAAAGCGGCGAGATCGCCGTGGCGCGCATCGACGCAGCGCTTGCCCGCGTCACTGAACTCAAGCGCAACCGCGCCGTGCGCGACTGGCGCGAACGTCCCGTCACGCCGCCCGCGCTGATGCAGCCGGCCGCCATGGCCCTGTCGCAGCTGCTGCAAAAAGCGGCGCTGCGCGTGCAGGGCGATTACCGCGCGCTCGATGCCAGCCTGCCCGTGACCCTGCTGACGGTGGAAGTGCGCTCGCGCAGCGAGATCGATGAAGTGGCGCTGGGCCGCAACAAGGAAGCGCGCAGCTCCATGCTGCCGGCGCTGCTCGAAGCGGGCCTGGACGTGCGCGAATATGCGCTGTCGGCCGAAGCACTGGACGACGAAGTCAATGAAGCCATCGCCTTTGCGCAAGGCGCGCAGCAGATCGTGCTGCAAACGTATAACGCCATGTTCGTCGACGGCCAGCGTCGCCTGGTCGACGCCCTGCCGCAGGATAAACTATGGCTGGTGGCGGGCCGCCTGCCGTACGACCTGGACCTGGCTCCCGGTGCGCAAGGCCGCCTGGCCGCCTTTGGCTGCCGCCCGGCCGCGCTGGCGCCCGTGGTGGAAAAGCTGGCCGGCCAGGCGTAAGCGCGGCGCCGCAGACGTAAAAAAACCCGCTCGCGCGGGTTTTTTTCATTCAGGGCTGCGTAGCCGGCGGCACGGGCGGCAGCGCCGCCACCGCCAGCAAGGCAAAGGGCCCGAGGAACAGGCCGATGCCGAACCAGACGCCGCCATGGCGGCCACGCCGGCTGGCCAGCAGCCAGGTGGCGACCGCAAACAAGAACATGAAGATCAACAGTATCGCCATTGCCACTCCTTGCCATCTGGAAAGCCCAGTGTAGCCCAAGGACGCGCCCGTGGCTACACTGAAATGCAGGCCCTAGCGCTGCACCTGCATCAGGATCACGCGCTTGCTGCTGCCGTCGGCGGGCGGCGTGGCGGACGGTGGCGGCGGGCTGTCGCAGGAGCCGCAGGAACCGCAGCCGCTGCCGCAGCCGGGCGCCACCTTGAAGAAGGTCGACAGCTTGGCCTCATCGAGGCCGCAGCGCACCAGGCCACGCACGATGGCGCGGCGCACGCCGGCCGGCAGGTACTTGGTCGAAAAATGCAGCAGCGCGGCTGCGACGATGAGGGCGACGATGATGGTTTGCCACATGCTGCTCTCCTATGCGCCGGCCATCAGGGCGACGCGGTACGTGATGAACGAGGCGGCATACGCCAGCGCGAACATGTAGCCGGCCATTAGCAGCGGATAGCGCCAGCCGCCCGTCTCGCGTTTCACCACCGAGAGGGTCGACAGGCACTGCGGCGCGAAGACGTACCAGGCCAGCAGGGACAGCGCGGTGGCCATCGACCACGAGTGGGCGATCAGCGGTTCCAGAGTGGACGCCAGCGCATCGCCCGTTTGCGACAGCGCGTACACGGTGCCCAGGGCGCCGACGGCCACTTCACGCGCCGCCATGCCCGGCACCAGCGCGATGCAGATCTGCCAGTTGAAGCCGATTGGCGCGAAGATCACTTCCAGGCCGCGGCCCAGGATACCGGCCAGGCTGTAGTAGATCGGCGGGTGGATGGCATTGTCCGGCGGGCCGGGGAAGGTGCTGAGGAACCACAGGATGATCATCAGGCTCAGGATGATGGTACCGACGCGCGTGAGAAAGATCTTCGCGCGTTCCCACAGGCTGACGGCCAGGTTGCGCAGGTGCGGCCAGTGATAGGCGGGCAGCTCCAGCAGCAGCGGCTGATTGCCGCGCACGCCCATGCCGCGCTTCATGACCCAGGCCACGGCCATGGCCGAGATGATGCCGGCGAAGTACAGCACGAACAGCACCAGGCCCTGCAGGCTCAGGTAGCCCCACACTTCGCGCTCGGGGATGAAGGCGGCGATGATCAGCGCATACACGGGCAGGCGCGCCGAACACGTCATCAGCGGCGCGATCATGATGGTGACCAGGCGGTCGCGCGGGTTCTGGATGGTGCGCGCCGCCATCACGCCGGGAATGGCGCAGGCAAAGCTCGACAGCAGCGGAATGAAGGCGCGGCCCGACAGGCCCACGCCGCCCATCAGGCGGTCCAGCAGGAACGCGGCGCGCGGCAGGTAGCCGCAGTCTTCCAGCGCCAGGATGAAGAAGAACAGGATCAGGATTTGCGGCAGGAACACCAGCACGCTGCCGACGCCGCCAATGATGCCTTCCACCAGCAAGCTCTTCAGGTGGCCGTCAGGCATGTTCGCCGTCAGCATGGCGCCCAGGTGGCCCACGCCGTCGGTGATCATTTCCATCGGCGTGGCAGCCCACGCAAACACGGCCTGGAAAATCAGGAACATCAGCACCGTCAGGATGATGGGGCCGGCGACAGGGTGCAGCACCACGTCGTCGATCTTCTCCGTCAGGTTGCCGCGGTCGCCAGCGTCATTGCTGACGGCAGACAGGATGCGGCGCACTTCGCGCTGGGTCTCTTCGACGCTGACAGCGTCGATGGCCGCCAGCGGTTTCGCTTCCACGGCCGGCAGCGGCAGCATGGCGTCGATGGCGTCCAGCAGGGCTTTTTCGCCATCGTGCTGCACCGCCACGGTTTCCACCACGGGCATGCCCAGTTCCTGCGACAGCTTGGCCGTGTCGATGAGCATGCCGCGCTTGCGCGCCACGTCCGTCATGTTCAGCGCCAGCAGCATGGGCAGGCCCAGGCGCTTGACTTCCAGCACCAGGCGCAGATTCAGGCGCAGATTGGTGGCGTCGACGACGCAGATGATGGCGTCCGGACGCGGATCTCCCTTGCGCAGGCCGCCCACCACGTCGCGCGTGATGGCTTCATCGGGCGTGGTGGCCGACAGGCTGTAGGCGCCTGGCAAGTCGAGGATGCGCACGGGTTTGCCGGCCGGCGACGTGAAATGGCCTTCCTTGCGTTCGATGGTCACGCCGGCGTAGTTCGCCACTTTCTGGCGCGCGCCCGTCAAGCGGTTGAACAGGGCGGTCTTGCCGCAGTTCGGATTGCCCAGCAGGGCGATTTGTGGCTGATGCGGCGGCTTGTGCGTGCCCGCATCGACGATAGTTTCTACAGCGCCCATGGTCATTCCGGTTGAGTCAACGGTTGAATCGTAATCAGCGCCGCTTCGAAGCGGCGCAGTGCGAACGTGGCATTGCCGACCTTGATGGCCAGCGGGTCGCCACCGGGAATGCCGCGCTTGAGCATGCGGATGCGTTCGCCGGGAACGAATCCCAGCTCCATCAAGCGGCGGGCCAGGTCGACGCCGTCCTCCGTCTGTCCTGCCGCGTGGGGTGTGATATGCAACACAGTGCCGCTCTGGCCGACTGCCAGGGCGTCGAGCGTCATCAAGGGTGGAACTAGAGTCATGAGCAAATTCCGTTCAAATGAAGAACACCCGGGAACAGCAGCGGCGCAGGGTGCCCTGCGCTGATCCCGGGTTTGTGAGGTAAATCGCAACTGTTGCGCATTACCGACAAGCGGCCTTTCCATATGTCCAGACGGTGGCCGTCCGAGACAATACCAGCATTATAAACATGAATGCGAATTGTTTTTATTTAGCCCGGAGAGCCGCCGCCGGCAAGGGCCGCGTCATTCGGGCGCACGGCTTGCCGACGCTTTGCCGCAGCAGCGCGCCAGCCCGCCAACTGCCGCACGTTTCATCAAAATCGCTTGCATTGTCCTGCACTTTGCGCGACAATGAAACGTAATGATAATGATTCTCATTAAAACACTAGCAACAATGCCTCGCAGCACTAGTGTATTTTCATCCTCCAGCCAGAAGGTGTATCAATGATTGTATGTGTCTGCAACAACATATCTGATCGTGAAATCCGTCAAGCCGTTGATCTTGGCCTGTCCAGCATGGCCGAACTGCGCCGCGACCTGGGCGTGGCCACGTGCTGCGGCAAATGCCATACCTGTGCACGCGAAGTGCTGAACGATCACCTGAACGCCAGCGTGGTGCTGCAAGAAACCGTATTGATGCGAGCTGTACTGACAAACTAAGGAAAGTGATGAACGCCATGACGATGATGCCCCCGCCCGTAACGGTGCAGGCCGTGGAACAATTTGCCGATTTCGACAAGAAACGCAGCAAATTCGTGCCGCTGATGGCCATCGTCGTGCTGCACATCGCCGGCTTTTACGCGATCCAGAGCGGGCTCTTGAGCCGCGTCGTCACTGCCGCCATGCCGACCATCACCACCATCAGCATCATCGCCCCGCCAGCGCCGCCCAAGCCGCCTGCACCGTCCGTGCCGAAAACCGTGGAGCTGAGCGCCCCCGTGCCGCGCGCCGTCATTCCGCCGCTGCCGCTGATCGCCGTGGCCCCGAGCGAACCGACGATCACGCCGCCACAGCCGACGCGCTCCGAAGCGGCGCCTGCCGCCACCGCCGCGCCAACGGCGCCATCGGCACCCGCACCTTCGCCACCGGCTCCATCGGCGCCGCGCACCGTCAGCAGCGTGGAATACATCAAGGCACCGCAGCTGATCTACCCGAACCTGTCGCGCCGCCTCGGCGAGAGCGGCACCGTGGTGCTGCGCATCCTGATCAATGAAAAGGGCTTGCCCGAGCAAATCCTGATCCATAAATCGACCGGCTACAACAACCTTGACGAAGCGGGCCGCCAGGCCGCGCAACGCGCGCTGTTCAAGCCGATGGTGGAAAACGGCAAGGCCGTGCCCGTCTACGTCTTAGTACCACTGACCTTCCAACTGAGCTAGCCCACGGCGGCGCCCTGCGCCGCTGCCAGCCCGCAAGCATCGCACCGCGTGCCCTGCTTGCTTTTTTGCGCCCTGTTTTTAGTCAAGCGATTTGCTTGTTTCAGTCTGCCAGCCTACATCCCCGGGCCCGGCAGACTTTTTTTTGCCTGCTATGGAGTCAGACCCTCAACACCGCCAACGCCCAGTTCAGCGCCAACGTCACCGGGGTCTGACCCCAGCCTTACATCTCCGCCCACATCCGCAGCAGGTTGTGATAATGCCCCGTCAGTCCCACCGTCGCCGGTGAATCGCCATGCTCCGCGCGCACGCTCTGGATGTTTTGATCGAGCTCGAACAGCATGCTGCGTTTCCAGTCCTCGCGCACCATGCTTTGCGTCCACAGGAATGAGCAGATGCGCTCGCCGCTGGTGACGGGCAGCACTTGGTGCACGCTGCTCGACGGATACACGATGACGTCGCCGGCCGGCAGCTTCACTTCATGCGTGCCGTAGGAATCGACCACCACCAGTTCGCCGCCTTCGTATTCGTCCGGCTCGCTCAGGAAAACCGTCGACGAGACGTCGGCGCGCATCGACTGCATGCCGTTTTTCGGCGTGCGGATGGCGCCGTCGATGTGCAGGCCATAGTGTTCGCCGCCCGCGTAGCTGTTGAAGAACGGCGGCAGGATGCGCAGCGGCAGCACGGCAGCGAAGAACAGGGGATTGGCCATCAGCGCGCGGCTGACGGTCTCGCCCAGTTCCAGCGCCAGCGGCGAACCTTCAGCCAGCTGGCGGTTGCGCTTGACTTGCGCGCCCTGCGCGCCCACGCTGGCGCGCCCGTCGACCCAGTCTGTCTGCGCCAGGCGCTGGCGAAAGTGCGTGACCTGTTCCGGCGTCAGCACGCCAGGTATGTGCAGCATCATCTTGCGATCCTTTGTAGTGAATTCTTCTGAGGATTATCGCACCGCCGCCAGCGACCAAGAAGGCATAAAGGCAAGAACCACGCAAACATTTTCCACCTGTTTCACGCGCCCGCCCGAGCATGCCGGACATGCAAAAAAGACAGCAGGAACGCGAATGAGAATACCCTCCATTTGCCTTAACAAATAAAAAACGGAGAAGTGTGGTGATTTACTTGAGAATGGGTTTTATTCGCACGGTATTTACGTTAAAAAGACGGAAAAATGCCATTTCGCAGCAAAAACCGCTCACATTTTGCGCTATCATGCGGGCATAGCGAAACCGGCAAGCTGCGCGCCACCAGGCAGCCTGCGCCACCCGGCAGTGAACGCCAGCAGCCCCCGGTTTCATCATCGAACGCGACACCGAACAAAGGAAATCCCATGAAGGGCGATAAAGAAGTCATCCGCATGCTCAACGCACAGCTCACCAACGAACTGTCGGCCATCAACCAGTACTTCCTGCATGCGCGCATGTACAAGCACTGGGGCCTGGAAAAGCTGGGCAAGAAGGAATACGAAGAATCGATCGGCGAAATGAAACACGCCGACAAGCTGATCGACCGCATCCTGATGCTCGACGGCCTGCCGAACCTGCAAGCGCTGCACAAGCTGCTGATCGGCGAGAACACGCCGGAAATGCTGGAATGCGATTTGAAGCTGGAACGCGCCGCGCACGCCACCGTCAAGGAAGGCATCGCCATCAGTGAAAAAGCGGGCGACTACGTTTCGCGCGACCTGTTCCTGATGATCCTGGAAGACACGGAAGAGCATATCGACTGGCTCGAAACGCAGATCGACCTGATCGCCAAAGTCGGCATCCAGAACTACCTGCAAAGCCAGATGGCGATCGAAGAGTAATGAAGACATCTGGCAAAACCTGCTGCGCGTCGGCATAGGCGGCCTGCGATGCTCACCGTACCAGTGTACGGTTGCGCTTCTCGGCCACCTCTTCCTTCCGCTCGCTACGGTTTTGTCAGGTGTCGTAATCTCAAGTGTGAAATAAAAAAACCGGCTTGCCGGTTTTTTTACGTCCATCCCTTACTGCGGCACGGTGTCCTTGAACGACTGCCGCTCGGACAGTTTGTCGAACAGGCGCGCCAGCGCCGGGTGATCAGCGCGCCAGTCGATTTCCGGGAAGCGGAAGCTGAGCCAGCCCAGGGCGCAGCCCACGGCCACGTCGGCCAGGGTGTAGTTCTTGCCGGCGCAATAGGCGCTCTCGCCCAGGCGTGATGCCAAAGCCGCCAGGCCCAGGGTGATCTTATCGAGCTGGCGCGCGATCCAGGCCGCGCTTTGCTGCTCGGGCGGGCGCTGCGTGCGCTCCAGGCGCACCAGCACGCCCGCGTCGAGAATGCCATCGGCCAGCGCTTCCCAGTTCTTGATATCGGCCCGCTCGCGGCCATTGCCGCCGGCCGGCAACAGCTTGCACACGGGCGTGAGCGTGTCGAGGTATTCGACGATGACTTTCGAATCGATGAGCGTGCTGCCATCTTCCATCACCAGGCAGGGCACCTTGCCCAGGGGATTGGCCTGCGCGATGCGGGTTTCCGGCACCCAGACGTTTTCCAGCTCGAAGACATAGTCGAGCTTTTTTTCCGCCAGCACGATACGGGCTTTGCGGACATACGGGCTGGCGAGGGAACCGATCAGTTTCATAGACACTTTAAGAGGAAGGGGCAGCGGTCAGTATAGCATCGGCGGCAGCGGCATTTGGCAACGCGCGCGTCCGCCCGGCCCGGTGTGGCGGGCAAGCCGCATCGGCCGTCCTGGCGGGCCCTTTATCGTCATTTTCCCGCCCGCGGCGCGCCATGCGGCGGCGGATGCGGCTCTGGCGGTGGTAAAATCGCCGTTTATCGTGGTGCGCCACCATGACCGCGCTCATGCCAGCGCTACCCTCCCCGCGCGCCACACGCCAACCGTTTCTTTAACTTGCGTCCGCTCTCATGACTTCTACTACTCCGTATTCCACGCTGTCGGCCCTGTCTCCGCTCGATGGCCGCTACGCCAGCAAGACCGACCTGCTGCGCCCGATCCTGTCCGAAGCCGGTTTCATGCACCACCGCGTGAAAGTGGAAATTTCTTGGTTGCAAGCGCTGTCGCAAGCCGGTTTCGCGGAAATCAAGCCGTTCTCGGCAGAAGCGAATGCCCTGCTCGACAAGATGGCGTCCGACTTCTCGGAAGCCGACGCGGCCCGCATCAAGGCCATCGAAGCGGTCACCAACCATGACGTCAAGGCCGTCGAGTACTGGCTGAAGGAACAAGTGGCGGACGTGCCGGAACTGGTGGCGGCGTCGGAATTCATCCATTTCGCCTGCACCTCGGAAGACATCAATAACACCTCGCACGGCATGATGCTGAAAGCGGCCCGCGATGGCGTGATGCTGCCCGCGTTGAACGGCCTGGTGGCCAAGCTGAAACAGATCGCGCATGACAACGCGGATGTGCCGATGCTGTCGCGCACGCACGGCCAGACGGCCAGCCCGACCACCCTGGGCAAGGAATTCGCCAACGTCGTGGCCCGTTTGCAGCGCGCCGTGAAACGCATCGAAGAAGTGGAAATCCTCGGCAAGATGAATGGCGCCGTCGGCAACTACAACGCCCATTTGTCCGCCTACCCGTCGTTCGACTGGCCAGCGTTTTCGCAAGCCGTCATCGAACAGCGCCTGGGCCTGGTGTTCAATCCGTACACCATCCAGATCGAGCCGCACGATTACATGGCCGAGCTGTTCGACGCCTTCGCGCGCGCCAACACCATCCTGCTGGACCTGAACCGCGACATCTGGACGTATGTCTCGCTGGGCTACTTCAAGCAAAAACTGAAAGCGGGCGAAATCGGTTCGTCGACCATGCCGCACAAGGTCAACCCGATCGACTTCGAAAACTCCGAAGGCAACCTGGGCCTGGCCAATGCCGTGCTGAAACACCTGTCGGAAAAACTGCCCGTCTCGCGCATGCAGCGCGACTTGACCGACTCAACCGTGCTGCGCAACATCGGCGTCGGTCTGGGCTACACCCTGCTGGCCTATGACAGCTGCCTGCGCGGCCTGAACAAGCTGGAAGTGAACCACGCGCGCCTGGCGCAAGACCTGGATGCGACGTGGGAAGTGCTGGCCGAGCCCGTGCAAACCGTGATGCGCCGCTACGGCATCGAAAATCCGTACGAGCAGCTGAAAGAGCTGACGCGCGGCAAGGGCATCTCGAAAGAGGCGCTGCAAACCTTCGTCAACGGCCTGGCCATCCCGCAAGATGCCAAGGACGTGCTGCTGACCATGACGCCGGCGAACTACATCGGCATCGCGGCGCAACTGGCCAAAGCCATTTAAGCCGTCACGCCGCTTAAGTAGTTTCCACATCGGGATCGCCACATCCCACTCCTGCGGGGCGGCCAGCACACAAATGCTGGCCGCCCCGCGGTTTTTCCGCCATTCTTTCTTGTAGAATCTCCAGCACGCAGCGCAATTTGCTTTTCTTTGGTATATTAGGATTAATTAGTCCTAACACGTACTACTTTCAAGAAAGCTTCGCCGATGCAACGCTACACCACCACCGCCATCATCCTGCACTGGCTGACGGCCTTGCTGATCATCAGCGCCTTCATCATGGGCCTGGTCATGGTCGACATTCCCGGCCTGACGCCGACCAAGCTCAAATATTTCTCGTGGCACAAATGGCTGGGCGTGACCGTACTGGCCATCGCCGCCATCCGCTTGCTGTGGCGCAAGGCCAACGTGCCGCCACCGCATCCTGCCGGCATGGTTGCCTGGCAGAAGAAGGCGGCCGACGCCATGCACGTGCTGCTGTACATCCTGATCTTCGCCGTGCCCGTTTCCGGCTACCTGTACACCCTGGCCGCGGGCGTCCCCGTGGTCTACCTGGGCCTGTTCCAGTTGCCAGTCATCATGGCGCCGAACCCGGAACTTAAGCCACTTTTAAAAGACATTCATTATGTTCTGAACATGACGATGGCCGCCGCCGTGGCCGCCCATGTACTGGCGGCGCTGAAGCACCAGTTCATCGACCGCGACGGTGTGCTCAAGCGCATGCTGCCTTAAGACCCACTTGCTCACTGAAACTCCAGGAAAAAATAAAATGAAAACCACCCAACGCATCGTCCTCGCTTCCCTGCTGGGCCTGTCCGTGGCCGCCACCGCCGCCACCCTGCTGAAAGTCGACCCCGCCAAGACCAGCGTCTCGGCCGTGTTCAAGCAAATGAACGTGCCCGTGGAAGCGAAGTTCAAGAAATTCAATATCGCCATCGATTACAACCCGGCCACGCCGGACGCGTCGAAAGCATCGGTGGAGATCGAAACGGCCAGCATCGATATCGGCGACCCCGAGTACAACAAGGAAGTGGCCAAGAAAGAATGGTTCAACTCGGCACAGTTTCCGAAAGCCACCTTTGTTTCGAGCAACATCAAGGCCGCTGGCGCGGGCAAGCTGACGGTGACAGGCAAGCTGAGCATCAAAGGCAAGACCAGCGATGTCACCTTCCCGCTGACGGTGAAAGCCGACGGCGGCAAATACACCTTTGACGGCGCCCTGCCGATCAAGCGCCTGACCTATAACATCGGCGAAGGCGAGTGGAAGGACACGAGCATGGTCGCCGACGAGGTCACCATCAAGTTCCACGTCGCCGCGCAGTAAAGCCTGAGAAAACGTCCATGACTGCGTTGCTCTTGCCTCGTCGTACTATTCGTACTGCCTTCGGCAAGGCGCCTTGTCCTGAACGTTTTTCAGGCCTTACCAAAAACAACACCACCACCCTTTAGGATCTACATGAATTTTTCGCACTTGATGATCGCCGTCCTGGCAGCCGCCAGCGCGGGTTCGGCCATGGCCGCCGCCGAGACCTACAACCTCGACCCGACGCACACTTTCCCCAGCTTTGAAGCCGATCACATGGGCATGTCCGTGTGGCGCGGCAAGTTCAACAAGACCAAGGGTACCGTGGTCCTGGACCGTGCCGCCAAGACTGGCAGCCTGGACCTGGTCATCGATGCCGATTCGATCGACTTCGGCCTGGACGCCATGAACACGCACGCGAAAAAAGCGGACATGTTCAATGTGGAAAAGTTCCCTGAAATCACCTACAAGAGCAAATCATTCAAGTTCAATGGCGACCAGCTGGTGGAAGTCGACGGCGAACTGACGCTGCTGGGCGTGACCAAGCCCGTCAAGCTGAACGTGAGCAAATTCAAGTGCATCATGCACCCGCGCTACAAGCGCGAAGTATGCGGCGCCGATGCCACGGCCGAATTCAAGCGCAGCGACTTTGGCCTGAACTACGGCTTGCCGGCTTTCTCGCCGGAAGTCAAACTGGCCATTCAAGTGGAAGCCATCAAGGCCGACTAAGCATCGTCAGGCCCGCAGCTTGCCGTATCCCAAGCCCGCCTCGCTGCCCGCAGCCAGGCGGGCTTTTACATGGGAACACGAATCCGCTGGACTTTTCTATCGTGCGGCATCAGTATCGATTTGCCATGATGTTTTTCTACTACGGCATACCCACCCATCCATTGCGCGGAGGATTACATGAATTTCATTATCTGGATCGTTATTGGCGGCGTCATCGGCTGGCTGGCCAGCATGGTCATGAAGACTAATGCGCAACAGGGCATCTTCCTCAATATCGTCGTCGGCATCGTCGGCGCCTTCCTCGGCGGCTGGCTGCTGGCGCCCCTGTTCGGCACGGGCACCATCAACAGCGACAACTTCAGCCTGTCTTCGCTGCTGGTCTCGTTCCTGGGCGCCGTAATCCTGCTGGGCATCGTGAATCTCTTGCGCCGGGGCAAAATACGCTAAGCCGGACGGAACACAGGCACGCTGGCCGGGCCGCGCAGGCGCCCGGCCATTTTTATTGCCGCCAAAACAATTGTCTGGACAATACCACAGTCGCCGGCACGCAAACATGCGCGTTGACAGCCTGTTTTCTCCCTTGCGCAGGCATGGAAAGTTTCCATTCAGGCATTACTCTTGAGCATACCCTGAGGAAAATGTCATTGACTAGTCACAGTCCGATACGGATACTCTAGGTCGCCCGCTGAGAAAACCACTGGGTACGCACGCTGATTCCGACTTCCCACCATGTAAAAAGACAAGAAATCGAATGAAAAAATCTCTAATCGCGCTCGCCATCCTGAGCAACTTCGCACACGCCGACGAAGGCATGTGGATGCCCCAACAGCTGCCACAAGTAGCCAAGGAACTGAAAGCGGCCGGACTGAAACTGGACCCGACCACCCTGACCAAGCTGACCGAGTTCCCGATGGGCGCCATCGTCAGCCTGGGCGGCTGCTCGGCCTCGTTCGTCTCGCCGCAAGGCCTGGTTGCCACCAACCACCATTGCGTCTACAACAGCGTGGCGGTCAACTCGACCAAGGAGCGCGATTTGCTGGCCAACGGTTTCCTGGCCAAGACGTTTGCTGAAGAATTGCCGGCCGCCCCAGGCAGCCGCATCTTCGTCACCTCGGCCGTGACCAATGTCAGCGAGCAGATCATCACGCCGGCCGTGGCCAAGCTGCAAGGCAAGGCACGCATCGACGCGATCGAGAAAAACCAGAAGCAACTGGTTGCCGCATGCGAAAAAGAAGCGGGCTTCCGCTGCACCGTGTCGAGCTACTACGGCGGCCTGGAGTTCTACCTGATCAAGCAACTGGAAATCCGCGACGTGCGCCTGGTGCATGCACCACCGGCCGGCGTGGGCAAATTCGGCGGCGACACCGACAACTGGATGTGGCCACGCCACACGGGCGACTACGGTTTCTACCGCGCCTATGTCAGCAAGGACGGCAAGGCTGCCGACTTCAGCAAGGACAACGTGCCCTACCAGCCAAAACACGTGCTGAAACTGGCCAAGGATGGCTTGAAAGAAGGCGATTTCGTCATGGCGCTGGGCTATCCAGGCCGCACCAACCGTCACCGCCTGCCATCGGAAGTGGCGTTCACGTTTGACTGGAACTACCCGGCCTTCGTGAAAGCGTCGGGCGAAACCCTGGCCATCATCGCGCGCGAAACCAAGGACAACAAGGATGTTGCCCTGAAATACGCAGGCCAAGTAGCTGGCGTAAACAATTACTACAAGAACCGCCAGGGCATGCTGGACTCGTACGCGGGCAGCGACTTCCTGGCGCGCAAGACGGCAGAACACGAAGCGATGAAAACCTGGGTCAATGCCAATCCTGCCCGCAAGGCAGAGTTTGCCGGCGACATCGAGCAAGTGGAAAAGCTGATCGCCGAGCGCGATGCCGACACCAAGCGCGATTTCTTCCTGGGTTACGCGCAGCCACGCCTGCTGAACACGGCACGCAGCCTGTACCGCCTGTCCAATGAAAGCACCAAGGCCGACGCGGAACGCAAGTCCGGCTACCAGACGCGCGACTTGCCACGCCTGGAAGCGGGCATCACATCGGTCGAGCGCACCTACGATGAAAAAGTCGACAAGGCGCTGGTACTGAACAGCCTGGCCAAGTATGCCGCCCAGCCGGCAGCACAGCGCCGCGCCAGCTTCGACGCCGCCATCGGCATCAAGGATGGCATGTCGCAAACCGACCTGGCTGCCGCCCGGGACAAACTGTATGCTGGCAGCAAGCTGGCCGACAAGGCCGAGCGCGCTGCATGGCTGAAACGCACGCCAGCCGAATTCCAGGCCAGCAAGGACAGCTTCATCCAGGCCGCCGTCGCCATGTATCCGGATTCGCTGAAGAGCGAAGCGGAAGACGAGGAACTGGCCGGCAAGATCCAGCAAGCCTACGCCAACTACATGAAAGCGAAAATCGCCTTCATGAAGAGCAAGGGCCAAGCCGTCTACCCTGACGCCAACAGCACCCTGCGCGTCACGTTCGGCAAAGTGGCCGGCCGCGACCATGGTGCCGACGGCACCACCTGGACCGCGTTCACCACCGTCAATGGCG
Organism: Janthinobacterium amylolyticum; assembly: GCF_051380655.1. Taxonomy (NCBI): domain Bacteria; kingdom Pseudomonadati; phylum Pseudomonadota; class Betaproteobacteria; order Burkholderiales; family Oxalobacteraceae; genus Janthinobacterium; species Janthinobacterium amylolyticum. The sequence continues at coordinate 140,006 of NZ_JBNYXL010000013.1, forward strand.
TGGTGGCCAAGGCCACGGGCGAAGGCGAGTTCAATGCACCAGCGAAACAACTGGCCGCGATCAAGGCCAAGGACTTCGGCAAATTTGTCGATCCGAAGCTGAAAACCGTGCCGGTCGACTACCTGGCGACCCTGGACATCACCGGCGGCAACTCCGGTTCGGCGGCCCTGAACGCCAAAGGCGAATTCATCGGCCTGGCCTTCGACGGTACCCTGGATTCCATCATTTCCGATTGGGACTACAACAAGGCCAACACCCGCTCGATCCAGGTCGACCTGCGCTACATGCTGTGGAACATGAAACACATCGACCACGCGGACAACCTGCTGAAGGAAATGGGCGCTGAATAACAAGAAGCAATAACCCGGCAACGGGCGCTTTAAGCTGAGCCACTCCTGCGGGAGTGGCTTTTTTTCGCCTAGCGTTTTACCTTGGTGAAACGGTAAGGCACGGCTTGCTCCTCGCCAAACACTTGCACCCGGCCACTTCCCAGCGGCAACATGACCCGCCGGCCCTCCTGCAGCAGCAAGGCCAGGTCGGCGCCGGGAAAGCGCTGCGCCAGCAGCGGATAGGCTTGCCGCTCGATAGGCACGGCGGGAATCACGAGGCGGTAGTCGCCATCGCCGAAGTCCAGCAGCAAGGCGGGCGCATCGCCAGGTCCCGGCAAGGCCGTGATGCGCAGGCGCGCATTGCCTTTGATGAGTTCGACGGCGGACCACAGGGCCACGTCGCGCAGCAGGGTGCCCGCCTGCAGGCGCGGCGCCTGGCCCCTGCTCGCCGAGCCCAGCAAGACGTCGGCTGGCTCGGTGGACACGGCCCCATCGACAGCCAGCAACCAGCCCTGGTAGCGTATCAACGCACCCTGCGCGGCAGCCGTGACGGACCCGCCCTGCGCCACCGCTCCCTTCGCTGCTGGCAAGCGCAAGGGCGCCGCCTGCGCCGCCTGGCAAGCCCACCACACCAGTGCCGCCATCGCCATCTTGCCCATGCCGCCTCCCGTGCGCGTGAAACGTATTCATAACACAAGTACTGCAACAGGCTCCTGCTGCGCCTCAAGGCGGGGGCGCCGGTGCTACAATTGGCGCCTAGCGGGCGTACTTATCCAGCGCGCCTTCCCCCTCCCAGACTCAGACCGCTATGCCATCAGACTTGCGCACGACCTACGAACTCGGTAATCACAACCAGACCACGACCTGGCTGGAATGCATCACCTTCTATAAAGATCTCGCCGCGCGCTACCCGCAAGTGCTGCATTTCGAACAGATCGGCCTGTCCGACTCGGGCGTGCCCATCCATGCTGGCGTCGTCAGCGCGGACGGCGTATTCGACCGCGAACAGATCAAGCACGAAGGCCGCACCGTGTTCTTCAACAATAACGGCATCCACCCGGGCGAACCGGAAGGCATCGACGCCTGCATGGCCATCGTGCGCGACCTCTGCACGCAGCCAGCGCGCCTGGCGGCGCTGGGCAAGACCGTACTGCTGTTTATTCCGATCTACAACGTCGACGGAAGCCTGAACCGCGCCAATACGTCGCGCGTGAACCAGGATGGCCCGGAGCAATTCGGTTTCCGTGGCAATAGCCGCCACCTGGACCTGAACCGCGATTTCATCAAGTGCGACAGCCTGAACGCGCAAGTGTTCAACCGCCTGCTGGCCAGCTGGGACCCGGACGTGATGGTCGACACGCACACGTCGAACGGCGCCGACTACCCGTACACGATGACCCTGATCCACACGCAGACGGATAAGCTGGGCAACGGCCTGGGCCCCTTCCTGCAAGACACCATGCTGCCGCACATCTTTGCGCACATGGAACAGGCGGGCTGGCCCACCTGCCCCTACGTGAATCCCGTCAAGGACAGCCCCGACCACGGCATCGCCGAATTCCTCGAAGTGCCCCGCTTCTCGACGGGTTTTGCGGCCTTGCACCACGTCATCGGTTTCATGCCGGAAACGCACATGCTGAAACCGTTTGCCGACCGCTATGCGTCCATGCGCGCGCTGCTCGACATCACCATGGCATTCACGGTGCAACACGGCGAACAGATCAAGCAGTTGCGCGCGCAAGCCAAGGCGGCGGGACGCACGCAAGCCGAATGGCCGATCCACTGGGCCATGAACGAAGAGCAACCGTCGACCTTCCCCTTCAAGGGCTATGCGGCGCAATACACGCCTAGCGTGCTGGGCGACTACCAGCGCCTGTCGTATGACCGCTCACAGCCGTGGGAACGCGATATCGCCTATTACAACCGCTTCGATGCCGACGTCACCGTCGCGGCGCCGAAAGCGTATATCGTGCCGCAGGCGTGGCGCGAAGTCATTGAGCGCCTGCGCTGGAACGGCGTCGAAATGTCACGCATTACCGCCGAACAGACGGTAACGGCGCGCTACTACCACATCCGCAACGTCGGCACGCGCGCTACCGCCTACGAAGGCCACATGTTCCACGACACGGTCGAACTGGAAGCGCGCACGGGGCAATTCACCGTGCAGGCCGGCGACTATGTAGTATCCCTGAAGCAGGACAACGCGCGCTACGCCGTGGAAACCCTGGAGCCGGAGGCGCACGACAGCTTCTTCCGCTGGGGCTTCTTCAACAGCGTGCTGGAAAAGAAAGAGGCGTTTTCCGATTACGTGTTCGAAGACATGGCGTCCGAACTGCTGCGCGATGAGCCGGCCCTGGCGGCCAGGTTCGCCGACTGGAAAGCGGCGAACCCTGCACTGCTGAGCAATCAGGAAGCCGTACTGGACTTCATTTTTGAACACTGCCAGCGCTTTGCCGAGCCGGAATGGCGGAGATACCCGGTCATCGCCCTGATGTAACTCAGGGGCTGTAGCGAATGCAACATCCTGGCGCCGCATCGGAGACCCCGGTGCGGCGCCTCTTTCTGTGCCCTGCCCACAAGGTAATCCCATGCACTACGCACTGAACCTGCGCACCTTCATTTACAGCCATTATTTTTACCTGGGCTTGCGCGTGGCCATCGGCCTCGTCGGGCTGGCCTTGCTGACCCAGGAAATCAGCGACAGCGCCACCGCCATGACAGTGTGCATCGGCGCCCTGTGCACGACCCTGATGGACATGCCCAGTCCCCTGCGCCACAAGTTCAACGAGATGCTGGCCTCGGTGCTACTGTGCAGCGCCGTGACCTTATTGATCAGCCTGTGCGGCCCCGTGCAATGGCTGTTGATGACGGTGCTCGTGCTGGTGAGTTTCCTGGCCAGCATGATGGTGGTGTACGGCAAGAAATCCATGCCCTTGCAACTGGCCGCCCTGTTCATCATGACCATGTCGATGGAGCACCAGATGACGTGGCAGCAATCGTTCCACCACGCTGGCCTGTTCATGTTGGGCGGCCTGATCTATCTGGCTTACGCCATGGCCATCGCCTGGTTCTTGCGCCACCGCATCAAGCAGCAAGTGCTGGCCGAAGCCCTGTTCGAACTGGCCGCCTACATCGACATCAAGGCCGACTTCTACGACACGCGTTTTAACCTGACGGAACAGTTCAACAAGCTGGTGCGCCATCAGAGCATCCTGGCCGACCGCCAGCAGGCGTCCCGTGATTTGATACTGCGCAGCCACAAGAACAGCAAGGACGCCATCGTCGTGCAGGTGCACGTCTGCATGCTCGATCTGTATGAACTGATACTCTCGACGCACACGGATTACGCGCTGCTGCGCCAGCACCTGGCCGACTCCGACGTCTTGACCTCGCTGCACGACCTGGCCTACAAGGCGGCGCGCGACATCGAGTCCGTCGCCTACGCCGTCACGCGCAAGCGCGCCTCGTATGCGCAGATCAGCTATGACAAGGAATGGGCCGACATCGAAGCGGAAATTGCGCGGCTGCAGGCAAAAGGCGACAGCGCGCAAGAGGCGCTGGCCACCTTGCGCGCACAGCGCAACAAGATCCGCGCCATTTTAAAGATGATCGCCGAACTGCACCTGGCCAGCCAGAAAGTCTCGGCCAATGTGCCGTTCTGGAGCGGCGCGGACATGGCGCCCTTCCTGTCGCAGCAAAAGTATGAATTGAAAACCCTGCTGGCTAACTTGCGCCTGGACTCGCCCGTGTTCCGCTTCGCGCTGCGCGTCTCGATGGCCATTTCCGTCGGGTTGCTGATCGGCCACTGGCTGCCGTATGCGGCGCACAGCTACTGGATCGTGCTCACCATCGTCATCATCCTGCGCCCCACCTTCAGCATGACGCGCCAGCGCCGCGCCGACCGCATCATCGGCACCATCATCGGCTGCGTGGTGACGGCCATCGTGATCCGTTTCGTGCACAGCAATATCGTGCTGATGGCCATTTTATTCCTCTCCATCGTGGCCACGCCCACCTTCATCTACCTGCGCTACCGCTACACGGCCATTGCCGTGAGCCTGATGATCTTGCTGCAAATGCACCTGGTGGCGCCCAGCAATCCGAACCTGGTCAGCGAACGCCTGATCGATACCCTGATTGGCGCGGCGGTCGCTACCGTGTTCAGCTTTGTGCTGGCCAACTGGGAATACCAGAGCCTGCCTCGCCTGGTGCGCCAGGTGCTGAACGTGAACCTGTCGTACATGCAAGCCAGCTTCGCGCTGCTGCAAGGCAAATGCTTCGATGATTTCGCCTACCGCATCGAACGCAAGCGCTTGATGGACAGCCTGGCGGCGCTCAGCTCGGCGCTGGTGCGCATGCTCGATGAACCGGCCAGCAAGCAGCGGGCCGTGGAAGACATCAACCTGTTCATCGTGCAAAATTACTTGCTGGTGGCCCACGTGGCGGCGCTGCGCTCGATCCTGGGGCGCCATGCCAGCCAGCTTCCCGTCGCGCCCGTCAACGCCCTGCTTGGCCACAGCCATACGCAAGTGTGTCTGACCCTGTCGCGCGCGCTGGACCAGCTCGACAACAAGGCCTCCATCAGCGCACCGCTGGCGGCCCCTGCCGCGCCGCCCGTCAGTGAAGTGGGCTGGTCCGGCTGGCCGCTGGTCAAAAGGCGCATCCGGCTGTTGCAGGCGGATGCCGACAAGATCGTGGTGCATAGCGCGGCGATCGTGCATATCGTGGCACCCCGATAAGATTTTTCAGCCGCCTGGGCACAAGTGGTGTCATCAGGAGGTCATCTGGCCTGTCTATGCTGCGTTGGTTTTTCCACTTCCAGCCAAGGCATTCCATGCACGCATTTCCCCTGACCCGGCGCCTGCCACTGGCGCTGGCCATCAGCGCCGCCCTCGCCCTCGCCGCTTGCGGCGGTTCCGATTACCAGGACACGGCACTCGTCATTCCCGCCGCGCCCGCCGACCAGGGCGCGCCCGATACGGCGCCCCCTTCGGCCACGGCGATTCCCTTTGTCGACAATGTCGCCAGCAACCAGCGCGGCGATGCGCGCTACGCAACGGCCGCCACGAATGCGGGCGTGCGCGTCTTGATCGGCATGCTCGACATCTGGAAACCGCTGACGGAAATCGTTGATGCCGGCGTCTCGGCACCAGCCGTGGACGGCTTTCCCGCAGTGGTGCCCTCCGCCTGGACGGGCGTGCCCAACGATGGCACGCCTGGCGGCACCATCGTCAATGCCAGCGTGCACAACGCAAATATCGATTTCGTCATCAAAGCCACCACCAGCCGCACGCCGGCGCAGGAACTGGCAGCCTACCTGGATGACCGCCGCGGCAAGGGCTACAGCATCACCGACGGCATGGGGCCGTTGACGGATGCCTGGCGCAGCGCGGCGCGCCAGACCACCAGCATCACCGACATCGCGCCAGACGCGACAAGCAAGCTCTACAACGACAGCGGCAGCAACACGGGTGTGGCCGGCAGCAGCAATGCCGAATTCGGCAACGTGGTGGGTCTGATCAATGCGATGGGCAACAATGGCTCGACGGAACCGGCCAAGCGTTTCTACAAATATGCGCGCCCCTTCCGCTGGAGCAGCAATGTGGCCGTGATCCCGGCCCTGCTGCCGGCCAGGAGCGCCACGCCCGCCACCGATGGCGGCTTTACCAGCGGCCATTCGGCCGAAGCCGTGCGCGGCGCCCTGGGCATGGCGTATGCGTTGCCCGAGCGCTACCAGGAAATGGTGGCGCGCGGGCTGGAACTGGGCGAAAACCGCATCATCGCCGGCATGCATTCGCCGCTCGACGTGATCAGCGGGCGGGTGCAGGCGCAGGCCATCGTCGCCGCCAACCTGCTCGACCCGACCACGGCCGCCACCAAGGCCGCCGCCGTGACGCAGGCGCACACGACCCTGATGGCGAAAACCGGCACCACGGCCGACACATTTTATGACTACGCCCATTCGGGCAGCAGCGCCAACGACCGTTTTTCGGACTACGCCAGCACCAAGGCCGCCTACATCCGCCGCCTGACCTTCGGTTTCGCGCAGACGGGCGCCACCAATGCAGCGGCGAACGTGCCGAAAGGCGCGGAAGTCTTGCTGGAAACGCGCTTGCCGTATCTGTCCGACGCGCAGCGCCGCGTGGTGCTGAAAACAACAGCCTTGCCATCGGGCTACCCCGTGATGGACGATGCTGAAGGCTGGGGCCGCTTGAACCTGTTTGCCGCCGCCGACGGCTATGCCGTCTTCACGGGCAATGTAGTGGTAGCCATGGATGCGGCCAAGGGCGGCTTTAATGCCGTCGACCGCTGGCGCAACGACATCAGCGGCACGGGCAAGCTGAACAAGCAAGGCACGGGTACCCTCAAGCTGGGCGGCAACAATAGCTGGAGCGGCGGCACGCAGCTGGAAGGGGGCCGGCTGGAAGCCAATTCCGCCACGGCGTTCGGCAAGGGCGACGTGTATGTCAGCGGTGGCACCCTGGTCAGCAATGCCCAGTCCGGCCTGGCGCTGGCCGGCAAGTACACGCAGCTGGCCACCGGCAACCTGGAATTGAAACTGGGTAGCGGACAGCAAGGCCGCCTGAGCGTGGCAGGCCAGATGACGGTGGCCGGCGGCAGCCTGAAGGTGACGTTTCAGAACGGCTACAAGCCGGCCGCCGGCACCACCGTGAATGTGCTCGCCGCGTCCAGCCTGAAAGGCAAGTTCGACAGCATCACGGTCGACGGCTTCAAGGTGACGCCGACGTACACGGAGACGGGCTTGCAGCTGCGCCTGGACGTTTAAGCTACTTCAGGTAGCGCTCGAACCAGCCGAGGGTGCGCTGCTGCAGGTCGCGCTGGTGCTCGGGCTTGCGGAAGGAATGGCCTTCGCCGTCATAGATGAACAGGCTGGACGGCACGCCCATGGCGCGCAGGCCATTCCAGAATTCCAGCGACTGGGCGGCCGGCGTTTCCACGTCGCGTTCGCCCACATAGATCAGGGTCGGCGTCTTCGCCGCCTTGATCGATTCGATCGGCGAGGCCTTGCGGTAGACGGCTGGATCGTCATACGCGGAAGCGCCGAAGAAGGGGATCATCCACTGGTTGATGCCGTTCTGGCCGTAATAGCTGATCCAGTTCGACACGCCCGCGCCCGCCACGGCCGCCTTGAAGCGGTCGCTGTGCGTGACGCCCCACATGGTCATGAAGCCGCCATACGAATGGCCGATCAGGCCCAGGCGCTGGCCATCGACGGGCGCCGCTTTTTCCACCGCATCAATGCCGGCCAGGATGTCGCGCCAGTCGCCGCCGCCAAAGTCCGCCATGTTGGCGCGCGTAAAAGCCTGGCCCTGGCCAAAGCTGCCGCGCGGATTGGGCAGGAAGACAAAATAACCTTTCTGCGTCAGTTCGTGGATCAGGGTGCCCGCTCCCACGTAGCGGGGCGAGGCGGCCGCGCCGGGGCCGCCATGCACGTTGACGATCATCGGGTAGCGCTTGCCCGCCGCCACCTTCAACGGCCCCAGCAGCCAGCCCTGCGCCTTGTATTGCTCGTTGCTCCAGCCCACGTTCTGTACCGTCAGCTGCGGCGCAAAGCCGTCATTGTCGCGCGTGATCTGTTTCAGCTGGCGCACGGGTCCCGCCACCAGGTGGCTGGCGTGCGTAAAATCTTCCTGCGCGGCAGCGGCCCGCTGGCCGTCGGCGCTGAACGACAAGCGCCCATCGCTGCCGCTGCTGCTGAGCTCACCGAGCATCACAGCTTGGCTGGGGCCGGTCTGCGCATCAACAGGCACCAGCGCCAGCTGCGAATCGATCAGCGCCGTCGCCAGCAGGCCGGCACCGCGCCAGACGACGCCATTGAAGGTGCCGCGGTAGTCTGGTGTCAGGTTGCGCGGCGTGCCGCCGGCCAGCGGCAGCGTGTAGATATCGCCGCCGATGGAGCCGAAGTCGCTCATCAGGCCGCCGATGAAGGCCACCGTCTTGCCATCCGGCGAGACGGACGGCAGGTTCAGCTGCATGGCCGGCGCGGCGATCACGCGCAAGGCGCCCGTGGCCGCATCAATATGGCTGAGCTTGGCCACCCACCAGTTGCTGTCGCCATTGCCCTGCGCGCTGGTGGCCACGAAGCCGCGTCCATCGGGCGTCCAGCTGTATTCATACACATAGGTGTCGTCGGGCGACAGCAGGCGCAACTCGCCGCCGCCGGCCGGCACCACCGCGATGCGCTGGGCATCGTCATCGCGGCCCACCTCGCCCACCTGGCGCGCGCCCGCTTCCACGGCGCCGGCCAGCTTGCGCGCACCCACCGTGGCCAGCAGGGCCAGCTGTCTGCCATCGGGCGACCAGCGCGCCGTGCTGGCCACGCCTTTCAAGCTGAGCACGGCCTGCGGCTGCGGCTGGCCAATGACGGCCCGGTACAAGGTAGCCTGGCCAGCCTTGGCATCGTAGGCGATGAACGCCAGTTGGCGGCCATCGGGGGACCAGCTGGGCTTGTCGTAGGAACACACCGCGCAAGGATCGATGTGCTGCGCGATGGCGCCATTGGCCGCATCGCGCACGACGATGACCGCATGCGGGCGCTGCGGCTGCTCGCCCGCCTTGCTCGATTCGATGGCGGCAATGCGCTGGCCATCGGCCGACAAGGCCACGGCGCGGTAATCGCGCAAGGCCAGCTCAGTTGCAGGAGGAGGAGCAGGAGCGGGAGCGGGAGCGGGAGCGGGAGCAGCCTGTGCCGTAGCGCCAAGCAGGAGGCTTGCCAGCAAGACATATCCAGTCAGGTCAGTTATTTTCATCATGTAAATTCCGGTTAAGAATAAAAAAACCGCCGGCAAGCGCGGCGGTTTTGAATGGATGAACGACGATCACTTCGCCTTCTTGCCCAGATGCGAATGGCGCATGCTGTACAGGAAGTAAATCGCCACCGTCACCGCCATCCAGATGCTGAATACGACAAAGGTCGTATGCGGCAAGTCGCGCATGATGTACAGGCAGGCAAACACGCTCATGCCGGGAATCACGTACGGGCCGAACGGCACGCTGAAGCCTTCGATGCGGTTGGCACCCTGCTTGTGGCGCAGCACGGGCACGGCAATGGACACCACCATGAAGGCCGTCAGGGTACCGATGCTGACCATGTCCCACAGGTAAGTCGCATCGACCGTGCCGGCCACCAGCGCCACCACCAGGCACACGATGATGGTATTGCTGACTGGCACGAGGGTGCGTGGATGGATCTTCTGGAACGATTTCGGGATCAGGCCGTCGCGGCTGACGGCGAACAGGATGCGCGTCTGGCCGTAGATCGTCACCAGGGTCACGCTGAAGACGGAAATGACGGCGCCCGCCGACAGGATCAATGCGGGCCAGGTCTTGCCCGTGACGTTTTGCAGGATCACCGCCAGGCCCGCTTCCTGGCCTTCAAACAGCTTGGCTTGCTGTGCACCGAGGGCGGCCACGGCCACCAGCAAATAAAACACGGTGACGATCAGCAAGCCATACAGGATGCCGCGCGGCACGTTGCGCTTGGGATCTTTCACTTCATCGCCCGCCGTGGCCACCGTATCGAGGCCGATGAAGGAGAAGAAGACGGTGCCGGCGGCGGCCGTCACGCCCGTCATGCCGGCAAAGCCCTTGCTATTGTCGCTATTGAAGAAAGGCACGAAGTTGTCGGCATTGAAGCCCGAGAAGGCAATGGCGATGAAGAACACGAGGATGGACAGCTTGATGACGACCATGATGGCATTCATCAGCGCCGATTCCTTGGCGCCGCGCAGCAGCAAAAAGCCGCACATGCAGATCAGCAGGATGGGCGGCAAATTGATGTGGCCGGCGCGAAATTCCATGCCATGCGGGCCGGAAACGATCATCGGCGTGCGCAGCATCTCGGGAATATGCCAGCCAAACGCATTTTCCAGGAAGTTGTTCAGGTAGGACGACCAGCCGATGGCCACGGCGCTGCCGGCCAGCCCGTATTCCAGCAGCAGGCAGGCGGCCATGATGAAGGCGAGAAATTCCCCCACGGTGGCATAGGCAAACGAGTACGAGGAGCCGGAGGCGGGAATGCGGAACGACAACTCCGCATAGCACAGCGCCGTCAGGCCGGCCGTGATGGCGGCGATCAGGAAGGACAGGATAACTGCCGGGCCCGCCTTGGGAACGGCTTCCACCATGGTAAAGAAGATGCCCGTGCCGACGGTGGCGCCGACGCCGATCATGGTAAGGGAAAACAGGCCGATGGACCGGCTCAAGCCACTGCTGCTGAGGCCTTCACCATACTCGACCGTGGTATCGATCGGCTTGGTGCGGCAAATTTTCTGGACCAGGGTTTGGCTCACTAAACTTCCTTTATGAGGCATGCATTTAACACCTGGCAAAACCTGCTGCGCATCGCGATGCGCGGCCTGCACTGCTCACTGTGCATTCGCACAGCTGCGCTTCTTGGCCACAACGCTTCACGCTCGCTACGGTTTTGTCAGGTGTTGTTAGGAACATGACGGGTAAAAACACATAAAAATGGCGCCCCGGCCCTACCTGGCAAAAAACCGGAAAGATCGCGTCCATTTTCAAAACTAAGCGATTATAGGGCTTTCATCGGCCTAGCCAAACAGAACTTTGATGCAAGGAAACAACGCCAGGCGTGCGCCAGGAAAACGGCACCAGTGCTGGCGAAAGTAGAAATTGCTTCTATGAAATAAAAAGCGCGCCGCTGCTGGGGCAGGGGCGCGCTGTGGATCAGTTCAGATCAAGGGCATTATTTCTTGCCGCGTGGGGCATCGGCCGGTGGCCAGCCCGCTTCGTAGCCTTGCGGCACGTCGTCGCGGCGCTCTTTCGGCGCCAGGCCCAGCACGTAATACAGCACCGTCAGCAGGATCAGCCAGGCCGGCCCCACCATCAGGGCGATGCGCGTATCGGGGAAATACGCCATCAGGCCGATCACCAGCGCCAGGAAGGCCAGCGAAATCCAGGAACCATACGGCGCGAACGGCATGCGGAAGGCCAGGTTCTTGATTTCCAGCGGCGTCAAGGTCTTGCGGAACTGGATCTGCGTGACCAGGATCACGCCCCAGGTCCAGACGGCGCCGAAGGTGGAGATCGACGTGACCCAGATAAACACTTTTTCCGGCACCAGGTAGTTCAGCAGCACGCCCAGCAGCAAGGCAAACACCGACACCAGGATGGCGCGGCGCGGCACGCCGCTGGCCGTGGTTTCCGCAAATGCCTTCGGCGCCTGGCCTTGCAGCGCCAGGTTGTACAGCATGCGGCCCGTGCTGAAGATGCCGCCATTGCACGACGACAAGGCCGCCGTCAGCACGACAAAGTTGATGATGCCGGCCGCCGTCTTGATGCCCAGGCGTTCGAAGGTCATGACGAACGGACTGCCGGTGGTGCCGATTTCATTCCATGGATAGATCGACAGGATGACGAACAGTGCGCCGACATAGAAAATCAGGATGCGCCAGAACACGGAATTGATGGCGTCCGGAATCGACTTCTTCGGGTTCGCCGCTTCGCCTGCCGTCAGGCCGATCATTTCCACGCCCAGGTAGGCAAACATCACCATCTGCAGTGACATCAGCACGCCCTGCGCGCCATTCGGGAAGAAGCCGCCATGCGTCCACAGGTTCGAAATGCCGATGGCCACGCCGTCGTTGCCGAAACCGAAGATGATCATGCCGGCGCCGCCGATGATCATCAGGATGATGGTGACGACCTTGATCAGGGCAAACCAGAACTCGAACTCGCCGTAGGCTTTCACGGCCAGCAGGTTGATGGCGCCCATGGAGCCGAGGGCAGCGAGGGCCCAGATCCAGCGCGGCGTGTCGGGGAACCAGATACCCATGTAGATGGCGACGGCGGTAATTTCCGCCACGCAGGTGACCAGCCACAGGAACCAGTAATTCCAGCCCGTCAGATAGCCTTGCAATGGGCCCAGGTAATCCTGGGCATAGCGGCTGAAGGAGCCGGCGACAGGATTGTGCACGGCCATTTCACCCAGCGCGCGCATGATCATGAAGATCACCGCGCCACCGATAATATACGACAGCATGATGCCGGGACCGGCCATCTTGATCGCGTTGCCCGAACCCAGAAAGAGGCCGACGCCAATCGCGGCGCCCAGCGCCATCAGGCGGATCTGCCGCTCGCCCAGGCCGCGGTGCAAGCCTTGTTCACTCGTTTTCATTACGTGTCTCCGTTTTTTCTTGAATACAGCTCTCCCTCCACCCCAATGGCGGTTCCGCTCTTGCTGGAAAGGAGGAAAGGGCTGGCCGGCGGATGTGCGCCGGCATGCTCATGTGGTCAGGCTACTGCGTCAGGCCAGTTCGGCGATCAGTTCGATCTCGACGCAAGCGCCCAGCGGGATCTGCGCCACGCCGAAAGCGGAGCGCGCGTGCTTGCCGCTGTCGCCGAAGACTTCAACGAACAGTTCCGATGCACCGTTGGTGACCAGGTGCTGTTCCGTGAATGTGGAGGTGGAATTGACCAGGCTCATGACCTTGACGATGCGCTTGACCTTGTTCAAGTCGCCGCCGCACGCGTCTTGCAGGGTGGCGATCAGCTCGATGGCGATGCCGCGCGCGGCCACTTTGCCTTCTTCCGTGGTGACGTCCTTGCCCAGCTGGCCAACCCAGACCTTGCCATCCTTCTTGGCCAGGTGGCCGGACAGGAAGACGGTGTTGCCCGTGCGGGCGTGCATGACGTAAGCGGCAGCGGGCGCGGCAACGACTGGCAATTCGATGTTGAGGGCCTTGAGTTTTTCGTAAAACGACATGCTATTTCTCCAAGAAAACAATATAAACGAAACCGAAATTCATCAGCAGCAGGGCAAGGAAAACGTCGCCTCGGCTGCGCGGTCATGGACCGCCAACAGTGCCAGATTAAACGTCATCATATTGGTGAACCAGCAGTTTTAGTTCACAAATAGGCCCGGTTATTCAGTGGATTATACCGACAATCAAACAAAATTCAGCATCGATTCATGAAGCATGCTCTACAGGCATGAAGCGTGACTTTTTTCACTTGATTGTCTCTTATGCAATGTCAAGCCCTCTGGGTCAAGGTTTATCGCCTGCAAAAACGCCTGATCGTGCGATACCACAAGTAGCGCGCCCGCGTATTGCCCCAGCATCTGCTCCAGCGCCTGCAGGCTGGCCAGGTCCAGGTGATTGTCGGGCTCGTCCAGCAGCAGCAATTGCGGCGGTGCCTGCGCGTACAGCTCGGCTGCCAGCGCCACCTTCATGCGCTCGCCGCCGCTAAGCAAGCGGCTGGGCACGGTGGCGCGCGCACCGGCAATGCCCAGCAGCGCCAGCCGCGTGCGCAGCTCGCCTTCCGGCAAGACGCTGTTGCGTGCCTGCAAGCGTTGCACGGCGCTCAGCTCGCCTTCGCGCGTCCCCGCGTGCTGGTCCAGCCACGCCACCGTGGCATGGCAGCGCACATCGCCACTCGCCGCCGCCAGCTGGCCGGCGATCACGCGCAGCAGGGTCGACTTGCCGCTGCCATTGTCACCCGTCACGGGCAGGCGGCGCGGGCCGCTCAAGATCAGGTTTACTGGCTGCGCCTGGCCATACGGCAAGACCAGGTCACGCAATTCCAGGATCAGCTTGCCATTCGGCACGGCACTGTCGGGCGCCAGCAGCAGGCGTTCCACCTCGGGCGCGCAGCGGGCGCTGGCCTCGCTCACCTTTTGCTGGCGCGCCTGCTGCGCCTCTTGCGCGCGCAGGCGCAGCTTGCCCTGGCTATCCTGGCTGCTCTCCTTGCGGGCATCGAGCAAGAGCTTGCTTTGATTGCCTTCGCGTCCATCACGTTCGCCGCGCGCCACGCGCTTTTGCTGGCGCTCCATCTGCTGCTGCGCCTCGCGCTGTCCGCGTCTGGCACCCGCCTTTTCCGCCTGCAGGGCCGCCGCGAATCCGGCCTGTTCCAGCGCGCGCTGCTGCGCGTACGCGGCATAGTTGCCGCCATAGCTGCGCAAGCCCTGTGACGACAGTTCAACGATGTCATCGACGTGTTGCAGCAAGCCACGATCATGGCTGACCAGCAGCAAGCCGCCCGGCCAGCGCGCCATCTGCGCCACCAGGCGTGCACGCTGCTGCGCATCGAGATGGTTGCTCGGTTCATCGAGCACCAGCCAGTCCGCCTGCGACAGCCAGGCACCCTGCAGGGCGATGCGCTGACGCTCGCCTCCGCTCAGGCTGGCCGTTGGCGTGCCGGCATCCACGTGGCGCAAATCAATGGCGTCGAGCGCCTGGCGCAAACGGGCATGGGCATCCCAGCGCTCACCCACCAGCGCATAATCGGCGTCATCGATGCTGCCTGCCGCGATGCGCTCCAGCGCGGCCAGCAAGGGCGCCATGCCGGCGAGCGCGGCCACGCTGGGATAGCGCTCGGGTTCCAGTTCCTGCGCCACATAATGCAGGCTGCCATCGCGGCGTACGGCGCCGCTCGACGGCATGAGCTGGCCCGCCAGCAGGCGCGCCAGTACGCTCTTGCCCGCGCCGTTATCGCCGACGATGCCGATACGCCGTGGGGCAAAACTAAATTGCAAATCGGAAAACAGGGCGCGGCCATCGGGCAGCACAAAGGAAAGACGGTCGAGTTGTAGTAATGCGGGCATGGATACTCCTTGTACGTGCAGACAGGGCTGGCGAACCCGCGCGGCGCAACGTGGCGCTGGCGGGAAGGGCGAGGCCGTGCACAGCACGGCAGTATCAATGGCGCATGTCGAAGCGTCCTGGAGAAATGGGAAAGAAGCGTCAGTGTAGCAGAACCGGCCTCAGCGCTGTCCCAGTGCCGTGTCGCCGAACAAATTCTTGTATTCGCGCGGCTGCGAGCGCCAGTACTGTGGCGGCGCCTGCACTTGCGCGCCCAGCTCGGCCGCCGCATGCCATGGCCAGCGCGGATCGAACAGGATGGCGCGCGCCAGCGCCACCATGTCGGACTGGCCGTCAGCGATGATGCTTTCCGCCTGCCGCGCTTGCGTGATCAGACCGACGCTGATGGTGGGCAAGCCGCTGTCACGCTTGATGCGCTCGGCAAACGCCACCTGGTAGCCGGGACCCACGGGAATCTGCTGCTGCGGCGAGATTCCGCCGCTGGAAACATGGATGAAGTCGGCGCCCAGCTGCTTGAGTTCCTGCGCGAAGCGCACGCTTTGCTCGATTTCCCAGCCACCCTCGACCCAGTCGGTGGCGGAAATGCGCACGCCCACGGCCACGCTGGCGGGCACGGCGGCGCGCACGGCTTCAACCACTTCGAGCGGAAAGCGCATGCGGTTTTCCAGGCTGCCGCCATACGCATCCGTGCGCTGGTTGGCCAGCGGCGACAGGAACTGGTGCAGCAAATAGCCATGCGCCGCGTGCAGTTCGATGCCGTCGATACCGAGCGCATGCACGCGCTGGGCGGCCGCGACAAAGGCACCCTTCACTTGCAGCAAACCCATCTCGTCAAGGGCGATCGGCACGGTTTCACCGGGTGCATGGGCGATGGCGGACGGCGCCACCGTTTGCCAGCCGCCCTCGGCCAGGTGCACGCAGGAACCACCTTCCCATGGCGCGCGGCTCGACGCCTTGCGTCCCGCGTGGCCCAGCTGCACCACCAGCGGAATCGGCGCGTGGCGGCGGATCGCCTGCACCACCTTGGACAGCGCAGCTTGATTCGCATCCGACCACAGGCCCAGGTCCGCGGCCGAGATGCGTCCCTCGGGCGAAACGGCCGTCGCTTCCGTCATCAGCAAGCCGGCGCCGGACAGGGCCAGGTGCCCCAGGTGGATCATGTGCCAGTCGGTGGCGTTGCCGTTGTCTGCCGAGTACTGGCACATGGGGGCGATGGCGATGCGGTTGGCCACCTGCAGGGGCCCCAGTGCATACGGCGTGAATAACTGGCTCATGGCGGACTTTCGGAAAAGGGAAGCACCGATTCTACTGTGCTTTGCAAAGCGCGGCTTACACCTGCTTACGTTTGATACAGCGCATGGCCTAGCCTTGGACAAGCGCGGCCGCTACTCTGGACACATCAACAACAGCGCAACACTTTGCCCCCCAGGAGAACACATGAACACGACGACTACCGCCAGCCGCATCCACCCCTTGATGGCCGGCGCCGCCATTTCCGTCACCGTCCTGTGCCTGGTGGGCGCGGCATCGATCGCCGGCATCCTGCCCAATTCGCGGGCGAACGTGCCCGCTGCAGCGGCCGTACCTGCCGACGTGGCGGCCCTGACGCCAGCGAACGCAGCGGCCCTGGCGGCGCCTGTCGCCGCGCCGCTGGCTGCACCTGTCATTGCACAGGCCGCGCCAGCACCGGCACCGGCCCCCGTCGTGCACAAGCGCGTCGTGCGCCACACGCAAGTGGCGCAAGCGCGCCCTGCCTACAACGACAACAATGATGGCTACCGCGAGACGGCCTACCGCGAACCCGTGCGCCAGCAGCCAGTACCTGCGCCGGCACCGGCACAGCCCAACTACGTGGGCATCGGCGCGGGTGCCGTCATCGGCGGCTTGATCGGCAATCAGGTGGGCGGCGGCCGCGGCAAGGCGCTGGCGACCGTGGCAGGCGTCATCGGCGGCGGCATGCTGGGCAATGCGGTGCAGAACCAGGTGCAGCAGCCACAACGCTAATCAATCTCAGTCGTACGGTCCCAGATAGTCAAGCTTGCCCACGGCCACGCCATTGTTTCTCAGGATGGCGTGGACCATGGAAACGTGAAAATAGAAATTCGGCAAGGCAAAGCTGAGCAGGTAGTTATCGCCCGAGAATTTCGTCCCCTCGTCGGTCCAGTTCAACACCACTTCCTTCTGCGCGCTGCCCGCCATCTGCCCTGCGCTGACGCCGTCGATGTAAGCGATGGTGTTGGCGATGCGTTCCTGCAATTGCTCGAACGACGCTTCGTTATCCTCGAACTTCGGCGCCGGCACGCCGCTCAGGCGCTCGACCGACATCTTCGAGGTATCGCTGGCGCGCTGTACCTGCGCCGCCAGGTCCAGCATGTCGGGCGCCAGTTGCGCGCCCAGCAAAATCTCGGGCACGATGCCATCTTCCTCGACGTGGGCCTGGGCTTTTTCCAGCAGGGCCGAGACGACCCGCAAGCCGCGGATGAAGACGGGAATGGTTGCCTGATACATGGACACGGACATGACGGACTCCTGATAGTGAACGATGAGCCAGTGTACCCGAGGCGCTGTTTTCCGGCGGCGCGCCCGTGTGCGTCAGCGCACCTTGCGGCCCAGTTGCGCTTACTTGTCCAGGTTGACCTTGCCGTCTGGTAAATGCGCTGGCTGCTCAACGGACTGCTGCGGCGGTATCGGCGCCGGCTGGTCCTTGCGCTTGCCAGTGAAAAACTTGACGATGGCGGCGCCGCCGCCCACCACGGCCAGGATCAGCACTTTCTTGAAGGCCAGCAGCAGCGCCAGCAGTTTGCCAAACAGGCCCAGCTTGCTGGCCACGCCGCCCGCCACCAGCGCCGCCAGGCCATACTCGGCCACCTTGTCCGTCTTGCTGTCGAAATCCGTGTAGCGGTTACCCTCGGTAAATTCCGTAAACGCCGTCACCTGCTGCATTTCTTTCTTGATCGCCTCGATCTGCTCCATGCCGGCAATCGCATTCAGGTTCAGCACGCCTTCACGGCCCAGCACCCGCACGTTGTAGTTGAGGGAATGCGCGCCGCCATCGACCATCAAGTCCTTGGCCCAGTACAGCTTGTGCGTATCCTTGGCATAACTGGGTTTTTCCGCCCAGCCCATCAAATGGATGCCGGGATAGCCCTGCTTCTTGCGCTCCGCATTGTTTTCCAGCACGGACGCCTGCATATCCTTGAGCAATTCGTCGTACTGGATGCTGTCCGCCTCGTCATCCTTGATATGCCCTTCCTTTTCGTAGGTGACGATAACGCCCCAGCTGTCACGCTCAAGCACGCTGGTCCTGGCGGGCACGATCATGCCCAAGGTCTGGAAGCCGGGCGGATTGCCCCAGGCATCGACCAGCACGCGCTCGGCGTCGGCGGGCGCCAGGTAGCGGAAATTGTCCGGCAAATCCAGGGTGGCGATACTGCCGGGCAAGGTGATCTTGCCGCGCTGGAAATGCAACTGCGCCAGGAATTGCTCGGCTGTCATCGTCGATCCGGCAGAAGTGTCCCCGGCCTTGTCCCCGGCATGGGCGGCAGACAGCAGGCTGGAAAGGGTCAGGCACAGCACGGCGGCCAACAGGCGTTTCAACATGATCGGTCCAGAAATTGTTAAAGGGCAAATATTCTAAACCAAATGATTGCCTAATGCATAATTATTTCCGTACAGAATTTTTTACATGAAAAAGCGCCAGGCGGGTTTCCCCGGCTGGCGCCATGCAATGCCATAGCAAACAACACACGTTCAGGACACGCGCACCACCATCAGCCCCGCGCGCAAGCCCACGCGCACGTCCGGATTCGGGAACACCACCAGCTCTTCCGCGTGCCGCACCGTGTAGACGTGGTCACCATCGCTGGCGATCACCGCATGCTGCGGCAAGGACGTGAAATTCTGCGTGCTACGGTCGAAGGCCATGCGGAATTCATCGCTGTGCTTGATGATTTCCTGCGCCACCTTGAACACGTGCGGTTGCGCCTTGACGGGCTGCGCCGGCAGCCCGCGCAGCAGGCCGTCCAGCGCCCGCGACACCTCGTCGAACAGGGACAAATCGTTCTGCCCCAGGGTGGCCACGCGGCCCAGCTCCACCGTGCTGGCGGCCGCGCCGCAATGCTCGGCCGAATAGTAGCTGTAGGTGCCGGCCGATTGCGGGTTCATGATGATGGCGCCGATGGCGGCCTGGCCCAGCCAGGCTATCAGCTGCGCCTTGGCCGCATCGGCCACCAGGTCCGGCACGATGGCAAACGTGGGATACACGGAAGGCCGGATGGCCGTGTGCAAATCCAGGTGCCAGCGCTCGGGACCGGCCGCCGCAAAGAACGCCTTGGTCGCCGCGATCATTTCATCGGCGCGCGCGCTTTCCGCCGCTTGCGCCAGGCTGCCCCGCACGGGGCGGAACATGCGATTCAGGTCGGCGTCGATAAAGCGCTTGCCGGCGCGGATCGCATCGACATTGCCCACGCAAACGAGCAGGTCGACGGCCAGGGCCGACGCATCGCGCGACAGGGCGTCGAGCAGATGTGCCAGCACTTCGATCGGTCCTGTCTCGTCGCCATGCACGCCCACCGAAACGACCACGCTGGCGCGGCCGTCTCCCGGTTTGAGCACTTGCAGCATGCCGGGCGCCGGCAAGGCCACCGTGAATCCGGCCTTGGCGAACAGCTGCGCCACGGCGCTGAAATCAGCCTGCGCCAGCGCCTGCACGGCCGGCGGCAAGCCGCCAGCGCCCTGCACTACCGGTGTTACTACCTGTGGAGCTTCTTGCGTCATTACACCGCCGCTTCCGCCGTGGGTTTGGCCGTGATTTTATTCACGGCTTCCGACAAGGTCCACACGTCCAGCATGGCTTGCTCCAGTTCCGTCGCCGCCACGTAGGCCGACAGGCCCAGCGCGCCCGTCACCGCATCGACCGCCTGGCCGGCATTGCCTTGCCCGGCGCGCGCCAGCACTTGCGTCAGCAGGCGCTGTTGCGTGCGGCGCAGGGCTTGCTGCGCGTAGTTGCGCAACTGTTCCTGCGACTTGCCTTGCGCGGCCAGCTTCAGGCCACGTTCCAGCGTATCGATGCCCGCCTGGCTGCGCAGGGCCAGGCCCACTTGCAGGAAGGAGGCCAGGTCCATCGCTGCAGGACGCGGCACGGACAGGGCCGGGAACAGGAAGCCGGCAACGACTTCCAGCGCGTCGACCGCGTCCCATGCCTGCACGAAGGCCGGACTCAGGCCAGGCACCAGCGCCGCTTCCGACTTGATGCCGACGGCTTTCAGCAGTTCGCGCTTCGATTCCGCGCCAAACAGGCCAGTCAGCTCGGCCAGGCCGGCGCCGCGCAACTGCTCGGCCGGCACGGACAGCACGCCGGCGATCATCGTCTGCTGCAGCACGCGCGTTTGCGCATCGACCTTGATCGATACGTCGCGCGGAATCGTCAAGGCATCCGCATCGAGCGCGTCGAACACGGGCGCCAGGTTCAAGGCCACCCATGCCTGGCCCCAGGCCAGGATCACCGCCGACTCGTCCACGCCGTGTTCCGCCGCCAGGTCGCGAATCATCAATGGACCGCAGCGGTTGATCACTTCATTGGCCAGCACGGTCGCCAGGATGGCGTTGGCCAGCGGGTGGTCGAGCGCCGAACGCGTTTCCACCAGCAGGGACGGGAAGTACGGTTTGAGCACCGGCTCGGCCCAGGTTTCATCGATCAAAGGCAAAGCGGAGAGGATGCGCTTGAAGCGGTTCTTCACGTTGGCGATCACCACCGCCAGTTCCGGCGTGGTCAGCCCACGACCGTCGCTCTTCCTGCGTGCCAGTTCGGCCACCGTCGGCAATTGCTCCAGTTCGCGCGACAGGGCGCCCTCTTCTTCCAGGCTGGCGATCAGCGCGGCATAGCCATCCTGCACGGCGCTTTCGCTTTGCGCCTGCAATTCGCGCACCAGCAAATGCGTCTGCTGCGTGTTGTCGCGCAAGACCAGGCGCTCGACGTCGTCCGTCATCGCATACAGCTCGCGGTTGCGTTCTTCTTCCGTCAGCTTGCCGGCGTTGACTTCCACGTCCAGCCAGATTTTCACGTTGACTTCATGGTCCGAGCAATCCACACCGGCCGAGTTGTCGATCGCATCGGTGAAGATGCGCCCGCCCGCCAGCGCGAACTCGATGCGGCCCGCCTGCGTCGCACCCAGGTTGCCACCTTCGGACACGACCTTCACGCGCAGCTCATTGCCATTCACGCGGATATGGTCGTTCGCGCGGTCCTTCACTTGCGCGTGCGTTTCGGTGGAAGCCTTGATGTAGGTACCGATGCCGCCGTTGTAGAACAGGTCGACAGGCGACTTCAGGATGCGGTGCATCAGTTCTTCCGGTGGCAGCGCAGTTTCTGCGATATCGAGCGCGGCGCGGATCTGCGGCGACAGCTCGATTGAGCGCGCGGAGCGCGGATACACGCCGCCGCCCGCCGAAATCAAGTCCTTGTTGTAGTCATCCCACGAGGAACGCGGCAAGGCGAACAGGCGCGCGCGTTCTTCGAACGAGACGGCGACGTCCGGTGTCGGGTCGAGGAAGATGTGGCGGTGGTCGAATGCGGCCACCAGTTTCAGCTGGCGCGACAGCAGTACGCCGTTGCCGAACACGTCGCCCGACATGTCGCCCACGCCGACCATGGTGATCGGGGTGGTATTGAGGTCGTGGTCCATTTCATAGAAGTGGCGCTTCACGGCTTCGAACGCGCCCTTGGCGGTGATGCCCAGCTTCTTGTGGTCGTAACCATTCGAGCCGCCCGAGGCGAACGCGTCACCGAGCCAGAAACCGCGCTGCACGGCGATGCCGTTGGCGATGTCCGAGAACGTGGCCGTGCCCTTGTCGGCAGCCACCACCAGGTAAGGATCGGCATCGTCGAAGCACACGGTGTCAACCGGCGGGACGATATTGCCCAGCGAACGATTGTCCGTCACTTCCAGCAGGCTGGAGATGAACAGGCGGTAGACGGCTTCGCCTTCGGCCGCGATGGTTTCACGCACGGCGTCCTTCGGCATCATCTTGCAGACAAAACCGCCCTTCGCGCCGGCCGGCACGATGACGGCGTTCTTGACCATCTGCGCCTTGACGAGGCCCAGCACTTCGGTGCGGTAGTCTTCCATGCGGTCCGACCAGCGCAAGCCGCCACGGGCGACGGGGCCGCCGCGCAGGTGCACGCCTTCGAAGCGGCGCGAGAAGACGAAAATCTCGCGGTAAGGACGCGGTTCCGGCACCAGCGCCAGGCTGCTGGTGTCGAACTTGAAGATGATCTTGTCGCCTTGTTGATTGTTCTGGAAGTAGCTGGTGCGCAGGGTGGCGGCCATCAGGTCGGCCAGCGCGCCGAGGATTTCCTCGGTGTCCGCGTGGTTCACGGAAGGCAGGCCAGCCTTGATGGCGGCGATGCTTTCCAGGGCGGCGGCGTGCTGCGCGTCGGACAGCGACGGGTCGAAGCGCTGCAGGAATGCCTCGACCAGGGCCTTGACCTGGGCCGGCTGCTTGCGCAGGCTTTCGGCAATGTAGCGCACCGAGAAGCGGCTGCCCGTCTGGCGCCAGTAGCTGGTGTAGGCGCGCACCAGTTGCACTTCGCGCGTCGACAGGCCGCCTTCGATGACCAGGCCATTCAGGCGGCCGTCTTCGGCCGTGTCGTTGAACAGCGCGGCAAACAGTTCCTGCGCCACGGCGACGATTTCCGGCTGCGCGAGTTTCGCCGCGCTGGCGGCATCGACCGTCAGGCTGGTGACGAAATAGCGCGTGCCTTCGGCGGGCGAAATCGAGTATGCCTGTTCGCGGTCGATGGCCACGCCCGCATTGTGCAGGGCCGGCAGGATGGTCGACAGCGGCGGCACCTTGTTGGCCGAGTACAGGCGGATCGTCGTGACGGCGCCCGTCTCGATGCGCACGGCAACGTGCGCGGGATCGGTATTGCGCAAGATGGTGTCGAGGTCGCGGAAGGCGACTGCCGGCGCGGTGGCGGCCACATAATCGAGCGGCAAGGTAGCGCAGAGTTTACGCAGGCTGGTGCGCAGGGCCACGTCGGGCACGGCGTCGGCCACGGCGGCAAAGCCGTTATGCCAGCCATCGAGCACGCCAAGCAGCGGCTGTTCGATATCCGTTTCCAGGTCCAGCGGGTAGCGCGCGGCGTGGGCGATCAGGTAGACGCGCGCCAGGGGGCCGTCGGCCACCAGGGTTTGCGTGCTGACGTGGGTGGCGCCGGAACTCGCTTGCAGGGCTTTCGCCAGGCTCGATGCGACGCTGGCGCTATAGCGCTCGCGCGGCAGGTAGACCAGCACGTTCAGATGGCGCGCATACACGTCGCGGCGCGCGAAGACCTTGGTGCGCGGCTGCTTGTACAGCGAGACGACGGCGCCGCACACTTGCGCCAGCCAGTCGAGATCCGCTTCCAGCGCTTCGGTGCGCGGCAGCGATTCGAGGATTTCGCGGAATTTCTCTGCGCGGAAGCCTTGCTGGCGCACGCCGGCCAGGCTCAGTACCTTGGCCACGCGGCCGCGCGCAAAGGGCAGCGCTGCCAGCGGGGTGGAATTGCCGGCACGGGTGAACAAGCCGACGAAGCAATGCTCGCCCAGGATCGCGCCTTGCGCGTCCGTGTCGCGCACGCCGATGAAGTCAAGCTGCTGGTCGCGGTGCAAGGTGCCGGCGACGTCGGCCTTGACGATGGACAGCGCCGATTCGCGCTTGGCCAGGGTGTCGAAGTCGCCCGGGATATTCGCCAGACAGGTGCCATAGACCGGGTGCGCCGTATCCTGCAGCACGCCGACGCGGCTAGGAATGTCGCGTTCCAGTTCGCGCACGCCCGGCTTGACGCGGTAATACGCATAGCCAAACACTTCAAAGCCGCCGCTGCGGGCCCATTCAAGGAAGGCGGCGACTTCCGCGCCCTCTTCACCATGCTGGGCGGCAGCCGTCGCCACGGCGGCCAGGCGTTCGCTCATGGCGGCGCTGTCGCGGCGCACCACAAAGGCGTCGCGCGCCACCATGTCGATGGCGGCGACCAGCGCGGCCAGGGTGTCGGGCGCCAGCTCTTCATCGAGCAGCACCAGCACATACGATTCAAGCGGATCGCCAGCCTGGCGTACCGCTTCCACACTGCCGTCGACGGCACGGCGCACTGGCAGCACGGTATTCATCACGCCGCGCGCGACCAGGTGCTGGCGGCGCATGGCCATGACGATGGAATCGACCAGGTAAGGCATGTCTTCGTTCAGGATCAGCAAGGCGCTCGCCATGCCGCCACGGCCATCCGCATAGCGCAGGCTGGCGATCTGGCAGCCGTTGCCGGTGCGCTTGGCCGCTTGCGTAAAGCCCTCCACCAGCACAGGCGCCAGGCTATCGGGAGCGATATCTGCCAGGTCTTCGGCGTCGAGCGAATCGAGCCAGGCTTGCACCAGTTCGACGACAGGCGCTGCCGCCTTGCCCTTGATCAGCTCCAGCGTTTGTGTACGCAAATCTTGTGGCGTTTGATTCATCTTGCATCTCCATTACGGTAATGTGAATGTCCAACGCTGTCGTTCGGGCTTGTGGCTGGGCGGCAGCGGTGTCAAGAGACGGGGGTCACCCGTCCAATTCTGTGCTACGGAAGGTCAGTCTCGGATTTTTTTCTGTGTTTTTCTGTGGCCTACAAGTCGTACAATCCAGGTAAGTTGAGGATGATCGTCAATTCTTCAAGCGCCGCGTGCACTTCCAGCGCCAGCTGCGGGTCTGCCAGGTCGCTCGGCTCCAGATGGTCGCGGTAGTGCTTCTCGACCCAGGCCACCAGGCGCTGGTACAGCGCTTCCGTCATGATCACGCCCTGGTGCATGGCGAGCGCTTCGCTTTGCGTCAGGGCCACGCGCAAACGCAGGCAGGCAGGCCCGCCGCCATTGCGCATGCTCTGGCGCAGATCAAAATGTATCAGCTCATCGACCGGGCCGCCGCTGGCCACCAGGCCTTCCAGGTAACGCGACACGGCGCGGTTTTCCTGGCATTCCTGTGGAATCACCAGCGCCATCCTGCCGTCTTCCCTGGTCAGCAACTGGCTGTTGAACAGATAGCTGCTGACGGCGTCCGCGATCGGCACCTGGCCCGTGTCCACGCGCAGCGCGTGCAACTCGGCGCCCGTGGCGGCGACGGCGCGGTGCAGCTGCGACAGGCTGGCCTCTTCGTCGGCAAACGCCTGCTCGTGATAGAACAGCACATTGCCGTTGCCGACGGCGATGACGTCGTTATGGAACACGCCCTGGTCTATCACATCCGGGTTCTGCTGCACGTACACCGTGCGCTTGGCATCCAGGCCATGCAGGCGCGCCACGGCTTGCGACGCTTCCAGGGTCTGGCGTGCCGGGTAGCGCTTCGGACTCGGTGCCGACGGATCGAACTCCACGCGACCATACACGAACAATTCAACCGACGGCGCGCCGTGGCTGGCGCCCAGGCGCGTGTGGTTGGCCGCGCCTTCGTCGCCAAAGGCAGGCGTCGACGGCAGCGCGTCGTGCACGGCAAAGTGCTGCTCGTCCTTGAAAATGGCGCGCAGGCTGCGCGCCGACTGCGCGTGCTCGAAGGCGCGGTGCAGCTTGTTATTCAGGTTGGCGGCCGTGAAATGCACGCGGCCATCCTGCGTGTCGGCCGACGGGCTGACCGTGGCGGCGTTCGCCGTCCACATGGGAGAGGCGGAATACGCGCAGGCCAGGATCACCGGCGACTCCTTGTAGGCGCGCGCCAGCACTTCGGCATCCGTGCCCGTGAAACCGATGGAGCGCAGCAGGCGGAAATTCGGCCGGTCCTGCGGCGGCAGCAAGGCTTGCGCAAAACCGCGCGCGGCCAGGGCGCGCATCTTGGCCAGGCCCTGCAAGGCGGCCTGTTTCGGATTCGAGGCGCTTTTCACATTGCTGAACGAGGCCACGTTGCCGAACGATAGTCCCGCATAGTTATGCGATGGGCCAACCAGGCCGTCAAAGTTGTATTCGCGCGTGCTGTGCATGGGGATTCCTTGATAAACCTTGATCTTAAAAATTCAGGCCGGGCGACAGCTTGGCCGGCATTTCCAGTGCGCTGTTCTCGATCGAAGCGACCGGATAGGCGCAGTAGTCGGCCGCGTAGTAGGCGCTCGGACGGTGGTTGCCCGACTTGCCGACGCCGCCGAACGGCGCCGTGCTGGCCGCGCCCGTGGTCGGACGGTTCCAGTTGATGATGCCGGCCCGCGCGCGCGTCTGGAAAGTCTGCCACAGGGCCGGGTCGTCGGACAGCAGCGCGGCGGCCAGGCCGAATTCGGTGGCGTTGGCAACCTTCAGCGCGGCATTGAAATCAGCCACGCGTATCACTTGCAGCAAAGGACCGAACCATTCCTCGTCGGGGATGCCGGTGGCGTTGGTGACGTCGACGATGCCGGCCGTGACAAAGCCCGCCTCGGGATTCAACTGGCGCATCTGCAGCAAGGTGGTGCCGCCCTTGGCGACCATGTCCGCCTGCGCCTGCACCAGGCGCGCGGCCACGGCGCTCGACACGACTGGGCCCATGAACGGCTGCGGCTGCGCATCGGAGGCACCGATGCCCAGTTTCGCCGCCACCTCCACCAGGCGCGCTATGAAAGCCACCCCGGCGGCATTATCCTGTACCACCAGGCGGCGCGCGCAGGTGCAGCGCTGGCCGGCCGAAACAAAGGCGGAGAAGATCGCGTGGTGCACGGCCGCGTCCACGTCCTTGACGTCCCACACGACGAGGGCGTTATTGCCGCCCATTTCCAGCGCCAGCATCTTGCCCGGCTGGCCGCCGAACTGCCGGTGCAGGCTGATGCCCGTCTGGCAGGAACCCGTAAACAGCACGCCGTCGAGCAGGGCGTTCGCACCCAGCGCCACGCCCGTGTCGCGCCCGCCGTTGACGAGGTTGACGACGCCATCGGGCAAGCCTGCCTGCTGCCACAGTTGCACGGTTTTGATGGCCGTGCGCGGTGCGTATTCGCTGGGCTTGAAGACGATGGTGTTACCGGCGATCAGGGCCGGCACGATATGCCCGTTCGGCAGGTGGCCGGGGAAATTGTACGGGCCGAAGACGCCGAACACGCCATGCGGTCGGTGCCGCAGCACGGCGTCGCCATCGGCGATCTTGCTTTGCGTGATGCCCGTGCGCGCGTGGTACGACTGCACCGAGATATCGATCTTGTTGGCCATGGTGGCCACTTCCGTGCGCGACTCCCACAGCGGCTTACCCACTTCTTCCGAGATCAAAAGCGCCAGCGCTTCCGCATGTTCCTTGAGCAGCTCGCGAAAACGCACGCAGATGGCGATGCGCTCTTCGACGGGCGTGTCGGCCCACGCTTCAAACGCGGTGCGGGCGGCCTGGCAAGCCTGTTCGACTTCGTTTTGCGTCGCTTCCAGGCTGGCCCACGTCTGCTTGCCGTTCGACGGATCGATGGTGATCAGTTCACGGCCCGTGCCTGGCAGCCAGGCGCCGTTGATGCAGTTCGATGCTGCGGTAGATGAATGAAGGTTGGACGATTTAGACATGGGGATGCTTCCTCGGGTTGAGTGACAAGGTGCGCACGGTGTCGCCGTTGTGGCTACGCAGCAGATGCAGTTCAGCGTCGTCCAGCGCAATCTTGCCGCTGTGCGGATTGGCGCTGGTGACGATCATGCGGAAATCTTTCAGGTCGGTGTTCGACACCAGGTACGGCTCGGCTTGCGCGGCGTCGCCGCACGCTTCCGGCGCAGGCACTGGCACAGTCGCGGCGTCGAGCACGGCCGGCATGCTGTCGCGCATGGCGCGCAGCTCGGAGACGCGTGCCTGCAGCACGGGACCGGCGTCGAAAATATCGACATAGCCTTCGAAGTGCAAGCCTTCCTGCTCCAGCAGGCGGCGCGCGGGCGCCGTGCTCAGATGCACCTTGCCGATGACTTCCTGCGCCTCGTCGGGCAGGTAGGCCACGTACATGGGCTGGCGCGGCATCAGTTCGGCGATGAAGGATTTCTTGCCCAGGCTCGTCAAGTCGTCGACGTGGTGGAAATCCATCTTGAAGAAGTGGCGGCCCAGGCCTTCATAAAACGGCGAGCTGCCGTCCGGCGCCTGGTAGCCGCGCATTTCCGCGATCAGCTTTTCCGTGAACAGGTGCGGGAACTGGGCGATGAAGAGAAAGCGGCTTTTCGACAGCAACTTGCCGTTGTTGCCGCTGCGGTAATCGGGATGCAAAAACAGCGAGCACAGTTCCGTGCTGCCCGTCAGGTCGTTCGACAGGTACAGTGTTTCCATGCGCGTAAATACATCGAGCTCGCGGCTCGAGTGCACCAGGGTGCCGATGCGGTAGTTATAGAACGGCTCGTCCAGGCCCACGGCGCCCTTGATGGCGCACACGCCGGCCAGGCGGCCCGTATCGGTATCCTCCATGACGAACATGTAGTCGCGCTTTTCGGGCGGGATGGTTTCGGCGAACGAGGCGCAGGCAATGGCCAGGCGGTCGCCCAGCATTTTCATGTCCGGCTTGAGCGTGGTCATGCCGGTGCCGACCTGGCTGGCCAGGCCATACAGGGCATCGAGATCATTGGCGTTGATGGCGCGTACTACTAGCATAAAATTAACTCCTTAGATACGCACGCAAATGACGCTGTCGCCTTCGGCCACGGCCAGCGCCTCGAGCAGTTCCGCCGGCAATCCGATGCTGTCCTGCGCTTCGAGCGCATCGCAGGTGAAGGTGACGGCGCGGAAATTGCGCTCGGCGCCGGAAGCGACCGCGTAGTGCACTTTCAGGCCCGTGCGGCTGGGCGTGACGCCGGCGACCACGCGGCGCGTGAGCGATCCCGTAAACGAGCGCAGCGCATGCTTGTGCGCCTGCAGGATCGGGCCGCCATCGAAAATGTCGATGTAGTCGTCGGCTTCGAAGCCTTCTTCCGTCAGCAAATTGAACGCCAGTTCACCGCTCGGGTGGATCTGGCCCATGGCCGCCTGCGCGTCGCCGGGCAGCAGCGGCACGTAGACGGGGTAATGCGGCATCAGTTCGACGATCAGGGTGCGGTTGCGCGCGCCGCCGATGACTTTCTCGGCATCGAGGAAATCCATCTGGAAGAACTTGCGTCCCAGCGCATCCCAGAATGGCGACTGGCCGTTGGCGTCCGTGATGCCGGCCAGCGGCACGAAGAAACGGTCGCCGAAGCGGTGCGGCGCCAGCACGGCGAACAGCAGCCGCGCGCGCGACAGCAAGGCCGCTTCCAGGCCCGCCTGCTCCATGTTGCGCACATAGAAGCCGGACAGCTGCGAGTACGCCGTCAGCTCGGAACACAGGGTCAGCGCATGCACGCTGTGACTGATGTTCAGGTCGCGCGAGACTTGCTGGATAACATCGTTGCGGAAGGAAAAATAGGTGCCGTTCGAGCCGGCCGAAGCGAAGATGGCGGCCGTACCAAAGATGCTCTTGTCGAGCAGGGATTCAAGCACGAAGAGATACGACTCTTCGCTGGGGATGTCGACGTGGGCGGCAAACGAGGCGATGGAGCGCTCGACGGAGGCGGCGATTTTCTCGCGCGTCCTCGGCAGGGTATGGACACCCGGCATGGTTACCGCGGCCAGCGCTTCGAGGGCTGCAATATCCGCAATTTCTACCGGACGGACAACATACATGGGTACTCCTTCAATGCTGGGTAGAACCAAGCCGGCCCGCGGCAAAGGCGGCGGGCCGGTGAACAAACAGGGAGCGAAGCTAGCTTCAGGCTTTCAGCAAGCCGTCGATGGCCACGCGCAGCAAACGGCCCGCCTCAAAGATCTGCTCGTCCGAGACGATCAGGGCCGGCGCCAGGCGCACCACGTCCATGCCGGCGATCAGCACCATCAGGCCTTGCGCTTCGGCCGCCTTCTGGATGTCTTTCGCGCGGCCTTTGTAGGCATCGCTGACTACCAGGCCCAGCAGCAAACCGCTGCCGCGCACGGCGGAGAACACTTGCGGGTAATCCGTGATCAGCCCTTGCAGCATGGCGATGGTGTTGACGCTGGCTTCTTTCACGCGCGCCAGGAAGGCTGGCGTATTGATCGTCTCCAGCACGGTCAGGGCCACGGTGGCGGCCAGCGGGTTGCCGCCGTAGGTGGTGCCGTGGGTGCCGACGGCCAGCGTTTGCGCCAGTTCATTGGTGGTCAGCATGGCGCCGATCGGGTAGCCGTTGCCCAGGGCCTTGGCGGCCGTCAGGATGTCCGGCGTGACGCCATAGCCCATGTACGCGAACAACGCGCCAGTGCGGCCCATGCCGCACTGGACTTCGTCGAAAATCAACAGGGCGCCGGTCTTGTCGCACAGGGCGCGCAATTCCTTGAGGAATTCCGGATTGCCTGGCACCACGCCGCCTTCGCCTTGCACCGGCTCGACGATCACGGCGCACACGTCATCGCCGATGGCGGCGCGCGCCGCTTCGATGTCGTTGTAGGCGATGTGGTCGATCGATGGCGGCAGCGGCTCGAAGCCTTCCGTGTACTTGGCCTGGCCGCCGACGGAGACGGTAAACAGGGTGCGGCCATGGAAGGAGCTGAAGCAGGAAATGATGCGCGACTTGTGCGCGCCGAATTTGCCGTGCGCGTACTTGCGCGCCAGTTTCAGGGCCGCTTCATTGGCTTCCGCGCCAGAGTTGCAGAAGAAGGCGCGGTCAGCAAAAGTAGCTTCCGTCAATGCCAGGGCCAGGCGCAGCACAGGCTCGTTGGTGTAGCCGTTGCCCAAATGCCACAGGCTGTTGATCTGCTTGGTCAGCACATCGACCAGCGCAGGGTGGCAGTGGCCCAGGCTGTTGACGGCGATGCCGGAGGTGAAATCGAGGTAATGCTTGCCGGACTGGTCCCACAGATCCAGGCCGGCGCCACGTACAGGCACCATGGCAGCGGGAGCGTAGGTAGGAACGAGTACCTGGTCAAAGGTTTCCCGGGTGACTGGACGAGCCGTTACGGTCGAATCAAGCTTGGCATTCATAGCATTTCCCCATCAATATGTTAGGTACTCCGCAGCTACGACAGCTACGTGTGTACAGCATTATAAAAAGCGGGATGCTAAAACTCTTTTGAATCTGCGACAAGGATTTTCACAATTCATCACAGCTGTGCCTGCCTTGCTCACGCTGGCGGCATGAGCTTTCTCTGGCGTTCTTCACGGGGCGTATTGCCGAACAAGGTGCCAAAGGCCGTGGAAAAGTGCGAACCGGAGGAAAAGCCGCACATCAGGCCCACTTGCACGATGGAATAATGTGTATCGAGCAATAGTTGCCGGGAGCGTTGCAGGCGCAGCTCCAGGTAGTAGCGCGACGGCAGGCTGCCCAGGTACTGCTTGAAGAGCCGCTCCAGCTGGCGCCGCGACAGGCCCACCAGGCTGGCGATATCGTCGGTCGACAGCGGTTCCTCGATATTGGCTTCCATCAGGGTCACCGCTTCGGACAGTTTTGGCTGCAGCACGCCAAAACGCGCCTGCAGGGCCACCCTCTGGCGCTCCTCCTTGCCGCGCACCTTGTCCACGCACAGCGCTTCCTTGACGAGCGCCTGCACGTCGGCGCCAAAGATGGTCTCGATCAGGGTCAGCGAGAAATCGATGCTGGCCGCGCCGCCGCAGCAGGTGATGTGCGGGCCGTCGATGTCGAACAAATGCGGCGTCAGGATGGCGCGCTCGGCCTTGGCTTCCGCGTCCGCGTACAGGGCCCAGGGCAAGGCGATGCGCACGCCATCCATGACGCCCGCGTCGGCCAGCCACAGCACGGCCGCGCCCACGCCGCCCCAGAACGGCGCCGAGCGGCAACGCTCGATCACCGCGCGGCACAGCTCGGCACGCAACGGCGCTTCCGTTTCATCGGCCACCAATAGCGCGATATGCCAGTTGCCGCCCTGCTGCGCCACCTGCTCGGGCGTGCGCACGTCCAGCCGCAGCGCATCCGGCCCCAGCGCACGCGCACACAGGCGCAGCGGCTGCACCAGGCCGGCCCAGGTGATCGACTCGGCATCGCCGGCGTGGACCAGCAGCAGGCGCAGCGGTTTGTCGAGGCCGATACGGGAAAGATTAGCGAAAGACATCGGCGGGGCGGAATCGGGGCAAGGGCTGAGTTGCACACATGATACCGGACTTCGGCCCCATCCAGACCCTCATGCGACAGCGCATCCGACGCGGCGGAAAAAAGCGGGACAGAAGGATATAATCACTGCCATGGGTGAACGATATTTAAAAAGTATCCGGCTGCTGGCCGAATGCATGCAGGACTTCGAGCGGTTTTCTAGCGACTTCGTGCGCCAGTACGGCTTGACGCATGCGCAATTCGACATTATTGCCACGCTCGGCAACACCTCTGGCATGTCCTACAAGGAACTGGGCCAGAAAACCCTGATCACCAAGGGCACGTTGACGGGCGTGGTGGAACGGCTGGAACACAAGGGGCTGGTGATACGCGAACGTTGCCCACGCGACAAGCGCTCCTACTATGTACGCCTGAGTGCAGAGGGGGAACAGCTGTTCCAGGACGTGTTCCCCAAGCTGACAAGGCAAGGCCGGCAGCTGTTTGCCAATTACACGGACGACGATTTCAGTCGGCTGGAAGCGACCCTGGCAGGCCTGAAACAGACCATTGCCAACGCTCCAGCCAACGATTCATCCAGCACACATTCAAACAAGACAAAGGAAACAAGTTGAAAACCTCATTGCTCGAAGGCAAAAAGCCCGCTCATTTCGATAAACACATCATCGGCAACCTGCTGCTCAACGCCAGCACGCCGGAACTGGTGCGCCAGGAAAAACTGATCATCGGCGTGCGCAATGAAGACGGTGAAATCTACCG
Source organism: Janthinobacterium amylolyticum (assembly GCF_051380655.1). Lineage (NCBI taxonomy): Bacteria > Pseudomonadati > Pseudomonadota > Betaproteobacteria > Burkholderiales > Oxalobacteraceae > Janthinobacterium > Janthinobacterium amylolyticum. The sequence goes on from NZ_JBNYXL010000013.1 coordinate 172,688, forward strand.
CCTGATCGGCGCAACCAAGCACAACAGCTTCATGAACGCCGTCGAAGAGCTCTTCGACCTGGGCCTGACGGATGAACTGGAAGACAGCGACGAGCTGGTCGAAGGCTGTGATGCCATCTTCAGCGAATCGCTGTAGTCGCGCTTGACAAGACCTGCTGCGCGGCGGTCCTGTCCAGCGCCGTGACGATCGCTGTCCTTGAAAGGGCGCGCCGCTGATACAGTGGCGTGCCCTTTTTGCGTTTACAGGGCAGTTGCTTGCCTTTTACTTGCCTGTTTGCGAAAAGATCACGGTTAAAAAGTTCCGCATGGAAATATTGCGAGTATAATTTTTTCAATGAACAGACTCGACGCCTTTAAAAGTATCGCTGCACTTGCCGGTCGTGGCGAACTGACTTTTCCCGCCAATGTGGACGCTTCGCTCAAGCTGCAGCAGGCGCTGGCCGACCCCGACTGCCATATCGAGGCGGCTGCCAAGCTGGTGCAGGCCGACCCGCTGCTGGCGGCGCGCACGGTGGCCATCGCCAATTCCGTGGCATTTAACCGGTCCGGCAATGAAATCACCAGCGTGCGCAACGCCGTGCAGCGCCTCGGCGTGCGCACCTTGCAATCCGTGGTGGCGTCGCTGATCGTGCGCCAGCTGGGCAGCACGATCACCGATCCCTTGCTGCAAGCCAAGGCCAACCAGCTGTGGGAGCACACGGCCCACGTGGCGGCGCTGGCGCAGGTCATCGCGCGGCGCGTCACCAAGGTCGATCCCGATACGGCCCTGTTTGCCGGCATCATGCATGAGGTGGGCGGCTTTTACATGCTGTCGCGTGCTGCCGAGTTTCCCGGCATCCTCGACGGCGAGCCGCAGGACTGGGTCGAACATGGCGAGCAAGCCATCGGCCACGGCGTGCTGACGAAACTGAAGGTGCCGGAAGCGGTGATGCAAGCCATCGGGTCGCTGTGGGAAGGCTTGCGCGCCATCCCTCCTGAATCGCTGGGCGACACCTTGCTGCTGGCGAACGACCTGGCGCCCGTGGCCTCCCCGCTGAACGAAAGCCCGGCCGCCATCGCCGTGCGTGCCGCCCGCGCCGCGCGCAGCATCGATTGCGTCATCGGCGAGAACACGACCTTGTCACGCCTGCTGGAAGAATCGGACGATGAAGTGCAGTCGCTGCTGAAGGTGCTGGTGCACTAGCCTGCGGGCTTCTTGCCCACTGGCGGCGCCGCCGCCGGCTTGACCGCATCGACGATCAGCACGTGCTTGTCCACGGCCAGGCTGGCCTGCTCCTGTTTGACCACTTGCATGGCGATGGCGCGGGTACTCAGCAGCGGTTTCGGATGGCGTGGCGTAAACATGGCATACCTTCTGGGCGGTGGATTGCAAGCCATTTGCGGCGCCATTGTCAATTTTTCAAGCTTCCCGGGCAAAAATCCAGGTAAAAAAAACCCGCTCGAAAGCGGGTAAAGTCCAAAGCTAGGGATGTCCTGAAAGAGACAGCCCTATCTTATGCGCTGCGCCGCGCCGGCTCCGTGCGTTGGCACACTTAGCGCGCACATTCAGCGCTCACATTCAGCCGGCACCCAAATCCACATGCGTTTGCTGCCAGGCAGGCAGCTGGCGCACGCGGGCATACCAGGCCTCGATATGCGCATATGGCGCCAGCGGCAAGCGCACGGCCTCGCTGTACATCAGCGGCGCGGCCACGGCGAAATCAGCCAGGCTCAGGGCCTCGCCGCACAGCCATTCGCGCCGCGCCAGGTGCGCATCGAGCACCACGGCGCACGCGTGCAATTCATGCTCGCCGCGCGCCTCTTCCAGCGGATCGGCCGCGCCATTGCCCGTCATGCCCTTCCACGCGCGTTCCCAGGCCAGCACGGCAATGGCTGGAGAGAAATGCTGTGCGGCCCAGAACAGCCAGCGGTTGACGTCGGCACGGGCCTGCGGTGCCGACGGATAGACAGTCTGGCCAGGCGCCTGCTCGGCCAGGTATTGCATGATGGCGCACGATTCCCACAGCAGGAAAGCGCCATCGGCCAGCACGGGCAGCTTGGCGTTCGGGTTCAGTTCGCCCAGGCGGCGGCGGTCATCGGCATTCATCAGGTCGACTTCGGCCAGCTCCAGAGTCAGGCCGAGGTGGATTGCCGTCATCAGGGCGCGGCGGGCATTCGAGGACATGGGGTGGTGGTACAGGCGCATGGCGGATAACTCCGGTGAGTGAATAAGCCGCCATCGTAAAACCAGTCACTGACAGTTTTTGTCAGGAGCCGCTGTCAGGAGCCGCTGTCAGGATTCCGGATCAATATCGTGCGCCTTGCGCCAGGCGTCCAGCAGCACATGGCGCCGCGTGGCATAGCGTTCCGCATGCTGCTGCACGCTGGCGATGCGGTCGATGCGGAAATGCCGGTAGTCGCCGCGCAGCTCGCACCAGGCGGCCAGCAGGCGCTTGCCCTCGAAAAAAGCCAGGGCGAACGGCCATACCGTGCGCAAGGTGGCACTGCCGTGTTCATCCTGGTAGCCCAGGGTGAGTTTCTGTTCGTAGCGGATGGCTTCGCGCACCGGCTGCACATGGCGGTCGGCCGGCTGCGTGCCATCGGCGGGACGCCCCAGCGGCACCCACAGGCTGGTCTCGGCCATGCTGTCGCGCAGGTCGCGCGGCGAAGCGGCCGCGATCTTCGCCAGCGCCGCTTCCGCCGCCTGCGCCAGGCCCGCATCGCCCTGGCGGCGCACCCAGCGCGCGCCCAGCACCAGCGCTTCCAGCTCGTCGGGGCCAAACATCAGCGGCGGCAAAAAGCTGCCACGGCGCAGCACATAGCCGATCCCCGCCTCTCCCTGCAGCGGCGCGCCCAGTTCCGCCAGGGTCTGGATATCGCGATAAATCGTGCGCTCGGATACCCCCAGCTGCTGCGCCAGCTGGGCCGCCGTGACGGGCACGCGCTTGGCGCGCATGGCGTCCATCAGCAGGAACAGCCTGCCGCTGCGGCTCATGGGCAATCCGCCAACGCCTGGTCGCCCATGACGAGGGCCGACAAGGCGGGGATATACACGTAGCCGTCGGGCAGCAGGCGCGCCGCGCGCGTGCCCTCGGCCACGCCGGCGATGCCGTAGCAGCGCTGCAGGCGCGCCGCAGCCGGCCACCAGAAGACGGCCGCCTCCTGGTCCGGGAAGCGCTGGCGCACGCTATCCGCCTGCGCCGCCACCAGGCTGAAATCGCGGTAAAAGTCGGCAGCGATACCCAGTTCCCGGGCAAAGACCGCTTCCAGCGCCGCCACGTGCGCCAGCTGCGCCGCCAGCGCCGCCGTTTCCACAGCGAGGTCTTCGGCCGCCACACCCGCCTCGACCAGGGTGCGCCGCATCTGCCCCTGGTCCGCCTGCGCACGCTGGAAGGCCGAGGCCTGCAAGGCCAGCACGGCGTCGCCAGGGATCCGCTTGTGGCGCGCGGCCGGAAACACATACAGCGCGCAGCTGCCCGCGCAGACGGTATCGATGGCGACATCCCATTGCTGCTGGCGCAGGTAGCGTCCCAGCAGCATCGCCGCCTGCGGGTCGCCGCCGCCGCTGTTTACGCGCAGCATGGACGTTGCCGGCGTGGCCAGCTGCCGCAGCCTGTCCACGTCACCGTCGGCGATCACGCCACGCAGGGCGATGGTATCGCGGTCCACACGGTGCAACTCCGCGGCAGCGGCCAGCGCGCCCACGCCCGCCATCATGCCCAACACTATCAAACGCTTCATCGTCATCCGTTACAAAAAAAAACGACCACCGCGCGGGTGATCGTTCTTGAATTCGTCTAGCAGCAAACTGCGCTTACACCACGGCGCCGTCGGTTTCGTCTTTTTCCTTGACCGGCTTGATCAAGTCTTCGCGCTTCACGCCCAGCCACATGGCGATCGATGCCGCGACGAACACGGACGAGTAAATACCGAAGCAGATACCGATGGTCAGTGCCAGGGCGAAGTGGTGCAGGGTCTGGCCGCCGAAGATCAGCATCGACAGCACCATCATCTGGGTCGAGCCGTGGGTGATGATGGTACGCGAAATGGTGCTGGTGATCGCGCTGTCGATCACTTCATGCACGGTTGCCTTGCGCTGCTTGCGGAAGTTTTCGCGGATACGGTCAAAGATCACCACCGATTCGTTGACAGAGTAACCGAGCACCGCGAGGATCGCCGCCAGTACCGTCAGCGAGAATTCCCACTGGAAGAAGGCGAAGAAGCCCAGGATGATGACCACGTCGTGCAAGTTGGCGATAATCGCCGAGACAGCGTATTTCCACTCGAAGCGCACGGCCAGGTAAGCCATCACGCCCAGGATCACCATCACCAGCGCGTTCAAGCCATTCTGCGCCAGTTCCTCGCCCACTTGCGGGCCGACGAATTCGACTTTCTGCAGTACCACCGCCTCATTGCCGGCGGCATCCATGCAGGCGCTCTTGAGCACATGCTCGCCCTTCTCGGTAACGGTGTCGATGGCCTTCGCCGTGCCCTGCTCGGCCTTGCACAGCGCGTCAAACACGCGCTGCGACGTGTTGGCGGCGCTGACGCCATTTTCCACCGGCAGGCGGATCATGACGTCGCGCGCCGTGTCGAAGCTGGTCACGCCCGGCTCTTCGTAGCCCATCTTGATCAGGGTGCCGCGTATGCCTTCCAGGTTGGCCGCTTTCGGGTACTTCACCTCCATCAGGGTACCGCCCTTGAATTCCACGGACAGGTGCAAGCCCTTGTGGAACAGGAAGAAGACGGCGGCAAGGAAGGTCACGGCCGAGATGACGTTGAAAATCAACGCATGGCGCATGAAGGGAATATCTTTTTTGATCCGGAAAAATTCCATGAAATCCTCTGAGTTCTATTCTGTGCGTCCGGCGGCTGTGCCACCGGACGCTATCGCTGTTGACGCTATTGGGTCAGGCTGGGCCGTCGCTTATTTGCTGGTGCCCGGCACCCACACCGTGCCGATCGACAAGGTCGTCAGCTTTTTCTTGCGGCCATACCAGAGGTTGACCACGCCGCGCGACACGAACACGGAGGAGAACATCGAGGTCAGGATGCCCAGGCAATGCACCACAGCGAAGCCGCGCACAGGACCGCTGCCGAAGGCCAGCAATGCCAGGCCGACGATCAGGGTGGTCACGTTCGAGTCGAGAATCGTGGCCCAGGCGCGGTCGAAGCCGGCGGCGATGGCCGCTTGCGGCGTATTGCCGGCGCGCAGCTCTTCGCGGATACGTTCATTGATCAGCACGTTGGCGTCAATCGCCATGCCCAGGGCCAGCGCGATAGCGGCGATACCTGGCAAGGTCAGGGTCACCTGTATCATCGACAGCAAGCCGATCAGCAACAGCAGGTTGGCGGCCAGGGCCAGCACGCTGAAGGCGCCGAACAGCATGTAGTAGGCGATCATGAAGATGGCGATGGCGATGAAGCCGTACAAGGTCGAGTGGAAGCCCTTGGCGATGTTTTCCGCGCCCAGCTGCGGTCCGATCGTGCGTTCTTCGATGACGGTCATCGGGGCCGACAGGGCGCCCGAGCGCAGCAGCAGCGCCAGTTCGTTGGCGTTTTCCGCGCCGCCCATGCCGGTGATCTGGAAGCGCGAGCCCAGTTCCTGCTGGATGGTCGCAACCGACAGCACTTCCGGCTTGCCCTTTTCAAACAGCACGATGGCCATGCGTTTACCCACGCGTTCGCGCGTCGCTTCGCGCATCTTGCGTCCGCCGTCGCCGTTCAGGTCGATCGACACGGCCGCTTGCTGGTTCTGGTCGAAGCTGGCCGTGGCGCTGGAAATATAGTCGCCCGTCAGGATCACGTCTTTCGACAGCACGACAGGCACGCCCTTGCCGACGGTGAACAGTTCCGAGTTGAACGGGATGGCGCTCGACAGTTCCGTGCCCGGCACGATGGTCTCATCGACCAGGCGCACTTCCAGGGTGGCAGTGCGGCCGATGATGGCTTTTGCGCGCGCCACGTCCTGCACGCCCGGCAATTGCACCACGATGCGGTCAGGACCTTGCTGCTGGATCAGCGGCTCGGCCACGCCCAGCTCGTTGACGCGCTTGGACAGGGTCGAGATATTTTGTTTCACACCTTCATCGATGGTGGCTTTCAGGGCCGCCGGTTTCAGCGTGATGTTCAGTTTCAGGTCGTTGCCTTCGCCCGCATCGGCGAACGCCAGTTCCGTCATCTGGTCGGACAGCACATTCTTGGCCTTCAGGCGCGTTTCCGCGTCGCGGAAGTTGATCTGCACGCTGTCGCCCACGCGCTCGATGCCGGCGTGGCGGATATTCTTGTCACGCAACACGCTACGCGCGGCGGACTGGATGCCTTGCACTTTCTTGTTCAATACGGCTTTGGCATCGACCTGCATCAGGAAGTGCACGCCACCGCGCAAGTCCAGGCCCAGGAACATCGGCAAGGCATGCAGTTTCTGCATCCACATCGGCGTATTGGCTTGCAGGTTGACCGTCACGATGTAGGCAGGGTCGCTCGGATCGGTATTCAGGTCCTTTTCCAGCACCAGTTTCGCCTTGAACTGGGTATCGGGATCGGCGAAACGCACGCGCACGGAGGCGAGGTTGCCGGCGCCATCCATGCTGACACCTTCCGACTTGACGTTCTCTTTCGTCAATATTTGATCGACTTGCGTCATCAGCTCGCTCGTCACCTTGACGGTCGATTTGCCGCTGGTTACTTGCAGCGCCGGTGATTCACCGAAATAATTGGGCGCCGTATAGAGTGCGCCCAGCAATAAGGCGACGACGATGATGATGTATTTCCAGGCAGGATAGCGATTCATATTGATTCAGCGTTCAGTGTTGAGCGTCGGAGGCGTCGCGAAGGGCGGCCGATAGCCGCCCCGGTCAGTCGCTACACAGGTAGCAGGTAGCGACGGCGAGGAATTACAGCGCCTTCAGGGTGCCTTTAGGCAGCAAGGTCGTGATGGAGCTCTTTTGCACCGTGATTTCGGTGCCGCTGGCCACTTCGATGGTGACGTAAGCGTCCACTACCTTGACAACACGGCCCAGCATGCCGCCAGCGGTAACGACTTCGTCACCCTTGGTCAGCGCATCCATCATCGCCTTTTGTTCTTTGGCGCGTTTTTGCTGTGGGCGGATCATCAGGAAATACATGACCACGAACATCAATACCAGCGGCAGGAAGCTGGTCAGGTTGCCGCCGAGGCCGAGGGCATCGGTCGATTGCGCGTAAGCGTTGGAAATGAAAAACACGGTGACTCCAGTTCTAATCAGTTTGAAAAAACAGCGCTGTATTCTAGCATTGGCAAAAGGCCATCCCCCGAAATGCAGGCATGGCAGCTCCAAATGGGGCTAAAAAAGCATTATGCAATGCTTTATCGCCCCGTCCAAGCACCAATCTCGAAAACATCGGCCCAGGGCCTCGCGGCCCATGAACCTAAGCATTTCTTAAGTTCCCCGTGCCCGTTCCGCGTGGAATTGCAGGGTGAACGCGTGGAAACGGTCTTCATCCAGCGCTTCGCGCATCTGGCGCATCAGGTCCAGGTAGTAATGCAGGTTGTGGATGGTGTTCAGGCGCGCGCCGAGGATTTCCTTGGAGCGGTGCAGATGGTGCAGATAGGCGCGCGAAAAATTGCGGCAGGCGTAGCAGCTGCAGGTCTCGTCCAGCGGTGCCTGGTCTTCCTTGTACTTGGCATTCTTGATCTTGATGTCGCCAAAACGGGTAAACAGCCAGCCATTGCGGGCATTGCGCGTCGGCATGACGCAATCGAACATGTCGATGCCGTTCGACACACCGGCCACCAGGTCTTCCGGCGTGCCCACGCCCATCAGGTAATGCGGCTTGTTGGCCGGCAGGCGCGGGCCCACGTGGGCCAGCATGCGCATCATGTCTTCCTTCGGCTCGCCGACGGACAGGCCGCCGATGGCGATGCCGGGGAAATCGATCTCTTCCAGCTTGGCCAGCGACTCGTCGCGCAGCATTTCAAACATGCCGCCCTGCACGATGCCGAACAGCGCATTCGGATTTTCACCGCGGTGGAACTCATCCTTCGAGCGCTGCGCCCAGCGCAAGGACATGCGCATGGACTTGGCCGCTTCCTCGATGGTGGCCGGGCGGCCCTGGATTTCATACGGCGTGCATTCGTCGAACTGCATGACGATGTCCGAATTCAGGACGCGCTGCACCTGCATCGATACTTCAGGCGAGAGGAACAATTTATCGCCGTTGATGGGCGAATTGAAATGCACGCCCTCTTCCGTGATCTTGCGCATGGCGCCCAGCGAAAACACCTGGAAGCCGCCCGAATCCGTCAGAATCGGCTTGTTCCAGCCCATGAAACCATGCAAGCCGCCGAATTTCTCCATGACGGTGTTGCCTGGACGCAGCCACAAGTGGAAAGTGTTGCCCAGAATGATCTGCGCGTCGATCTCATTGAGTTCCAGCGGCGACATGGCTTTCACGGAGCCGTAAGTGCCCACTGGCATGAAGATCGGCGTCTGCACGACGCCATGGTTGAGTTTCAAGGTGCCGCGGCGTGCCTTGGTCAGGCCGCTCGTGTCGGTCTTGAGTAATGTAAATTCCAGCATGTCAGTCTTTCACGGGAGTATCAAGGTTCAACGCAGCGCGCGATTGCGTGGTGAGCAGCATCGCATCGCCATAGCTGAAGAAACGGTAATTCTGCGCGATCGCATGCGCATAGGCGCTGCGGATCGGCTCATAGCCGGCAAAGGCCGACACCAGCATCAGCAGGGTCGACTTCGGCAAATGGAAGTTGGTGATCAAACGCGTCACCGTCTTGAAGGCATAGCCGGGCGTGATGAACAGGGCCGTATCGGCGCTGCCCGCCACCAGCTGGCCGCTTTGCGAGGCCGATTCCAGCGCGCGCAGGCTGGTCGTGCCGACGGCCACGACGTCGCGCCCGGCCAGTTGGGCGGCGCGCACGGCGTCGACGGTTTCCTGCGGCATGGTGTACCACTCGGTATGCATCTTGTGTTCGGCCAGTACTTCCGTGCGCACGGGCTGGAAGGTGCCGGCGCCCACGTGCAGGGTCACATAGGCAAAATTGACGCCCTTGGCCTTCAATTGATCAAGCAGGGCCTGGTCGAAATGCAGGCCGGCCGTCGGCGCGGCGACGGCGCCCGGTACCTTGTTGAAGACGGTTTGATAACGCGTTTCGTCGAATTCGTCCGCATCGTGCTCGATGTAGGGCGGCAGCGGCAAACGGCCATGCGCCTCGATCAGTTCGAACACGTCGGCCTCGAAGTGCAGGGTAAAGAATTCGCCGGCGCGCTGGCCTACCGTGACGTCAAAGGCGTCGGCCAGGCGGATGCGGCAACCGGGCGGCGGCGACTTCGAGGCGCGCACCTGGGCCAGCACGGTACGCTCGTCGAGTACGCGCTCGACCAGCGCCTCGATCTTGCCGCCGCTTTCCTTGACACCAAAGAAGCGCGCTTTGAGCACGCGCGTGTCGTTCATCACCAGCAGGTCGCCCGCCTGCAACAGTCCGACGATGTCGGCGAACTGGCGGTCGACCAGGGCGTCGCCGTCCAGGTGCAAAAGGCGCGAGGCGCTGCGCTCGGCCAGCGGAGTTTGCGCAATGTTTTCTTGCGGCAAATTAAAATCGAAATCGGAAAGCGAATACATGCGTTTTGCTTCAAAAGTACGTCAAAAATGATTAGGAGTGCGCAATGGAACATCTGGCACTATACTGTGCGCCTATACAGGCATTACAATAATCCGCCGCAACAATTTACGACTGCGGTACGCACAGGGTGTGCCGGACAACCCTCTATTTTACGCTAGCGGCATAAAAACCTGCGCTAATGGCACCAAAACCTTGCATATGCCTGATCCAAAGCCTGATCTTCCACCTGCCGCCAAGCCTGCCGCGAAGCCGAAAGCCGCCAAAAAGGTGGTCAGTACGGAAAGCCGGCTGGCCAAGCTGGGCTTGCGCACGGATATGGACCTGGTGCTGCATTTGCCGATGCGCTATGAGGACGAAACCAAGGTCTACACCATCCGCGACGCCTGCCTGCGCGGCGGCGAGTCGTGGCAGGTCGAGGGCATCGTCACCAAGTGCGAAGTCAATTTCAAGCCGCGCAAGCAATTGCTGGTGACGATCGCCGACGAAACGGGCAATTTGCTGCTGCGCTTCATGAATTTCTACGGCAGCCAGGTCAAGCAGCTGGCCGAAGGCACGCGCGTGCGGGCGCGCGCCGAACTCAAACACGGTTTTTTTGGCGCCGAGATGGTGCACCCGACGTATAAGGTGGTCAACGAAGGCGCGCCGCTGCCCACGGCCCTCACGCCCGTGTATCCGTCCGGCGAAGGCCTGTCGCAGCACGTGCTGCGGCGCGAGATCGCCGACGCCATGCGCCGCATCGACTGGCAGGATACCCTGCCCGAGCAGCTGCTGCGCGAGATGCAGCTGTCGCCGTTCCGCGCCGCCGTGCACCTGCTGCACTATCCGCCGCAGGACATCGATGAAAGCGCGCTGATGGACCGCTCGCATCCAGCCTGGGTGCGCATGAAGTTCGATGAACTGCTGGCGCAGCAGCTGTCGCTGAAACGCGCCCAGCGCGCACGCCGCTCGAAAGGCGCCGCCTCGCTGCCCATCGTCGGCAGCCTCTCGGCAGCCTTTGGCGCGGCCCTGCCCTTCAAGCTGACGGGCGCGCAGGCGCGCGTGCTCGACGAGATCCGCGCCGACCTGCGCCAGCCCTACCCGATGCAGCGGCTGCTGCAGGGCGACGTCGGCAGCGGCAAGACGGTGGTCGCCGCCCTGTCGGCCACGCAAGCCATCGACAGCGGCTACCAGGCCGCGCTGATGGCACCCACGGAGATCCTGGCCGAGCAGCACTTCCGCAAGATCGCCGCCTGGATGGAGCCGCTGGGCGTGAAGGTGGCATGGCTGACGGGCAGCCTGAAGAAAAAGGAAAAGACGGCGGCGCTGGCCCTGATCGAATCGGGCGAAGCGCAACTGGTGATCGGCACGCACGCGCTGATCCAGGACAACGTGCTGTTCGCCAAACTGGGCCTGGTGATCGTCGACGAGCAGCACCGCTTCGGCGTGGGCCAGCGCCTGACCCTGCGCAACAAGGGCGACAGCGCGGCCGTGCCGCACCAGCTGATGATGTCGGCCACGCCCATCCCGCGCACCCTGGCGATGACGTATTACGCCGACCTGGAAGTGTCGGTGATCGACGAGCTGCCACCGGGCCGCAGCCCCATCGTCACGCGCGCCATCGACCAGAACCGGCGAGACGAAGTCATCGCCCGCGTGTATGCGGCTGCGCTGGAAGGCCGGCAAGTGTACTGGGTCTGCCCGCTGATCGAGGAATCGGAAGCGCTGCAGCTGCAGACGGCCACCGACACCTGCATGATGCTGGCCGAAGCCCTACCCGCGCTGCAGGTGGGCCTGGTGCACGGCCGCTTGAAACCGGCGGAAAAGCAGGAAGTGATGGATGCCTTCATCGCCGGGCATATCCACGTATTGGTGGCCACCACCGTCATCGAGGTGGGCGTCGACGTACCGAACGCCTCGCTGATGGTGATCGAGCACGCCGAGCGTTTCGGCTTGTCGCAGCTGCACCAGCTGCGCGGGCGGGTGGGACGCGGCACGGCGGCCAGCGTCTGCCTGCTGCTGTACCAGGGCCCGCTGGGCGGCGTGGCGCGCCAGCGCCTGATGACCATGCGCGAAACCACGGACGGCTTTGAAATCGCCCGCCGCGACCTGGAAATCCGCGGCCCCGGCGAGTTCCTCGGCGCGCGCCAGTCCGGCCAGGCCATGCTGCGCTTCGCCGACCTGGAAACGGATCAATGGCTGGTAGATCAGGCACGCGACGTGGCGCACGATCTGCTGCACGCCACCACGGCGGCCGCAGCAAGCACCGTGGAAGCGCACCTGGCGCGCTGGCTGGGTGGCAAAGAGGAATTTTTGAAAGTATAGGTCAGGTATCGCAGGCTTGCGGATGTTGTCGGATTACGGCCTTACGGCCTAATCCGACCTACGCAAAAAATACGCCATGGTAGGTCGGATTAGCGCGCAGCGCGTAATCCAACAACATTGTTGGCGCCCCTCACTCCCGCCCAACACCCGCCACATCCACACCATCCCCGCCCCAATCCGCCGCACACCATCCCTGCCTGACATACCGGTGAAAACTGGAATACGGCCAATCGATGACTTTGCCCACCAAGCCATGTTTGACCGGATTGTAATGAATGTAATCGACATGATTGGCGAAGTCGCGCTCATCGCGCAAGACGTGCTTCCAATACCGCTGCTGCCAGATAGGTTTCAGATCGCTACGCTTGCTGAACCACGTCTTGATCAAGCGCCAGCGCGTCATGAAATCGGCATCGCCGTCGGGCAAGGTCCAGATGCAATGCAAGTGATCGGGCAGAATGACGATGGCGTCGATATCGAATGGCCGCTGCTGACGCACGGCGCGGAATGCATCCCGCAGCAAATCCACGGCAGTTGCCGACGCAAGGACAGGCCGGCGATGCGCCGTCACCACCGTGAAGAAAAAGCTGCCGCCTGGCTGGGATGCGCGTCGGTATCGCATGGGTTCAAGGTGTTGTCGGATTACGGCCTGCGGCCTGAGCCACATCGGCCTTGCCAATTTTCGGGCATTGTCGGATTACGGCCTGCGGCCTAATCCGACCTACGCAAAGATGCACACGCCAAGTCGGGTAGGTCGGATTAGCGCGTAGCGCGTAATCCGACTTCCAGCGTAATCCGACAAACCACCAGCACATTTGCGCCCGCACAGCCTACATGCACATCCAGAAGCGGTTCGCCAGGTCGAGCATGAAATCGGGGCGCAGATAGGCCAGGAAGACGATGGCCAGCAGCGCGGCGCCAGCCAGGCGCCACAGCCAGGTGCGCCAGCTGGCCATTACGCGGCCACCGCCGCGCGCTTGACGGCGCGCTCGTCGATGGGCAGGTTGATCAGCGCGGCCAGCAGGCCCAGGCCGATGGTGATCAGCCAGACAGCGTGATACGAGCCCTGATGCTCGTACAGGTAGCCGCCCAGCCAGGCACCGAGAAAACTGCCCACCTGGTGCGAGAAGAACACCATCCCGGCCAGCATCGACAGATGCTTGACGCCGAAGATGCCGGCGATGATGCCGTTCGTCAGCGGCACCGTCGACAGCCACAGCACACCCATGCCGGCGGCGAACAAATACACGGACCATGCGGACAAGGGCGCCAGCAGGAACAAGGTGATGACCACCGCGCGCGCCACGTAGATGGCCGACAGCAGATAGCGCTTGGCGATCTTGCCACCGAGTTTGCCAGCGTAGTAGGAGCCGACGATGTTGAACAGGCCGATCAGCGCCAGCGCCGTGACGGCGATATTCGGATTCATCAAGCCCTGGTCCTTCAGGTAGGCGGGCAAGTGCACGCCGATGAAGACCAGCTGGAAACCGCAGACGAAATACCCGGCCAGCAGCAGCCAGAAGGAACGGTTGGCGACGGCTTCGCTGAAGGCGGCGCCCACGCTTTGCTGCGGACCGCCGGCATGCGTGACAGGTGGTTCACGCAAGTAAAAGGCCATCGGGATCATGGCCAGCAGCACCAGCACGGCCAGCACATAAAAGGCGTTCTGCCAGCCCACGGCGGAAATCAGTTGCTGCTCCACCGGCATCATGAGGAACTGGCCGAACGAGCCGGCCGCCGATGAAATGCCGAAAGCCCACGAGCGCTGCTCGGGCGGCGCGCTGCGGCCGATGATGCCGCTGATGGCGCCAAACGCCGTGCAGGCCAGCGCCAGGCCGATGAAGATGCCCGAGCCGACGATGAACAGGGTAGGCTGCGTCACCAGCGCCATCCACACCAGGCCGGCCATATAGCTGATGGCGCCGATGATGACGACGCGCATGGTGCCGAAGCGGTCGGCGGCCATGCCGGCGAACGGGCCAAAGACGCCCCACATCAGGTTTTGCATGGCCAGCGCCAGCGAATAGGTTTCGCGTGTCCAGCCGTTGGCTTGCGAAATCGGCTGCATCCAGAAGCCCAGGCCATGGCGCACGCCCATCGCCAGGGTCAGCACCACCCCGCTGGCAATGAGGACGGTTTTCAGGCTGGGACGGGAAGAATGCGATGTCATGGGATTCCTGTTTACGCCTGGTCGGCGGTATAAACGAGGCCGATCTGGCCACGCATGGTATCAAGGTTGTGCATCAGCGCCACGCTGTCAGCGTGCGGCATGACGGGGCTTTCCAGCAGGCCGGCGCGGATGCAGCGCATCGCCTCGATGGCTTCATGCGTGTAGCCGTTGCCCAGGTAAGGCGCGTCCACGACGCGGCGCTCGCCATCCATCATCTCGACCACCAGGTGATCGGGTTTGTAGAAACGGCTGGGCAGGCGGATGCGTCCCAGGCTGCCGGAGATGAGCATTTCCGTCGGCGTTTGCGCGCGCAGGCTGCAGGCGCACGACGACGTGCCGCCGCCCTTGTGCAGCAGCGAAAACACCACCTGTTCATCGACGCCGGTGGCGCCCATCTCGGCCAGCGCCTGCACGGCGGAAACGGGACCGAGGAAGAAGGCCGCCATCGACAGCGGATAGATGCCCACGTCGAGCAGCGCGCCGCCGCCGAGGTCAGGATTGTACATGCGGTGCTCGGGCGGGAAGTTGGCGACAAAGCCGATATCGGCCTGCACCTGCTGCAACACGCCGATCTCGCCGCTGGCGATGATGCGTTGGGCTTCCTGCGCGGCTGGCAGGAAACGGCTCCACATGGCTTCCATCAGGAACAGCTTTTTTTCGCGCGCCAGGTCGACCACGGCCTGCGCTTCGCGCGCATTCATGGTGAACGGCTTTTCGCAGACGACATGCTTGCCGGCGGCCAGGCACATCAGGGCGTTTTCCGCATGCAGGGTATGCGGCGTGGCGATGTAGATGACGTCCACGCCGGCATCATCGGCCAGCGCCTGGTAGGAGCCATGGCAGTGCTCAACACCGAATTCGGCGCCGAAGGCGTGGGCGCCGGCGCTGCTGCGCGAGGCCACCGCCGCCAGTTGCGCACCGGGCGCGTCGTGCAAGCCGATGGCCATTGCGCGGGCGATTTTTCCAGTACCGAGTATGCCCCAGCGTATCACTTTTTCCATGTATCGTCTCTCTCGCAGTACCCGCGGCCTGCTGTCATTGTGGTGGCGCGGACGGCTGGCGTTTCGGGCGAAACACCGCCGCGTCGTTGTAGAAATCGTCGTCCTGGTTCTCGCTCCAGCCGGGCAGGCCCAGCACGGGTAGCGGCGTGAAATCGGCCGTGCTCAAGCCCTGCGTCACCAGGTCTTGCGCCACGCGCGCGTCAAGCCAGGCGCGCCGCGCGGCATCGTCCAGCGCAAAGTAGGCATCGTCCGCGAAAATGACGCGCGTATGCGCCGTGATGGCCTTGCGCGGCGCCACCAGTTTTTCCATCAGCGCGTGGCCGAACAGCCAGACTTCGGCGTCGCCTCCTGCGCCAAATTTCTCGCGCTGCGCAATAAACGCGCCGCGCCAGTCGTGCCCGCGCAAGGCCGCGTCCAGCGCGCGTCCGGCATCGCCGTCGCGCAGCACCAGCAGGGCGGAATTTTCGTCAAATATCGTCGCGCCATCGCGTGCCGGCCCGCGCGATTTCCCCACGCCCGACAGGGCGATCTGCGCCGCCTGCAAGGCGTTCAATTGCCGCTTGATGCGGGGAAAAGTCAGCCACACCAGCGCATTGAAAAAATCGTGCAGGTTGTCGCGCGTGGGCACGCCGCCCGTCGCGCCGATAAACTCTTCGTACGCCACGCCTTCGGGCAGGTCGGCTTGTGGCACGAAGGCCAGCGGCAGGCCGGACGGGTTGCGCAAGTCCAGCGCCCGCGCCCGCCCGTTCAGCGCGGCAATCACCGTGTCGCGCTGCAGGTCCAGCTGTTGCCGCGCCGGCAGCACCGTGGCAAACCAGGGGCGGGTCCAGTCTATCGATGGCAGCATGCGCTGATTACACCATTTTCCAGTTAATCTGCTCACCCGCGTTGAGTGGAATCACATGGCTGTCGCCCAGCGGCAGCGAGGCTGGCAAGGTCCAGCTTTCACGGCGCAAGGTAATGCTGTCCGTGTTGCGCGGCACGCCGTAGAATGCCGGGCCGTGGAAGCTGGCAAACGCTTCCAGTTTATCCAGCGCGCCGGCGCGTTCAAACGCTTCGGCATACATTTCCATCGCATGCAGGGCCGTGTAGCAGCCGGCGCAGCCGCATGCCATTTCCTTGGCGCCCTGCGCGTGCGGCGCCGAGTCCGTGCCGAGGAAGAAACGCTCGTCGCCGCTGGCCGCCGCCGTCATCAGCGCCAGGCGGTGTTCTTCGCGCTTGAGGATAGGCAGGCAGTAGTAATGCGGACGGATGCCGCCCTTGAAAATCTCGTTGCGGTTGTACAGCAGGTGATGCGCCGTGATGGTGGCGGCGATCGGGCCTTCCGCTTCGGCCACGTACTGTGCCGCGTCCTTGGTGGTGATGTGCTCGAACACCACCGAAAGAGCGGGGAAGGCGCTGCGCAGCGGGCGCATCACGCGCTCGATGAAGACGGCTTCGCGATCGAAAATATCGATTTCCGGGTCCGTCACTTCGCCATGCACGAGGAAGGGCATGCCCACTTCCTGCATCACTTCGAGCACCTTGTAGCAGTTCTTCAGGTCGGTCACGCCCAAGTCGGAGTTGGTGGTGGCGCCGGCCGGATACAGTTTCACGGCTTGCACGATGCCGCTGTCCTGCGCGCGGCGGATTTCGTCGGGCGAGGTGTTGTTGGTCAGGTACAGCACCATCAATGGATCGAAGTTAACGCCCTCCGGCACGGCGGCCAGGATGCGCTCGCGGTAGGCGCTCGCATCGGCTGTGGTGGTGACAGGCGGCTTCAGGTTCGGCATGACGATGGCGCGGCCAAACTGGCGCGCGCTGTGCGGCAGCACGCTGGCCATGACGGCGCCATCGCGCAGGTGCAAATGCCAATCGTCGGGACGCGTGATGGTGATGGAGGATGGAACGGCGGGCGGGGTGTGATCGAGTGTGGACATGGCGGCTGCTCTCAGGCGGTCATTGCGAATAGCGCCATTTTACCAGCCGCGAGGCCACAGCACAGGCCGGGGAAGCCTGCGCTTGCTGCGCGCCTGACAACAAAACGGCCGGTATCACCCGGCCGCTTTTTCCATGAGGGAGGCGAAAATCAGGACTTGGCGGGCGCCGCCTCTTGCTTGGCCACCCAGGCGCGGATATCGGCCAGCATTTGATCGAGCTTGGCGCGGTCATACACGGTGCCGCGGCTGACCACCAGGCGGATCTGGCGCGTGGCGCCGATGTCCTGCAGCGGATTGGCGTCGAGCACCAGCAGGTCGGCCGCCTTGCCTGCGGCTACGCTGCCATAGCGGTCCAGCTTGCCCAGGAAGCGCGGGCCGTTGATGACGGCCGACTGCAAGGCTTGCTGGGGCGTCAGGCCGTACTGCACGTACAGGCCGATTTCGTCATGCAGGGCCTGGCCCGGATAGTCGAAGGAATTGAGGAAACCCGCATCCGTGCCGGCGATGATGCTCACGCCCTGCTGCTGCAGGATCGGCAGCAGCTTGGCCGATTGCTCGAACTGCGCGTGGCGCTGGATGATGGCTTCCGGGCCATCCTTGGCGGCACGCTGCACGCGCCAGTCGTAGGTGGCGCGCAAGCCCTTGCCGATGTATTGCAGGGCCGTGTCGTGGGTGTGGTCTTCGCGGTCCAGGTAAGCCGTCACGCGCGAACCCCACAAGGTCGGCACGATGGCCGTGCCGCGCGCGGCCAGGTAGCTGAAAGCCTTGCGCGCCGTCGGCTCGTCGTAGCTTTGCACGCTGGCCTGCATGGCTTCCTTGCCCGTCATCGTGCCGGCAGCCACCTTGGCCGTCAGCTCCTGCTCGCGCGGCGTGGTGGCGCGCAGCAGATACGACTGATGCTCGATCGTGCCCAGGCCGGCGTCGGCCATCTGCCCCAGGGTCAGCTGCACGGGGATATGGCCCGAGGTGCGCATGCCCCGTTCGCGCGCCTGGCGCAAGGCTTCCAGGTACAGCTCCGGCTTCAGGGTATTTTCCGTGATCTTCACGAAGTCCACTTGCTGCGCCTGCAGGCCATCCAGGGCACGCGTGACTTCCTGCGGCGTGCCCACTTCGATGGTGCCCTTCCACAGCGGCTTGATGCCTTCCAGCTTGGCGCCGGACGTAAAGATCGTCGGGCCTTGCAGCTGGCCAGCGTTGATCTGCTGGCGCCATGCCAGCACCGTGTCGGGCAAGTCGCCCGAGCAGTCGCGCACCGTGGTGATACCGTGGGCCAGGTACAGCGGCAGCAGCTGCTTGTTCTCGTCGATCAGTTCGGGGCCGCCGCCAAAATGCACGTGCGTATCCCACAGGCCCGGCATCAGGTATTTGCCGGGCAGGCGGATGGTTTGCTTGGGCGCATAGTCGCGCAGCTGTGCCTCGTTGACGACAGCGACGATGCTGTCGCCCTTGAGCAGCACGGTTTGGCCCGTGATGGCGCGGCCAGCGGCGACGTCGATCAGGGTGGCGTCGCTCAGGGCGATGTCGACGGCGATCTTGTCAGCCGCATGCGCATGCGCGAGCATGCCCAGCGCCAGCATCGTGCCAGCCATTTTTTTCAGTACAGGCAGCATTTTCACGTTCAATTTCAATGTCAATCCAGTTCGGCAAGAGATAAATTTAATGAATGATCTTCGCAAGGAAGTCGCGCGCACGGTCAGAGCGCGTGGTGTTGAAGAAGTCATCCTTGCTGCAATCTTCGATGATCTTACCCTGGTCCATGAAGACGATGCGGTTGGCGACGCGTTTCGCAAAGCCCATTTCATGGGTGACGACCATCATCGTCATGCCTTCCTGCGCCAGGCCCACCATCACGTCGAGCACTTCGTTGATCATCTCCGGGTCGAGCGCCGATGTCGGCTCGTCGAACAGCATGGCGATCGGGTCCATCGACAGCGCGCGGGCGATCGCGACCCTTTGCTGCTGGCCGCCCGACAGCTGGCCGGGGAATTTATCCTGCTGCGACAGCAGGCCGACGCGGTCCAGGTATTTCAAGCCCTTGGCATTGGCTTCGTCGGCGCTGCGTCCCAGCACCTTGATCTGGCCAATGGTGAGGTTTTCGCGGATCGACAGATGCGGGAACAGCTCGAAATTCTGGAACACCATGCCGATGCGCGCGCGCAGTTTCGACAGATTCGTCTTCGGGTCGTTGACGCTGATGCCGTCGACGATGATCTGTCCCTGCTGGATCGGTTCGAGGCCATTGACCGTCTTGATCAGGGTCGACTTGCCGGAACCGGACGGACCGCAAATGACCATCACGTCGCCCTTGGCGACCTTGGTGGTGCAGTCGGTCAGAACCTGGAACTGGCCATACCATTTGCTCACGTTATTCAGTTCAATCATCTTGTTCTTTCTTGTTCGGTTAGCGAATGATGGCGACGCGTTTCTGCAGGCGTTTGACGAGGAACGACAAGGCATAGCACAGCACGAAATACACGACGGCGACAAACACGTACATCTCGACCAGGCGGCCATCGCGCTGGGCGATTTTCGAGGCGGCGCCGACGAAATCGGGGATCGACAGCACGTACACGAGCGACACGTCCTGGAACAGCACGATGGTCTGCGTCAGCAGCACCGGGATCATGTTGCGGAACGCCTGCGGCAGCACGATGCTGGCCATGGTCTGCCGGTAGTTCATGCCCAGCGCCTGCCCGGCCCATACCTGGCCGCGGGGAATCGACTGTATGCCGCTGCGCATGATCTCGCAATAGTAGGCCGCCTCGAACATGATGAAAGTGATCAGCGCGGAAGAAAACGCGCCCACTTTCACGGGTTCGCTGGCGCCGATGATCCAGGCGGCGATGTACGGCACCAGGAAGTAGAACCAGAAGATCACCAGCACCAGCGGAATCGAGCGTATCAGGTTGACATAGCTCGACGCCACGCCGGAGACAATGCGGTTGCCGGACAAGCGCATCAGCGCCAGCACGGTGCCCAGCACGATGCCGCCCACCATGGCCAGCGCCGTCAGTTTCAGGGTAAATACCATGCCGGTCTGGAACAGGTAGACCCATGAGCGGGAGATGACATCAAAGTCGAAATTGCCCAACATATCAATGTCCTCCCGTCTTGGCGCCGGCGACGATGAAGCCCGGGATGGCGACCTTTTTCTCGATCAAATGCATCAGCACCACCACCAGCAGATTGACGACGATGTAGATGATGGTGGCGGCCGAAAACGCCTCGAACACCTGGAACGAGAATTCCTGGATGGCGCGCGCGCTGGCCGTCAGTTCGATCAGGCCGATGGTCAGCGCCACGGAACTGTTCTTGATGATGTTCAAGAACTCGCTGGTCAGCGGCGGCATGATGACGCGCGCGGCCATCGGCAGCAGGATATAACGGTAGGTTTGCGGCAGGGTCAGGCCCAGCGCCGTGCCGGCCAGTTTCTGCCCGCGCGGCAGCGCCTCGATGCCGGTCGTGACCTGCACGGCCACGCGCGAGGAGGTGAAAAATCCCAGGCACAGCACCGCCGTGACGAACGGCGCATTCGGCAGCGACTTGACCCAGGCGCCCATGTCCGTGGGCAGCAGTTCCGGCATGACGAAATACCACAGGAACATCTGCACCAGCAGCGGCACGTTGCGGAACAATTCCACATACGCATTGGCCACGCCGACCAGCCATTTATTCGGCAGGGTACGGATGGTGCCGATCACCAGGCCCAGGATCAGGGCCATGATCCATGCCGTGCCGGCCGTGGCCAGGGTCCAGATCAAACCGGACCACAGGGTGTCCATATACGTGCCGACACCATCGGGCGACATCTCCCAGAAGATGTTCCAGTTCCAGTTGTAATTCATGATCATCCTTCCCGTGCAGCCTGGGGACAGCGGCCAGCCAAGCGCCCGCCCCGCAATTGAAACGGGAGGCTTGCGCCCCCCGGTTTTGATGAAGCCTTGTTATTTTTTCCGCTTGTCCGATGTCTTCTGCGCTTCCGGCACGGCCGCATAGGCGGCTGGATCACCGGAGTCGGTCGGGTTCATGAACACCGCCTTCAGTTGCGGCGGCATGGGGAATTTCAGGTTGATGTTTTTCGGCGGGATCGGCGAGGTAAACCACTTCGCGTAGATGCGGTTGATGTCTTCGCTCTTGTACAGGCGGATCAGGGCATCGTCGACGACCTTCTTGAAGGCAGGGTCGCCCTTGCGCAGCATGATGCCGTACGGCTCGACGGACAGCGCTTCCTTGGTGATTTCGTAGTCGTTCGGATTTTTCGAATTGGCCACTTGCGAAGCCAGCAGGATATCGTCATTGGCTTCGGCCACCGCGCGGCCCGTTTCCAGCATCAGGAACGATTCAGGATGATCCTTGCCGACGGCGATGGTCATGCCCAGGTTTTTTTCCTTGTTCAGGATGGTCATCTGCTTGATGGTCGACGTGCCGGCCGTGGCGACCAGGGTCTTGCCGCGCAAGTCTTCCAGGGTCTTGATGTTCGAGGATTTTTTCGACAGCACGCGGTTGCCGATGACGAACATGGTGGGCGCGAACGCCACCTGCTGCTGGCGCTCCAGGTTGTTCGTGGTGGAGCCGCATTCGAGGTCGATGGTGCCGTTGGCCATCAGCGGGATACGGTTGGCCGAGGTGACGGGGCTCATCACCACTTTCAGTTCGGTCAGGCCCAGATGTTTTTGCAGGGCCGTGACGACTTTCATGCACAGGTCGATCGAATAACCCTGGTATTGCTGCTTGTCATCGAGGTAGGAGAAGGGTACGGAGCCATCGCGCACGCCGAGGGTGACGGAACCGGCTTTCTTGATCTTGGCCAATGTGCCTGTCAATTCCTGGGCCTGGACGGGCGCCATGCTGCTGATGACGCCGACGCTGAGCAGTGTGGCGATGATTTTGGTCAATTTCATAAATTCTCCTGGGCGGACAAACCGGATAGATTCCGAACGAAACAACTGTGGTGCAAACGCCACCAATGGAATTAATTTTATTTCATTTTCAGCGCCGGACCAGCCGTTTTCTGCGATTGCCCGCAAATAGGCGCTATACGCGCGCCTGAATCAGCGCGCCTGTAGCATTTTTCCTACTGATTTCCCATTCCCGATTTATTTTGCTGGCGCCAGCCCCTGCAAGGCGTCCTCTTCCACCTCATCGTCCATGTTCGCCTGCTGGCGTTGCCACATCTGCGCATACAGGCCATCCATGGCCAGCAATTGCGGATGCGTGCCACGCTCGACGATGCGGCCGTGGTCGAGCACCAGGATTTGCTGGGCGTCGGCCACCGTCGACAGCCGGTGCGCGATCACCAGGGTGGTGCGGTTCCTGGCGATCTCCTTGAGCTGCGACTGGATCGCCTGCTCGGCCTTGGAGTCGAGCGCCGAGGTCGCTTCATCGAAGATCAGTATCGCCGGATCTTTCAGCAAGGTGCGGGCGATGGCCACGCGCTGCTTTTCACCACCCGACAGCTTCAAGCCCCGCTCGCCCACCATGGAGTTATAACCATCTGGCAAGCTTTCAATAAAGTCATGGATTGACGCCGCTTTCGCCGCCGCCACGATGGCGTCCTTGCTGGCACCCGGTTTGCCGTAGGCGATGTTGTATTCGATGCTGTCGTTGAACAGCACGGTATCCTGCGGCACGATGCCGATGGCCGCGCGCAGGGAATCCTGCGTGACGGTGCGCAAGTCCTGGCCATCGATGGTAATGCCGCCGCCATCGACTTCATAGAAGCGGAACAGCAAGCGCGACAGGGTCGACTTGCCCGAGCCGCTGTGGCCCACCACGGCCGTGGTGGTGCCGGCCGGAATCTGGAAATCCACGTCGAAGAGGATTTGCCGCTTGGCTTCATAGCTGAAATCGACGTGGGCGAAACGCACGGCCGCGCCTTGCGTGACGAGCGGCCGGGCTTGCGGGGTATCGGCGATTTCGCGGTTTTCATTCAGCAAGGAAAACAGGCGTTCCATATCGGCCAGGCTTTGCTTAATTTCGCGGTAGATGACGCCCAGGAAATTGAGGGGAATGTACAGCTGGATCATGAAGGCGTTCACCAGCACCAGGTCGCCCAGGGTCATGCTGCCGTTGATGACGCCCACCGTGGCGCGCCACAAAATCAGGGTGACGGCCGTGGCGATGATCAGGGACTGGCCCGTATTGAGCAGGGACAGGGACGTCTGCGATTTCACGGCCGCCGATTCATAGCGCTGCAAGCCTTCATCGTAGCGCTGCGCTTCGTAATCCTCGTTGCCGAAATATTTCACGGTTTCGTAGTTGATCAGCGAATCGATGGCCTTGGTATTGGCTTTTGAATCGAGGTCGTTCATGGTGCGGCGGAAATGCGTGCGCCAGTTCGTCACCAGCACGGTAAACGCGATGTAGGACACCAGCGCCACCGCCGTGATCACGGTAAACCAGATGTCGTAGTGCAAGACCAGGTAACCGAGCACCAGGGTGATTTCCACCAGGGTCGGCAGGATGTTGAACAGGGTGTAGGAAATGAGCGAGCCGACGCTGCGCGTGCCCCGCTCGATATCGCGCGTCATGCCGCCCGTCTGCCGGTTCAAATGGAAACGCAGGGACAGCGCATGCAGGTGGCGGAACACTTGCAGGGCGATGGTGCGCACGGCGCGCTGCGTGACCCTGGCAAACAGGAATTCGCGCAGCTCCGTAAACAAAGTGGTCGACAGGCGCAGCAAGCCATACGCCACCAGCAAGCCGACGGGCAGCACCAGCAGCGCTTGCGGGTGCGCGGCCGTGATGGTCATGGCGTCGACGAGTTTTTTCAGGATCAGCGGCACGCCGACGTTGGCCAGCTTGGCCCCCACCAGGCAGAGCAGCGCCAGCAGCACCCGCCATTTGTAGACCCACAGATACGGCAGCAAGGTCTTGATGGTGGCGAAATCGCTGTGGCTGGCGGAAGCGGGCGAGCGAGGGGGAGGGGTAGTCTGGGAACGGCGCATGGCGAAGGTCGGCTTTTTATGGTTCAATCGGGGCAATTGTAGCCTTTCATGAGAATAAAAGATGAGCACCTCCCCCGACCGCCCTGATAACTGCCTCGCCTCCGGCCTGCCCGCCGGCAAAATGCCGGAATTGCGCATGATGCCCGCCCCGTCGGACGCCAATGTGTACGGCGACGTCTTCGGCGGCTGGATCATGGCGCAAGTCGATATCGCCGGCTCGCTGCCCGCCACGCGGCGCGCCAACGGCCGCGTGGCCACCATTGCCGTCAACTCCTTCGTCTTCAAAAATCCTGTCTTCGTCGGCGATCTGCTGTCGTTCTACGCCGATATCGTCAAGGTTGGCAATACCTCTATCACTGTCAATGTGGAAGTGTATGCCGAGCGCAACCGCCTGCAGGCGTGCATCGTGAAAGTCACGGAAGCCACCCTGATCTATGTCGCCACGGACTCCGACCGCAAGCCGCGCAAGGTGCCGCCGATCGAGACCCTGCTGTCGCCTTAATTCCACATTTTCCCACAGCGCCATGGATAGCCAGCGCCGCATCTTCCTGCAGAGTGCGGCACGCATCGGCGCACTGGCCGCGGCCGGCAGCGTGCTGTCCGGTTCCAGCGCGGGTGCCGCCACGCGCCTGAATGGCACCGGCTATCCATTCGCGCTGGGCGTCGCTTCCGGCTCGCCGCTAGCCGATGCGGTGGTGCTGTGGACGCGCATCTGCTACGACCCGCTGCAGGCAAGCGCCACGCCCGCCATCGCCCTGACCGTGCGCTGGGAAGTGGCCGATGACGAAGGTTTCAGACGCGTCGTCGCCAAGGGGCAAGCCACGGCCACGCCCGAGCTTGCCCACAGCGTGCATATCGACGTGGGCGGCCTGGCGCCCGGACGCTGGTACTGGTACCGCTTCATGCTTGGCGATGCCGTCAGCCCCGTGGGCCGCACGCGCACGGCGCCCGCCGCCGATTCCTTGCCGGCCTCGCTGAAACTGGCCGTGGCTTCGTGCCAGCACTGGGAATTTGGCGCCTACGCGGCGCACCGGCATATCGCCGCGGCCGCGCCCGATCTGGTGGCGTTTCTTGGCGACTACATTTACGAGTGGGGCCCCTACCAGTTGCAGCATCCGAACCGGGCCGTGCGCACGCATGAAAGTTTTACGCTGGACGACTACCGCGCCCGCTATGCGCAGTACAAGAGCGACCGGGACTTGCAGGGGGCGCACCTGGCCGCGCCGTGGATCGTCACGTGGGACGACCATGAAGTGGCCAACGATTATGCCAACGACCGCGACGAACTGCTCACGCCCACCTTTCTCGCACGCCGCGCGGCCGCCTATCAGGCGTTTTATGAACACATGCCGCTGCGTTTGCTGCCGCTGGGACGGCGGGGCTTCGTCGACATGCGCATCTACCAGCGCTATGACTGGGGCCGGCTGGCCCGCTTCCACGTGCTGGACGACCGCCAATACCGCGCCCACCATGCGTGTGCCAGGCCGGGCCGTGGCGGCTCGAATTCCGTCACCACGCGCAACTGCCCCGACCTGCGCAAACCACAGCGCACGATGCTGGGCGAGGAGCAGCAGCGCTGGCTGCAAGCCGGCCTCGATGATTCTCCCGCGCGCTGGAATATCCTGACGCAGCAAACCCTGATGGCGCAATCGAGCCAGGTGCCCATCGCGCGCCCCGGCGATGAGCGCATCTGGACCGATGGCTGGGATGGCTATCCAATGGCGCGCCAGCACCTGCTCGACGCCCTGCGCAGCAGCAAGGCCAGCAACCCGCTGGTGCTGTCGGGCGACGTGCATACTTTCTATGCGTCCGAGCTGAGCCGCAATGCCATGCGCCCCGCCGGCAAGGACAATCCCGTGCTGGCCACGGAATTTTGCGGTACCTCGATCACCTCCAGCTCACGCCCGCAGGCGCGCACGGACCAGTACGTGGCGATGAACCCGCACATCCGCTATGGCCGCAGCGACAAGCGCGGCTACATGTTGATGGAGATCACGCCAGAAAAAACCACGACCCTGTTCCAGGGCCTGGGCAATGTGCGCGACAGCGCCTCCCCCATCGCGACGCTGGCCCGCTTTACCGTGCAGAACGGCAAGGCTGGCGTGCAAGCCGCCTAGCACATGTTTTTCAAGGCGTCGCGGTAGCGCCGGCTGACGGGCACCTCGCCACCGGTGGAGAGCATGGCGCGCGCGTCGCCGGATTCCAGCGGCACGATGCTCTGCACGAATGCAAGATTGACGATGTAGCTGCGGTGCACGCGCACAAAACGTTTGCCGTCCAGGCGGCGCTCGATGGCCGCCATGGTCGAGCGCAACGGGTAATCATGGCCACGCACGTGCAGATTCACATAATTGCCCCAGGCCTGTATCCATTCGATGTCGCCGGCGGGCAAGAGAAAATCCTTGCCCAGCTTGCGCACCAGAAACCGCTCGGGCTGCTGCACCGGCTCGACGGCCGGCCCTTCGTCCGGTTCGCCCAGCAGGGTTGCCTCGCCTTGCCAGCGCATCAGCAGCAACTGGTAGAAGCCCACGGCCAGCAAGACCAGGAAGTAAGTGCGCACATCTTTTACGTATTCATACGGCAGCTCGCGCCACCAGGCGCCGAAATCGTAGTGGCCGCCCTGGCTCCAGTACGCCAGCTTGCGCAAGGCCACCATGGCCGCCACATGCACCAGGCTGTACACCACCGAGGCGGCCAGGTGCCAGCGCAGGTTTTGCCGCTGGAACACCAGATGCAGGGGCCGGTACTGGCCCGCCAGGATGACCACGGGCACCAGCGCCAGCAAGACCAGGTTGCTGCTCCATTCCCATACGGCCACTTCCCAGAACGGCGTATGGACGCCGGTACGCCGCAGGTCGCGCCACACCAGCCAGCTGTTCACGCTGGCCTGCAGCAGCGTCAGCACGATCCAGAATCCCGGTTCGGCCACGCGGCGCCAGCGTTGATAACGTTGCAACAGATCGGTGGAAGAAAGGTGCATGGACTCAAAGAGTGAAGTAGTTGCACGATTGTAACGTCCCACACCCGTCCCAGGCCGGCGACTCGTCCCAGCCAGCCGTCCGCTGATCCCATTTTACTGGCTGCCAGCCCCGCCGCTGCCTATGCTGGGGCTTCCTTCACCCGACCTCCACCGACCATGAGCATTGATTCCCGCCGTCACGATATCGACGCCTTGCGCTTTCTCGTCTTCAGCTTGCTGATTGTCTATCACACTGCCCTGCTGTACATGGATGGCTGGAACTTTCACATGCACAGCAGCTACGCCACCGATGCCCTGAACATGCCGCTGGTCTTTCTCAACCGCTGGCGCATGGAAATCGTCTTCCTCGTTTCCGGCGTCTCGTGCGCCATGATGACGCAGCACCAGCGCGGCGCTTTCCTGTGGCGCAGGATCAGGCGTTTGCTGCTGCCGCTGCTGTTCGGCATGGCCGTCATCATCCCCATCCAGCCGTATTGCGAAGGCGTCAGCAAGGGCCTGGTCGCGCCTGGCTATGGACAGTTCCTGCTGCATTACTTTGGCGGCTATGCGTGGCCGTCGGGCGCCTTCGATGGCTGGCAATATGGTTTTACCTGGAACCATCTGTGGTACCTCGTGTACTTGCTGCTGTACACCATCGTGCTGGAGGCATTGCAGCCGCTGCTGGCGGCGCTGCGTCCGCTGTTCCTGCGCTTGCGCGGCTGGAAGTTACTCGTGCTGCCGGCCCTGCCCGCCTTGGCGGCCATGGTCTTCCTGAAAATGCGCTATCCGGAAACCCATGCTGTGGTGCATGACTGGTATGCGCACGCCATGTATTTCACGCTGTTCGTGTATGGCTGGTGGCTGGGCAATGACAAGGGACTATGGGCGGAACTGGCGCGCCTGCGCTGGCATACGCTGTGGCTGGGCCTCGCCGCGTTTGCCGTGTACATGGTTTTTGATCAGATTTATTCGGAGAACTTGCTGACGTGGGCCTCGATCGGTTCCTGGCCCATGCGCAAGCTGTATATGTGGCTGGCCATCTGCACCATCCTGGGCTGGTCGCATACGCTGCTGAACCGCCCCTTTCACTGGCTGCCATGGGCGCGACAAGCCGTCTTTCCCTGGTACATATTGCACCAGAGCGCGATCATCGTGCTGGCCTACTGGCTCGTGCCCCTGAAGCTTGGGCCCGTGGTGGAACCGCTGCTGATACTCGCTGGCACGGTGGCCATCTGCTGGATGGGGACGTCGCTGCTGATCAGCAAGGTGCAGTGGCTGCGTCCCTGCTTCGGCTTGCCCGCCCAGCCAGGACGGAACCTGGCGGCGGGCACAAGCCTGGCTGCGAACTAGGCAACCTTCTTTTCGTCGCGCAATTGACGGCGCAAGATCTTGCCGACGTTGGTCTTCGGCAATTCATCGCGGAACTCGATGTATTTCGGCTTCTTGTACGCCGTCAATTCATGCTTGCAGTGCTCACGGATCTGTTCCACCGTCAGGTTCGGATCCTTGCGCACGACAAACACTTTCACGGCTTCGCCCGAGTTGGCATCCGGCACGCCGATGCACGCGCACTCCAGTACGCCCGGGCAGGAAGCGACCACGTCTTCCACTTCGTTTGGATACACATTGAAGCCGGAAACGATGATCATGTCTTTCTTGCGGTCCACGATCTTCACATAGCCGCGCTCGTCCATGACGCCCACGTCGCCCGTCTTGAAGAAGCCGTCCGCCGTCATCGACTTGGCCGTTTCATCCGGACGCTGCCAGTATCCCGCCATCACCTGCGGGCCGCGCACGGCGATTTCACCCGGTTCGCCCAGCGGCACTTCCACGCCGTCGTCGTTGAGGATCGTCACTTCCGTCGACGGGAACGGCAAGCCGATGGTGCCCGTAAATTCCGTGATATCGACGCGGTTGCCCGTCACCACGGGCGACGTTTCCGACATGCCGTAGCCTTCGATCAGCGGGCAGCCCGTCAGTTTCAGCCAGCGTTCCGCCACGTTGCGCTGCAAGGCCATGCCGCCGCCATTGCACACTTTGTAGCTGGAGAAATCGAGCTTGGCGAAGTCCGCATTGTTCAGCAGGGCGTTATACAGGGTATTGACGGCCGGGAAGACGACGATCTTGTGCTTGGCCAGTTCCTTGACGAAGCCGGGAATGTCGCGCGGGTTCGGGATCAGCACGTTCAAGCCGCCCACGCGCATGCCCATCAGGGCGCTGACCGTCAGCGAATAGATGTGGTACAGGGGCAAGGCGCACATGAAACCCATCGAGGTGGCACGCATTTCCTTGGTCATCACGGGCGAAATCCACGCCTCGTTTTGCAGCACGTTGGCAATCACGTTACGGTGCAGCAGCATGGCGCCTTTCGACACGCCCGTCGTGCCGCCCGTGTATTGCAGGAAGACGATATCGTCATGGCCCTGCTGCACGGGCGTCAGGGTCAAGCGCGCGCCTTCGGCCAGCATCTTGTTGAAGCTGATGGCGTTCGGCAAGGAAAACGCCGGCACCATTTTCTTGATCTTGCGCACGACAAAATTGACGATCGTTCCCTTCAAGCCGCCCAGCATGTCGCCCATGGTGGCGACGATCACGTGCTTGACCTGTGTGTGCGGCAACACTTGCTCGACCGTCGTGGCAAAGTTTTCCAGCACAATGATCGCTTCGCTGCCCGAGTCGATCAACTGGTGCTGCAATTCGCGCGGCGTGTACAGCGGATTGACGTTGACCACGGTGTAGCCGGCACGCAAGATTGCCGCCATCGCCACCGGATACTGCAGCACGTTCGGCAGCATGATCGCCACGCGCGCGCCCGTCTTCAGGCCCTTGCTTTGCAGCCAGGCGCCCATCTGCAGCGACAGCTTGTCGAGTTCGCGGTAGGTGAGGAATTTATCCATGCACACGAAGGCGTTGCGGTCCGCATATTTCTGGAACGACTCTTCCAGCAAATGGGTCACGGAGCGGTATTGCGTGCAGTCAATCTCAGCGGGAACGCTGTCCGGGTACGACTTCAACCAAATCTTGTCCATCTATGCCTCATCTTTATCTGTATGAAAGGGTGTGCCGCCTGAATGCGCACACCCTGCACTGTTTATGCTGCTATCTTCGTTTCGTCACGCAGGGCGCGACGCAAAATCTTGCCGACGTTGGTCTTCGGCAGTTCATCGCGGAACTCGATGTATTTCGGCCGCTTGTAGCCGGTAAACTGTTCCTTGCAATACGCGGCCAGCACGGCCTGGGTCAGGTTCGGGTCCTTGCGCACCACAAACACTTTCACGGCCTCGCCCGAATGCTCATCAGGCACGCCCACGCAGGCGCACTCGAGCACGCCCGGGTGGGCTGCGATGACGGCCTCGACTTCGTTCGGATACACATTGAAGCCGGAGACAAGAATCATGTCTTTCTTGCGGTCGACAATCTTCACGTAGCCGCGCTCGTCCATGATGCCCACGTCGCCGGACTTGAAGTAGCCGTCGGGTGTCATGACTTTCGCCGTTTCATCGGGACGGTTCCAGTAGCCGCTCATCACCTGCGGACCGCGGATGGCGATCTCGCCCGTCTGGCCCAGCGGCACTTCCTTGCCGTCGTCATCGAGGATGGCGATGTCGGTCGACGGAATCGGCAGGCCGATGGTGCCGGAAAACGCCGTGCTGTCGGCGCGGTTGCAGGTGGCGACGGGCGACGTTTCCGACAGGCCATAGCCTTCGATGATGGACACGCCCGTCACCTGCAGCCACTTGTCGTTGACGGCTTGCTGCACCGCCATGCCGCCGCCATTGGCGATCTTCAAGCCCGAGAAATCGAGCTTGGCAAAGTCAGGATGATTGACCAGCGCGTTATACAGGGTATTGACCGCCGGCAACAGATTAAATTTGTATTTGCCCAGTTCCTTGATCAGGCCCGGGATATCGCGCGGATTCGGAACCAGGATATTCAGTGCGCCCACGCGCGTGCCCCACATCGCGCACGCCGTCAGGGCGAAGATATGGTACAGCGGCAAGGCGCAGACAATGATCAGCTGCTCCTGGCTGTTCTGGTCGAGTGCCGCGCCCGACCACGCTTCGCTTTGCAGCACGTTGGCAATCACATTGCGGTGGCTCAGGGTCGCGCCTTTCGACACGCCCGTGGTGCCGCCCGTGTATTGCAGGAAAGCGGGATCGGTGATGCTCAGCTCGACTGGCGTGAGCTTCATGCGGCCCCCCAGCGACAGCGCCTGCTTGAAGCGCATGGCATTCGGCAGGGAATACGCGGGCACCATCTTCTTGATGTTGCGCACGACAAAATTGACGATCGCGCCCTTCAAGCCGCCCAGCATTTCGCCCATGCTGGCAACGATGATGTGCTTGACGGCCGTCCTGCTCAGCACTTGCTCCAGGGTATGGGCAAAATTTTCCAGCACGATGATGGCTTCGCTGCCCGAATCGTTGAGCTGATGCTCGAGTTCGCGCGGCGTGTACAGCGGATTGACGTTGACCACCGTATAGCCGGCGCGCAGCACGGCGGCGATGGCCACCGGATACTGCAGCACATTGGGCATCATCAGGGCGACGCGCGCGCCTTTCTTCAGGCCACGGCTTTGCAGCCAGGCGCCCAGCTGGCGCGAATAGGCATCGAGTTCGGCATAGGTGAGAAATTTGTCCATGCAGACATACGCGTTGCGGTCCGCATATTTTTGAAACGCTTCTTCCAGTACATGCACCAGCGAACGATATTGATCAGGATTGATGTCGGCGGGGACGCCGGGAGGATACGACTTCAGCCAAATTTTTTCCATCCTGTGCCTCTTGTCTCGAATAATCGTGGGGGAGCCGACGCACCTTGCCGGCGCGGATCATTGCTGCGGATTCTGTCGTCCTGCAGTCAGTTTGAGCATTCTGACGAGCAATTGCTCTATGCTACTAACGCGATGCTATCGGTCGCCGCGCTTCCATGCAAGCGCTTTCAACAGTATTCGAGCGGCAATTTTAATGGTGTTTTATGCTGCAATGCAGCATGATAAATACGCTGTTGCAGGATCGCTCGCCTCGGTGCAAGGAACAATCTTTACGGGTCACGGGCTGGACAATTGTTCCAGCGCACGCCTGCGCTCAGGCTTCTTGATCTGGGCCATTGTGTGCACTGCAGCATAAAAAGCACGAAAGTTCTTTTTTTCTTCCAGCAATTTTTTGAAGGCAGGCAAAAATTCATTGTAGGTGGACACGGCCGCCAGGTGCGCATTGCTCAATGGCTGCTCGAACCAGCGGTCATAACCGGCAAATCCACCCCAGTTTTGCTTCAGCACCTGATACGCCTGTTTCAGCTCCGCAAACAGCTGCGCCTTGCGCGCGCGCTTCTCCGCATCGCTGGCGTCGCTGGCATACACGGCTTCCAGCTCGCCCCGGTAATGCAGCAGCAGGTCCAGAAAATCCTGGCGCCGCGCCGTGTATTGCGCATACGCCGCGCGCAGCGCATCATTGCCTTCGCGCGCCAGCCAGCGCTGCACGCCGGCCTCTTCCACGGCGCTGGCAAACGATTCATTGAAGGCCGAATCCCCGGGCACGTAGACGACCTGGTGCGCCAGTTCATGAAACACCAGGCGCGCCAGTTCCGCATCGTTGTAGTGGATAAAGGTGGACAGCAAAGGGTCGTCGAACCAGCCCAGGGTGGAATACGCGGGCACGCCGCCCACCTGCACGTCGTAGTGCTGGGCCCGCAGTTCGGCGGCATACGCCAGCGCCTCGTCCTTGCTGTAATAGCCGCGATAGCTGACGCAGCCGGCGATGGGGAAACACCATTGCAGCGGCTGCAGCGACAGTTCCGGCGTGGCCACCACGTTCCACAGCACGAAGGGCCGCTGCAGGGCGGCGTAATGCTTGTAGCTGCCATTGTCTGGCAAGTCCAGCTCGCTGACGGCAAAGCGGCGAATCTCCTGCGCCTTGGCCAGGCGCGCCTTCAGGCGTGGCTCCGTGGCAGGGTCGCTGAGCCAGTCATCGATGGGACGCGCGCCCGACCACAGCGCATATTGCCCTTGCGCCGCCTGCGTGTAGTAGCGCAGCTGCGTACAACCGCCCAGCAGCAGGCACACGGTGCCGACAAGCAAGTGGGCTGGCCAGCGCGCCCGTGCCATGCTCAGGCCGCCTTTTCCACTTCGACCAGCGTGTCGTAGAAGGTCGGCGCGCGGCCCATGTCCGTCAGGCGCTGGCTCGTCACTTCATTCGCATTCTTGCCGTCGCTGGCGAGCTTTTTCCACCACACGGACAGGCCCACCACCAGGCCTTTTCTCGCCTTGTCGGTGACCCTGGCCTTGGCCATAAAACTGCCGCGGTCGTTGAAGATGCGCACCATGTCGCCCGCCACGATGCCGCGCGTGGCGCAATCGTCGGGATGGATATCGAGGTGCGGCTCGCCTTCGGCGGCGCGCAGGCTTTTCACGTTGACGAAGGTGGAATTCAAAAAATTGCGCGCCGGCGGCGAAATCATGGCCAGAGGGAAGCGGGCCGCCAGCGCGGGATTGCTGGCCTGGGATTCATACGGCGCGATATACGCAGGCAAGGGATCGAGTCCCGCCTGGGCCATGGCGCTTGAATACAACTCGCACTTGCCCGATGGCGTCGGAAAACCGCCCGTGGCAAACGGCGCCTCCGGCATGGCCAGCTTTTGCCAGCCGCTCTGCTTCAACGACTCCCAGTCGAAATGCACGGCGCGCGCATCCGTGTTGTCGAATGCCTTGGCCGCCAGCGCATCGTCGCTTTCCTGGAAGCACGGGTCATCAAAGCCCATGTGCCGCGCCAGCAGGCGGAAGATTTCCGTATTCGCCTTCGCTTCGCCCAGCGGCGCCACGGCCGCATTGTTCGCCATCATGTACAAGTGGCCGTAGGTGGAATGCGCATCGACGTGTTCCAGCTGCGTGGTGGCGGGCAGCACGATGTCGGCGTAGTCGACGGTGTCTGTCTGGAAGTGCTCGAGCACGACCGTAAATAAATCTTCGCGGGCAAAACCCTGCGCCACTTTCGAGGAATCGGGCGCCACCGCCAGGGGATTCGAGTTGTAGACGATCACGGCGTCGACTTGCGGGCCGAACTCGGCGGAACTTTCTTTCAATAAATCGTCGCCAATGGTGCTCATGTTGATGGTGCGCGGCGTACCCTTCAGCAAATCGGGGCGCTGCAGGGCCTTGCGGTTGACGGGGAAGGAACCCGAACTCGACAGCTGCATGCCGCCGGCCGCATGGCGCCAGGCGCCCGTTAATGCGGGCAGGCAAGCGATATTGCGCACCGCCATGCCGCCGCCATGCACGCGCTGCACGCCGTAATTGGCGCGGATGGCCGCGCCCTCGCCATTGCGACAGGTCTGGCCGTACAGGCGCGCCAGGTTCACCACTTCCGCAGCCGTGATGCCGCACACCTCGGCCACGCGCTCGGGTGGCCATTCCAGTGCCCGCTGCTTCAGTTCAGCATAACCGATGGTGTACTGCGCAATATAGTCATGGTCGACCAGCTCTTCCGTGATCAGCACATGCATCAAGCCCAGCGCCAGGGCCGCATCGGTACCTGGCAGCAAGGCGATGTGCTGGTGGCATTTCTCTGCCGTCAGCGAACGGTAGGGGTCGATGGCGATCAGGGTAGCGCCCTGGCGCTTGGCCTCTTGCGCGCGCATCCAGAAGTGCAGGTTCGAGGCGATCGGGTTGCCGCCCCAGATGATGATCAATTTGGCGTTCTGGAACTGTTCCAGGTCCGTGCCGATGCTGGCGCCCACCGTGTAGCGGTAGCCGGTGGCCCCGGCCGAGGCGCAGATGGTGCGGTCCAGCAGGGAAGCGCCGAGCTGGTTGAAAAAGCGCGAGGACATCGATTCGCCCTGCACCAGGCCCATGGTACCGCAGTAACTGTACGGCAAGATCGCCTGTGGATCGCGCGCGGCGATCGGTTTCAGACGCGCGGCGATGGTCGCCAGCGCCTCTTCCCAGCTGATGCGCTCGAACTTGCCTTCGCCTTTCTTGCCCACGCGGCGCAGCGGGTATAACAAGCGGTCCGCATGGTAGGTGCGCTCCGTGAAGCGCGACACCTTGGTGCACAGCACGCCCGCCGTGGTCGGATGGTCGGGATCGCCCTTGACGCTGGTTGCCACCCCATCGGTCACCGTGACCAGCAAGGCACACGTATCGGGGCAGTCGAGCGGGCAGGCGGCGCGCACTTGGGTGGTGGTCATGGGGCAATCCAAAAAGCGTTGGCGGAAGGCGATACTGTAAACCATTCCGCGTGCTTGCTGTTGGCGCCAAAGCAAGCTCCGCCGTGCGCTGGATTTACCCGGCAAACAAGGGCTACAATGCACCATTAGCCGCGTCTGTTTTTGATCAAACAGCTGCGGTCCGGCGCGCCCTACATGGCTGCGTGCCAGCATCCACAGGAGAGTCCGATGAAACTAGTTGATCCCATCTTGGCGTTTCAATCCGAGCTGCAAGGTATCCGCCGCGACCTGCACGCGCATCCCGAGCTGTGCTACGACGAACAGCGCACCTCGGACGTCGTTGCCGCCAAACTGACGGAATGGGGCATTCCCGTGGTACGCGGCCTGGGCCGCACGGGCGTGGTCGGCATCATCCAGAACGGCACCTCGCAGCGCGCCATCGGCCTGCGCGCCGACATGGATGCCTTGCCGATGCAGGAAATGAATACCTTCGAGCACGCCTCGCGCCATCCCGGCAAGATGCACGCCTGCGGCCATGACGGCCATACGGCCATGCTGCTGGGCGCCGCCCATTACCTGGCGCAGCACCGCCATTTCGACGGCACCGTGTATCTGGTGTTCCAGCCGGCCGAAGAAGGCGGCGCGGGCGCGCGTGAAATGATCGAGGATGGCTTGTTTACCCGCTTTCCCATGGATGCCATTTACGGCATGCACAACTGGCCAGGCGCCGAAACGGGTACCCTGAGCGTGGTGGAAGGTCCGATGATGGCCTCCAGCAATGAATTCCACGTCACCGTCAAAGGCAAGGGCGCGCATGCTGCCCAGCCCCACAAGGGTATCGATCCTGTGATGGTGGCCGTGCAGATCGCGCAAAGCTGGCAAACCGTCATCACCCGTAACAAGAGCCCGCTCGATACGGCCGTGCTGTCGATCACGCAAATCCACGCCGGCAGCGCCACCAATGTGATTCCCGACGATGCCAGCCTGGTCGGCACCGTGCGCACGTTTACGACGCCCGTGCTGGACCTGATCGAGGAGCGCATGCGCGACATCGCCGTGCACACGGCCGCCGCCTTTGGCGCGGAAGTCGATTTCCACTTCAAGCGCAACTATCCGCCGCTGGTCAACCACGCGAAAGAAACGGCGTTTGCCGTCGACGTCATGAAAAGCGTGGTGGGCGCGGACAAGGTCAACGCCAATGTCGAGCCCACCATGGGGGCGGAGGATTTCGCTTTCTTCCTGCAAGAAAAAGCCGGCTGCTACATTTTCATCGGCAACGGTGATGGCGAGCACCGCGATGGCGGCCACGGTCTGGGCCCGTGCGTCTTGCACAACGGCAGCTACGATTTCAACGATAACTTGCTGCCGATCGGTGCCAGCTTCTGGGTCAAGCTGGTCGAAGCGAGCCTGCCCGTCGCGTAATTCAGCTCAGTTGATCGGGACCGCTGCCCAGGCGCTGGTCCGGATTCAGCGCTTCCAGGGCCAGCAGGGCGGCCGCGTGATCGGCCGTCGGGTGCGTGGCGGCCAGGGTTTCATAGCGCTGCGTCACCAATTGCGTCACCGGCAAGGTGACGTGGGCCGCTTCGGCCGCCGCCAGGATGTTGTGCATATCCTTGATCTGGCTTTTCACCTGGCCACCGGCCACAAAGTTCCGCTCCAGCATGCGCTGGCCATGCACCTCTAAAATCTTGCTCTCGGCAAAACCGCCACGGATGGCGGCGCGCACGGCGGCCGCATCTGCTCCCGCAGCCTGGGCCAGCAGCAAGGCTTCGGCGACGATATTCAAGGTCGCGCCGACGATCAACTGGTTGCACAGCTTGGCCACCTGGCCACTACCGGGCGGCCCCACCAGAGTCGGGCTGCCCATGGCCGCCAGAATCGCTTCGACACGGGCGTAATCGCCGGCACTGGCGCCGGCCATGATGGCCAGGGTACCCGCCTGCGCCCCGCCAACCCCGCCGGACACGGGCGCATCGACGAAAGCATGGCCGGCAGCCTGCAAGATGGCATGAAATTGCTGGGCTTCCGATTGCCTGGTGGAGCTCATGTCGATCCAGACAGCTCCTGGGCGCAAGGCCGGCAACGCGTCCTGCAGCACCTGCGCCACGATGGGGCCGGCTTCCAGCATCGAGATGACCACGTCGGCACCATTGACGGCCTGCGCGATGGAAATGGCTGGCTGCGCCCCTGCCGCAC
This sequence comes from Janthinobacterium amylolyticum, assembly GCF_051380655.1. Classification (NCBI taxonomy): domain Bacteria; kingdom Pseudomonadati; phylum Pseudomonadota; class Betaproteobacteria; order Burkholderiales; family Oxalobacteraceae; genus Janthinobacterium; species Janthinobacterium amylolyticum. The sequence goes on from NZ_JBNYXL010000013.1 coordinate 209,942, forward strand.
GCAGTAATTGGGCCTTGCTGTGCGTGCGATTCCAAATTGTGACAAAATATCCAGCGCGCAGCAGGCACCGGACCATCGGCCCTCCCATTAGGCCTATACCGAGAAATGCGATTTTTGTAGAAAATGTCAATTGAACCTCTGAGATCAAACAGGTGGCGGGAGCGATGTGCAAGACTAGGTGTCTGCGCAAACAAGACAAGCCTGACGGCCAATTTTACGATGAAAGCCTCTATGTCCTTCAAGAAGAATATCCTTAAATCCATCGCTGCCCTTACCGCGCTGATGGCAGCCAATGCCGGCTTTGCCGCCGACGACAAACTGATCGACTCCGTCTACGGCGAGTATGCCAAGGGCGTCAAAGTACAGATGGTGCGTGCCGGCGTAACCTCGAACTGGGATAAAGCCTGGTTCGTATCGAATGGCACGCAACTGAGCGGTTACTGGGATGCCAGCATCGGCGGCTGGGATGCCAAGAGCTATCAGAATGTCCCTGGTCAGCATCAAAAGCTGTGGGACCTGGGCTTTACCCCCGTGTTCCGTTTTGAAAATACGAACAAGCTGGGTTTTTATGCGGAAGCCGGCATCGGCGTGCACATGCTGTCGAAACTGTACAACAACGACGATGACCGCCTGTCGACCCACTTCCAGTTCGGCGACCACATCGGCGTTGGCTATATCTTCAATAACAAATGGGAAGTCGCTGCGAAAATCCAGCATTTCTCGAACGGCGGCTACAAGAAACCAAATAGCGGCGTCAATTACATGAACGTCAAAGTCGCTTACCATTTTTAATCAATGGTGATAAATGACAAAGGCAGCGCGCAGCGCTGCTTTTTTTTCGTCTTTTGTATGGTTTGGCTACCCTGGCCGGCTGGCGTAGTTGTCGGATTACGCGCGGCCTTGCCGCGCTAATCCGACCTACCCGATCCGGCCGGCGGTAAATCGACGTAGGTCGGCTTAGCGCGCAGCACGTAAGCCGACACCACCTGCGGCGTATCACGCAAACAAAACCACCAGACGAAAAAAAACCCGCCAATTGCTTGACGGGTTTTTCTCTACTGCGAATAACAAGCCTGACGATAACCTA
>NZ_JBNYXL010000014.1:0-128610 GCF_051380655.1 Janthinobacterium amylolyticum
AGAAGGTCAACCACAAGACCATTCAAAGCCTGATGCGTAAGCTCGGCCTCAAGTCGCTGGTACGGCCCAAAAAGTATCGGTCGTACAAAGGAGAGGTTGGGCAAGCAGCGCCGCATACCAGTGGCCGTTCTTCCAGCATTCGAAGCAGTCCAGAATATCGGCGTGCTCGAGCACGGGCGTCGGGTCGCCGAAGGAAAACGCCTCGATGCCGGCGGCGGCCGGCGCCGTGGCCATGGCCGCTGTTGATGGTGCGCCCTGGGCCTGCTGGCCGCGCGCGCGCAAGTGTCGTGCTTTGCTCAAGAATAAATCTCCATGAAAGAATGGTGGTTGTCGGTGGTGCCTTCGAATGGCTCGTGATCGAGGGCGTGCATGCAGGCCCACGCCAGATCGGCGTGCCCGGTTTCATCGCTGCGGCCGGCGACATACGTGACGTGCCGCCCGCTGGGGGTCAGGGTCTTGTGGATGGCCATGAAGGACTGCGCGATGTCCGTCCAGCCGGCGTCAAACTCCAGCCGGCCCTTGCTGATGATGTTTTTGGCTTTCAGCACCATGCGGGTTTTGACTTCGGGCGAGTAGTTCAGGGCCGTGACGGCCGGGAAGAAGCCGCGCACGATCGGCAGCACGCCGATGCCCATGCCGGTCGTGTCGATGCCGATGTACTCGACGTTGTAACGGCCGGTCATCTGGCGGATCGCGTCGGCGTGGTCTTCGAAGCTTTGCCCGCGCCACTGGTGGCGCTCCAGGATGCGGAACTTGCCGCCGGCCGTCATGGGCGGCGCCAGCACCACGCAGCCGGCGCTGTCGCCGTTCAAGGCCGGGTCGTAGCCGATCCACACGGGCCGGTTGCCGAACGGGCGCAGGCCCAGCAACGGCTTGTAGTCGTCCCACTCGACCCAGGAATCGACCATGCAGCGCTGCAGCTCGGCCAGCGGGAAGACCGAGGCCGAGTCGTCGATAAAATTGCACATCAGCAGGTTGTCGAACTGGTCGGGGCTGTATTCGAAGTTGCGCAGCTCGTCGATGTCGAACAGATTGCAGCCGCCGCGCTCGGCGTCCAGGATGGTGACGATCTGGCGCCAGATCTTGTCCTCGCCCGTAAAACCCGACGACAGGCGGCCATGGCTCACGTCGATATTGACCTGGTCGGCCTTGGCGCGGCGCTTGTTGAACAGCTCGCCCGTCCAGAACGGATAGGCCTGGTGCGTGGTCGAGGATGGCGTCGAGAAATACGTCTTGCGCCATTTCTTGTGGATGGCCATGCCCGAGGCAACCTTGTTCAACTCCTGGAAGTTCTGCGTCCAGAAGAATTCATCGAAGTAGAAATTGCCGTGGTAGCCCTGCGCCGTGCGCGCGTTGGTGCCCAGGAAGTACAGGTGCGCGCCGTTCGGCAAGACGATGGGATCGCCCGTCAGCTCGATGCCGGCCGCCTCGCGCGCGAATTGCACGATGTATTGCTTGAAGACGTGCGCCTGGCTCTTGGAAGCCGACAGGAAGATTTGATTGCGCCCCGTCGGCGTGGTGAGAATGTCGGCGACGGACTGGCGCAGATGGTCCAGGCCCGTCAGGCTGCGACCGGTGGCGGCGTGCATGCCCATCATGCTTGCGGCCCGCCCGACTGGTCGCCGCCGGCTTTGACGCCGCCGTGCGGATGCTTGAGCAAGCTGATGGCGCCGGCCAGCACGTCGTCGCTGGCTTTGACCGTCCCTTGCACGGCCATGGCCACGCCGCCAGCGGCGCCGGCCTTGGCGTTCACGCCGCCGTTTAGGGTGGTGGCGCCCTGGACGGTGGTGTTTTGCATGACGATCAGGTTTTTCATGACGGTCAGGTCGCCCGTGCAAATGGTGCTGGGCGCGTTGGACGTCACCTTGTCGGCCGTGACGGTGGCGGTGCCGCCGGGCAGCGTGGCCGTCAGGGCGTGGGCCGCATGGTCGTACTGCACCACGGCGCCGTCGGGATAATGCGTGGTGTGGACGGTGGGATTGGTTTCGGGGGCGTCAAATTCCTGGGAGTACAGCGCCGGCAGGATGATGCCGCGCGTCAGGTCGCCGCCTGGGGAAAAGACGATCACCTGTTCGCCGACCGTGGGCGCTGACCAGGTGCGGGTGCTGCCGGCGCGCCGGGTGGCCCATTTCAGCCATTCGGTGGTGAGGTTAGGGCCGAGCTGGACGCGCGCCTTGGCCCCGTTGACCTCGGCGATGGTGCCCAGGCGGATCAGGTTTTGAAGCAAGCGAAGGAGGTCGGACAGGTCGGCGTTCATGCAATGCATGTTGCCGAAGTCCGCGTGCGGATGCACGCAGGGGCGGGTTGATAAGTGGTTTAGTGCCTAAGTTACGTTTTGTAGTTGTATTTTAGGTTGATGGTCGTATTCCATTGAAAATATTGGGCAACTCAAAAAAATTTATACATGACAGGGGAGCTTGCCCAACGTTACTGTTTTCGGTTTATATTGAAATGCTAAATTTGGATTCTATTTTTTAACTAAAAAATATTTTTCTCTTTTTCTTTTTTTGTTCATTTTTCTTATGACGGCAGTGGTTGAAAGAAATATAATTGTCGATATTATTGAGAATACGGAAAATTCAAGCCAGTTCCGTATTTCGATGGGCATTCCTTGCTGTAGTAAAATTTCGTTAAGCCATTTAAAAAATATTGCCCAGTCGAATATCTTGTTGGTTAGTATGGATAATATAAATCCAGGTAGGAATATGGGGAGAAATACGATCATGTAATAAATTTCAGAATCATTTCTATTCGAGTAGTCAGCATAAGAGTTTGATGCTAAAAGTAGTGACATGAGGTCAGCCATTAACCATAGATAAATTATTCTTTTTGTGAGTGTTTTTTCACTAATTGCTGCATAAAAAATCAACATGGACCACATAAGCGGTGCAGTAAATATGCACCATAAACTTGCTGTTTTAGGAATAAAAAAAAGGCAAATTATAAATAGCATGTATAGCGTGATATTTATTTTTATTATCTTATTAAATATTTTATCCATTTTATTTTATAAAATTCATCGAATGTTGGTGGGGCTGGCTATTTTAAGTTGCAAGATTTTCTGCAGTTTTCAACAATGGAACTATTCATTGCTTTGCACTGTGATGCGCCAGAATTGGTCCAGCTATATTTTGTTGCGCCATTTTTTTCAAGGCTTGAATACATGCTGCTAACGCAGAAATCCATGCATTGGTTTACCTCTTCTGGGTCACAGTTGTTATCTTGAAATTGTGAGCTTCCCGTCGAGAAATTCTCTGCCCCTGTTAAGATAACTCCAGGAACAGTACTAATGATCGCAGAAAGTGCACTGCTACCACTGGATCGTCCAAATCCTTTGCATTCGAGATTGCCATCCAAATTCGTAAAGCAAGAGAACTCATGTCGAAGTGGCCCTATTATTTTTCCTCTAAGTGCGCTCAGCCCACTTCTACATTGTGTTAACAACCCTTTAGGATCGATTTTATTTATTGGGTTTCCATCTACGTAACTGTAAGTATTTATTCCTCCTGCCAATCCAATTGGATCACTTTGCAAATACCGTCCTAGCATTGCATCGTAGTAACGATGCCAGTTGTACCACAGCCCTGACTCTGTGTCGTAATACTGACCCGGGAAGCCGACATGCATGCCGCCGATCATATCAATGTTGACAGTACGGTCAAAAGCATTATTGTTGGCGTGCCAGGCAACGGCACCAGTCGAGCCGGTCAGCACTTCCGGTCGCCCCAGCTTGTCGTTGTGGCTGGCGTAGAACTGGCCGTTGCGCAGCACGCCAAGCATCTCTCCACCTAACCAGACATAGCTGGTATTCAACATGCCTTCTTCCATCAGCAACGCGCCATCAGGGCCATAGATGGCTATTACGCCTCCATTTAGTGTATTTTTAAAGATGCGCTGATTGAATGCATTCATTAAATAAACGGCTGTTAACGTACCGTTAACGCTAAACCCCGTAAGGCGATTAAACGCATCATATGCATAGCTTCGCGTACCGTCATGCCGCGTTTCGCTCGCCACGTTGCCGACGGCATCGTAAGCAAATTGTCGAAACTGGCCGTTGCCACTCCATGACGCCAAGCGGTTGCTATGGGGATCCGACACGAAGCTATAGCTGCTTCCTTTTCGACTTTGCCCCGTACGATTACCCGCCTGATCCCATGAGAAGCTCTGCGGGTCACTACTGCGTGAAATCCCCGTTACCCGGCCGCTCCCATCGTAACTAATTGACTGCGACAATGTGGGATAGAAATAGTCGGTCATGCTGTCCAGCAATCCCAAATTTGAGTAGGCATACGAGGTGTTCTGGGCATTTCCGGCTACTTGGATCACCAACGCATCTGAATCGAGTTGGATGATGCGCGGGGAGTTATTGCCGAAGCGCCAGGCATAGCGAGCGCCACCAGCTGGCTGATACAGAAATGAGTCAGCGATGGTTGTCCATGTCCCGCCTAGATTACTCGTGATCTTGGACACGCGACCGATACCATCATAGCTGTAGTTGAGAACCAGACCACGCGGATAGGTCATGCTGGTGAGGCGCCCTGCCGCATCGTAATTCCAATTCGTCGTGAATACTTCGCCCCATACGCTGTTGATTTGAGAAAGCAGCTCGCCGTTGGCATTATAAGAATACTTGGTTTCGCTTATTGCATCCGTAAAACTGGTCAGACGTCCCTTGCCATAGGGCCCCTCGTCATAAGAAAAGGTTTCTGTGAGACCGCCGCTGACTCGGGATCGCTTGCGCCCCAAGCTGTCCCATGAATACAGGATGATTTTGCCATCTGCTTTTTCTTCCGCACTCAGGCGGCCGGAGTTGTCATAGATAAAGTTCGTGGTCCCCGTATCCGGGCTGACGATGCTCGTGACCTGGCCGAAACCGTTATAGGAATAACGCGTTTGCAGCGGACGAGGATCGGTCACCGACTCCAGGTTGCCACGAGAATCATAATCCATGACCGTCACACCGCCATCCGGTGCAGTGGTACGTTCCAGGCGGTTGGCTGCATCGTACTCATAAGAGGTAATGCGCCCCTGGGCATCTGTACTGCTCGTTACGTTGCCGTTCTTATCATATCGAGTCTCCAGCCGCTGGCCATTATTGCCCAGGCCCGTGTAAGGACGCCCCAACGAATCAAGTACGGTAGTGCTACTAAATTCGGTAGTGGCAACAGCGACGGGTACTGTGCCATTTAATGCAGCGGAATGCCTTGGGGAACTTGTGCGCACTTTATTGCCTGGCACATCGACAGCCAAGTGAGCAAATTCATTAAGTGCATTCCCGATATATTCCAACCGGCCTGCTGCATTGTATTGGTAACGAGCAACGCTCCCTTCAGGATAGCTAATCGAGCTCACCTGACGATCATGGTTGTACGCATAGCTCGTCACTCGGTTGGCGACGCGGAAGAATTGGGATTTAGGCATGGTGGGGATCAAGCGCAGCACCATCAATAGCTGGAAAGAGCGCGACGAGTGGGACAAGGCGCAAGCCATCGAGCACGTGGAAGCGTCGGCCGAGCTGCGCCTGGTGAAACTGATCGAAAAAGAGGTCAAGAGCGGCAGCGACTACAAGGAAATCGATTTGCTGGCGCGCACCATCGTGCAGATGGTGCGCGTGCGCCGCTATGAACAACCGGGCGGCAACGAGGTCGATCTCAACCCCAAGCTGGCGAACCGCAATGCTGGCCCGAAGAAGAAACCGACGCGTAACGATTTCAGCGAAGAACAGAAAATCCAGCTGCTCGACGCCTTCCAGGATTCGCTGTTCGATTACCAGAAAGTTTGGTATCGCAATGGCGACCAGCGCACGCGCGCCATTCTCAAAAGCCGCCAGATCGGCGCCACCTGGTACTTCGCGCGCGAGGCGCTGGCCGACGCGATGGCGAAAGCTGCAGCGGAACTGGCGCTAAAAGCTGGCGACGAGGAGCTGGCCAGCCGCATCAAAGCCTTCCAGTTCCGCGATATCCGGGCGCGCTCCGCCAGCGACATTGCCGACCTGGGCGCCGCCAGCTCTCTGCTGGGGCATAGTGAAAAAGTCATCACGGAAAAGGTCTATCGGCGCATTGGCCAGGCTGTCCGCCCTACCCGCTAGCGGCGAGTTGCGGAAACCATTTCCGCAAATTAGCGCTAAGTTGAAAATGAAGTTTTACATAAGGGATTTTTCAGGCGACGGCACAAAAAAAAATAAGCCCTTGATAATCAAGGGCTTATTTTCATATTTCTGGCGGAAGCGGTGAGATTCGAACTCACGAACAGTTTAACCCGTCGCTAGTTTTCAAGACTAGTGCCTTCAACCACTCGGCCACGCTTCCAGATGGCAGCATTATACATAAAGGTCGGGGGCTTACCAATGGCGAGTGGTCGGTGCCGCACATTAAAGTCCGAAAAGCAAGCTCTGGGGGCGTACGCGCCCGGTACGCCCCCTCCGGCGATTCGCCTGCGAGTTCTGCACACGCGCTGGCATGCCAACGTTAGACGCCCCAATTCGCCCGCAAGGCCCGTTCGAACTCTCCCGCCGGCAGCGGGCGCGAGAACAGGTAGCCTTGCACTTCGTCGCAGCCCGAGCTTTTCAGGAAGGCCAGCTGTTCGGCCGTTTCCACGCCTTCGGCGATCACTTTGTGGTGCAGCTGCTGGGCGATGCTGATGATGGTGCTGGCGATGGCGCAGTCGCTGGCGTCGGTGGGGATGCCGGTGGTAAATGATCGGTCGATCTTTAATGTATCGATGGGGAAGCGTTTCAGGTAGGACAGGCTGGAATAGCCGGTGCCGAAGTCGTCGAGCGACAGGGCTACGCCCAGGGCCGTGATGCGGTCCATGATACCGATCACGCGCTCGATGTTGTGCATCAGGGTGCTTTCCGTGATTTCCAGTTCCAGCCAGTCCGCTTCCAGGCCGTAGCGGGCCAGGGTTGCCGCCACCCTGGCGGGCAAGGCCGAGGTGAATTCGCGGGCGGAAACGTTCACGGCCAGGCGGATCGGCGGCAGGCCGGCCAGTTTCCACGCTTGCGCCTGGGCACAGGCCGCTTCCAGCACCCATTCGCCCACTTGCACCACCAGACCCGTCGATTCGGCCAGGGGAATGAATTCGGCGGGCGGGATCATGCCGTGCTGCGGATGGTGCCAGCGCACCAGCGCTTCGGCGCCGATGATGCGTCCGCTTGCCAGCGCGTATTTCGGCTGGTAGTGCAGCATCAGCTGCTGCTCGGACAGGGCCTGGCGCAAGCCCGTTTCCAGGCGCATGCGCGCCTGCATGCCCAGATTCATGTCCTGGCTGTAGAAAGCCACGCTTTCCGCTTCGCCACCACTGTCCTGCTTGGCACGGTACATGGCGATGTCGGCCAGGCGCAGCAGGGTTTCCGCGTCCTGCCCGTCTTGCGGATACACACTGATGCCGATGCTGGCGCCCACGCGCAGGTCGTGGCCTTCGATCAGGAACGGTTCCACCAGGGAGGCGAGCAGTTTCTGCGAAACCATGCTCGCCTCAAAATGCTGGCCGATGTCGAACAGGCCGACGGCGAACTCGTCGCCACCCAGGCGCGCCACCAGGTCCTGGTCGCGCAGTACCTGGCGGAAACGCAAGGAGACCTGCCGCAGCAGCTCGTCGCCGATGCGCCGGCCCAGGGTGTCGTTGATCAGTTTAAAACGGTTCAGGTCGATGAACAGCACGCAGCCGAGCATCTTGCTGCGCTGCGCCACGGAGAGGGCCTGGTCCACCAGCTTGGCCAGCAGGGTGCGGTTGGGCAGGCTGGTCAGCGGGTCATAATAGGCCAGGTGGTGCAAACGCTCTTCGGCCAGCTTGCGCTCGGTAATGTCCGTCAGATAGGCGATCAGTCCGATAGGCTTGTCGTCCATGTCCTGCAGCGGCGACAGGGACAGGCTGGCCCAGAAGATCTCGCCTGACTTCTTGCGGCGGCGCACCTCCATCAAACGCCCGCCCTGCTCCAGGAAGGCATCGTGGAAACCCGTGTCCTCGTCGTCGTACAGGAACAAAATGTTGCGGCCCACGGCTTCCACCGAGGTGTAGCCGAACAGCCGTTCGGCGCCCTTGTTCCAGCTGGTGATGTAACCGGTCAAGTCCATCGTCAGCACGGATTCGTGCAGCTGGTCGAGAATTTGCGTCTGCTGCGCCAGCAAGGCTTCGACTTGCGCGTAAGCATGGGTCGAGCGCTGCGCCAGCGCATGCACTTGCAGCACGCCCGCCGTCAACGATGCCAGGCTGGCCAGGTGGCGGCGGTCGGCGTCGTTGTAGGCAATGCGGCCGGCCACGGCGTAATGGCCGTAGCAATGCCCATCGAAACTGACTTCCTGCAGCAAGGCGGGCGTGTCGTTCGGAAACGGCGTGGGCGGCGTGATGGCGTCGGCGTTGCCGGACGGCAGGAACTGGCAATACGGGCTGGCCATGACGGCGCTGGCGATGCGGCCCAGCTCGGCCATCAGCGCGGGACCGCGCAAGCGCACGACGGCGTCGCACAGGGCGGCGCTATCACTGAGGAAATCCGACACCGGCAGCACGGCCATGCTACAGATTCCGGCTGACCTGGATGGCCCACTGGTACGCCTGTAGCAGGCTGCGCCAATAGGTTTCTCCATCGATGCCGGCGTGGCGCAAGCTGTCGGGCGGCGGCGCCGCGCTTTCGACCAGCGCCAGCAGGGTGCCCAGCTCGCCGCTGCGCTCCAGCAAGGCAGCGCTGACGGCGGGCGCCAGGTTCAGGGTGGCGATGATCTCTTCCATCGGCATGCCCAGCAGGAGGTCCAGCAGGGAAAACACGCCGGCCATGAAAGCCAGGTCCTGCGCGTCGCGGTCGCCGCCGCGCAGCTGGCACAGCGCTTCCATCTGTGCCGCGCGCACGGCCGCCAGCGGCAGCAGCGCGTGGATCTTGCCGTCGTCTTGCTGGCGCGCGTACAGCAGCAGTTGCAGCCAGCGCTGCAACTGGCGGCGGCCCAGCAGGGTGATGGCCTGGCTGAAGCCGGTAATCGGCGCCGTGAAGCCAAAGGCGGCCGAGTTGACCAATTTCAAGAGGTGGTAACTGAGGGCCGGGTCTCGCTTGAGCGGCACTTCCAGCTCATGCGCGTCGGCATCGCGGGCCAGCAAGCCCAGCAGCGCCAGCAGGCGCTTGCGCGAGGTGGCGTCTTCTGGCTCGCTTTGCTGGCGCGCATGCTGCAGCGCGTAGTCGCCGGCAAACCAGCTCACGCCCAGCTCCTGCAGCGAAGCCAGACGCTGGGCGTCGCCGATGTTGTAGGCCAGGTGGGGTCCGGGCAAGGGCAGCAATTGATGCAGGCCCGGCAGTTCTCCCGCCGCGTCGATGGCCAGTGCGCGCGCCTCGACCTGCGCCGCCGCCACGGGACCGGCGCCTGGCCCGTCGAGGAGGATGCGGTAGCCGGCGTCGCGCCATTGCTGGGATTTTTTCTGGATCTGCTTGTCGCTGGCAAAATGCGCCGGCAAACGGAAGATGGTGCGTCGCGGCGCCAGTTGCGCCAGTACGGCCTCGTCCACGCCATGCGGGTCGGCCAGGGGAATGATGCAGTCGAGCGGCGCCAGGAAGGCATACGCATCGGCAGCGGCCAGCGCCGTCAGCAACGGTGCCGTCGATGGCTGTGCTACATGCAAGGTGACAGCCACCCACTCGTTATGAGCATTGGCAACTGCTTGTAATCCCACCAAAGGAAACAGGTTTGATTCAGACGCTGACATCGGTATCTCAGTGTGGGTAGGGCGCCATAGTAAATAAACTGACCAGCATTGGCAACCCTGGCCCGGCAGGGATGCCATTTCGACAGCGAAGAATCATTCTATCTGAATCTCACCCACGAAACAGTTTAATTTTGGCAATAAATGTTCAAAAAAAACATTCCCCCGTGAGACCCGCCTGCCATGCGGGTTTGCGGAAAATACCGTGTCCTGCCAGCACCGTTCAGGTGCCGCCGCCATGGGCGTGCTCGACCGCGTACTTGATCAATTCGGCCTGCCCTTCGATGCCCAGCTTGCGCTTGATGTTCAGACGGTGCGTCTCCACGGTGCGCACGCTCAGGTCCAGGTCGCGGGCGATCTGCTTGTTCGACTGGCCCGCCGCGATGTGCTGCAGCACTTGCTGCTCGCGCGTGGTGAGGAAGGAATCGTGGACCTGCGGGCGCGACAATTGCCGCGCCAGCGCCGCGCTGTAATAGATGCCGCCCGACATCACGGTGTCGATGGCAAAGACGATATCTTTGCCCGGCGCATCCTTGAGCACATAGCCTCGCGCACCGGCCGCGATGGCTTGCGAAACATATTCGAGCTTGTCGTGCATGGACAGGATCAGCACGGCGATTTGCGGAAACGCCTGCTTGAACAGCGCGGTCGCTTCGATGCCGTTGGTGCCGCGCATGTTGATGTCCATCAGCACCAGGTCCACCTGGTGGTCGCGCGCCGCGGCCAGCGCTTCATCGGCGCCGCCCGCCTCGGCCACGACGTCGAAATGCGCCACCGCTTCCAGGCGCGCGCGCAAGCCGTCGCGCACGAGGGGGTGGTCGTCCACCAGCAAAATTCTGATCATGTCGCTCATGGTTCTGTGTGCTTCTCTGTCTGTGCATTAATGTGTGGAAGGAAGGCCGAGCCGTGCCAGCACCAGGGTGCCGGCCGGCGAGGACGTGATGTGCAGGCTGCCGCCGATGGCTTCCATGCGTTCCGTCATGTTGCGCAGGCCGATACCGCGCTGCGGATGCAGGGCGATGCCGTCGAAGTCAAAGCCGCCGCCGTTGTCCTGGATGCGCAATTCCACCGCCTTGCCCGCCTCGTGCAGGCTGACCTCGACGGCGCTGGCGTGCGCATGGCGTTCGCTGTTGGTCAGCGCTTCCTGGGCGATGCGGAACAGCACGGTATTCACCATGTCGGGCAAGCCTTCGCCCGCCGTGGCCGGACTGGCCGTGAAACTGGCTTGCGCGCTGCTGCTGTCGTTAAATTCATGCACCAGATGGTCGAGCGCGGCGGCCAGGCCCAGGTCGTCGAGGATGGCCGGGCGCAGGTTGTGCGAGATGCGCCGCACTTCGCCCAGCACCTTGTTGAGCTGCTCGGCGGCGCGCTCGAAGGTGGCCGGGGCTTTCTCTTTCTGCTCGGCGTTGCCGCCCAGGCGCGCGATTCCCGCCTCGATCTGCAATTTGATCGATACCAGCCACTGGCTGATGCCGTCATGCAAATCGCGCGACAGCCGCGCCCGCTCCTCCTCCTGCGACTCCACCACGCGCTGCGCCAGCACTTTCAGCTTGGCATCGGCCACCTTCAATTCGCGCAGGTTCAGCACCAGGCCGCAGGCGGCCACCAGCAGCGAGCCGAGGATGGCGATGCCGGCGATCAATTCCATGGTCGAGCGGATGTTGCGCGACTGCTGCGCATCGACCTGCGCCAGCGCCTGGTCGACGTCGTCCATATAGATGCCGGTGCCCATCATCCAGCCCCACTCCGGCATCAGGATCACATAGCCAAGTTTCGGTGCGGATTTATTCGTCGACGGCTTGATCCAGTTGTAGCGCTCGAAGCCGCCGCCGCTCCGCGCCCGCTGCATCAGGCGCTGGATGGTCAGATTGCCCTCGGCATCACGCAATTCCCACAGGTTCTGCCCCACCAGCTCAGGCTGGCGCGGATGCATCAGCGACCGGCCCTGCAAATCGTAGATGAAGAAATAGCCATCGTCGCCATAGCTGAGCGAGGCGAGGATGCGCTTGGCTTCTTCTTGCGTGGCGGCATCCTTGCGCCCCGACTGGTACAGGGACGCGATGGAATGGCTGGCCAGGGTCACGTAATGCTTGAGTTCGGCTTCCTTGCTGGCCAGGTACGCTTGCTGGATGGTGGCGCGCTGCTGCTCGGCCAGGGTATTCGCCTGGTGCCGCACGGCAAAGGCGATGGCGCACAGGGCCAGGATCAGCGGCGTGAGGGCCAGGAAGATGACTTTCTGTCTGAGTTTCATGGCCTGGCGCTCCGGCAGCGTCGATATGGTGGAAATGCGTGATTTTACGTCGCGGCGCATTGTTTGATCTGCGTAGTAATACTGAGCGTTACTGCGTAGTGCTGCGCTTGCCACGATTATACGGTTCCTGAATACTAGCCATAAGCTGCGGACACCCCCAAGAGTGGCACCCAAACTGGCGACGACCAGGCTCCGCGGCACACATCATCGCACGGCACAGCGCCCGTCAAATCTCTGGAGGAAGCATGAACCGCATTTTCAAACAGCTCGGCTGGGCAGCGCTTGCGCTGGCTGGCGCCGGGTCCCTGGGCGTTGTCGCCCTGCAACGTGGCGAACCGATCAGCGCTATCTGGATCGTCATCGCCGCCATCTGCGTCTACCTGATCGCTTACCGCTTCTACAGCCTGTTCATTGCCGACAAGGTGCTGAGCCTGGACCCGCGCCGCATGACGCCGGCCTTCAAGCACAACGATGGCCTGGACCACGTGCCGACGAATAAATACGTGCTGTTCGGCCACCATTTCGCGGCGATTGCCGGTGCCGGCCCCCTGGTCGGCCCCGTGCTGGCTGCACAGATGGGCTATCTGCCCGGCATGCTGTGGATTTTGGCGGGCGTGGTATTTGCCGGCGCCGTGCAGGATTTTATCGTGCTGTTCATTTCCATGCGCCGCGATGGCCGCTCGCTGGGCGACCTGATCAAGGCTGAGCTGGGCGAAATTCCCGGCATGATTGCCTTGCTCGGCTGCTTCATGATCATGGTCATCATCCTGGCCGTGCTGGCATTGATCGTCGTCAAGGCGCTGACCGGCTCCCCATGGGGCAGCTTCACCGTGATGGCGACGATCCCCATCGCCCTGTTCATGGGCGTGTATTCGCGCTTCATCCGCGTCGGGCGTATCGGCGAAATTTCCATCATCGGCTTTGTCCTGCTGATGCTGGCCATCATCGGCGGCCAGTACGTGCAGGAACACGCGGTGCTCGGCCCGATGTTCACATTTACGGGCACGGAACTGACGTGGATGCTGATCGGCTACGGCTTCATCGCGTCCGTGCTGCCCGTGTGGCTGCTGCTGGCGCCGCGCGACTACCTGTCGACGTTCCTGAAAATCGGCACGATTCTCGGCCTGGCCATCGGCATCATCGTCGTCGCGCCCTACCTGAAAATGCCGGCCATGACCAAGTTCATCGATGGCACGGGCCCCGTCTGGTCGGGCAATCTGTTCCCCTTCCTGTTCATCACGATTGCTTGCGGCGCCGTCTCCGGCTTCCACGCGCTGATTTCCTCGGGCACCACGCCGAAGATGATTGAAAACGAAAGCCATGCGCGCTTCATCGGCTACGGCGCCATGCTGATGGAATCGTTCGTCGCCATCATGGCCCTGGTGGCCGCCTCGACCATCGAGCCTGGCATCTATTTCGCCATGAACAGCCCGGCCGCCCTGATCGGCACGACGGCGGAATCGGCGGCGCAAGCCATCTCGCAGTGGGGCTTCTATGTCACGCCGGAAATGCTGACGCAGACGGCCAAGGACGTTGGCGAGCACAGCATCATCTCGCGCGCCGGCGGCGCACCGACCCTGGCCGTCGGCATGGCGCAGATCCTCTCCGGCGCCATCGGCGGCAAGGCCATGATGGCCTTCTGGTACCACTTCGCCATCCTGTTCGAAGCGCTGTTCATCCTGACGGCCGTCGATGCGGGCACGCGTGCGGGCCGCTTCATGCTGCAAGACTTGCTGGGCAGCTTCGTGCCAGCGCTGAAACAGACGGAAAACGTCATCGCCAACCTGCTGGCCACGGGCCTGTGCGTGGCGGCCTGGGGCTACTTCCTGTACCAGGGCGTGGTCGATCCGCTGGGCGGCATCAATACCCTGTGGCCGCTGTTCGGCATCGCCAACCAGATGCTGGCGGCCATCGCGCTGATCCTCGGCACCTGCGTGCTGTTCAAGATGAAGCGCGGCCAGTATGCGTGGGTGACGATCCTGCCAACGATCTGGCTGCTGCTGTGCACCCTGACGGCCGGCTGGCAAAAGATTTTCGACGCCAACCCGCGCGTCGGCTTCCTGGCGCACGCCAAGAAATACTCGGCGGCACTCGATGAAGGCACCTTGCTGGCACCGGCCAAGTCCGTGGCGCAGATGCAGCAGATCATCTTCAACGATTACCTGGACGCCGGCCTGGCAGGCTTCTTCGTGATCGTCGTCGTCAGCGTGCTGTTCTTCGGCATCCGCACCATCTTGAAGGCGCGCGCCGACAGCAAGCCAAGCACCAAGGAAACGCCGTTCCAGGCCTTGCCCACGGTGCAATGATGATCGACGAAATCATCAAGGCGGGACGGTATCTGGGGCAAAGCATGCGGCTGATGTGCGGCTTGCCCGAGTACGACACCTACGTGGCGCACCGGGAATTGACCCATCCCGGCGAGCCGATGATGACGTATGAAGAGTTCTTCCGCGAACGGCAGGAAGCCCGCTATGGCGGCGCCGGCAAGCGCGGAGGTTGTTGTTAGCGGACACCTGCCCCAGCCTACTGCGCGTCGGTATAGGTGGCCTGCGATGCTCACCGTACTTTAGTACGGTTGCGCTTCTCGGCCACCTCTCCCTTCCGCTCGCTACGGCTGGATCAGGTGTTGTAGCTCAGCAATAATTTGAGGGCGGTCTTGCGAGACCGCCTTATTTGTTTCATCTCGTATAAGTTTCCCTCCCCTTTCCTCCCTTAGACCCACATCAACATCGGGGTGTGTCTTCACGTCTATATTTTTCCAATAGGAATTAAAAAACCGCCAACGGGTCACCGGGGAAGCGCCGCAGCCATGTTCAATTTCCAACGCTCCAGCATCAGCCAGAAGTTGACCATGATCTCGGTGCTGTCGTCAGGCTGCGCACTGCTGCTGGTGTTCGTGGCATTCGCGCTGACGTCCGTACTCAGCCACAAGGATGATGAAGGCAAGCAACTGCTGTCGCTGGCGGGCGTGATCGGCGCGGCGGCGGCAACGCCATTGCTCATAGGCAAACCGGCGCAGGCGCAGGCGGAACAGGTGCTGGCCGCCCTGGGCGCACACGAGGAAGTGGCCCAGGCGGCCCTGTTCGACAGGGGCGGACGTCTGTTCGCCCTGTACCGCGCGCCGCGCCACGCCGAAGGACTGGCAATGCCGGAAGACATGGACCCGGCCCTGCTGGCCGACATGGCCGTGCAGCCCGTCACGCAAGGCTCGGGCACGGCGCTGGCGCCGGCCATGCGCCTGTACCGCCCCGTCTACGGGCAGGCGGCGCAGGCGCAGGAGGTCATCGGCGCCGTGCTGATCGAGGCCGACCTGAACCACATGTGGCGCGACATCGGTCGCCACGTGAGCGCCATCGGCGGCGCCACCGTGCTGTCCTTTCTCGTCGCCGTGTTCCTGGCGCGGCGCTTCAAGAGCGTGATCGCCGAGCCGATTACCAAACTCATCGATACGGCGCAAAAAGTCTCCAGCAGCCAGACCTACAGCCACCGCATCGCGCACCAGCGCAGCGACGAGCTGGGCGTGCTGATCGACAGTTTCAACGACATGCTGGCGCAGATCGACAGCCGCGACAGCACCCTGGCCAATTACCGCGACCAGCTGGAACGCCAGGTGGGCGTGCGCACGGCGCAGCTGGAAAAGGCCAAGGATGCGGCCGAGGCGGCCAGCCAGGCGAAGAGCGCGTTTCTTGCCACCATGAGCCATGAAATCCGCACGCCCATGAATGGCGTGCTGGGCATGACGGAGCTGCTGCTGGCCAGCCAGCTGACAACCCAGCAGCGCCACTACACAAGCATGGTGCAGCGTTCAGGACAGAATCTGCTGGTGATCATCAATGACATCCTCGACTTTTCCAAGATCGAGGCGGGCAAGCTCAGCGTGGAATACATCCGCTTCAATTTCCGCGAATTGCTCGACGACATAGAACATGTGTTCGCGCCGCAGGCGGAGGCGAAGAATATCTGCCTGGAATTCGATATCGCCAACGACATTCCCATCGCCATCTGCGGCGACCCGAACCGCTTGCGCCAGATCATCGTCAACCTGCTGGGCAACGCCATCAAATTCACGGAAACGGGCAAGGTCACCGTGAAAGTGACCGTGTGCTGCGAGGACGCGCCCAGCGTGGGCTTGCGCTTCGAGGTGCACGACACGGGCATCGGCGTATCGAACGAAGCGCAGAGCCGCATCTTCGAATCGTTCTCGCAGGCGGACGGCTCGACCACGCGCAAGCATGGCGGCACGGGCCTGGGCCTGACGATTTCCAAGCAGCTGGTGGAACTAATGGGCGGCACTATCGGCGTTGATAATGCTTTAACGCAAGGCTCCATCTTCTGGTTCGAAGTAAATTTCGATAAGCGGAGAGTCGACAGCGACGACCCGTCCTTCAACCTGAAAACCACGCGAGGGTTACGCGCCTTGATCGTCGACCACACACCCGCCACGCGCGCCGTGCTGGAGCGGCAACTGGCCAGCTGGCACATCGTCAGCGACAGCGCCGGCACGGCCAGCGAATGCCTGGCCAGGCTGCACGCGGCCGCGCAGGCGGGCACGCCATACGCCGTGGCCCTGCTGGACATGGCATTGCCGCGCACCAGCGGCCTGGCCCTGGCCGCCACCATCAAGAGCGATCCGCTGCTGGCCGACCTGAAACTCCTGCTGCTGAGCACGGACGAAGGCGCGGCCGACCCGGTGCAGCGGCGCGAGGCGGGCGTGGCCTTCCAGCTGATCAAACCGGCGCGCGAATGCGACCTGTTCGACTGCATCGTCACGCCGCCGCGCGCCAGCGAGGGCCTGCGCATCCATCCGCCGCATGCGGCGCGGCAAGTGGGCCGGCGCCAGCGCCGCCGCGTACTGCTGGCCGAGGACAATCCCGTCAACGTGGAAGTGGCGCTGGCCATGCTCGACAGCCTGGGCCTGGACGTGGAATGCGCGCACAACGGCGAAGAGGCGCTGCTGGCGGCGCAGGCCGAGGATTTCGACCTGATCCTGATGGATTGCCAGATGCCCGTGATGGATGGCTTTGCGGCCACGGCGGAAATCCGCCGCCACGAACAGCAGTGCGGCCATGCGCGCGTGCTGCCCATCGTCGCCATCACGGCCAATGCGCTGCAGGGCGACCGCGAAGCGTGTCTGGCGGCCGGCATGGACGATTACCTGAGCAAGCCTTTTACGCAGCAGGACCTGGGACACACGATTGCCCGCTGGATCACCCTGCCGCGCGCGGCCACCGTGCACCACAGCGAGCCGGCGGACGTGCCCGCCGGCACTGCGCCCGCCCTGCCCGCGCCGCCACCGCAGCAGCCGCCCGCACTGCCGCCCGCACTGCCACTAAACCGGCAGGCGCTGGAAAACATCCGCGCCCTGTCCGGCACGGATGGCGATGCGCTGCTCGAACGCGTGATCCTCGCCTTTGCCAGCGAGACGCCGCGCCAGCTGGCGGCCATGCGCGAGGCCATCGCCAGGACGGACGCGGAAGCGCTGCGCAAGGTGGCGCACAGCCTCAAGTCAGGCAGCGCCAACGTGGGCGCCGATGGCCTGGCGCAACTGTGCAAGGAGATGGAAAAACTCGGCCGCGCCGGCAGCACGGAAGGCGCGGCACCGCTGCTGCAGGAAATGCAGCAGGCATTCCTGGCGGTGCGCGAATCGCTGAGCGCCATCCTCGTGAAGGAACACTGACATGACAGCGCCCCTTTCCCCTCCGCGCGGCCTGGTGCTGGTGGCCGACGACGATCCCGTGATGCGCTTGCTGATGCGGCAGATGCTCACGCAGGTAGGCCTGGACGTGATCGAAGCCGAGGATGGCGTGCAGGCGCTGGCCAGCTACAAGCACAGCGGGCCGGATCTGGTCATGCTCGACGTCGACATGCCGGCCATGGACGGCTTTGCCGTGTGCCGCGAAATCCGCCACCAGGAAGTGGGCGGCACGGTGCCCATCATCATGGTCACGGGCGGCGACGAACTGGAAGCCGTCACGCGCGCCTACGAGGTGGGCGCCACCGATTTCATTTCCAAACCCATCAACTGGCCCATCCTCGGCCACCGCGTGCTGTACGTGCTGCGCGCCAGCGATGCCATCGCCCGCCTGCGCATCGCCGACGCGCATAACCGCGCCGTGCTGGCCGCCATCCCGGACACCTTCTTTCGCCTCAACCGCGACGGTTTTTATCTCGATTACGAACAGGGGCACGACGCCAGCGCGGGCTTTTCCATCAGCAATTGCGTGGGCAGCCACATCCGCGACGTGCTGCCCACCGAGATCGCCGCGCGCCTGCTCGACCAGGCCCACGCCGTGCTGGCCAAGCAGCACATCGGCTCGGTCGACTACACGCTCACGCACGCCGATGCCACGCGCCACTTCGAGGCGCGCCTGGTGGCGACGGGCGCCGACGAGGTGCTGGGACTGGTGCGCGATATCAGCGAGCGCAAGCGCACCGAGGAACAGATCCGCCGCCTCGCCTATTGCGACAGCCTGACGGGCATCCCCAACCGCCAGGCTTTCCTGGAAACCCTGGAGCGCGAGCTGGTGCGCTCGAAGGAGCACGACAAGAAATTCGCCGTGCTGTTCATGGACCTGGACGCCTTCAAGCGCATCAACGATACCCTGGGCCACGATGTGGGCGACCATCTGCTCAAGGTGGTATCCGAACGCCTGCGCGAAACCATCCGTCCCAGCGACCTGGTGCTGCGGGCGGAATACGAACTGGGCGGCATTTCCGGCGGCAGCAACCTGGCGCGCCTGGGCGGCGATGAATTCACGATTTTAATACCCGACCTGGAACGGGTGGAAGACGCGCTCAACGTGGCGCACCGGGTCAAGGAAGCCATGCGCCGGCCCTTCATGATCGAGGCGCACGAGATTTTCGTCACGGCCAGCATCGGCATCTCGCTGTATCCGGAAGATGGCGAGGACTGCAATTCGCTGCTGAAATATGCGGACACGGCCATGTACCACGCAAAGAACTGCGGCAAGAACAACGCCAAGCTGTACAGCTCATCCCTGACGATGGAAATCATGAGCCACGTCAAGATGGAAGTGGGTTTAAGAAAAGCCTTGCAGAACAACGAGCTGTATTTGCTGTACCAGCCGCAGATCGACGTGCCCAGCACGCAGATCGTCGGCGTGGAAGCGCTGGTGCGCTGGCGCCATCCCGAGCGTGGCATCATTTCGCCCACGGAATTCATTCCGCTGGCCGAAGAGACGGGACTCATCGTGCCGATCGGCGAATGGGTGTTGCGCACGGCATGCAACCAGGCCAAGGCGTGGCAAAGCGATGGCGGGCGCGCCATCCGCATGGCCGTGAACCTGTCGGCCAAGCAGTTCAAGGATGAAAACCTGATGCAGATCGTGCTCTCGGCGCTGGCCGACACGGGCCTGGACGCGCGCCTACTGGAGCTGGAATTGACGGAAGGCACCCTGATGGACGACGCGCGCGCCACCATGGTGACCCTGGAGCAATTGCGCGGCATCGGCGTCTACCTGTCGATCGACGACTTCGGCACGGGATACTCTTCCATGAATTATCTGAAGCGCTTCGACGTGCGGGCCTTGAAGATCGACAAGAGTTTTATCGCCGGCTTGCCGCAGGATGCGGAAAACGCGGCCATCACGCGCGCCATCATTGCCATGGCGCATGGCCTGAAGATGGTGGTGGTGGCCGAGGGCGTGGAAACGGACGAGCAGTTGCTGATGCTGGAGGAATACGGCTGCGACATGGCGCAAGGCTATTTCCTGGGCCACCCGTCGCCGCACGACACGATCACGGCCATGCTGGCGCGGCAGGCGAACCAGGTGATCAACGTGGATGCGCGAGTACTTCGAAGGCGAGGATTTGCGTGACTTGCTGCGCGTTGAAATTGTCGTCGGACACCAGCACCAGGCTGCGGCTGCCATTCGCCAGGCGCGGCCCCCAGGCCATGCCTTCGATATTGTCGACCCTGGCCAGGCCCAGCTTTTCCAGGTCCAGCAGCAGGCGCTTGCGCGCCGGCACGTAGCTGGCGCCCGCCAAGGCCGGGATGGCCTGGATATCCGTGGCGCCATCCGTCTCCATCAGATAGATGCGCACGTGGTTGGCGTACACGCCGGCCGCGTTTTCCACGCCGGCCCGCTCCACCACCAGCAACTGGTGATCGTTGACGGCGAGGATTTCCGACACGCCATTGTCCGCCTCGCGCCCAGGCGCCGGCCGCGACGCGACGGCTTCGATCGGGTACGCATACTGGCCCAGCACCTTGCCGCTGCGGTCCAGGCGCGTGATGCGCACCACGGAGCCGTGGTCCGGCGTGGCCAGCGGGCCATCCTGGTACAGGGCCGCTTCCATGCCCAGCCACAAGCTCTTGCCATCGGACGCAAAGGACAGGCCCTCAAAGCTCATGTTGTTGCGCGAGCCGACCTCGTCCTTCGAGACCTTGAACATGGCCGGTGTCGGCAAGGTCGCCAGGAATTTTCCATCGCGGTCCGCATGGCGCACGAACGGGTGCAGGCCCACCTTGCGGTTGCCTTCGCTGCCGTACCACAGGCTGCCATCGCGCGGATCGACGCGGAGGGTTTCGATGTCGGCCACCTGGTCGCCCTGATCCAATTTTGCATGCGCCAGGTTCGGGTAGCGGCTGCCGTCCGGCTGCGTGAAGAAATGCACGCTGTCCAGAGTCACGCCGGAAAATTTCTCGCTGTCGTAGGCAAGCGTGGCGCGGTAGAAGCGGGCCGGATTGATTTCCGAGCGGTCATCGCTTTCCATCACCCAGTTGTTGCTGGCCGCATCGTAATCGATGCCGGACAAGCCGCCCACCGTGGTGCCCTGGAAAGCCTGTTTCAAGGCAATGCGCTGCTCGCCGATCAGGCGCAGGCCGGTAATCGGCGCGTCATGCGTAAAGCTGGCGCAGGCGGACAGGACGATGGCGGCGGGCGCCAGGACAAGCGCGGTACGGAAAAATCGATGCATGACAAATATCAGTGAGTGCGTAGGTCGGCTTAGCGCAAAGCGCGTAAGCCGACGACATTGTTGGCGTAGCCGGTGGTTGCGTCGGATTACGCGGCGTACCGCCGCTAATCCGACCTACATCCCATCAGCCTTCTTCCGCGCGATGGCGGCCGTATAAAACCCCGCTTGCGTAGGTCGGCTTAGCGCGTAGCGCGTAAGCCGACGACATTGTTGGCCTGACTGGTGGTACTGTCGGATTACGCGGCGTATCGCCGCTAATCCGACCTACATCCCATCAGCCTACTTCCACGCGATGGCGGCCGTATAAAATCCCGGTCGCGTAGGTCGGCTTAGCGCAAAGCGCGTAAGCCGACGACATTGTTGGCCTGGCTGGTGGTGCTGTCGGATTACGCGGCGTACCGCCGCTAATCCGACCTACCCAAGCTACATCTACCGACACCAGCCTATACCACCCCATCAGCCTTCAGCCGCGCGATGGCGGCCGCATCATAGCCCAGCGACGCCAGCACTTCGTCGTTGTGCTGGCCCAGGGCTGGCCCAAGCCACTGCGTCTTGCCTGGCGTGGCCGACAGTTTCGGGCTGATGGCGGGCAGTTTCACGGGCGTGCCGTCGGGGAAGTGGTGTTGTTCAAACATATTGCGGGCGAGAAATTGCGGGTCGCTCAGCATGTCGCGCACCGAATAAATTTTACCGGCAGGCACGTCGGCCGCCTTCAGCACGGCCAATGCGCTGTCGATGGTGTGCGTGGCGCACCAGGCGCCGATGGCGTCGTCGATTTCCTGCGTGCGCGCCACCCTGCCATCGTTGCGCGCCAGCTGCGGGTCGCCCGCCATGTCGATGCGGCCCATGGCCAGCATCAATCGCTTGAAGATGGCGTCGCCGTTGCCGGCAATCACGATGTTTTCGCCATCGCCCGTGGTGTAGGTGTTCGACGGCACGATGCCGGGCAGCGAGCCGCCCGTGCGCTCGCGCACCACGCCCGCCTGGTCGTACTCGGGCACCAGCGACTCCATCAGGTTGAAGACGGATTCGTACAGCGCCACGTCGACCATCTGGCCTTCGCCGGCCACCGCACCGCCCGTCACGTCGCGGTGGCGCAGCGCCATCATGGCGCCGATCACGCCGTGCAGGGCCGCCACAGAGTCGCCGATCGACACGCCCACGCGCACAGGCGGACGATCCGCAAAGCCGGACACATAGCGCAAGCCGCCCATCGATTCGCCGATGGCGCCGAAACCGGGCAGGTCCTTCATCGGCCCCGTCTGGCCAAAGCCGGACAGGCGCACCATGATCAGGGATGGCTTGTCTTTCTTGAGCTGTTCGTAGCCGAGGTCCCACTTTTCCAGCACGCCGGGGCGGTAGTTCTCGATGATGATGTCCGCTTCCAGCGCCAGCTGACGCGCGATGGCCCGGCCCTCGGGCGACTTCAGGTTCAGGGTCAGGCTTTTCTTGTTGCGCGCCTGCACCGACCACCACAGCGAGGTGCCGTCTTTCAGCACGCGCCAGGTGCGGATGGGGTCGCCGCCATCGGGCGACTCGATCTTGATCACGTCGGCGCCGAATTCGGCCAGCATGCGGGCGCAGAACGGCCCCGCGATCAGGGTGCCCAATTCCAGCACTTTAATGCCTTGCAGTGGACCAGTGGTCGCGGAAGATTCTGTCATAGAGGTCAGTTCAGGTTGCCCTGCGGTCGAGCATCGCGCGGGCGATGGTGCCCGCGTCGACGTATTCCAGTTCGCCACCCACGGGCACGCCGCGGGCCAGGCGGCTCACGCGCAAGCCACGCGCCTTCAGCATTTCGCTGATGTAGTGGGCCGTCGCTTCGCCTTCATTGGTAAAGTTGGTGGCCAGCACCACTTCGCCGACCACGCCATCGTTGGCGCGGTTCAGCAATTTTTCGAGGTGGATATCTTTCGGGCCGATGCCGTCCAGCGGCGAGAGCCGCCCCATGAGGACGAAATACAGGCCCTTGTAGGTAAGCGTCTGCTCGATCATCAGCTGGTCGGCGGGCGTTTCCACCACGCACAGCAAGCGCTTGTCGCGCTCGTCGTCGAGACAGGTCTCGCACACTTCATGTTCGGTAAAGGTATTGCACAGGCCGCAGTGATGCACGGCATCGACGGCCTGGAACAGGGCGCGCGACAGCATGGCCGCGCCTTCCCTATCGTGCTGCAACAAATGAAATGCCATCCGCTGCGCCGACTTGGGGCCGACGCCGGGCAGGCGCCGCAGCGCCTCGGTCAAAAATTCAAGCGACTTGGACATGGATCAACCTTGTCCCGTGCCATCGATCGAGCGCATGCGGCAGTGCATCAGAATGGCATTTTGAAGCCGGCTGGCAAGTTCATGCCGCCAGTCAAACCTGCCATTTTTTCGGCGGAGGTCGCTTCAGCCTTGCGCACGGCGTCGTTGAAGGCGGCGGCCACCAGGTCTTCCAGCATGTCCTTGTCGTCGGCCAGCAGCGACGGGTCGATCGACACGCGCTTGACGTCGTTCTTGCACGTCATGACGATTTTCACGAGGCCGGCACCGGACTGGCCTTCCACTTCCACCAGCGCCAGTTGCTCCTGGGCCTTTTTCATGTTGTCTTGCATTGCTTGCGCCTGCTTCATCAGGCCAGCCAGTTGATTTTTCATCATAAGAATGCTCCGTTAATTCAGTTTGTGAGTGTGTTAATCATCAATGCAGGGTCGGCGCGGCGGAGCCGGCCGGTGCAGGGGTAATCGTGCCCGGCACAACAAAAGCGTCGAATGCGCGCTTCATGTCGAGCACAAAGGGGTCGCTGGCGATGGTTTCTTCCGCGGCAAGCTGGCACGCTTCGCGGTGGGCCTGCGCTTCCGCGCTGGCCGTGTACCAGACGGCGCCCAGTTCCGTGTCGACATTGACCTTGCGGCCGAAACGCTCGCTCAGCACGGCCGCCAGTTTTTCCACGTTGGCCGGACTGCGCCAGGTGTCGATGGGCACGCGCAGGCGGAACGTGGTGCTGTGGCCATCGTGCAGGCATTCGATCAGCTCGGCCTGCACGGCCAGTTGCTGGGCTATGCCACGCAGGGGCAGCACGGCGGCGACGGCGGGCCAGTTGCCGTCCCAGTCCAGGCCCGGCACGGGCGTGATCACATACGGTCCGCTGGGCGCGGCTTGCTTGGCGGCACGCTGCGGCATGACGACGGCCGGCTGCTCGTTGCTTTGCGCGGCCGGCGCGCCGGCTGGTGCGGCGACGGCGGCCGAGGCGCTGTCATCGGAAAATTCGGTAACCCAGGGCGGCAAGTCGTCGTCTGGCTGTGCCGGTGGTGGCGGCGCGGCAGCACGTGTCTGCTCGACAGGCTCGGGCGCTGGGGTGTTCGTCACGGCGGAAGGCGGCGCATCATCCCACGGCGCCGGCGCTTTCGCGGCGGCGGGTGGCGGCGGTGGCGCTGTCTGGACGGGCGCTGCGGCTACCGCCGGCGCCACGGCTGCGGCGGCAACAGGCTCGGCTGCAGGCGCAGGGGCGGCAGTCGGCTTCGGTGCGGAGGACGGCGCCGATGGCGCGCTGCCCGGACGGCCTTTCGAGGCGGCACGGGCCGCTTCCAGCGCCGCATTGATGGCGGCGCGGGCGGAACTGATGGGTGCGCCCGATGCCGCAGGAGCAGCCGCAGCCGGAGCGGCGGCGGGCGGCGGCGCGGCCGGTGCCGGTGCGGAAACCGGTGCCGCTGCTGGTGCAGGCGCAGCCACGCGCGGCGGCGGCGCTTCGCTGCGCGCCATGCTGGCGGCAGCGGCGGCCACCACGGCGGGCCGCGTCACGGCGGGCGGCGTCACGGCTGCATGGCTGGCCACGCTGTTGGTCGCGGCGCGGGCTGCCGGTGCGGATGCCCCTGCCGCGGCGCGCGCGGCGGCCACGGCGGCGGGACGATTGCCCGGGACGGAGGCTGGTGCCGCCGGCACGCCATCGGCGCCGCCTATGCCGGGCCGAAAGGCCAGCATGCGCAGCAAGGTCATGGTGAAGCCCGCGTATTCATCGGGCGCCAGGCCCAGTTCATTGCGGCCGTGCACGGCGATCTGGTAAAACAGCTGCACTTCTTCCGCGTCAAACGCGCCAGCCAGACGCACGATGTCCGCGTATTCCGGCAAGTCCTGCGGCAAGGCGGCGGGCACGGTTTGCGCCAGCGCAATGCGGTGCAGCAAGGTACCCAGGTCTTGCAGGGCGCCGTTATACGACAGGCTGCGCGACGCCATCTCGTCGGCCACGGCCAGCAAGTCGGCGCCATCCTGCTGCGCCAGCGCGTCGAGCAGGCGCACCAGGTACGACTGGTCGAGCGCACCGAGCATGCCTTGCACGGCATCTAAAGTGACTTCGCCGGCCGCATAGGCGATGGCCTGGTCCGTCAGCGACAAGGCATCGCGCATGGAACCGTGGGCACCCTGGGCCAGCAGGCGCAAGGCCGGCTGCTCGAAGGCGATGCCCTCCTGTCCCAGGATATTGTCCAGGTGGCTGATGATGTGGCCGGGCGGCATCTGCTTGAGGTTGAACTGCAGGCAGCGCGACAGCACGGTCACGGGAATCTTTTGCGGGTCCGTGGTGGCCAGGATGAACTTCACGTGTTCAGGCGGCTCTTCCAGGGTCTTCAGCATGGAGTTGAAGGCGTGGTTGGTCAGCATGTGCACCTCATCGATCATATAGACCTTGAAGCGCGCATTGCTTGGCGCATACACGGCTTGCTCGAGCAGCTGCGCCATTTCATCGACGCCGCGGTTCGACGCCGCATCCATCTCTATATAGTCGACAAAGCGCCCCGCATCGATCGCCGTGCATGCTTCGCACTGGCCGCAAGGCTGGGCCGTGATGCCGCCCGTGCCATCGGGACCGATGCAATTGAGCGATTTGGCCAGGATGCGCGAGAGGGTCGTCTTGCCGACGCCGCGCGTGCCCGTGAACAGGTAGGCATGATGCAATCGGCCACTGTGCAGCGCATGCGTGAGCGCGCGCACGACGTGCTCCTGGCCGACGAGCGTCTCGAAGTTCTTGGGGCGGTATTTACGGGCGAGGACTTGATAGGACATGCTGAGATTTTACCATGCGATTTTGCGGGTGATCCTGCGCCGCGGGCGCAAGCCTCATGGCCGGGCCAGACTACGCTGGCAGACGCGGCAAAGCAGCAATTGTATAACATGGCCCGGCAGAAACAGGGAAAACTCGGCAAGCCCGGCAATGCTGCGGGTCGGCAGGAAAATGGGGCCGTAAAAACAAAAAAGCTGCCCATGGCAGCTTGATTGATGATCCTGATGAAACATTCCCGAAGGAGGCGAGCCTGATCTGCGGCACTCATGGTTAATAGCCGTGGCTGCTTCGTTCCCGACCTGACCAGGTTAGCCATGCCACGATGCGCAGGGGCCCGCCGGGAACAATTATAACCGACCTGCGCAAGATTGGGGAAGTCACGCGAAACCAGAGCACCCCAACGGTAAAATCCTCGGGGTTACATGCATGGCAGACGCAATGGGGTGCAGATCGGCGTAGATCCGCGTAGGTCGGCGTAGGTCGGCTTAGGCCGCAGGCCGTAAGCCGACACTGCTGAGCATGCAGCCCCGAGCAAGCAAGCGCCGCAATGTCTGCTGAGCATGCAGACCCGAGCAAGCAAGCGCCGCAATGTCGGCTTACGCGCAAGCGCCAAGCCGACCTACGTCATTACCTACAAGCCCAGCTCTTGCCAGATCCCATCCACCCTGGCCTTCACTTCCGGCGTCATGGCAATCGTCGTGCCCCATTCGCGCGTCGTTTCGCCTGGCCATTTATTGGTCGCGTCGATGCCCATCTTGCTGCCCAGGCCGCTGATCGGCGAGGCAAAGTCCAGGTAATCGATCGGCGTGTTGTCGACCAGGGTGGTGTCGCGGATGGGGTCGACTCTGGTCGTGATGGCCCAGATGACCTCTTTCCAGTCGCGGATGTTGACATCTTCATCGACCACCACGATGAACTTGGTATACATGAACTGGCGCAAGAAGCTCCACACGCCGAACATCACGCGCTTGGCGTGGCCCGCGTACTGCTTCTTGATCTGCACCACGGCCATGCGGTAGCTGCAGCCTTCGGGCGGCAGATAGAAATCGGTGATTTCGCTGAACTGCTTTTGCAGCAGCGGCACGAACACTTCATTCAGCGCCAGTCCCAGCACGGCCGGCTCGTCCGGCGGCTTGCCTGTATATGTGGAATGATAGATCGGGTCGCGGCGCATGGTAATGCGGTCGATGGTAAACACGGGGAAACTGTCCTGCTCATTATAGTAGCCCGTATGGTCGCCATATGGCCCTTCCAGCGCGTGTTCGTAGCCGCTCGGATGGTTTTCGTCCGGATAGATATGACCTTCGAGCACGATCTCGGCGGACGCAGGCACGCGCAGCTCGCTGCCGATGGCTTTGACCAGCTCCGTGCGGCTGCCGCGCAGCAAGCCGGCGAACTGGTATTCGGACAGGCTGTCCGGCACCGGCGTCACGGCGCCTAATATAGTAGCGGGGTCGGCGCCCAGCGCGACGGCGATCGGATACGGCTTGCCCTTGCTTTGAATCGCGTGCTCGCGGAAGTCCAGCGCGCCGCCACGGTGGGCCAGCCAGCGCATGATGACCTTATTGCGTCCCAGCACCTGCTGGCGGTAGATACCGAGGTTTTGCCGCTTCTTGTTCGGCCCCTTGGTGATCACCAGGCCCCACGTAATCAAAGGAGCGACATCGCCGGGCCAGCAATGCTGGATCGGCAGGCGCGCCAGGTCGACGTCATTGCCTTCCCAGACGATTTCCTGGCACTTGGCGCCGCGCAGTTCCTTTGGCGACATGTCCCACACGGATTTCACCAGCGAACCCAGGCCCAGCAAATCCTTGAAATCCTTCGGCGGCTCCGGCTCCTTCAGGCGCGCCAGCACGTGACCGATCTTGCGCAGCTCGCTGACATCCTCGGCGCCCATGCCCAGCGCGACCCGCCGCGTGGTGCCGAACAGATTGCCCAGTACCGGCATGCTGTGTCCCGTCGGATGATTGAACAGCAAGGCCGGTCCGCCCGCGCGCAAGGTGCGGTCGCACACTTCCGTCATCTCCAAATACGGTGAAACAGGCGTCGAAATGGGCTTAAGTTCACCCATTTGTTGCAGTTGAGAAATAAAATCTCGCAAATCTGAATATTTCATGTGTTTTTAATTTTTTTGACGTCGGACGCCGTTGCTGAAGGATCTATGCCAAGTAATTGATTTTATTGGCTTTTGGCACAATGCAAGTCAAAAAGTAAGACATAAAAGTAATAAAGAATCGATTTGTTAGTATTGACTTGATATAAAACGGCTTCTACAATTCGCCCAACTTGAAAGAGGACGCCGGCCCAAGGCTTGATTTTAGCGTCTCTCTCTCATTCACGGAGTCGGGGCTCCACATGACATTTTAAGGAGTGTTTTCAAAAGGCGTCTGCCTTACCCCCGGTAAAAGTTGTATTGCGACTGATCCAATACCAATGTGGACCGATCAGCTCAAGCAAGCAATGACGGCGTTTCTCGCACGCATCCATACGCGGCGGAAACGATGATATTTCTGATGCACGGCATTGGCAGCACCCACAACACCGCGAGACCGCGGAGGGACTGCCTGTTGACGCGACATTTCGGGGAACTCTATGACTCATCGTAGCACTGAAGCAGCCTTGCCTGCTTCAACCGTGGCTGGCCAGCCAGCGTTGGCGCGTTTGCGCGCCCGCGCACAGGCCATTTCGGCACGTGGCGTTTTGACCACGGCACAACACACACTGACCGTCTTCGGCATTTCCGCCCTGGCGCTGATCGCCCTGCTGATGTTCCGCCCTGACCTGGGCAAGCAACTGACGCACAGCCTGTTCCCGCTGCCGATGGCAGAAGCACAAGCTGTTGAAGCACCAGCCCTGTCGGCACTGATGGAAGCGCCGGCGTCCGTGCAAACGGCCGCCGTCAAGGACGTGCCGCTGACCAAGGAAGAAAAAGCCTTGCTGGGTACGCAAAAGCAGCAGCAATGGGTCACCGACTGGCTCTCCAAGCGCTACCGCGTGGCCAACGACGCGACCAATATGCTGGTCTCGACGGCTTACCTGACGGCGCGTGAAATCAAGCTGGACCCGCTGCTGATCCTGGCCGTGATGGCCATCGAGTCGGGCCTGAATCCGTTCGCGGAAAGCCCGGTCGGCGCACAAGGCCTGATGCAGGTCATGTCGAAGATCCACCACGAGCGCTTCCAGGAAATGGGCGGCGTGCAGGCAGCCCTGAATCCGGTGGCCAACATCCGTGTCGGCTCGCTGATTCTGAAAGACTACGTCACGCGTGGCGGTTCCGTTGAAGCCGGCCTGAAAACCTACGTGGGCGCCGCCAACTTCGCCACCGACTCGGGCTACGGCTCGCGCGTGCTGGCCGAATACCGCCGCCTGAAACAAGTGTCCGCCGGCCAGCGCGTGCCGACCACGACCCCGGTGATGGCATCGAACACGCCAGCGCCTGCCAAGGCACCGGCACCTGCAGCGGAAAGCGGCAGCATTACCATCAAGATTGCACCGCATAACGAGATCGCCGGCCTGTGACCCTTTAAAAGCCCTCACAGGGGCATTCAAAAAGCAGCACCCAATGAAAAAGCCACCGCACGCACGTGCCGGTGGCTTTTTTACTGCCTGCGGCCATGGCCGCAGGAACTACTCTGTATATTACTTGCGCTTGTTGGCGTTGACTTCTTCCTCGCGGAATTTCACTGCCAGCTTGTCCAGCACGCCGTTCACATACTTGTGGCCATCGATACCGCCAAACGACTTGGCCAGCTCGACCGCTTCGTTGATGACGACGCGGTACGGAATTTCCATGTTGTTCTTCAGCTCGAAAGCGCCGATCAGCAGGATGCCGTGTTCGATCGGCGACAGTTCGGCGATGTTACGGTCGATCAAGGGTGCCATGCTGTCGCGCAGCGCCAGCGAATCCTTGATGGCGCCGTACAGCAGCACCGTGAAATGATCGCCATCGGCCTTGTCGAAACCATGGGCCGCGCGAATATTGTTCACGACGGTGGTCGCGTCTTCATTGTTCAGCAGCCACTGGTACAAGCCCTGCAGCGCGAACTCGCGCGCGCGGTGACGCGGCGTGCGGTTTTTGCTGGGGTTGGCGAGCAAATTTTTCTCAGTCATGATTGTTACCTGTTCTTAAATACGTATTTACTGCAGATAGTGACGAATACCGCTGCGCGCTGCCAGGCAGCACACTGCGGCGCAAGCACGATTAATCCTCGTCTGTGTCTTGCAACTCTTCCAGCGCTTGCGCCAGATTGGCCATTTCCACTGCCACGCGTGCCGCTTCGGCGCCCTTGACCAGCATGCGCACTTCCGCTTGCTCGTCGTTTTCCGTCGTCAACACTGCGTTGGCGATGGGGATGCCGTAATCGAGACCGACGCGCGTGATGCCCGCGCCCGATTCGTTCGATACCAGCTCGAAGTGGTAGGTTTCACCGCGAATCACGGCACCCAGTGCGATCAGGGCGTCGAATTGCTCGGTTTCCGCCATTTTTTGCAGAATCAGTGGTATTTCCAGGGCGCCCGGCACGGTCACGTGCAGGATATCTTCATCGGCCACGCCCAGCTTGCTCAACTCTTCCAGGCATGCCGACAGCAAGCCACCGCCGACGATTTCATTGAATCGTGCCTGGACGATACCGACGCGCAAACCTTCGCCGGCAAAATTGGTTTCATAGGTTCCTACGCTCATCATAAGCCTCTTTAATCTGGTGGTTCAGAGCGGCATGCACATGCCGCCATCGTTTACTCTCACATCGACGCCTGACAAAATCGTCGCGAGCGGCAGCGAGTTGTGGTCGAGAAGCGCAACTGTACGAAGGTACAGTGAGCATCACAGACCGCACATCGCGACGCGCAGTAGATTTAGTTAGGCGTCTGGCCAGGATGGCACTGAAAACCCGTTACTTCCAGGTCGAAACCTGCCATCGACGGCATCTTGCGGGGGCTGGCCAGCAATTGCATCTTGCTCACGCCCAGGTCGCGCAGGATTTGCGCGCCGATGCCATAGCTGCGCAGGTCCATGCTGGCGGCGCGGCCTTTCGGCTTGGCTTGCGGCGTGTCCAGCGCGGCGAACTGGGCAAACAGCTCGCTCGACGTCTCGCCGCAGTTCAGCAAGACCATTACGCCCCGCTCTGCCTGCTTGATGGCGGCCATCGAGGCGGCCACCGTCCACGAGTGGGTGGTCGCTTCGCTTTCCAGCACGTCCAGCAGGGAAACGGGCTGGTGCACGCGCACCAGGGCTTCCAGGCCAGGGGCCAGGTCGCCGTGCACGAGAGCCAGGTGGGCCGATGCGCTCGGCTTGTCGCGGAAGGCGATCAAGCGAAATTCGCCGTGCGCCGTGTGCAGGGTGCGCTCGGCAACGCGCTCGACCAGCGATTCCGTCTGGCTGCGGTAATGGATCAGGTCGGCAATCGTGCCGATTTTCAAGCCATGCTGCTCGGCAAACACCAGCAAGTCCGGCAGGCGCGCCATGGTGCCGTCGTCCTTCATGATTTCGCAAATCACGGACGCGGGCGTCAGGCCGGCCATGGCCGTCAAGTCGCAACCGGCTTCCGTGTGGCCTGCGCGCATCAGCACGCCGCCTTTTTGCGCTTTCAGCGGGAAGATATGGCCAGGCTGGACGATATCGCTGGGCTGCGTGCCCTTGGCCACGGCCACCTGGATGGTCTTGGCGCGGTCGGCGGCGGAAATGCCCGTGGTCACGCCTTCGGCCGCTTCGATGGACACGGTGAAGTTGGTGCCATACGCGGTACCGTTGCGCGAGGTCATCATCGACAGGTTCAGCTCGTCGCAACGCTCTTCCGTCAGGGTCAGGCAAACCAGGCCACGCGCATGCGTGATCATGAAATTGATGGCTTCAGGCGTCACGAAATCGGCGGCAAGCACCAGGTCGCCTTCATTTTCCCGGTCTTCTTCATCGACCAGTATCACCATGCGGCCGGCGCGCAATTCAGCGACGATCTCTTCGGTGCTGGATATAGACATTATTCATCCTCGTATGACGCCTGGCCAAACCTGCTGCATGTCGGCACAGGCGGCCTGCGATGCGCACTGTCGTTTCTGACGGTTGCGCTTCTCAGCCACCTCTCCGTGCCGCTCGCGACGGTTTTGCCGGACGTTGTTAATGAAACTAAAAACTGACACTGAACCTGCAACATCAAGTGCGAATATTCCTCAGATTTGCGGGAATTTTCTTATAACCTGCTATTTTAAAGGATTTAGCGCTTGCAGACCTGAAATAAGACAGCACAGCAACGCCATGCCGCAACAAGGCGCGGCACACGCGTCTGGCGCTCCCCTGCCCCACGAAGCGCGGATTCTTTGATCCAACGCCAAGACGCCGGCAAAACGCGCGCCGCCCACCTTGCAAAGCGCATAAGATCGTCTGGTCAGCACCAGGCAACACTGCTTGCGCCGTGTGCGGATTTCTCCCTTTGCGCCGCGCGGCTCCGCCACGGCAGGCGTTTCCCCATGTTCGCATTACCCCACACAGGAGCGGCAGCATGAAAACCAACGGTTCGGCCATCTGGTCAGGCGGCATCAAGGATGGCAAGGGCGCCATCAGCACCCGCAGCGGCGCCTTGCAGGAATATCCCTACGGCTTTGCCAGCCGCTTCGAAGGCAAGCCGGGCACCAATCCCGAAGAATTGATCGGCGCCGCCCACGCGGGCTGCTTCACCATGGCCCTGTCGCTGATCCTGGGCGAAGCGGGCCTGACGGCGGAAAAGATGGAAACGATGGCCGAAGTGACCCTGGACAAGGTCGACGACGGCTTTGCCATCACGGCCGTCCATCTGATCCTGAAAGCGAAGATTCCCGGCGCCGACCAGGCCAGGTTCGAGGAATTGACGGGCAAGGCCAAGGCTGGCTGTCCCGTGTCGAAGTTACTAAAAGCCAACATTACCCTGGATGCCACCCTGCTGCCTTGAGTCACGCCGGCTTGCGTTCCCTGCCTTGCATCACGCTGGCTTGCGTCCCGCAGCCCCGGGTCCGCTGCCTGAATCCCGCGACAGGGGATCAGGCAGCGCTAAATCTTGTTTACGGGCTTGACAGGCTCCACGGGAGCGACAGGCGCCACCAACGGCAGCCGCGAGTCGGCGGCAGGCAGCGACCGGTTCATCAGGCCGGGATTCAGGGCGGCATTATTCAAATTGTAGGCAGCGATGGCAGCCGCCACGGACGGGTCCTGCGACGACGGCGGCGGCACGGCCATGCCCGCATTCTGTGCGGCCAACTCTTGCGCCTGCGCATTTTGCTGCGCCAACTGGGCTTGCGCCGTTGCCGCCAGGCCCTGATCGGCTTGCAGCTGCTCCGTGCGCGCCAGCGACTGCGCCCGTTCACTCGCCGCCCGCGCCACCATTTGCGCATCGTCCGCGGCCAACTGGGCCCGTATGGCCTCGTCCGCCGCCACTTGTGCCTGCTCCTCCAGCCGTGACTGCAGTTGCTGCGCCTGCCGCAAGCCGCCCTGACGCAGATCCTCCACGCGCGCCGCATCTTGCAATCCGGCCTGGCGATCACCTTCGATGCGCTGGGCGTCACTGCGCTGGGCATCGCTACGCACGCCATCGGCGCGCTGCGCCTGCAGCCGCTCCTGGCCGCTCTCGGCCTGCAGTGCTTGCTGCCGCTGCAGGCTGGCGTTGCTTTGCTGGGCTTGCTGGGTTTGCTGGGCTTGTTGAGCTTGTTGAGCTTGTTGAGCTTGCTCGGTTTGTTGAGCTTGCTCGGTTTGCTGAGTTTGCTGAGTTTGCTGAGCTTGTTGCGCTTGCTGAGCTTGTTGCGCTTGCTGAGCTTGCTGAGCTTGTTGCGCTTGCTGAGCTTGCTGGGTTTGCTGAGTTTGCCCCTCGCCGGCCTGCGCCAGCTGGGCGCGGGCAGCCGTGGCAGAAGGAAGGCCGGCGGGATCCTGCCCCGCCTGCCGCACCTCTTGCAAATCCTGGCTCAGCTCTTCCCCTTCCATTTGCCGCCGCACTTCCAGCTGCCGCTGCCCCAAGGCATCGAGCGGCGCCTGGTCCGGCGCCGCCCCGGTTTCCAGGCCTGGCTGGTTCACGGGCGCCTGCGCCGTGGCCTGCGTTGCCGCCTGTCCCGCGGCACGGGCGCTGGCGGCCACCGCCTCGCCATTCAGGTCGGCGTCCACGGCGGAAGCGACCGGGGCGCCCTGCCGCTGGGCCAGTACGGCGCCCACCTGCGCCAGCACGTCCGTTCCCTGCTGCAAGGCATCCAGGGTGGCGGTGCTGTTGGCCGCGTAGGCCGCCTGCAAGGTGGCAGCATCGACGTCTTCGTTGCGCAAGTCGATGCCGATGCGGCCCAGGCCCGCTTGCGTGAGCAGATTGCCGTCCTGCGCCAGCGCGGCGGCCGCATCGGTCGTGCCGTCGCCCGCCAGCAAGTCGTAGCGCTGCGCCAGGCTGCCCGGCGTATCGCCAGCCGTCGCCAGCTGGCTGGCATCGATGCCGCTCGTTTGCAGCTGGGCAAACGACTCCGTCAGCTGCCGCGCAAGCGCCAGCAAGTCGTCGTTGACATTTACTGGCGTATTGGCCGCGCTGGCTTGCTCCGTGGCGCCCTGCAAGGCCAGCAATTGCCGACGCGACAAGGCCACGCCGGACAGGAACTGGCCCAGGGGCGAGATATCGACCTGGGTCGATGCCAGGATGGGAATGGGAATTGCCGCGCCGGCAGCGGGCACGGACGCCGTGCGGGCGACGGGTGCCGTATCGCCCACACGTGGGGTTGCCGGTATGACATTAGGCAGAGTGGCGCGCGAGATCGGATCCATGACATTCCTTCACTGCGGAAAGCTTCATAGTATGCGCGCCTGCCGGAAAAGCAACACACGCGAGGATATTTGCCGCGCCACCAGGCCGTCACAGGCCTGGAATTGCCGCCCCTGCACGCTGCATGCAGGAGCACATCGCTTAGGCTTTTTTATCCAGCGACAACATGCGCTCGACATAGCGGGCGATCAGGTCGATCTCCAGGTTCACCTTGCCATCGACTGTCAGGTGCTTCAGGGTCGTCATGGCGATGGTGTGTGGGATCAGGTTGATCGAGAAACGGCAGCCATTCACGGCACCGGCCCCCAGGTCTTCCACGCGATTGACGGTGAGGGAGACGCCATTGACGACGACGGAACCCTTGAAGGCCAGGTACTTCGCCAGCTCGTGCGGCGCCTCGATGACCAGCTCCCACGATTCGCCGACGGCTTCGAACTTGCGCACGATGCCCAGGCCGTCAACATGGCCCGACACCAGGTGGCCGCCCAGGCGCTCGGCCAGGGTCAGGGCTTTTTCCAGGTTCACTTCCGTGGTCGTGTCCAGGCCCACGGTGCAATTGAGGCTTTCACGCGAAACGTCGACGGCAAAGCCCGTCTCCGACTTTTCCACCACCGTCATGCAGGCGCCATTG
The DNA here is from genome assembly GCF_051380655.1 of Janthinobacterium amylolyticum. Taxonomy (NCBI): domain Bacteria; kingdom Pseudomonadati; phylum Pseudomonadota; class Betaproteobacteria; order Burkholderiales; family Oxalobacteraceae; genus Janthinobacterium; species Janthinobacterium amylolyticum. Next base: position 35,301 of record NZ_JBNYXL010000014.1, read on the forward strand.
ATGGCGATCGAATCGCCCAGGGCCACGTCGGCCAGCGGCAAGCCGCCCGCGTGGATAGTCAGGCGCACGCCTGCGTCGAGGCCGCCTTCGAGTGCTTGCACGGTTTCAATCTTGCCAATGGCGGCAACAATTCCTGTAAACATGGAGCTAACCCTATCAAATTGTAAAAGTATTAATTTCGCTGGGCGAATCTTGCAAGGATACGCACATCTTCGCCCACTTGCTGAACCTGGTGAAATTGCAAAGTGCGCTGCTGCTTGATATCCGTCAATGCGGGCAAGTCAAACATGCCTTGCGCGTCGCCCAGCAAAGTGGGCGCCAGATATACCAGCAGCTCGTCGACGCAGCCTTCGCGGATCAGCGAACCGTTCAGCTTGGCACCCGCCTCGACGTGGACTTCATTGATTTGCCGGCGGCCCAGTTCCAGCATCAGGGCGGCCAGGTCGACCTTGCCGGCCGCGTTCGGCAACACGATGACTTCCGCGCCCAGCGCCAGCAGCTGCGCTTCCTTTTCCGGGTTGGCGACGGCCGCCACGATCCACGTGCCGCCGCCTTGCAAGATACGCGCGTCAAGGCTGATGTCGAGCCGGCTGTCGATGACGATGCGGCGCGGCTGGCGCGGCGTCTCGACGGCGCGCACATTTAATTGCGGATCATCGGCCTTGACCGTGCCGATACCCGTCAGGATGGCACAGGCGCGCGCGCGCCAGGCGTGGCCATCGGCACGCGCTTGCGGCCCCGTGATCCACTGGCTCTGGCCATTGTGCAAGGCCGTCATGCCGTCGAGGCTGGCCGCCGTTTTCATGCGCACCCAGGGCTTGCCGCGCTGCATGCGCGAAAAAAAGCCGATATTCATTTCATGGGCTTCGTCCGCCAGCACGCCCGTGGTGACGGCAATGCCGGCCGCTTCCAGCTTGGCCAGCCCCTGCCCCGCCACCAGCGGATTCGGGTCCGTCATGGCGGCCACGACACGGCCCAAGCCGGCGCGCACCAGCGCGTCCGAGCACGGCGGCGTACGGCCATGGTGGTTGCATGGTTCCAGGGTCACGTAGGCCGTGGCGCCGCGCACATCGTTGCCGCGCGCCGCCGCATTGGCCAGCGCTTGCACCTCGGCATGATCCTGCCCCGCCGCCTGCGTCACGCCGGCGCCGATGACCTGGCCATCCCTGACGATAACGCAGCCGATGCGGGGATTGGGCGAGGTCGTGTATAAACCGCGCGCCGCCCATTCCAGCGCCAGGCGCATGCCATCTATATCGTTGAGTATGTCCACAGGCTTCTTTGCTCTTGGTTATTACGCATCCATTGACGAAATGCCGCTTCCGCATCGACGGAGCGGCTGCGCCACGCTGGCCACCCAGCCCTGCCCTGCCCTGCCCTGCACGGGCGTCGCACACAGCATGGGCACATGCATAGGCACATGCATGGGCACTACAGGAGGGGCACGGCATGCCGCGCGCCTGCCATTATAGGCAATATCGGGCAAATCGCGGGAGCGACGATCGCCGCCCAGCCGCCTTGACGCTTGGCGCTTGCCTTGCCTTGCCTTGCCTTGCCTTGCCTTGCCTTGCCGCTTGACGGTTGACGGTTGACGGTTGACGGTTGACGCTTGCCTTGCCTTGCCTTGCCTTGCCTTGCCTTGCCTTGCCTTGGCATGGCATGGTTTGGTTTGGTTTGGTTTGGTTTGGCTTGGCTTGGCTTGGCTTGGCTTGGCTTGGCTTGGCTTGGCTTGGCTTGGCTTGGCTTGGCTTGGCTTGGCTTGGCTTGGCTTGGCTTGGCTTGGCAGGCATCGTCTTGCCAGCGCCGGCAAAGTTGGAAGGGAACCATGGCAGACGGACTGTAGCGCCAGGTTTCAGGAACAGGGCGCGGAAGATTCCTGCCCATTTATATCCAGCAGTAGAGCTTTTCCCACATTCACACCTGCTCACAGGCTGGCGGCTGGCGGCTGGCGCCACATTTCCCTGGCCCGTGACCGATGGCTAGCCGTTGCGGGCATGGCCGGCCCTGGCAGCACAAGCCGCCCGGACCGTCTTCAGCTGTCGGCCACGCCGCTGCAATTGAGCGGCTGCTGCTGTGGATCGCAGACGCGCACCCTGCCCAGCATATTGATCTTGACATGGCGCACCTGGCTGCCCAGCCGCAGGGACAGCGTGCCCCAGCGCGCCGCCAGGCTATTGGTGGCACTGCAACCGCGTCCCGCGCCATTGTAGGCAATATAAAACGGCGTCGCGCCGGAAGAAAAGGCAAACTGGACGTTGATGCCCGCCGCCAGCGGCCCCTGGCGAAACAACAGTTCATCGCCGCCATCGAGAGCCAGGTTGGCATTGCGGTCGATGAATACCAGCCAGCCCGTGCGCCAGTCCACGCCACCGGCACCGGCCGGCATCAGCAGCACGCGCTGGCCGCGCGCCATCGCCAGCGCCCGCGTCAATTCAATCGCGGAATACAAGTCCATGGCCGCCACGCGCACTTGCTGGCGCGCCAGCAAATGCTGCAAACTGGGCAGGGTGGCGGCCGCCAGCATGGCGGCGATCGACAGCACGGCCAGCAATTCCAGCAAGGTATGCCCCGCGCGCCATGGCCGCAGGCCCTTCGGTGGCCCGCAGCAAGCGACGCGCAGGCGCCAGCCGCTGGCAAGTTTGGCATCGCGACAGCGCAGGGCGGCCATGGCTAGGGCCAGCAACGGCTGGCCGGGCCGCTGCTGCCCCGCTGGCCCGTGCTGCTCAAGGACAAGACGCCGCACTCGGCATCGTGAAAGTGCGCATCCACCTTTGGCGTCCCCGGCATGGCCCGCAACAGCACGCAGAGCCCGATGCTCATGCCGGGACAGGCGACGGCTTCGATTTCATAGGCACTGACGGAGGCGCCCGACTCGGGGCCATCACCTGACCACCAGGGAAATTGCTGGACCTGCGGCGCTGGCGATGCCGAGGAAAAGGCCAGGTAGCGATTATTTTGCGTGTAGTAACGCTCCTGCTGCTGCATCAGCCGCAACAGCGCCGCCTGCCCTTGCACCCGCTTAGCGCGCACGATATGGCCGTGATAGGCGGGCACGGCCAGCGCCAGCAGCACGCTGATGATCGCCAGCACGGCCAGCAGTTCGATCAGGCTGAACCCCGGTGCGACGGCGTGTGGCCGCCACGCCAGCCATCGCCCGGCCGGCAGGACTTGCGCCGGCCGCCTGACTCCCGCGCCGCCATCCCGCCACGCCAGTTCATCTCGCCGCAGCGCCGTCACGTGTCGCCCTTTCCATCATTTTAATCAGATCGCCGCACCACGACGTGCCAATGCGGGGCGTTGCGGCTGCCGCTGCCGCTGCGGCAGCCAAGCCAGTTGCCAAGCCAGTTGCCAAGCCAGTTGCTGTCTGGCCTGCCGCGCGCCGCGAACCTGCATGGAAGCTCTTTGCCATGAATTTCATGGCATCTTTTTCTTGGCCGCTTCGTGCAATTCACGCCAGTTCGCCACTTCGCGCCAGCTGAGGCGGCGGGCGGGCAGCGGCGCACCGAATACCTTGAGCGGCTGCAGCACCGCACCGGACAAGCCCGGTTGCAGCACGGCCAACTCCTTGCGTAGCTCGGCGCGTCCCGTCGCCGTGGCGGCGCCCACCGTACTGTTCAGTTCCAGCACCATCGGCGGTGCCCGTGCCACGCCGTCGAGCAGGCGGCCCGTCACCGCCCCCGCCTGCACCAGGCCGGCGCCGTCGGCGGCAAAACCGCTCAGCACGTCCAGCGCATACAGGCGCGTGGCAGGCCGGGCGCACGGCTCGCGTCCCGGTAAAACGGTATTGAAGATCACCTTGCCCGCCGCCAGCGCGGGGCTGTGGATGCTGCGTTCCCCCGTCTGCGCGGCCTCCATGAAATCCAGGTACCAGCCATGCATGGCGGCGCTGCCCGTGTAGCGCAGGTCGGCGCCCTCAAGGGCCAGTCCATCGGGCACCACGGCCAGCGAGCGCGGCTCCAGGTCGGCACGGCCGAGCGTCGCCGATTGCTGGCGCAAATCGTCATGGACGGCATAGAACGCTTGCGGCAGGAAGGCGCCAGGCCAGGTATCTGCCGCCTCGACCAGCTTGCCCGTGCCAAACAGCAGCAGATAGCCGCCGCCCGGCGCATACGCCACCTTGATCTGCTGCGTCACAGGCTGGCGCAGGCCTTGCGCATCGCGCGCGACAAAGACCAGCTTGCGTCCCGCCCCGTCTTTCCACGGCGGCCCGCCTGACAGGTCGAAGCGCCAGACATTGCCCTGCAAATCGCCCGCATACAGATAGGCCAGTGCACCGTTGCTGCCCGGCAGCAGTACGGGCGGCCCCAGCGCATGCGCAGTGGCGCCCCCGTCCTGGCCAGCATCGGGGCCGCCGTCGCCGCCACTGGCCACCGGCACTTTCAGCCGGTAGTAATTGCTGCCCAAGAGCCACGGCGCGCCCACGGCCTTGTCCAGTGCCAGCAGGAAGATGGCGGCAGCGTCGGCAGGCGCCGTCGTTTCCTTGCCATCGGCACTGTAATTGTTGTAGCCGCTCGCCACCACGGCAAAGTCGCGGTAGGCCGGCACGCCCTCCTTGCCACCCATATTGAGCCGGGCAAACGCCGGCGGCGCCCGCACATTGCCGATCAGTTTGTCATCGAGGTCGGTAAATTCCCACACGGCACCGTCTTGCGCAAAGCGGGCCGGATCGGTGATATCGAGCGCAAACACGCCCTGGGCGCCACCACCCATGCCCGACACCAGCAGCGTTTTCCAGTGTCCCAGCGCCAGCACTTCCGCTACAGCCGCGCTGCCGTCGAGCAAGGGTGCGGGACTGTAGTGAGTACTCGCAGCGCCCGCCGCGCCACGCAGCAGTGCCTGGGGCAAATATGCAAACAGTTCGCTGCCCGTGCGCGCATCGAAGGCATGCAGCAAGCCATCGTTTGTCCCCAGGTAAAGCATCTTGCGCCGCTGCTGCAGCAGCTTGCGGTGCAACTGGTAACCGGCGCCCGGCATGCCCGGCGCCGGCGTGCCCACGTACACGAGACTGCCGAAGGGTGCAGCGCCCAGGCCGCCGGCGCGGCGGCGCAAGAAGCCACCCGGCAACCCCACTTCATCCGTGCGTTTGCCCAGCAGATACTCAAGCCGCGCCTCGCCGCGAGCGTCGCCCTGCCCGTCGCCGCTGTCATCGCCAGCACTGAAGGCACTGCGCTGCGCCGGATTCAAGCGCTTCCAGAGCAGCGGCATCAACGCGCCCTGCGCATCGAGCGTGTAGACGGGACGCAAGGTGGCCGGTGTGTCTGCAGGCGTGGCTGGCGTCAGCTCGCCCGCGCGCCACACCGGCTTGCCGGCGCTTACGCCGCCATCGGCAGCCACCGCGAAGGCGAAGCGCGATACGCTCATGCTGCCGTCCGCCGATCGCATCTGCGTCTGGAACCAGTACGCCTCTTCCCCGCCGCTGGCAGGCGCCATCAGCATGGGGCCTGCCAGCGTGGACACCCGCGTTGCCTTGTCCGCGGCGACAAAGGCGGCACGCAAGCCGGCGATCAGGGCGACAGGATCGCTGCCGGGCAAATAGTGTCTGGGCCAGCGACCATCCAGGCTCCATTCGGCAAGGGCGCTGCCGCTGGCGCTCTTGAACGGGTTCGCATCGCCATTCGTATCGGCAAAGCCGCCATACTTGGCCGCCAGCAGCAGCGGCGTGACAGTTGGCGTGGCAGCGGGCATGGTCGCCGGCTCGCTACGGCGCAAGTCGCCCGCATGGTGCTCCAGCGTCGCCGCGTTGGCGCTATCGGCCTTGCCGCCGGGGCGCAGCGCCTGCACATGCGACCAGTACGCCAGGCCCGCCACATGGTAGCTGACCCCATCCGCCCCGCCGGCCAGCATTTCCAGCCCGGCCAGTTCGGGCCGTGGCGCCGGATTGCCCTGCGCGCCACCGCTTTCCAGCATCCCCACGGCGCTGGTCCAGGCCATGGTATCGAGCGGGGGCAGCGCAAAGGCATCCGTGGGACGCGCGCGGTCGCTGGCATGGACGGCGCCGCCTGGGACGGAAAGATTGCCTGGCACGTAGCGGTCAGCGGCCATGCCCGCATCGCCAAGGCTGACGACAATATGGCGCTGGCAGCTGGCCGTCTGCGGATCGCTCCACTGGTCTACAACCGGCAAGCCATCGTCGACGGCTGGCGGCGCCGTGGCGGGCGGCACCACGGGACTGGCCTGCCGCCCCTGCAGGTAGCGCAACGATTCGTACAGCAATTCGGCCAGCGGCGCCGCGCCCGCGTAGGCGCCCTGGCGCGCCGGGTTACTGTGGCCCAGGCCGTTGATGTAAGCGGTCACCCCGCCGTCATGGCCGCCACCGTGGCCATGCTCGAGGAACACGCCCGTCAGCGGATGCCATTCGGCATCGGGATTGTCCTGCGCCACGAAGCTGGGCGCCAGCCAGCGCTGCCGGCCTACGTGGGCCAGCGGCGCGCGCAGCACGCCGCCATACATATGGTTGACCGAAGGGCTGACTGAAGGGCTGACGACAGGGGGGACGTCGGGCGGGACGCCGTTCAGATGGCCAAAGACGCCCACGCGCACCCTGCCGCCCAGACGCTGCAGGGCGCCGACCGGCTTGTATTGCTTGCCGTACGCCAGGCACAAGTCGCCGCGCAGCGGTCCCTCGCTGGCATCGCACACGCGCACCCTTGCCAAAAACACCCCATGCGTGCCCGCTGCGCCGGGCGCGTCGCAACTGCCACTGCCACTGCCAGGCAGGCTGGCGTCGCCAAACAGCAGGCGGTTGCGGCAAGAAACGATGGCCACTTGCGCCAGCGCAAATGGCGTCGCGGCGGCCACGCCCTGGCGCAAGACCTTGCGCGGAAAATAATCGGCATGGGCGAAAAAATCCGGGCCGCTGGCGCCATCGGGCAGATAGGCCCGCTGCAGGACCGTCTTGCGCACTTCATCGATGACGCGCGCGCCGCCCGTCAATGCATAGCGGACGATGTCGAGCATGCTGGCACTGGCCCAGTTCAGGAAATTGCCACTGAAACTATCGCCGCCACAGCCATGCAGCGCATCGGCCGGCTTCAGCACGGAGAAGTAAGCGGTCGCTACGCGCAAATCCGGCAGCATGGCGCCATCCTTGCTGCGATACGGATACACATAGCACATGCGCGCGTCGAAATAGCCGGCGTACTCGCGCTGTGGCAGATACTCGCCGCCATGCGCGGCAGCGGCCGCCGCATGCGTAAGCGACAGATTGAGCAGCAGGTTCGGCGGCACTCTGGCGCCCTGCAAGCCCGCATCGGCCCGTTCCAGCGCCACCGCCGGGGTTGCCGCCTGCACGGGCTGAAAAAACAGGCACAGCAGGCAAAGCAGGCAGCATCGGCAGCACAGGCAGGCCGCCAGCCGGACCCGCGCCGCGCGCAAGCATGAAGACCAGTGCACAGCCCGACGCGGCTGTCCACGTGGATCAGCGCATCCAAGCTGCGGCGCCATCACGGCCCCGCTCCCGCCGCCGCTTTGCGGTAATAGCTTTGCAGCACCACCTGCGTGCTTTCCTGCGCGCCGAAGCCGATGGCCGTGATGCGGTACAGATAACTGGGATTGAGCAGCTTGCCCTCAGGCGTGCCCGCCTCCTCGCCCGGCGCATGGAAGGGCAACAGTTCGATCAGATAGCGGGGACGCCGGAACGGCAGATAGCCTTGTCCCGTCTGCATGGCCGCACCCGTATAGTGCCCGTGCGGCACGAAGCGGTTGCCACTGGCGCCGTCCGGCGCATCGAGCGCCATGGCCAGCCATAGCGGCGGCATGCCCTTGGCAGCCGCCAGGCACAAGCCCAGCTGGCCACTGCCCGCCTCGCCGCAGCCATCGAGGAAGCCGGCGGCGCTGTCCGGCGCAAACAGGCTGCTGCGCCCGGGCGCGCCGGGCAAGCCTTCGATATCGTTCTGCGCATCGAGCAACGCTTCCTCCGCGGCCTGGAACGCGATATGCCGGTCGCGTTCGCCGCGTGCCGCCTTTTCGCCCTGCAAGGCCATCTGCGCCGCCGACACGCCCAGCAGCAGGACCACGACCAGCAAGCACAGCACGTAGACGAGGGTGGCGCCCCGCTGGCGCAAGGGCTCGGGTCCGGCTCGGCAACTGGCAATGGCCATGGCGATGACAGTCATGGCTAACTCCCGCCGTTGCGCAGCATGATGCTCATCTGCACCATCTGCCGTGGCCGGCCCTGCGCCGCGGCGGGCAGCGCCGCCCGCACAATGCGCACGCCCGGATCGCCTGCGCCGTGCGCCTCGGCATACGCTTGGCCGAACAGGTCGAACTGCGCCGGCCCCATGTCATCGGCTTTGCCTACGGCGCCAGAGTCGCCATGCAGCAGCAACGCCACGCGCACGCCGACAATGCGCTTCCAGTGCGTGCGGCGGAACAAGTCGCGCTGGCGCTCCGCGGCGCTGGCCCCGACCAGCACCAGCGCGGCGTCGTAGGCATCCAGCGCGCTGGCATGGACATAGCGGTTGGCCACGCCATCGGCAGGCGTATCTGTATCGACGCCGTACAGAACTTGAAAACCGTCGACGCCGCGAATGATGGCATCGGCGCCCCAGCCATTGGCGCCACGGTATTTGCAGCGCAATTCGGCCTCGCCATCGGCACCCTCGGCAACATAGAAAATGCTCCAGCCCCGCTGGGCTTCCGTTTGCGCGGCACCCACGCCGAAGCCGGCGCAATTGAGCACGGAGCCATCGCCGCCGGCGTCGTCGCCCGCGCCGTAATAGCGCAAGGCCAGCACATCGCTGCCATGCACGGCGTCGGGCAGCGACTGGCTGATGCCGTCGCTGTTCTTGCCCAGGCTGCGCGCGTCAAGTCCGGCGATATTGGCGCTGTCATGCGTGGCGTGGGCGACGGGCGCGGCGCTGCTGTCCCAGTTGACATAGGCTGTCTGCCGCACGGCGCGGGCGATGGTGTCGAGCGCATAGCGGCCGTTATCGTCGAGACGCGCGCTGGCGGACTGGCCAGCGTAGCTGCCGCCAGCCGCCAGCAGCACGGCACTGGCGGCAAGCATCAGCAAGGCACCCAGCGCCATGCCCACCAGCATTTCTACCAAGCTCAGGCCGCCATGCCGGCGCCAGTGTCCACGGTGGCCGCGCCTGCTGCCGCCGGCTTGGCTGGCCGCCTCGCCGTTCATGCCCCGCCCCCACCCACTTGCAAGGCCAGCTTGGGCAGTGCGACGCCATCGCCATTCTGGACCGGCTGGCCATTGGCATGCCGGCCACGCCAGCCCAGCTTGATGACGACGGGCGCGCCCTTGCCGCCGCTGCACGTCCAGTGCAAACCTTGCGCGGACGCATCCCACGCTTGAACGTCGCGGCAGATATGCAGGCGCGCGCCCGGCAGGCTTGCGTGCAGTTGCTGGCGCCATTCGGCGATATCGAACTGCGCCAGCTGCACGGCGCTGCAGGCGGCGGCGCCAAAACAGGCGGGGCCACCGGCCGGGGCAGGCGCGGCGCCGTCAGGCGGCTCTTCATAGGAGACGCCGAGATAGGCATTGCCGGCATCGGGGCCATGCATCAGCACGCTATTCGCACGCATGCGCTCGGCCATGCCGGCGGCCAGCTGCACCGCGCTCGACAGCAATGCCGATTCATGGCGCGCGCGCAGGGAAGTCAGATGCAGGATGCTGGCGCCAAGCAGGCCCAGCGCCAGCAAGAGCAGCGACACCAGCACCTCGACCAGGGTGCTGCCGCCCATCATCACCATGCCGCGGCCGCCGTTGCGCATCGAGTACTCCTTTTTCGCAGAAAGAGTCGCAGGAACAGGCGGCCCAGCTACACGATAGGCGTGCGCGCACATCTGGACATGAGCTAGCGCAAACGGCGGTGGAATGGCGATAAAAAGACAGCAAAAACGGGACTTGTATTGATCAGCCGGCTTGCCAGCAGAAAAAATAGCTGGATGGAACGACCATGGCACGCGCCGATGATGCTGGCAGAAATGCATGGTGGAGACGTGCCGCGACGGGTACCTGCCGCGGCCGCTGGCGCCTCAGGAGAGGCGGCAATCGCGCAGCGACACAGAGGGCCGGTGTCCGGCACGCGCAAGACACAAGCAAAGCCCGGACACGGCGCCGCGCCGCGATGACTGCAAACGCCGGGCGCCCGGCGCGGCGGGCATGGCGCATCCATTTGATACACCGCAAGGTTCAATCAGATAGGGTCAAGCGTGCTGCAGGCACGTGAAGAAAACGCAGAAGCGGCAGCCGCAGCAGAAGCAGACGCAGCAGCAGAAGCAGACGCAGCAGCAGCAGCAGCAGCGCGGGGCATCCAGGAGACTGCCAGCAGGAACCGGCGGCTTCCGCGAAACCGGCGAAAAAAACCCGCAAAACCCGCAAAACCGGCACGGAACCGGCAAGCACCCTGCACGAGACCGGCACAAGACCGATAAGAAACCGGGGCAAGAGCACGGGGCAAGAGCATCCCGGCGCAAAACGCGCCGCCTACGGCTTGCGCGCCTGCCCCACTTCGGCAATCGCATCCTGGAACTCGGCCAGGTCTTCGAAGTTCTTGTACACGGAAGCGAAGCGGATATACGCAATCTTGTCGAGGCGCTTCAATTCCTGCATGACGAGTTCGCCGATATAACCGGAATCGACTTCACGCAAGCCGCTGGTCAGCAGTTTTTCCTGGATGGAGGCGATGGCCGTATCCACGGAGGCGGCCGCGACGGGGCGCTTGCGCAAGGCCAGCATCAAACTGCCGCGCAACTTATCCGCAGCGAACTCCGTCCGGCTGCCATTCTTTTTGACGACGGCCGGCATGATAAGTTCAATGCGCTCGTAGGTGGTAAAACGCTTGTCGCACTTGCTGCAGCGGCGGCGGCGCCGGATGGCATCCCCTTCCTCCGATACGCGCGTATCGAGAACCTGGGTATCGCCGTGCTGGCAAAATGGACATTTCATGGGCTGGCTACAACTTTATAGTAATAATTACGGGAAATCGCCGCCCTTAAATCAACGGGCGCCCGAATCACTCCGGGCGCCCGTGGGCACGACTGGAATGTGTCATACACAATCTTACTCTGTATGACACATTCTGGACAAACAATTAGAGACTATTCCGGTAAGGAGCGTCTGCAGCAGATTGCTCATCGGTCGCGCGGACAAGGCGCGAGGAGGACGCATGGCGAGCCATGCTACGACGGGCAACGCAGTACCCGCTTCCGCGGGGTGTCTGCTGCGGATGTATTCTTTACCGGAACAGGCTCTTAAGCTGCGTATACCGGATGGGCATCGGCCAGCACTTTCACGGCCGCTTTCACGCGTTCGATGGTGGCGGCGTCATGCGGATTGTCCAGCACGTCGGCGATCAGGTTGCCCACTTCTTCCGCTTGCGCTTCCTTGAAACCGCGCGTCGTCATCGCCGGGCTGCCCAGGCGGATACCCGAGGTGACGAAGGGTTTTTGCGGGTCGTTCGGAATACCGTTCTTGTTGCAGGTGATGTGCGCGGAACCGAGGATGGCTTCGGCTTCCTTGCCCGTCAGGTTCTTGGCGCGCAGGTCGACCAGCATGACGTGCGATTCGGTGCCGCCGGAAACGATACGCAGGCCGCGCTTGATCAGGGTCTTCGCCAGCACGTCGGCGTTCTTGACCACTTGCTTCTGGTATTCGACGAACTCGGGGCTCAGCGCTTCCTTGAAGGCAACAGCCTTGCCGGCGATCACGTGCATCAGCGGGCCGCCCTGGATGCCAGGGAAGATGGCCGAGTTGATGGCTTTTTCGTGTTCGGCCTTCATCAGGATGATGCCGCCGCGCGGGCCGCGCAGCGATTTGTGCGTGGTCGAGGTGACGAAGTCGGCGAACGGCACCGGGTTCGGGTACAGGCCGGCGGCGATCAGGCCCGCGTAGTGGGCCATGTCCACCATGAAGTAGGCGCCAACTTCCTTGGCGATCTTGCCGAAGCGCTCGAAGTCGATCTTTTTCGAGAAGGCGGACGCACCGGCGATGATCAGCTTTGGCTTGCGTTCGCGGGCCAGGCGTTCCATGGCTTCGTAGTCGATGTCTTCTTCGGCCGTCAAGCCATAGGACACAACATCGAACCACTTGCCGGACATGTTCAGCGGCATGCCGTGGGTCAGGTGGCCGCCTTCGGCCAGCGACATACCCATGATCAGGTCGCCTGGTTTCAACATGGCGAAGAACACGCCCTGGTTCGCCTGCGAGCCCGAGTTCGGCTGCACGTTCGCGCATTCGGCGCCGAACAGCTGCTTCACACGGTCGATGGCCAGTTGCTCGGCGACATCGACGTACTCGCAGCCGCCGTAGTAGCGCTTGCCCGGGTAGCCTTCGGCGTACTTGTTTGTCAATTGCGAACCTTGCGCTTCCATCACGGCTGGCGAGGTGTAGTTCTCCGACGCGATCAGTTCGATGTGATCGTGCTGGCGCGTGTTTTCTTTTTGAATGACGGCGAACAATTCAGGATCGACGTTGGCGAGGGTATGATCTTTTGCAAACATGTAAAAACTCCAAGTATGAGGGTGCTTGTACTGGCAGGTTGGATCGAATGAGGGGAGCCGGCGTTAAGTGAATAACAACATTGGACGGGCAGCCTCTTCGTGCTTTTCCATAGTGGCTACCCAGGCGAACGGCTGATGAAAAATCTCACGTTTCCCGGTGGGTGCCCACCTTTCGCCGGTTTGCCGACCGCCGATGAGGAAGATCGCCCGACTTTTCGCCAGTCACGTGAGACGTAATGGAATGCAAATTGTAAGTTAAGTGCCCAAATTGAGCAAGGAATGCAACGGTGCGGCTATAATCGCCGCGCGCCACCGCAGCCCGGGCGCGCCGCGGGCCACGCCCGGGGACTAGGCGCCGGTTCTTAAGCTGAACTTAAACCTGGCCAGGGCATGTAAGCGTATGTTACGAGGCTTGCCATTGCGCCCCCCGGATTTACAATGCTGCGGTGCAACTTGCATGCCGCTTTTGCATGGCATTCCGGCAAACGCTTTCAGTCACTACAAGAAAAATCGCGTAAAATGTTGCTCAATCTCACTACTGGCGCAATAAACATGCCTTCAGTCTTTACCTGGAACGTACGTGTCTACTATGAAGACACCGACGCCGGCGGCATCGTCTATTACGCAAACTACCTGAAATTCTTTGAGCGCGCGCGCACCGAATGGCTGCGCGCCATCGACGTGGGCCAGCAGGAATTGCTGCAACAGCACGACGCGATGTTCGTTGTCAAAAGCGTCAACGCCGACTATCATGCGCCAGCCAGGCTCGATGACACGTTAAGATTAACGTTAAGCATAGAAAAAATGGGGCGCGCCTCCATCGTTTTCCTGCAACAAGCCTGGTGCGGCGACAGCCTGCTCAACACGGCCCGCGTCAAGATCGGCTGCGTCGATTCGGCATTGCGCCCGCGCGCCGTGCCCGATGCAGTGGCGGCCCGCATGCGCGCCGCCTGAGCCCTACCCGCCCCCCCCGGACAATTCACCCAACAGACTGCCAGCCAATGAACGTTACACAAGATCTTTCTTTCCTCGCGCTCATCTCCAATGCCCACCTGATCGTGCAACTGATCATGGCCCTGCTGCTGCTGATTTCCCTGACCAGCTGGACCTATATTTTCCGCAAGATGTTCGCCGTGCGCCAGGCGCGCAAGCAAACCATCGAGTTTGAACGCAGCTTCTGGGCCGGCGGCAACCTGCACGCGCTGCACCAGAACGCCAGCGGCAACCGCGACCAGAGCGGCGCGCTGGCCCGCATCTTCGACGCCGGCATGGGCGAATTCATCAAGGGCAAGGCCTCGTACACGACGCGCGAAGCGCTGGACGTCGGCGCCGTGCTCGACGGCGCCCGCCGCGCCATGCGCGCCGCCTTCCAGCGCGAGATGGATGCACTCGAATCGCACCTGGCCTTCCTCGCCTCCGTCGGTTCCGTCTCGCCCTACATCGGCTTGCTGGGCACCGTGTGGGGCATCATGAACGCCTTCCGCGGCCTGGCCAACGTGCAGCAAGCCACGCTGGCCGCCGTCGCGCCCGGCATTGCCGAAGCGCTGATCGCCACCGCCATCGGCCTGTTCGCCGCGATTCCCGCCGTCGTCGCCTACAACCGCTTTTCGCATGACATCGACCGCCTGGCGATCCGCTTCGAGAGCTTCGTCGAGGAATTCTCGAACATCTTGCAGCGCCAGTCGCGCTAAGAGGGAGCAGCAGCCATGGGTTCCTCATTCAATAGCGGCGGCATGCGCGGCGGCCGTGGCCGCAAGTTCAAGTCGGAAATCAACGTCGTGCCGTATATCGACGTGATGCTGGTGCTGCTGATCATCTTCATGGTGATGCCGTCGTCGAACAATCCCAGCGTGGTGAACTTGCCCAACGCGGAAAAATCGGCGAAACCGCCTGATGACTATATTCAGATCGTGCTCAAGCCAAATGGTTCGCTGTCGATAGGCGTCATCGGCAAGGAGCAGTTGTCGCCGGAAACGGAACCGAACCGCGACGCCCTGCTGCGCAAGCTGCGCGGCTTGCACGAAACCAATCCCGAGTATCCGGTGATGATCGCGGGCGACAAGGAAAGCAAGTACGACGACGTGATCCAGCTCATTTCGGAAGCGAAGAAGATGGGCATCACCCGCGTTGGCCTGGCCACCAAGTAAGCGCAGCACCCTGTTTCCAGACTTGACCGTTTTTAGATAGACTAGACTTTGCAGACCAAACAAATCGACCATGTACTCGGCAAGCCCTACAGCGTGCCGCGCGAACGCAGCCGCTGGCCCTCGCTGGGCCTGGCGCTGGCGATGCACCTTGGGCTGCTGTTTTTCCTGTGGGTAGGCGTACACTGGCAAAATACGGAGCCGGTCGCCGTGGAAGCGGAAGTATGGGACATGCAGGTGCAGACGGCCGCGCCGCCACCCGACGTGGCGACGGAACCGGAGCCAACGCCTGCGCCGCCGCCGGAACCGGAAGTGGAGCAGCCAGCGCCACCGCCGCCGGTGGCCGCGCCCGAGCCGAAGGTCGACCTGCGCGAGGCGGAAATCGCCCTCGAACGCAAGAAGGCCAAGCTGAAGGAAGAGAAAGAAAAAGCGGCGGCCGAAGAGCGCCGCAAGCAGGAATTGAAGGAACGCGAGGAAGAGAAGCGCGAACTGGAAAAACAGAAGCAGAAAGAAAAAGACAAGGCTGAAAAGCTGGAAAAAGAAAAGGCCGACAAGCTGGAGAAAGCCAAGCAGGCCAAAGAGAAAGAAAAGGCGGCGGAAGAAAAAGCCGAGAAAGAACTGGCCGACAAAAAAGCGGCGGCGGAAAAAGCCGCCAAGGCGAAGAAAGCGGCCGACGAGAAAAAAGCCGCCGACAAGGCACGCGCCGCCGAGATGAGCCGCATCACGGGCGCGGTCGGTACGGGAACAACAGGCACGGCCGCGAAAGCGACTGCGCCACGCAAGGACAGCGGCTATGTCGCTGCCCTGACGAGCAAGATCAAGAGCAATATCGCGTACAGCGGTAGCACGGACGTGCCGGGCAACCCGCGCGCCGTGTTCAAGATCGAGCAATTGCCAACTGGGGAAATTATTTCGGTCCGAAAGATTAAAAGTAGCGGCCTGCCGGCGTATGACAGCTCGGTGGAAAACGCCATTAATAAATCGTCGCCACTGCCGAAGAAAAAAGACGGCACCGTGGAACGCGAGATTGAACTCATATTCGAGATGAAGGATTTGCCTAAATGATGACCATGAAAAAAATGAGCTATGTCGTGCTCTGCGCCGGCCTGATGCTGGGAGCATCGGGTGCCCAGGCGCAGCTGCGCGTGGAGATTACCGGGATCGGCAGCAACCAGATCCCCGTGGCTGTCGCCAGCTTTGTCAATGAATCGGCGGCGCCGCAATCGCTGTCGGGCATCATCAAGGCCGACCTGGCGCGCAGCGGCGTGTTCAAGCTGATCGACGCCGATGCGCCCGTGTCGGAAACGGCGCCCGTCAGCTACGAGCAATGGAAGTCGCGCGGCGCCGATGCGCTGGCGGCCGGCACCGTGCAAACCATGGCCGATGGCCGCCTGGATGTGCGCTACAAGCTGTTCGATACCATCAAGGGCGCGCAGCTGTCGAGCATGAACAATGCGGCCGCGCCGCAGTTCAACCGCTTGCTGGCGCACAAGATCGCCGATGACATCTATGAAAAACTGACGGGCGTGAAAGGCGCGTTCGCCACGCGCATCGCCTACGTCACGCAATCGGGCCGCGAATACCGCCTGGAAGTGGCTGACGCCGACGGCGAAGGCATCCAGGTCGCCCTGCGCTCGAACGAGCCGATCATTTCGCCTGCCTGGTCGCCGGACGGCACCAAGGTCGCGTATGTGTCGTTTGAAAAGAAAAAGCCCATCGTCTACGTGCAAAACCTGGTAACGCGCCAGCGCACCATCGTCTCGAACGAAAAAGGCAGCAATTCGGCACCGAGCTGGAGCCCAGACGGTTCGCGCCTGGCCGTGGCCCTGTCGCGCGACGGCCATACCCAGGTCTACACCGTCAACGCCGATGGCAGCGGCTTGCGCCGCCTGACCACCAGCAGCGGCATCGATACGGAACCTCAATTCTCGGCCGATGGCCAAAGCATTTACTTCACCAGCGATCGCAGCGGCGGACCACAAATCTACCGCATGTCGACCAGCGGCGGCGAAGCCAAGCGCGTGACGTTTGGCGGCTCCTACAACATCAGCCCGCGGATCTCGTCCGACGGGAAGACTCTCGCTTATATTTCCCGTCGCGACGGCAATTTCCAGCTCTACGCGCTCGACCTGGCTAGTGGCCAGGAACTGCGCCTGTCGGACACCGCCAACGACGAATCACCGAGCTTTTCGCCCAACGGGAAATATATCATGTACGCGACCGAATCCGGACGACGCAAGTCGCTGGCAGTGGTATCGGTGGATGGCCGCGTCAAACAGCGTTTGACTACGCAAGCTGGCAATATCAAGGAGCCCACCTGGGGTCCTTTTATGAAGTAATGCAGTACGTTTTACCTTAACCACGACCCGGAGAATAAAAATGAGTAACTTTAAAAGTTTGGCTTTCATCGCCGCTACCGCCGCCCTGCTGTCCGCATGCAGCACCCCAGTCAAAGTAGCTGAAACCCCAGTGGTTGAGCGCGCTCCTGAAAAAGTCGCTGAACCAGTTGACACCCGTCAAGTTCAGCCAGTAACGACCGCATCGGTCGATCCACTGGACGATCCAAAAGGCGTGCTGGCCAACCGCAGCATCTACTTCGATTTCGACAAATACGTCGTGCGTGAATCGGAAACGCCAGTGGTACAAAACCACGCTGCTTACCTGGTCAAAACGCCAGCACGCAAGATCCTGATCCAAGGTAACACCGATGAACGCGGCGGCGCCGAGTACAACCTGGCCCTGGGCCAGAAACGTGCTGAAGCAGTGCGCAAGTCGATGGCCGCCCTGGGCGTGCCAGAAGGCCAAATGGAAGCCGTGTCGCTGGGCAAAGAAAAGCCTAAAGCTCAAGGCAGCAACGAAGCAGCATGGGCAGAAAACCGCCGCGCTGACATCGTTTATTGATGTTCAGCGGTAGGCGCAGCAAGATTCGCGCTTACCTAACTGGCCAGTCATAGGCATAATAATGGGGCGCTGCGCGGAGTATTACCGCCTGGCGCCCCGTTTGCATGTATGCGTAACTTTTGAAAGCCCGACCCATGATGACATTCTCGAAAGCCGGCGTCGCCGCCGCCCTGCTGGCCGCCTTTGCCGCCCTGCCCCTGCACGCCAACGCAGCCCTGTTCGACGACGACGAAGCACGCAAGGCCATCCTGGAGCTGCGCTCGAAAGTCGACGCACTGGCACGCGACATCAACAGCCGCATCGATACCAAGGCGGACAAGACCAGCACCCTCGCCATGCTCAACCAGCACGACCAGACCATGCAAGAGATCGCCCGCCTGCGGGGACAGATCGAAGTGCTGGGCAATGACCTGGCGACCGCGCAAAAGCGCCAGAAAGATTTCTACGCCGACCTCGACGCGCGCCTGCGCAAGCTCGAACCGCGCCAGGTCACCATCGACGGCCAGGAAGCGGCCGTCGGCGTCTCCGAGCAAAGCTCCTACGAAGCGGCGCTGGCGCAGTTCAAGTCGGGTGACTACAAGGGTGCCGCCACGGCGCTGGACGCCTTTGTGAAGCGCTACCCGGAGTCGGCCTACGCGGCCAACGCGCAATACTGGCTGGGCAACGCGTATTACGCCCAGCGCGACTGCAAGAACGCCATCAGCGCCCAGCAAGCCGTCGTGAAGAACTACCCGGACAGCCCGAAGGCGGCCGATGCCATGCTCAACATCGCCAGCTGCTACACGGAACTGAAAGACAAGGCCAACACCACCAAGACCCTGAACGCGCTGATCGCGCGCTATCCGGACTCCAGCGCCGCGCAAACGGCCAAGGAACGGGCCGGCAAAAAGTAAAACAGGGGAAAAAGTTGCCCGTTAGGTTTGACAGAATCCCGGGCACCCCCTATAATCTTTCTTCTTCGGGTCGTTAGCTCAGCTGGTAGAGCAGCGGACTTTTAATCCGTTGGTCGCAGGTTCGAATCCCGCACGGCCTACCACGAATACGCAGTACTGATCTGCTTGCGAGTTGTTATAGCAAGCATTTTTTTACGGCACAGTGTTACCGAAGTTGTTGTAAAAAGTTTTTGGGTCGTTAGCTCAGCTGGTAGAGCAGCGGACTTTTAATCCGTTGGTCGCAGGTTCGAATCCCGCACGGCCTACCAAATACTACAGAGAAGCCAACCGTTCGCGGTTGGCTTTTTTGTTTTGCGCCGCCGTTTCTGCCTGACCTAGAAACAGCTGTGCTCCATGCCACGGGCGCATGTACACCACCTTATGGTCCGCTTTTGCGTATTCAAAATCGATAAAGCGGCGCTGCGGACACATCAACTCCAACCCGGCCTTGTTGCAACTCACTTTCTCCACGACGCTGGGCTCCCACTATCCTTTACGTGGCCGGTGATGATAAGCACCTTTCCTTTGGCGTAATACAGGTCCTCCGTGCAAATAAATCCCGCATCGCTGATCCACCTGATGGCCTCCCCTTGTCGATCCCCATGATATCGAACTACCCACCTGCTTCAGGTGCACCTCTTTTGTCAAACGAGCTCAGGAACAGGCGCCCAGGCCAAAGACGGCTAGCAGCACAACTGCCGTCAGCTTCATGAAAGTGATGGTGTAACACATGCGCCTGCTTGTTATCGTTATATTTCAAATAAGCAAGACTAACAGATATGAAAATTTCCACATGGAAACGAGTACCATCCCCGCCATCAGGCAGGATTCCCCTTCTACTCAGCCCTTACATGCCAGATCAATCGAGATTCTTCGTCATCTGATAGGTAATGCCAAGGTTATTGGCCTTTACAATCTTGAACCGCGCACCTTTAAAGCCTATTTCATTTCCTTCACTCAAATCGAATTGAAACTCTTTGGAAAAAGCTGGCCTTGCCATATTGCCGATAAACTCGCGATATGATACCGAAACAACGCCTTTCACCACACCCGAGTACACCAGCTCCCTTTGGAATGATTCAGGACCGGTAATCGTACATTGAGTAGTCTTCAAGATTTCCGCATTCCCAATAGGAAATATTTCCTGCCCCAATCCAATCTTGACCTTGACCGTGACCTCTTGCGATGGAAGAATCATCGTCAAATACACGTCCGGCTTGCCGAGGCCAGTCCGGGGCTCCTTGTCATTGGCGTACTGAAAATTATAATCAGCTGCACGATATGCGGCACCTGGCATCATTGCAACCTTCAAGGGAAACAAGGTCAGCGTAAAGTCCTGTCCATAGGAACGCCCGGACAACTGAACGGATTGATCGAGCGAAAACGCATAGCTCTCGGTGCCCGCCATCACATCGGTTTTATAGGTCGCAATCATCGTCTGGCCTATCTCGGCGACAGTTTCCACTCCGATTCGGGGCATTGTGAATACCCTGGATTCCAGCTTCTTTCCGTATGTGCTACCGCAGGCTGGAAAAATTTGAGCGTCGGCAATGGCATCGGCCCAAGCAACATTAACGCAGCCGGCCGCAAGGATAGTCAGCGTTATGGCGGAACTATTTTTCACTGTCATTTCTTCCTCTGGTTGTCATTATTTTTCGGATGCATTCAGGCGTGCGGACCGAGGGGCCAATCCGATGACACCAGATCGGCCCAGAGAGTTTGCCGTTAAGGCGCCCCCCCCCAGGGGGGGGGCAATATCGGCATTGTGGAACTCATGCCCATCATGCACGCATTGCGAAGTCGAACGCCAGCGTGAGAACCCGGAAATAGCACAGCGCCAGCAGCGGTAAAATAGAAAGCACCAGGCCAGCAATGCGCAAGCGACGGCAGTATGAAGCGCGACTTCTTATAATCATTTTTATAAAGTACAGGCGAAATTAAACGGGGCTCGACCATTATCAAGCCCTACAGCATAGCATCTTGATCACTAATAATGTGCCGTTCAGCAATTCGCTGACCGCCGTCGACGGGACCTCAGCCCAACACGGGCCGCGCGCGCAAATGCGCCACGACCAGCGGCACGATCCGTCCCAGCGGCACTTCCACCCAGCGGTGAAACGCGGCACCGGCCGCCAGGCTGGCGCTCCAGGCCGTCAGCATGCCCAGCGCCTGCCATGCCGGCTCGAGCGGCACGTAGGCGGTAAACAGTGCGTTGACCAGCAGGCTGACGGGAAAGTGCACAAGGAAGACGGCGTAGGAAATACGCCCCAGCGCGTTGACGATGTTCCAGGCCCGGCCATGGGAAAGCGTGCGGGCGCGGCCGAACAGGATCAGCGCGCAGGCGACGATCAGGGCCAGCGCGATGCGGCTGCGGTAGTCGATGGCCAGCCCCAGCAGGACAGGCAGCGCCATCATGCCCATGAGCGCCGTCATGGCGCCGGGCTTGCGGACCGGGTCGCTGGCCCACCAGGCCAGCATGCCCAGGCCGTAGCTGCCGAAGAAGTATGGCGCCCAGTCATCCCAATCCGCGTCGAGATTGAAATACAGCAGGGACAAGGTGATGCCCGCAGTGACGGCCAGCGGCATCAGCCAGGGCAGCGCCCGCCGGCCCGCCAGGCGGCCAGCCAGCCACAGCAGTAGCACGGTCAGCAGGTACAGCTGGAAATCGATGGCCACGTACCAGGCGCCGGCCGACAGCGACTCGTAGCCCAGCACGCCGTGCAGCAGCAAGGCGTGGGCGCTCAACTGGCCCAGGGTGACGGCGGCCGACATGGAATCGTGCAGCATCCAGATGCCGGCCACAGGCGTCAGCACGGCGGCGAGCAGTGTGGCGGCGAGAAACGGCGGCGCCAGCTTGGCATAGCGGCGCCAGACGGCTTGCAGGGGGGCCGCCATGCCCGCGCGTCCGGCGGGCGACAGCGACTTGGCGGCCAGGAAGCCGCCAATGACGAGAAACACTTGCACGGCGATGCGGGCGCTGCCGCCCAGCCAGTCCAGCAAGGCGGGCCACAGCGGCTGCACGTAATCGGACATGGGGCCATAGAACGCCAGGTGGTGCAGCACGATCAATTGCGCCGCGCCCGCCTTCAAACCATTGATCCAGCCAAACTGCGGACGATTTGCCAGGTCCGCCTGTGATACCACTGCTGCTGCCGTCATTCCCTATCCTTGCCGTGCCAGGTCGTGTCGCCAGCCTGGCGCGCTACAGGCGCGCGGCTGAGGATTTACCGAAAGGCCGACATCATAGCCGAGCCTGGCAAATGGCGGGGCACGGAAGCTCAGGCGGCGGCCTGCCCGCCAGCCTCGCCGGCCATCGCGGCCTGCGGCTGCTGCGCCAGGATGGCATCGAGCAAGCCAGGAAAACGGCTCTCGATATCGGCGCGGCGCAGGGTGTTCATGTGCGTGGTGCCAACGTTCTCCGTGCACACCAGGCCCGCTTCGCGCAAGACCTTGAAATGGTGGGAGACGGTCGATTTCGGCCGTCCGCCATCGAGGTCGCCGCACGCGGCCGCCTCCACGCGGGCCAGGTGGCGCACGATGTCGAGGCGGATGGAATCGCTCAAGGCGTAGAGGACGCGCTCGAGGACGAATTCGCTGGCGGGAGGATGTTTGTGTGGACGCATGAGCAGAATCATACCGCATCGGCTATACTTATTCCATTCTTCGAATATTTACGAACTACCGAACCAGCTCCATCCTATTTTTATGTCAACCAACACAAAGGCCACCATGTCCGCCCTCTTCCAGCCCTACACCCTCAAAGACATCACCGTGCGCAACCGCATCGCCGTGCCGCCCATGTGCCAGTACATGGCCGTCGATGGCGTGGCCAATGACTGGCATTTGTCGCATTACGCGGGCATGGCCCGTGGCGGCGCCGGCTTGGTGATCGTCGAAGCAACGGCCGTGGCGCCGGAAGGCCGCATCACGCCCGGCTGCACCGGCATCTGGAACGATGATCTGGCGCAAGCCTTCGTGCCTGTCGTGAAAGCCATCAAGGCGGCCGGCTCCGTGCCCGGCATCCAGATCGCCCACGCGGGCCGCAAGGCCAGCGCCAACCGCCCATGGGAAGGCGATGACCATATCGTGGAAGGCGACGCGCGCGGCTGGCAAACCATCGCCCCGTCCGCCATCGCCTTTGGCGGCGGCCTGCCGAAAGTGCCACGCGTCATGGACCTCGACGA
Organism: Janthinobacterium amylolyticum; assembly: GCF_051380655.1. Classification (NCBI taxonomy): domain Bacteria; kingdom Pseudomonadati; phylum Pseudomonadota; class Betaproteobacteria; order Burkholderiales; family Oxalobacteraceae; genus Janthinobacterium; species Janthinobacterium amylolyticum. The sequence continues at coordinate 57,915 of NZ_JBNYXL010000014.1, forward strand.
TATCGCCCGCGTGAAACAGAATTTCGTCGACGCCGCCGTGCGCGCCCGCGAAGTGGGCTTCGAGTGGCTGGAACTGCACTTTGCCCACGGCTACCTGGCGCAAAGTTTCTTCTCGGCCCACTCGAACCAGCGCGACGACATCTATGGCGGCAGCCTGGAAAACCGCAGCCGCTTCCTGCTGGAAACATTGAAAGCCGTGCGTGAAGTGTGGCCCGAACACCTGCCGCTGACAATCCGCTTTGGCGTGCTGGAATTCGATGGCCGCGACGAGCAGACCCTGCTCGAATCGATCGGCCTGGTACGCCAGTTCAAGGATGCCGGCATGGACATGATCAGCGTCAGCATGGGCTTCACGATTCCCGACGTCTCGATTCCATGGGGTCCGGCATTCATGGGCCCGATCGCCGAACGCGTGCGTCGCGAAGCGGGCGTTCCCGTTTCGTCCGCCTGGGGCTTCGGCACGCCGGCCATCGCCGAGCGCGTCGTCAAGGAAGAACAGCTGGACCTGGTGATGGTGGGCAAGGCGCACCTGGCCAATCCGCACTGGGCATACTTTGCCGCCAAGGAACTGGGCGTCGAACGCGCCTCGTGGACCCTGCCGGCACCCTACGCCCACTGGCTGGAACGCTACTGATCGGCCGTCGCCTTTTGCGTTGCCGGATGCCCCTCCAGGGGCAGTTCCGGCAGGAACAGCAGGAAGATCAGCCCCACCAGCAGCAACACGGCGCCGGCGCCAAACACGCTGGCAATGGCGTGGCGATACACTTCCACCGTCTGCGCCTGCGCCGCGTGCGCGCCCAGCGCCGAGACGGCTTCCACGCCATGCTGGTGCAACTGGTGCGCGAGGATGGCGCCGGACGCCGTCACGCCCAGCAAGCCGCCCAGCGAGCGGAAGAAGGCCAGCATGGCCGTGCCCACGCCGCGCCGCGCCAGCGGCAAGGCATTTTGCACGGCAATCGTCATGTTCGGCATCACCAGTCCCAGCCCCGTGCCGAGGAAGAAAATGGCCGGCTCGATGATCCAGTAGCCCTGCGACGTTTCCATGGCCCAGGCCAGCACGGCAAACGCCACGACTGCCACAGCCAGCCCTATCACCTGCACCATCTTGTACTTGCCCGAGCGCGACAGCACCCTGCCGTTGAACATCGACGACGCCACCAGGCCCACCATCATCGCTACCGTCATCACGCCGGACTCGGCGGGACTCGTCCCCATCACCAGCTGGAAGAACAGGGGAAAGAAAACGCTGGCGCCCATCAGGCCCATGAAGGTCACGGCCATCACCAGGCTGGCGATATTGAAGGTGCGGTTGCCGAACAGGTCGGGCGGCAGCACGGGTTCATCCACCCGCCCCACGTGGACGGCCAGCCAGATACCCAGCAGCACGGCCAGGCCGCCGCATACCTTGATGGCCAGCGCATCCCACGGCCACTCCGTGCCGCCCAGCGCCAGCACCAGCAGCGCCGCCGTGATGGCGCCCGTCAGCAAGGTGGAACCCAGATAATCGATCTGGTGCGCATGCGTGCGCACGGGTTTGCGCATGGCGCGCGCGATGATGTAGAAGGCGACCGCGCCCACGGGCAGGTTCACATAGAAAATCCAGTGCCACGACAGCGCATCCGTGATGACGCCGCCCAATACCGGCCCCAGCACGCTGGTGACGGCAAACACGATGGGCACCATGCCCTGCCGCTTGCCGCGCTCGGCCGGCGGCACGATATCGCCGATGATGATCTGCGCCAGCGGCATGAAGCCGCCCGCGCCCAAGCCCTGGATGGCACGGAAGATGATCAGTTCCGTCATGTTCTGCGCCAGTCCGCACAGCACCGAGCCGAGCAAAAAGGTCAGCAGGGCCGTGAAGATCATCGGGCGGCGGCCATACTGGTCGGCCAACTTGCCATACAGCGGCATGGTGGCCGTCGAGGCCAGCACATAGGCCGTGACCACCCACGACAGATGCGCCATGCCGCCCAGGTCATCGACGATGCGCGGCAAGGCCGTGGCGACAATGCTCTGGTCCAGCGCGCCAAGGCCCAGCACGGCCATCAGGCCGAGATAGGTGGCACGCACTTCGCGTTCCGTCAGCGGCGCTTCCGCGCCCGCAGTTTTGCCGGCGGTGCTCATGCCTGTCCAATCTCGAGCAGCGGCTGCATGGCGGCGGCCAGCGCCTCCATCTGCTGCGGCGACAGGCGGGCGATGCGCCGCGCCAGCGCATCGCGGCGGCGCGCGCGCAGGGTTTCCAGGACGGCCAGGCCTTGCGCGGACACTTGCAGGCCCGAGCGGCGCCGGTCTTGCGGATCGGGCGCGCCGCGCTCGACCAGCCCCGCTTCTTCGAGCGACTTGACCTGCGCGCTGACGGTCGGCCCGCGCACGTTCTGCAGGCGCGCCAGCGCGGCCACGCCGATGCCGGGCTGCTCGTGGATCAGGGCCAGCAGCATGTACTGCATCATCGACACGCCGCCCTCCAGTTCGCCCCCTTCGCGCTGCATGGTGCGCAGCAGGCGCTTGAACGCCGTGCGCAATTCATCGGACAGCGCCAGCGCGCGCTCGGGGATGGGAAGGTCTTCGGTAGTGGACATGGGAATATATAAGTAGGTAGGCTATCTACCTATATTATGCCGTCTCCGCGCGCTCTGCAAGGCTTTTTTCCATCCTTGCCCTTCCCAAAACCGCCTTTGGCCGTCATAATAGCCGCCCTTGGGTCGTTAGCTCAGCTGGTAGAGCAGCGGACTTTTAATCCGTTGGTCGCAGGTTCGAATCCCGCACGGCCTACCAAGAATTTGTGGCATGCTTGCAAGCCTTCATGGCAAGCACATGCCGCACAGCGTTACCGCAGTTCAGTTGTAAAAAGTTTTTGGGTCGTTAGCTCAGCTGGTAGAGCAGCGGACTTTTAATCCGTTGGTCGCAGGTTCGAATCCCGCACGGCCTACCAAATACGTCAGAAAAGCCAACCGTCCGCGGTTGGCTTTTTTGTTTTCTGGTTCATTTCTGACCCTCTAGCCGATTTCACCCAGCTTCACACATGATCACGCAGGCCTTGCTCCGGAAATTGTATTCTTAAGTAATCCATAGGACATGAGCATGCTAAGACTAATAATCTTGCGCGTGAATTATCAGATTATTCACATAACACCATACCTCCCCGGCGTCACGCCCATCACCCGCTTGAACATGGCGATGAAGGCGCTGACCGTGTCGTAACCCAGGTCCAGCGCAATGGTCGTGACTGGCTGGCCGGTCGCCAGCAGTTCCAGGGCGCGCAGGATGCGGGCGCGCTGGCGCCAGGCCGAGGGCGTAAAGCCGGTCTCGGCCGTAAAACGGCGCGCCAGGGTGCGCGGCGAGACGCCGGCCCAGGTGGCCAGCGCTTCCACGCCCCGCTCGTCGGCCAAGTCATCGAGGATGGCGCGGGCCACGCGCAGCAGGCGCGGGTCCGTGGGCAGGGGCAAGCCGAAGGATTCATGCGGTAAGGCGGTGATTTCGTCGAGGATCACGCCTGCCACCCGCTCCTGCCGCGCGTCCAGCGCGCCATCGCCCCAGGTGCTGGCGCGACCCACGGCTTCGCGCAGCAGGCCGGAAACACGCATCACGCAAGGCGCGGCGGGCAAGCTTGCGCAACTGTCCTCGTCCACATACACGCTCCAACCCGCGAACGGTCCGTGCGAGCGCAGCGCATGGACATGATGGGGCGGCATCCACACGCAGTGACTGGCCGGCACGACCCACTGCCCGCTGTCGGCAGCCACGGAGAGCAAGCCCTGGACTGCGCCGAACAGCTGCCCGCTGGCGTGGTGATGCGGCGGCGTTACCCGCTCCTGCGGCTGGGAAATGCGCAAGGCACGCAGCAATAACTGCGGCGGCAAGATTGACTGATTTGGCGTATCGATGGTCATAAATAACGCAGACAAGACAATTTCGCCATCATACAGTGGAGTCTTTCAATACTTCAGGAGTTCACCATGCGTGCGGAAGACCTTTTACCGGATGAGCAAAACGAGGGGCAGTTCAATGGCGTCAGCGTGCGCAAGGGCACGGTGGGCGCCTTCCTGGGCAATGCCAGGCGATGGCTGGACGAGTCCGGCAGCAGCGTTGAGCGAAGCACTGCCGAGCGCGACATCCTCGACGCCTTGCCTGCCTTGCACGCGCTGGGGCTGTTCGACATTCTGCAGGTGCGCGATACCCGGCTGCGCGAACTGTTGGCCAAAGCTGGGGCATAGCCAGCCCCTGGCTCGTCCCGGGCGCGCATTTCCTCTATCATGCTGCTTTGCCCGCCCTTGCTCCCGCCATGCCGTTTACCATTGCCACCCCCGTCCACAGCGAACTGATCATCAAGAAAAGCCGTTTCATTGGCTGCGTGCAGCCGATGACGGACCGCGCCAGCGCGCAGCAGGTGGTCAATGACTTGAAGGCGCAGCATCCGGGCGCCTGCCATGTGTGCTGGGCGCTGCTGGCGGGCGGACAGTCGGCGGCCGTCGATGATGGGGAGCCGAGCGGCACGGCCGGGCGGCCCATGCTCGACGTGCTGCGCCACCAGGACCTGGAAGGCGTGCTGGCCACTGTCGTGCGTTATTTTGGCGGGATCAAGCTGGGGGCCGGCGGCCTGGTGCGGGCCTACACGGACAGCGTGGCGCAGGCGCTGCTGCAAGCGGAAAAGACGGCCATCGTGCGTCAGCGCACCCTGCGCTGCACGCTGCCTTACGCGATGGAAGGCATGCTGCGCCGCGAACTCGATGCGGCCGGCGCCACCTTGCTGAGCGTGACGCATAGCGACATCGTGCTGTTCGAGTTCAGCCTGCCGGAAACGGCGGCCACCGCCCTGCTGGCCCATCTGGAGGAAGCCGGCAATGGGCGCATTGCCTGGCTGGCTGCCGAGGACGAAGACCCGGGCTGACTGAAACGAAGGCCGCTTATTGCACGCGGCGTACTTTCGGCGAGTTGTTCGTGCCTTCCACCTTCAGGAAGTAGGTGCCGATAAAATTGCGTTCCACAGTGATCTTCGGATTGGTCATCGGCGCCAGCACGGCGGAGCTGCCATCGATGATGCGCCACACCTGGCCATTGCTCAATTTGATCAGCTCATTGCCGCTCCAGCCGTCGAACTTGCCGGCGATGCTGCTGCTGATCGACTTGTTTTCTTCCGGCTCGGCCGATTTTGGCGCCTTCACCGCTTCCATGCCAAAGTTTTGCTCGCGCTGCTGTGGCGTCGGCGCGGCAACCACGGCCGCTGCGGCGGCCACGGGGGCGGCCACCCTGGCGGCGCCGCTCAATGGAATGGCGTCATAGCATTTCACGCGGCTGGGCACATCGTTCAGGGAACGGCATTGCAACAGCGCGGCATCATCAGCCACGGCGGCGCCCGATACCAACAACAACAAAAAGAGAGCTTTCATTGACATTCTTTCAAAAGTAATGGAGTTGCGCCAGGCAGGCTGATTGCCATGCTTGTGGAAACCGATTATATCGATAGCGGGCAGCCGTGGCATGATGATCTTGCCGCGGCATGCAGGCTTGCCACAGTTCAGGGTCCGCGCGGGCGCTTGATCTGCAACAAAATGAAATGCGTCCAGGCCAGCGCCGGCAACACCACCAGCACCAGCGCCAGGCCGGCCGGCATGTCCGGCACGAAACGCACGAAGCAGGCAAGGAAAGCGGCGATGGCCAGCCAGAAGCGCCAGTTGAAGGCATACGCCTTGCGCGCCACGGTGGCCAGCGCGATGCGCCAGAATTCCAGCAAGGCCCACAGGCCGCCCGTCAGCAGCAGGGCCGCCAGCGCGTTGGCGCCGGGCGCCTCGGCCCAGGTGCGCACCAGCTGGTACAGCAGCACGGGGTAGCTGGCCGTCACGGCCAGCGTGGCGGGCCCGGCGGCAATCACAGCTTCCAGCAGCTGCCCTTTGGAACGATGATCCACTGCCACTCCTTACGCCACCACGCCCGAATGGGCGGCGATCACTTGCAGCGCGCCAGCCTCATCCTGCGCCCATACGCGCGTAAAACGGAAGTCGCCATGCGTTTCCACGTCGTGATAGCTGCCCGTCAGCTGCATGCGCACGGAGACCACGGCCACGTTGCCATTGATGCGCACATGGCGCTCGGAAGCGCGCAGATCCGTGATGGTCAGCAGGCGCTGCTCGTGCGCGGCCAGGTCCGCATGCTTGCTCAGCAAGTGGCCCAGGTGATTCGTAAACAGCAAGTCGTCCGCCAGCAGGACAGTCAGCTCGGCCACGTCGGATGCCATCATGGCCTGGCGCAGGCGCTCTTCCGCATCCAGCACTTGTACTTCCGTCAAAGCATTCATTGTTTTCCTTATTAAAATAACGCGCGCCATATTAGCAAACGGAAAAGCATGCTGGCATGAAATGGCCAGATGCACAATCATCCCAAAGGCTTATCGCTGCGCTTATGCCTGTGGGGAATATTCATATAGCGTAATATTCGCAGCGGCATGGCGCAGAACGCCCCCATAGTACTGTACAGTGCTTGCCCTTCCGCCCCAGGCTGGGGCAGGCGTTAGCTGTAGTACAGTTGCTTTCTGCAGTCTCGAATAAAACCAAGATAAGGCCCACTCATGGCAATTAACATCATCCTGAACCTGCTCGTTGCGTTGATCGTCTTCGCCTTCATGTTCCACCAGCAACGCAAGCACGCCACCTTCACCCTGCGCGTGTTCACGGGCCTGGGCCTGGGCGTGCTGCTGGGCGCGGCCGTGCAATGGCTGTACGGCGCCGGTTCGCCCATCATCGCGGGCACCAATGAATACATCGATATCGTCGGCAGCGGCTATGTGAAACTGCTGCAGATGATCATCATGCCGCTGATCATGGTTTCCATCATCTCCGCCATTCTGAAGCTCAAGGACGCCAGTTCGCTGGGCAAGATCAGCGCGCTGACCATCGGCACCCTGCTCATCACCACCACGGTCGCCGCCGCGATCGGCATCCTGATGGCCAAGCTGTTCGGCCTGACGGCTGTCGGCCTGACGTCAAGCGCCGCCGAAGTGGCGCGCGGCGTGCAGCTGCAAGGCTCGCTGGAAACGGCGAAAGCCCTGTCGCTGCCGAAACTGCTGGTCAGCTTCGTGCCGACCAACCCCTTCCTCGACATGACGGGCGCGCGCAAGACCTCGACCATCGCCGTGGTGGTGTTCTCCATCTTCATCGGCATCTCGGCCACCGGCATCGCGGCGAAAAAGCCGGAGATCTTCGCCGCGTTCGAAAGCTTCATGAAAGTGGCGCACGCCATCGTCATGCGCATGGTCACCCTGGTGCTGCGCCTGACGCCGTATGGCGTGTTCGCGCTGATGTTTGAAGTGGTGGCCTCGTCGAGCTACACGGACATCTTGAAACTGATCAACTTCGTCGTCGCCTCGTACAGCGCGCTGATACTGATGTTCCTGGTGCACCTGGCCATCATCGCCGGCGTCGGCCTGAACCCGCTGCGCTTCGTGAAGAAAGTCTTCCCCGTGCTGGCTTTCGCGTTCACCTCGCGCACCAGCGCCGGTTCGATCCCGATGAGCGTGCAGACGCAGACGCAGCGCCTGGGCACGCCGGAAGGCATCGCCAACTTCGCCGCCTCGTTCGGCTCGACCATCGGCCAGAATGGCTGCGCCGGCATCTATCCCGCCATGCTGGCCGTGATGATCGCCCCGACAGTCGGCGTTGACCCGTTCACCATCAGTTTCCTGTTGCCATTGCTGGCCATCATCACCATCGGTTCCGTCGGCGTGGCCGGCGTGGGCGGCGGCGCCACGTTTGCCGCGCTGATCGTGCTGTCGGCGATGGACTTGCCCGTCGCGCTGGCCGGCTTGCTGATCTCCGTCGAACCGCTGATCGACATGGGCCGCACGGCCCTGAACGTCAGCGGCTCGATCACGGCCGGCACCGTCACCAGCCGGGTCATGGGACAGACCGACCTGGCCGTCTACAACAGCGACGACGCGCCCGACCTGGACGAAGCGGAACATACGGCTTAAGCCTTCCAGAAAATCCAGCGGCGCGCCGCGCCTTGCCGCTTTCGTCTATATTTATTAACAATAAATGCAGAGGAAGGCGCAAGGCGATGGAACAGAAATGGCCGCAGCAATTGTGGATCGTGCGTCACGGCCAGAGTGCCGGCAACGTGGCGCGCGATGCCGCCGAAGCGGAAAAACAGCTGCTCATCGCCATCGCCGAGCGCGATGTCGATGTCCCTCTCTCGGAACTGGGCGCGCGCCAGGCGCAAGCCCTGGGCGACTGGTTCGCCACCCTCCCCCCTGAACAACAACCGACCGTGGTGCTGTATTCGCCGTATGTGCGAGCACACCAGACGGCGCAGGCCGTGCTGGCACGCCTCGATGCGGACAGCCTGAATGCCGTGGTGGCCGACGAGCGCCTGCGCGAAAAGGAATTCGGCATCCTCGACCGCCTGACAGTGCACGGAATCGCCAGCAAATACCCGGAACTGCACGCGCAGCGCCAGCACGTGGGCAAATTTTATTTCCGCCCGCCCGGTGGCGAAAGCTGGTGCGACGTCATCCTGCGCCTGCGCAGCGTGCTCGACACCATCACGCGCGAATACCGGGGCGAGCGGGTGCTGATCGTCGGCCACCAGGTCATCGTCAACTGCTTGCGCTACCTGCTGGAACGCTGCGACGAGCAGGCCATCCTGGCCATCGACAAGGCGGCCGACGTGCCCAATTGCGGTGTCACCTCGTATGCCTTCAACCCTGCCCTGGGCAAGCATGGCAAGCTGCAGCTGGACCTGTGCAACTTTGTCGCGCCGCTGGAGGCATCGGGCACACCCGTCACGGCCCAGCCCGACATGCCGGCCGCGCCCAAGTCCTAACGTCTTCCCGCCTGGAGATCGAACATGCCCGCCACCGACATCACGCCCGCCCTGCTGCGCTCCTGGCCATTGCCCATGCCTGCCGCCGATGGCGACAAGGAAGTGCGCGGGCATTTGCTGATCGTTGCCGGCTCGGCGGAAATGCCGGGCGCCATCCTGCTGGCGGCCACGGCCGCCCTGCGCGCCGGCGCCGGCAAGCTGACCCTGGCGACGGGCGCGTCGGTGGCACCGCAAGTGGCCATCGCCATGCCGGAAGCGCGCGTTATCGGCCTGGACGAAACAGCGCCGGGCGGCTTCCGGCACGAGGCGCGGCACCAGCTGGCGCCGCTGGCGGGCAAGGTCGATGCCGTGCTCGTCGGCCCAGGCATGTGCGATACGCCCGCCACTTGCGAACTGATGCGCCATTTATTGCCCCTGTTCGCCGGCAGCCGGCTGATCCTTGACGCCTGCGCCATGCAGGTCGTGCGCAAGCCCCCGCATTTCCGCTTCGGGCAGCCGGTACTGCTGACGCCGCACGCGGGCGAGCTGGCGCAACTGATGGGCATCCCGAAAGAGGCCGTGCTGGCCGACCCGCATGCCTGCGCCATGGAAGCGGCGCGGCGCTGGCACGCCATCGTCGCCCTGAAAGGCGCGCTCAGCGTGCTCGCCATGCCCGACGGCACCACCTGGACGCATGCGGGCGGCAATATCGGCCTGGCCATTTCCGGCTCCGGCGACACCCTGGCCGGCATCATCACGGGCCTGGCCGCGCGCGGCGCGCCGCTGGAGCAAGCGTGTGCCTGGGGCATCGCCCTGCATGCGCTGGCGGGGGAACAGCTGGCCTTGCGCTTCGGCATCCTCGGCTACCTGGCGCGCGAAATCCCGGCCGAGATTCCCGCGCTGCTACGCCATCTGGCGGTGTAAAAACAACAGCATAAGCATATCCGGAAAGAATCGTTAGCGCCGGCGGGCGCCTCCCTTAAGCTCATGGCAACTGTTTCCAGACGAACACTAATCGAGCCCAAAGGACACCGCCGTGCAGCCGCGCCATTTCTCCCCGCCAACCCCGCCACCCCCCCCATTCCCCCTTCCCGCCACTCCCCTGCGCGCCATCGTGCTGGCCTGCGCCATGCTGGGCGCACCATCCGCCTGGGCACAGGAGGTACAAAACGCTTCCGCTGAAACGGCCACGGCCACGGCCAGCATCGACCAGGTTACCGTCGTCGGTTCGCGCGCGCGCAACCGCACGGTGTTCGACAGCAGCGTGCCGATCGACCGCTTCGGCGCGCGCGAAGTGGACAACGCGCTGGCATCGGGCGACGTGGGCGCGGCCTTGCAGGCGCTGTCGCCGTCGATCAATTTCCCGCGCATCGAGTCGAGCGGCGCGTCGGACTCCGTGCGCGGCATCCAGCTGCGGGGCCTGGCGCCGGACCAGGTACTGGTGCTGATCAACGGCAAGCGGCGCCACACCAGCGCCGTGCTCGACACGGAAAGCAGCTTTGCCGGCACGGTGCCGGTGGACATCAACGCGATTCCGCCCAACGCCATCGACCATATTGAAATCCTGCGCGATGGCGCCGGCGCCCAGTACGGCAGCGATGCCGTGGCCGGCGTCATCAACATCGTGCTGAAAAAAGCCCGCACGGGCGGCGCCGCGTCCGTCAGCTATGGCGCCAACCACACGCATTTCGACCCCACCGGTGAAACCCTGACGGATGGCCAGAGCGTCATCGTCAACGCCGATTACGGCGTGCCGCTGGGCGAGGCCGGCTACTTCCGTTTCGGCGCGGAAACGCGGCGGCGCTCGCCCACGGAGCGGGCCGGCCCCAGCGATGCGGGCTGGACGTCCTACAATTTCACGCCCGCCGACCAGGCCCTCGATGGCAAGGTACTGTTCAAGTCGGGCGACTCGCGCCAGCGCAACAACTATCTGTTCTACAACACGCAGCTGACCCTGGCCAATGGCCTCGACCTGTACTCGTTCGCCACCCTCAACGAACGCAAGTCCGATGGCAGCGCCTACTTCCGCTACCCGGGCGACCCGTCGAACGTGCCTGCCCTGTATCCGAACGGCTACCGCCCCGTCACCAATGGCGACAAGCGCGACCTGAGCGTGGTGGCCGGCGTGCGCGGCAGCTTGGGCGAATGGAACTGGGACGCCAGCGCGCGCCACGGCAGCGACCGCTTTGACTATGGCGTGCGCCACTCCGTCAACGCCTCGCTGGGCGCGGCCAGCCCCACCAGTTTTCACCTGGCCGGCTTCGACTTCCGCCAGGACGCGCTGAACCTCGACGCCACGCGCAGCCTCGACATCGGCTTGCCCGCGCCCTTGAGCCTGGCGCTGGGCGCGGAATGGATGCGCGAGAGCTACACCAGCTCGGCCGGCGACCCGGCTTCGTACGCGGCCGGCGGCAACACCGATGCGCCACCGGGCGCACAGGCCGGCCCCGGCTTGCGCCCGACGGATACGTATGACGGCAGCCGCCAGATCCGTTCCGTGTATGCGGACGTGGAGACCGACCTCACGCCGCGCCTGCTGCTGGGCGCCGCCGCCCGCTATTCGGACTACAGCGATTTCGGCAGCGCCAGCACGGGCAAGCTGTCGAGCCGCTACAAGGTGACGGACACCTTCCTGGTGCGCGGTTCGCTGTCGAACAGCTTCCGCGCGCCGGCCCTGGTGCAGACGGGTTTCCGTTTCGCCACCCTGAACTTCAATGCGGATGGCACGGCGCTGCAAACGGCGGCCCTGCTGCCGGCCAGCGACCCGCTGGCGCGCAGCTTCGGCGCGCAACAGCTGAAGCCGGAAAAGTCGACCAATGTATCGCTGGGCCTGGCCTGGAAACCGGCGCCCGCCACCAGCCTGACGGTGGACGCCTACGTGATCCGCATCCGCGACCGCATCACGCGGTCGAGCGACTTGCAGAGCGACGCCGTCACCGCCTACCTGGCCGCGAATGGCCGCAGCGACATCCAGTCCGTGGCCTACCTGGCCAACCTGCTCGACACGCGCACAAAAGGCCTGGACGTGGTGCTAAACCATGACCTGGCGTTCGCGTCAGGCAAGCTGAACCTGAATGCGGCCCTGAACCTGAACAAGACCAGCCTGGACAAGGTACGCCAGAGTTCCACGGCGCTGGCCGCCATCGACCCGGACCTGACCCTGCTGACGGAGACGAGTTTATTCCGCATCAGGAACGCCTCGCCAAACAGCAAGCTGATCCTGGGTGCCGACTGGCAGGCGGCGGGCTGGGGCGTGCAGGCGCGCGCCACGCGCTTTGGCGAGCTGAAAGATTTTTCCTATGACAGCGATGCGCCCCTGATCGACGGCATCCCCGCGCAGCGCTTCGGCGCCGTCTGGTCGCTGGACCTGGAAGGCCAGCTCAAACTGGGCAGGCAGCTGACCCTGAGCGTGGGCGGCAACAACATTCTCGACCGCTATCCGCAGCGCGTGCGTGAAACCAACAACGCCACCTATGGCGGCGCCCTGCCCTACAATTTCATCAACCCCATCGGCGTGAACGGCGCGTATTTTTACGCCAAGCTCAGCTATACATTCTAAAAACGGAAAGAGCACATGATCATCAAACGCATTTCTCACCTCGTCGCCGGCGCCTGCCTGAGCGCCCTCATGTTGTCCACCGCGCAAGCCGCGTCCCCGCTGGTGCTGATGACGGACTTCGGCACGGCCGACGGTGCCGTCTCCGCCATGCATGGCGTGGCGTATGGCGTCGATCCCCAGCTCACCATCTCGGATCTGACGCACCAGATTCCCGACTACGATATCTGGCTGGGCGCCTACCGTTTGTACCAGACGGCCAACTACTGGCCGCAAGGCACGGTATTTGTTTCCGTCATCGATCCGGGCGTGGGCACGAACCGCAAGTCGGTGGTGCTGAAAACCAAGGGCGGACGCTACTTCGTCGGGCCCGACAATGGCCTGTTCACCCTGATCGCCGAACGCGATGGCGTGGCCGAGCTGCGTGAAATCGATGAAAAGGTCAACCGCCTGGCCGGCTCAGCCGAGTCGTACACCTTCCATGGCCGCGACGTCTACGCGTATGTGGGTGCGCGCCTGGCCTCGGGCGCCATCAGCTATGAACAGGTGGGACCGCAACTGCCGAGCGAATCGGTGGTCAGGATCGCATATCAAAAGCCTGTGCGCGACGGCAATACCATCCGCGGCATCGTGCCCGTGCTGGACGTCAAGTATGGCAATGTGTGGACGAACATCCCGAAATCCCTGCTCGACGAATTGCAGGTAACACTGCACGATCGGCTGCAAGTACGCATCCTGCATAAAGGCAAGCAGGTAGCCAAGGTCACGGCGCCGTTCGAGCACACGTTTGGCGGCGTCGCCAAGGGCAAGCCCCTGGTCTACCTGAACAGCCTGCTCGACGTGGCCGTGGCCATCAGCCAGGGCGACTTTGCCGCCAAGCACCACATCGAATCGGGTGTGGATTGGGAAGTGGAAGTAAGCAAGGTCCCGGCCGCCAAGTAAGCCGTTTAGACGCGGCCAGGACGTTCTATCCTGGCCCATCCGCCGATTTCCGCTACAGGTTTGCGCTACGTCAAACCAAACGCTCGCCACACCGCGCCAGTGCCGCTCATTTGTAACTGCGGTGAACCTGTGCCCGTCCACCTACTCTAAATTTTGCAAACGATGCCAGCCTTGTTCCAGATGCACTATCTGGCGAGGCATGCTTTTCCACGACAGCATTCCACTGAAAAGGAACAATCATGACGGCTCCACTCCTGACCACCAGCAAGCTCGTTCTCGGTAGCGCCCTCGTCTGTGCGCTGCTGGGCGGATGCAACAAACGCAACGACACCGACACGGGCACCGGTGCCACCACCTCGCCGAACACGACGAACCCGGCAACCGCGCCCGGCACCAGCGGGACCAGCGGCACATCGGGCACCACGACGCCCGATACCACCACACCAGGCACGACGCCGGGCATGACGCCGGGCACCACCAACCCCGATGGCACGACGACGCCGCCAACCACGCCACCGAACGGCACCACGCCGGGTACGGGTACGGGCACAGGAACCGGCACGGGCACGGGCACAGGAACCGGAACGGGAACGGGGACGGGGACGGGAGGTACCGGAACAGGCACGGGTACGACCACGCCGCCACGCACCAGCTAGCATTGCGCCCCAGCCAGCCGCGTGGCAAAAAAAAAGAGCCTTCCGAGGAAGGCTCTTGAAATACCACGGCGCAGCATCAGCTGCGCCTTGGCCCGGTATTATTTTTGCAGGCTGACCGATTTCGGCGTGCGGCGTCCCATCAGGAACAGCACGCCTTTCTTCAGCATGCGGTAGACGAAGCGCAGCATCAGCAAGGTCAGCACGCACTCGACGAAGGTCAGGATCATGGCCAGGGCCACTGGCATGCGCGCTGCACGGCGGTGGAACTTGGCCACGGCGCCATCGCGGGCGATTTCGATACTGTCATAGAAGGTCGGCACGACCAGCAGGGTCAGAATCGTCGAAGTGATGGTGCCGCCGATGATGGCGATCGCCAGCGGACGGTAGAACTCGCCGCCCTCGCCCAGCCCCAGCGCCACGGGGAACATGCCGGCGATCAGCGCAAACGTCGTCATCAGGATAGGGCGCAAGCGCATGCGGCCCGCATACATCAGCGCGTCTTCGCGGCCATGGCCTTCTTCCTCGCGCTTGCGCGCCGCGTCCAGCAGCAGGATGGCATTCTTGGCCACCAGTCCCATCAGCATGATAATGCCGATAAAACTCATCAGGTTGAGGGTGTTATTCGTGATCACCAGCGCCACCACCACACCAATCAAACTCAGCGGCAAGGACATCATCACGGCCACGGGCGCCGTGAACGAACCAAACTGCATCACCAGGATCAAATACATCAGGCCGATACCCATCACCAGCGCGATCAGCATTTCCGTGAACAGCTCTTGCTGGTCCTGTCCGGCACCGCCCAGGGCCAGGCCGTAGCCGGGCGGGAAATCGATCGACTTGGCCAGCTTCATGGCATCCGTGGTCACTTCGCCATTCGAGCGGCCCTGCGCATTGGCCGACACGGTGATCGTGCGCTTGCCATTCTTGTGCTCGATACCGGACGGACCCTTGCCCATGGTAATGGTGGCGATCTGGTCGAGCGGCACCATTTGCGACGTGCCCGTCACGCTGATCGGCAGTCGTTCGATATTCTCCGACGCCACGCGATCATCGGGATGCAGGCGCACGGCCACGTCGCGCGTCTCGCCCGTCGGATCGACCCAGTCGCCCACCTCCACGCCGGCAAACGCCACGCGCAGGGATTGCGCCGCATCATTGACGGAAATACCCATCGAATTGGCCAGACCACGGTTGAGCTCAATCTGCAGCTCGTTCTTCGGATCCTGCTCCGACAGACCCACGTCGACGGCGCCGGGGATCAAACGCATCTTGTCCATGTAGGCATTCGTAATCTCCATCAGCTTGCGCGAATCGGGACCCGTGAATTCCACCTGGATCGGTTTTTGCGAACCATTGCTCAAGTCATCCTGCACCACGTATTCGGCGCCCACCAGGCGCGACATCTTCTCGCGCAGCTCGACCGCAATTTCCTTGGCCGAACGGCTGCGCGTGTTGCGCTTGCCGATATCGACATACACGCGCCCGCCATTGGCGTTGACGGAGCTGTTGGTATCCTTGGTCTCAGGCAAGGTGCGCGCCAGCACGGCCGCCGCTTCCAGTTTCAGGCGCGAATACTCGATGCTGCTCGACGATGGCGTGCGCACATTGATCATCAGATTGCCCGAATCGGAGGCTGGCAGGAAACTCGTGCCGCCGTGCGTCGCATGCAGGGCGATGGCACCCACCAGGCTGCCGAAGGCGATCACGGCCATCCAGCGGCGGTGATGCAAGGCCCAGGCGATGACGTTGCCATAGCGGTCGGCCTGGTGGTCGAACCAGTGATTGAATTTTTCCAACATGCGGCCGATGCCTTTTTTCGGCGCCGCATGTTCCTCGACGGGGTCGCCCCAGAAGGCCGACAGCATGGGGTCGAGCGTAAACGAGATACCCAGGCTGACCAGCACCGAGCAGGTCACTGTCAGGGCGAACGGACGGAACCATTCGCCGGAAATGCCCGGCATGAAGGCCACGGGAATGAAGACGGCGATGATGGAAAACGTCGTCGCCGCCACGGCCATGCCGATCTCGGCCGTGCCTTCCAGCGCCGCCGTGCGGCGGTCCTTGCCCATCTGCATGTGGCGCACGATGTTTTCCCGCACCACGATGGCATCATCGATCAGCACGCCGATGGCCAACGACAAGCCCAGCAAGGTCATGAAGTTCAGGGTAAAGCCGCACAGCCACACGGCAATAAAGGCGGCGATGACGGAGGTCGGCAGGCTCAGCGCCGTGATCAGGGTCGAGCGCCACGAGTTCAGGAACGCATACACGACAAAGATGGTCAGCACGGCGCCCAGCACCAGCGATTCGATCACATTGTTCAGGCTATGCTGGGCATTCTCGCCGCCGTCGCGCGTCACTTGCAGCACGGTGCCTTTCGGCAAGGTCTTGTTGATTTCCGCGACCATGTCGCGGATCTTGTTGGCCACGCTGACGGTGGAGGCGTCGCGCACGCGGGTGATCGAAATGCCCACGTTGGGTTTGCCGCTGCGCACGCTCAGGCTGTTGATCTCGGCAAAGCCGTCCTGAATGGTTGCCACTTGCGCCAGGCGCACGATTTCCTCGCCACGCCGCTTGATCACCACTTGCTCGAAGTCGGACGGCGACTCGATGCGGCCCACCAGGCGGATGCTTTTCTCGTCCAGAATGCCGCGCACCTTGCCCACCGGCGCATTGGTGTTCTGGTTGCGCAAGGCGGTAACGACGTCGCTGACGGACACATTGTATTCACGCAGCTTTTCCGCGCGCAGCAGCACCGACAATTCGCGTTTCAGCGAACCGCCCACATTCACCAGCGCCACGCCATCGACGGCGCGGAAACGGTCCGACAGCACGTCTTCGGCCAGGCGCGAGATTTCCGCGTGGCTTTGCGCGCTCGACGACAGGGCCAGCTGCATGATCGGTTCGGCCGACGGGTCGATGCGCTGCAATATCGGCTCGCGCATTTCCGTCGGCAGCTTGTAGCGCACGGCGGCAATGGCGTTGCGGATATCGTCGGACGCTTCAATCAGGTTCGTCTTGAACGAGAACTGAATGAAGATGCTGGCCGAGCCTTCATTGGCGCTGCTATTGACTTCGGTCACGCCGGAAATGCTTTGCAGCGACTTTTCCAGGCGGTTGACCACTTCGCGCTCGACCGTATCGGGCGATGCGCCAGGGTAAGGAATGCTGACGACGATGAACGGCACTTCGACGTCCGGATTCTGGTTGACGCGCAGTTTCTTGAGCGCCAGCAAGCCGACGCACATCATCGCCAGGATCAGGACGATGGTGGCGGTGGGCCGCTTGATACTGAAATCGGAGAGGAACATGGCTTAGTTTCCTTTCCCGGCAACGGCCGTGCTGCTGCTGGCCACGGCGGCGGCCGGCGTGGCCTTGCTGGCCGTCAACTCCACTTTCTGCCCATCCTTGAAGGTCGAACCGGGCGTGCGCAGCACCGTGTCGCCACTGGCCAGGCCGCTTTGCACTTCCCACTGTCCCGTGCGCACGTCGCGCGCGCCGATGCGCAAGACGGCCTTCTGCAGGGCCTTGTCCTTGATCTTCCACGTGTAGGTCTGGTCGCCCGCCTTGACCAGGGCGGAATCGGGAATCATCAGCGCGCTGACGGTAGCCGCTTCGATGCGCCCTTCCGCATACAGGCCGGCCACGCGCGGCTGTTCCCTGTCATTGAAATCAACCAGCACGGCCACCTGGCGCGTGACGGCGTTGGCGGCAGGATCGACACGACGCACCTTGCCCGCGAAGTCCTGCCCTGGATAACCGTTAATGCGGAACAACACCGGCTGGCCCACCTTGACGACGCCAATCTTGTCGGCCGACACCAGGCCTTCCAGGCGCATGCTGGTGGGATCGATGACGCGGATCAATTCCTTGCCGATTTGCGCCGTGTCGCCATTCGACACCTTGCGCTCGCTCACGATGCCGTCGAACGGCGCGCGCACAAGCGTGCGCTGCAGCTGCTGGCGGGCCTGGGCGGCGCGGCTCTTCGCGGCCGACAAATCGCTTTGCGCATTGTTGCGGCGGATTTCCGCGTCTTCCAGCGCCTGCGTCGAGGTCATGCCCGAGGCGCGCAGGGTTTTCATGCGCTGGAACATGCGTTCGGACTGTTCCAGCACCTGGCTCGAGGCGCGGCTGGCTTCCTCGGCCGAATTGAGGCTGTCGCGGATGGCCGTCTCGTCCAGGCGCACCAGCACATCGCCGCGTTTCACGGCTTCGCCATTTTCCTTCAGCACCTGGATGACCACGGCCGAGACTTCGGCGCGCAGGTCGGCATTGCGCTCAGGCTGCACGGAACCGGTGATCACGGGCCCCGACGCCAGCGCATTGCTCTGGATGGTCAGCACATCTTCCGGCGACACCAGCAAATTGACGCTGGCGCTGGCTTGTTCCTTGGCGTCCTTGCCAGTGCCTTTGCCAGGATCCTTGGACTCTTTGCCACAGGCGGCCAAGGCAGAAGCGATTGCCAGAACGAACAGGGTTTTGCGCAACATGGGTATTTCTCCGGATAGATTGAACCGCCACCAGCCGGACGGCCCGGATAGGGCTGGCAGGCGACAGACAGGCATTTATTTTTATTAAAACCACAAGCGCCAAAGTATCCATGAGCGCATCCGGGCATGTCAATCGGCGGCTTCCTGTAATGCTTTATTGAATGGATGAAACGTAGTTTTTACGCCCTGAAACGCAAAACCCCGCCTTCAGGCGGGGTTTGTTCGCTACCGGCGGCCGTCGCGGGCCGCGCAAAAAATGTTATTTAGCAAAGACAGCGTTGATCAGGAAACCGATCGCCACGCCCGTGCACAGGCCGCCGGTGATTTCCACCAGGGTATGGCCCATGCGCTCGCGCAAGGTCTTGTGCGCGGCGCTGGCCGTTTCCCCCGCCAGGCGGTTGATGGCTGCCGCTTGTTTGCCCACGTGCTGGCGCAGGCTGTTGGCATCGATGATGACGATGAACGCCAAGGTGACGGCCACGCCGAAGGCGGGATGGGCGATGCCTTCGCGCAAGGCGATCAGGGTCGCCATGCTGGACACGACGGCGCTATGGTTGCTGGGAAAGCCGCCATTGCCCACCAGGCCGAACGCCCATTGGCGCGTGCGGGCGCTGTTGATCAGGAATTTGACCGGTCCGACCAGGATCCAGGTAATCAGGGGCGTGACGAGGTAAGCGATATCCACGGGGTTATTCCTTCTTATATGTCTATAAAGTATGTCAGGGGCTGCGGCAGCAAGGCAGCGCGCCGCAATTATCGCAGATCAACCGCGGCAGCAGAACTATGCTTTATCCGCCTACAAAACGCCGGCCATGGCGGCAACTAATATAAAATCATGGCATATACAACAATTGACGTATATCAACACTGGGTGCGGCGCGCAGCGCGGCACTGATAATAAACGTCTTTCCACACTTGCAACGGGGGCCCCATGCGGCATTTCAGAATCTCTTTTTTAGTTACCTTTATTTTGATGGCGGTATCCGGCTGGTGGGGTTACAGCCATGGCGGCGTGCCGGGCATGATCCAGGCCCTGTGGATCACGGGCGTGCTGGGCATCATGGAAGTCTCGCTGTCGTTCGACAATGCCGTCGTCAACGCTTCGGTCTTGCGCCACTGGAATGAATTCTGGCAAAAACTGTTCTTGACGGTGGGTATCCTCGTGGCCGTCTTCGGCATGCGCCTGCTGTTCCCGCTGGTCATCGTCTCCGTCGCCACGGGCCTGGGCCTGGTCGACGTGTGGACCATGGCCACCACCACGCCGGACGTGTATGCCAAGCACCTGACGGACAACCACGCGCAAGTGGCGGCCTTCGGCGGCGCCTTTTTGCTGCTGGTGTTCCTGAACTTCCTGTTTGACGACGAGAAGGAATTGCACTGGCTGGGCTGGGCCGAGGAAAAGGTCAACGCGCTGGGCACGGAAAGCCTGGCCGTGCTCATTACCATGGGCGCCGTGGCCGCCTGCGTGGCCATGGGTCCCGTCGATGAAAAATACAGCGTGCTGGCGTCGGGCATCGTCGGCATCGCCGTCTATATCGGCGTGAACTGGATCAGCGGCTTGCTGGAAGAAGGCGAACCGGACCTGCAGGACGATGAGGAAGAAGGCGCGGCGCCGGCGAAGAACGGCAACGGCGAACTGGTGAAAACGGTGGCGCGCGGCAGCATCGGCGGCTTCCTGTACCTGGAAGTGCTGGATGCATCGTTCAGCTTTGACGGCGTGATCGGCGCTTTTGCCATCACCAATGACGTCGTCATCATCATGCTGGGCCTGGCCATCGGCGCCATGTTCGTGCGTTCGATGACGGTATTCCTGGTGCACAAGGGCACCCTGGACGAATTCGTCTACCTGGAACACGGCGCCCATTACGCGATCGGCATCCTGGCCTTGATCATGCTGGCGTCCGTCAAGTACCATATTCCGGAATGGTTCACGGGCCTGTCTGGCGTGGCCTTCATCCTGGTTTCGCTGTGGTCGTCGCTGCGTTATCGCAAACGGCACGCGGCACAAGCTTGAAATCGGGGGTTTCGCCCCCAGTTGCAAGAGTAATGGCACGAGCGCTTGCGCTCATCCCATGCAGGCATGACAACCGGCCAGCCAGGCATAACACGCCACCGGCCGGTTATTTAAGCTAAATTACTAAAAGGAGTACCACATGGCAATCAGTTTGCAAAAAGGCGGCAACGTCAACCTGAGCAAGGAAGCACCGAACCTGAAGAAGATCATCGTCGGCCTCGGCTGGGATCCTCGTTCGACCGACGGCGCCACCTTCGACCTTGACGGCAGCGCTTTCCTCCTGAAGAGCGACGGCAAAGTCCGTGGCGACTCCGACTTCATCTTCTACAACAACCTGAAGTCGATCGACGGTTCCGTCGTCCACACGGGCGACAACACCACCGGCGAAGGCGAAGGCGACGATGAGCGCATCGAAATCGACCTGTCGCGCGTACCGGCCGACATCGACCGCATCAGCATCACCGTCACCATTCACGACGCCGACGCGCGCCGCCAGAACTTCGGCATGGTTTCCAAAGCCTTCATCCGCTGCCTGAACGCGGAAGGCGAAAAAGAAATCGCCCGCTACGACCTGTCCGAAGACAGCTCGACCGAAACGGCGATGATCTTTGGCGAGATCTACCGCTACAACGGCGAATGGAAATTCAAGGCCATCGGCCAGGGCTTCAACGGCGGCCTGGGCCCATTGGCTCGCTCGTTCGGTGTGAATGCCTAAACGTTTTATGCGCTAAACATAGCCGCCTGGACGTATTCAGGCGGCTTTTTTTTGGAGATTTATCATGCCAGTATTTAGTGTCACCGGCGACGTCGATCCTTTCCTCCACGTCAGCATGAAGCAGGGCGAAACCATCTATTGCGAATCCGACGCGATGGTGATGATGGAAACGGCGCTGGATTTGAAGGGCAAGATGACGGGTGGCCTGGGCAGCGCCATCATGCGCCGTTTCGCCAATGGCGAATCGTTCTTCCAGCAGCACATCGAAGCGGTGCGCGGCAGCGGCGACTGCCTGCTCTCGCCCACCCTGCCGGGCGCCATCGAAGTGATCGACGTGGGCGCGCGCCAGTACCTGCTCAATGACGGCGCCTTTGTCGCCGCCACCTCGGGCACGGAAATGAAGGTGCGCACGCAAAGCATCGGCAACGCCCTGTTCGCGCAGTCGGGCGGCTTCTTCGTCATGGAGACGGCCGGCACCGGGCAAGTGGTGGTGTCGGGCTTCGGCTCGATGTTCCAGCTCGACGTCGAGCCGGGCAAGGATGTCGTGATCGACAATTCCCACGTGGTGTGCTGGGACAATAGCCTGAAATACGAAATTTCCGTGACCACGGGCGGCGGCGCCAGCGGCGGCGGCATCGGCGGTTTCCTCGGCAATATCGTCAACAGCGTCACCAGCGGTGAAGGTATCGTGCTGCGCTTTTCCGGCTCCGGCAAGGTATTTATCTGCTCGCGCAACCGCGATGCGTTCTTAAAATGGACAGCCAGCGGCAAAGCTAGTTAGAGGCACCTGACCAAACCTACTGCGCGTCGGCATAGGCGGCCTGCGATGCTCACCGGCTCGGCGCCCCCGTACTTTAGTACGGTTGCGCTTCTCGGCCACCTCTTCCTTCCGCTCGCTACGGTTTTGTCAGGCGCTGTTAGTTTGCTGCTCAACGTTGTTGTTCAAAAAAATCTAAGGCCAGGTTAAGCCTGGCCGTTTAGAATTCACGCGCGCGCACCTGCGCGCGGCTTCCCCTATTTCCACCCGGTCCCCGTACATGCAAAGAGTCTGGTTCAACAAAACATTTTCCTCCGTCGGCACGGCCATGCGCCTGATCCGCGAGGCCGATAGCGCAGCCACCGGCGGCAAGCCGCGCTACCACATCGTGTGCAGCAACACGAACGCCCATGCGGCGGCCTTTTTGTCGGCCCACGAATACGCGGTCGAACCGTCGGGCCTGACGGGCCACAACTATGTGGAGTGGTGCCTGGAGTTTTGCCGCGACCGCAATATCACCATTTTCTGGCCCGGCAAGGAAGCGGGCCTGGTCGGCAGCGCCAGCGCGCGCTTCGCCGCCATCGGCACGCGCGTGCTCAGCGTGGCCAGCGAAGACACCCTGGCCCTGATGCACGACAAGGCGCGTTTCTGCGACGGCCTCGACCTGCCCATGGCGCGTCCGGCCGACTACCGCGCCGTGACCAGCATCGAGGAATACGATGCCGCCTACGCCGAACTGCGCCCGCGCTACCCCAAGCTGTGCATCAAGCCGTCCGAGTCCGTGTATGCGCTGGGCTTTGCCATTCTCGATGAGGAGCGCACCAGCGCCCAGCTGCTGCTGGCCGGCGCCGCCTACCAGATCAATGCGCAGGAGCTGCGCAGCGGCCTGGCGCGGATGGGTACATTCAAGACCCTGCTGCTGATGGAATACCTCGATGGCCACGAATACAGCGCCGACTGCGTCGCCAACCAGGGTGCGCTGGTGTGCGCCGTGCCGCGCAAAAAGCTGCATGGCGGCGGCAGCGGCCAGCTGATCGAGCTGCGCGATGACTTGCTGGCCGCCTGCGACAAGCTGGCGCGCGACTACCGCCTGAACGGCGTGTTCAATATCCAGTTCCGCGAAGGCGCGAACGGCCTGGCGCTGCTGGAGATCAACCCGCGCATGTCGGGCGGCATCGGCATGGCCTGCGCGGCCGGCCCGAACCTGCCCTACCTGGCGCTGGCCGGCTTCGACCAGGGCTACGACAAGCTCACCGTGCCCGCCATCCGCGATGGCATGCGCGTGGCGGAAGCCGCCTACGCCGTGGAGCTGCCATGAACATCGTCAAGCAGCAGATGCCCACGGGCGAACTGACCTTGAAGGTGGACGAGGCGCGCTTTCCGCTGGACTGGCTGATCGGCTTTGCCGCGCGCGCCAACGCCAAGCGCGGCTTCCTGTTCCTGTCCAAGGTGCTGGGCAAGCACTGGCCCGTCACGCCGCGCGCCATGCAAACCATCCACGACGACCTGGCCGCGCAGATTCCTCCCAGCCTGCCAGGCCCCGTCGTCTTCATCGCCATGGCGGAAACGGCCGTTGGCCTGGGCCAGGGCGTGTTCGAAGCCTGGCTGCGCGCCAACCCGAACGGAAAAGCGCTGTTCCTGCACAGCTCGCGCTACCGCGTGGGCAGCGTGCCCTTCTTCGAATTCGAGGAATCGCACAGCCACGCGCCGCGCCAGTTCCTGCATTTGTCGGATGCGGCCAGCGCGCTGTTTTCCACGGCCCGCAGCCTGGTGCTGATCGACGATGAAGCATCGACCGGCAACACCTTCGCCAACCTGGTGCAAGTGTGCCGCGCGCGCTATCCGCAGCTGGAAAAACTGCACCTGGGCGTGATCACCAATTTCATGGGCCAGGCCGCCAACGCGGGCCTGAGCCAGCGTTTCGGCCTGCCCACCAGCATCGGCGCGTCCCTTTCCGGCCAATACGCCTTCCAGGCCGGCGCTGCGCCGGCGCCGGTGGCGGCCAGCGCGCAGCGCTTCGAGGCGAACGAAGAACGCGGCGCCAGCCCGGCCTTCGGGCGCATCGGCGTGGGCCGTGCCTTGACCCCGCCGCAAGGCCTGGCGGTGCAGCTGGCACAGGAAATCGGCGCCGGCGACTCCGTGCTGGTGCTGGGCACGGGCGAATTCATGCACCCGTCCTTCCTGCTGGCGCGCGAGCTGGAAAGCCTGGGCAAGAACGTGGTGGTGCAGTCGACCACGCGCTCGCCGATCCTGTCATGGGGTTCCGTTGGCCATATCGTCTCTTGCGACGACAATTACGGCGAAGGCATCGCCAATTACCTGTACAACGTGGCGCCTGGCCAGTACCAGCACGTTTTCATCTGCCATGAAACCCCGGCCAGCCCGGCCCTCATGCAACTCGCCGGCCAGTTGAATGGCCGCCTGTTCCACTTTCAGTCAGAGACCAAAATTGAAGAAATTCCTGTTTGTTGACCTGGACGACACACTGTTCCAGACCCCGAAAAAATGCCCTGGCGAGACCGACCTGCAAGCGGCCGCCTACCTGAAAAATGGCGACGCCTGTTCGTTTACAACGGCGCGCCAGCGCGCCTTCTTTGAGTTCGCGCAAAGCGGCATGACCCTGATTCCCGCCACGGCGCGAAATGGCGACGCTTTCCGCCGCGTCGACCTGCCGTTTACCAGCTACAGCGTGCTCGATTACGGCGGCATCGTGCTGCAGCCGGGCGGCGCGCTCGACGCGGGCTGGCTGGCCCTGATGCAGGACGACATGCAGACGGCCCTGCCCGGCCTGCGGGACGCCATGCGCATCATCGACGATTTCCAGGCCAAGGCCGGCATGCCCTCTCGCGCGCGCCTGATCGAGGACTACAACACGCCGTTCTACATCGTCGTCAAGGACCATGAAGCGCGCGGCGAGCGCCTGGCCGACATCGAGGAGCAGGTGCTGCAGCAGTGGATCGATGGCGAAGGTTCAGACTACTTCATCCACCGCAACGGCAACAACCTGGCCGTGCTGCCCAAGACCCTGAACAAGGCGCGCGCCGTGGCCTACCTGCGCGCGGAACTGGAAGCCGAACATGGCCCCATCCTGAGCTTCGGCATGGGCGACAGCCGCTCGGACGCGCGCTTCATGGCCGCCTGCGACTACGCCATCATCCCCAACGGCACCCAGCTGGCGGCACTTACCGTGGCGGCGCTATGAATGCAGTGACAACGCATTTCAGCGGCAGCTACCGCCAGGAAGACGTGGAATTCCTGCTCACGCCCATGGCGCTCGAACCCATCCTCGACCTGGCCGAAAAAGAGCGCTTGATCCAGTCGGGCCAGCGCCACTACAGCGAAATGCTGTCGCCGGAATCCCTGCCCTCGCCGGCCTACCTGGCGCTGTTCCAGAGCGCGTTCGCGGCCAACCGCCTGCAGATGGCACGCGACTGCCTGCGCCTGGCGGCCCTGATCGCGGCGCGCCGCAGCGGCGCCATCACGCTGGTCTCGCTGGCGCGCGCCGGCACGCCCGTGGGCGTCATCCTGGGGCACTTGCTGCGCCAGGTTTTCCAGCGCGAGTGCAGCCATTATTCCGTTTCCATCATCCGTGACCGCGGCATCGACACGAACGCCCTGCAGCACATCCTGGCGCAGGGCCACGCGGCCGATTCCGTCGTCTTCGTCGATGGCTGGACGGGCAAGGGCGTGATCTCGCGCGAGCTGCGCCAGACGGTCAGCGACTTCAACGCCGCCCATGCCACGGCGATCGACGGCGGCCTGTTCGTGCTGTCCGACCTGGCCGGCACGGCCGCCTGCGCCGCCTCGTCGGGCGACTACCTGATCCCGTCGAGCATTCTGAACGCCACCGTCTCGGGCCTGGTCAGCCGTTCCGTGCTGAATGACGCCATCGGGCCGGACGACTTCCATGGCTGCGTCTACTACGCGCAGTTCGAGCAGCACGACCAGTCGCGCGATTTTGCCGACGGGCTGGTGGCCGACGCCATGGCGATCGCCGCCAGCAGCGGCATCCCCCTGGCCGAGGCGACCGATGCGCCAGCCATGGCGGCCCGCTCGCAAGCCTACATGGCCGCGGCGCAGCAGGCATACGGCATCAGCGACATCAATCTGATCAAGCCAGGCATCGGCGAAGCGACGCGCGTGCTGCTGCGCCGCGTGCCCGAGCGCCTGATCGTGCGCGACACGAATGCACCGGACGTGGCACATTTGCTGCTTCTGGCGCAGGAAAAAGCCATACCCGTCACAGTAGAACCGGCGCTGCCTTACCAGGCGGTCGCCCTCATCAGGAGCGCAGTCGATGGATAACAACTCCCTACATCCACAAAATGAACACAAGGCGGCGCTGGGCGCTTCCATGTACGTGCCGACCACGCACAAGGATTTGCTGGCGATTGCCAATGGCGACAAATTCAGCCATCTGCGTTCCGTCATTCTGTGCACCGAAGACGCCATCGCCGAGCGCGATCTCAGCTACGCGCTGTTCAACCTGTCGCTGGCGCTGCAAAACATGTGCGACGTATCGGACACCTTGCGCTTTGTACGCGTGCGCAATCTCGACGTGCTGGCGCGCGTGCTGGCCATGCCGGGCGCCGACAAATTGAGCGGCTTCGTGCTGCCGAAATCCACGCGCAGCAATTTCAGCGCGTATTTCGAACTGGTACGCCACACGCACCACTTGCTGATGCCGACCCTGGAAACGGCGGAAGTGTTCGACGACGAGGAAATGAAGCAGTTCCGCATCGTGCTGTCCGCGCCGGAAGTGCGGCGCCGCATCCTGGCCCTGCGCATCGGCGGCAACGATCTGCTGGCCCTGCTGGGCCTGCGCCGCCCCACCAGCGGCACCATCTACCAGACGCCGCTGGGCCAGGTCATCGGCCGCCTCGTGACGATCTTCAAGCCGCACGGCTTCCAGCTGACGGCGCCCGTCTTCGAGCACCTGTCGCAAGGCAGCTGGCTCGATGCGGAAGTGGCGCAGGACATGGCGCACGGCATGATCGCCAAGACGGCCATTCACCCCGACCAGGTGCCGCAGATCGAGCGCCACTACCAGGTGGCGCAGTCGGACATCGAACTGGCGCTGCGCATCATCGACCCGGACAGCCCGGCCGTGTTCCGCATGCAGGAATCGATGTGCGAAGTGGCGACCCACAGCAGCTGGGCGCTGCGCATCATCGAGCAGGCACGCCTGTTCGGCATCCGCCATGCGGCCGACGGGGCCGGCGTGGCGGTCCAACTGCATCACGCACCGAATCACTCACTGACTCAACTCTCCAGCGACGAAGGGACTGCACGACCATGACCAATTTCACACGCGGACAAAAAGGCAAACTGGCGGACCTGGGCTTGAACGGTCCCTTTGCCGTCACTCTCGATATCGTTTCCGGCTCGATGGAAGTCGATGTCAGCTGCTTCGGAGTCGATGCGGCGGGCAAGCTGTCGGACGACCGCTACATGGTCTTCTACAACCAGAAAAGCGCGCCGGACAACGCCGTCACGCTGGAACTGAACGGCCCACGTTCCACCTTCCAGGTGGACCTGGCGCGCCTGCCCGCCTCGATCGACAGGCTGGTCTTCACGGCGGCGACGGAACAGGGCAGCATGCGCGCGCTGGGCAACTCCAGCATGGCGCTGGGCCAGGCGGCCACGTTCGCCTTCACGGGCAATGACTTCCAGGACGAGAAAGCCGTCATCATCGGCGAACTGTATCGCCGCGACGGCAGCTGGCGCTTCGGCGCCGTGGGCCAGGGTTTCGCCGGCGGCCTGGCGGCGCTGCTGAAGCACTTTGGCGGCAGCGAGGCGGGGGCATCCTCCCCTGCGCCAGCACCGGCACCCGTGCCGACGCCAGCGGCGGCGCCGCCGGCGAATAAAATTTCGCTGTCAAAAATCCGCCTGGAAAAGCGCGGCGACAAGATCTCGCTCGACAAGCGCGACAGCGGCGGCTACGGCCGCATCAAGGTCAACCTGAACTGGAACCAGAACGCCTCGCAAGGCCAGGCGCCCGCCTCGAAGCTGGACACGGGCTTTCTTGGCAAGCTGTTCAACAAGCCGGCCGGCCGCTCGGGCGGCATCGACCTCGATATCGGCTGCCTGTTCGAAATGAGCAATGGCAGCAAAAGTGCCGTACAGGCGCTGGGCAACAGCTGGGGCGCGTATGACCGCCCGCCGTACATCCACCTGGAAGGCGACGACCGCACGGGCAGCATCAGCAGCGGTGAAAACATCTTCATCAACGGCACCCATTTCGACCAGATCAAGCGCGTGCTCGTCTACGCCTTCATCTACGAAGGCGTGCCGAACTGGGCCGCCACGGATGGCGTCGTGACGATCGAGATTCCCGGCCAGCCGACAGTGGAAGTGCGCCTCGACAGCGACAGCCAGCACGCCATGTGCGCCATCGCCATGCTGGAAAACCACGGCGGCAACCTGCAGGTGACAAAATTGGTGGAATACTTCGGCGGCCAAGGTAAAATCACGGCGCATCAGGCCATGGACGAGCGATACAGCTTTGGCCTGAACTGGAAAGCCGGACGGAAAGACTGAGTGTACGTGCACCACTAGCGGAAAACCCGGGAGCAGTCCCGACGGAACTCGGCGTCCCCGTCTGACCCCGGGTTTTCTTCAATTTAACGATAAAAGTCAACATGACCCCTACGACCAAAAAAGTCACCTTCGCCTTCGTCATCTTCCTCGTGGCCGGCTTCCTGCTGCTGTCCGCCTATACGTGGATGGCCCTCAGCTTCTCGTACTCGGAAGGCGAACGGGCGGGCTACCTGCAAAAGTTCTCCAAGCGGGGCTGGATTTGCAAGACCTGGGAAGGTGAACTGCTGCTGACGGCGCTGCCGGGCACCATCCCGGAAAAATTCCAGTTCAGCGTGCGCGACGAGGAAGTGGCGAAGCAGCTGACGGCCGCGGCCGGCAAGCGCATCCTCGTCACTTACAGCCAGCACAAGGGCGTGCCGACGCAATGCTTCGGCGAGACGGAATACTATGCCGACAAGGTCGTGTTGAGCCAGTAACAGCGCCGTTCCCGCAGTCCGGCGCCGGCTTGCCTTTCCCGGCCGGCGCCCTCCCTCCCCGCACTATCCCGCCACGCCATGCAGTTTTCGCAAGAATAAATTCCCGGCAAGACGTTTTTTGCGCATTTGTTCCGCATTTGTTGCGCATTTGTTGCGTGCCTCACACATTCTCACTTTCTTATACACTCAGACAATTAGTTCTGACTGGAACATTTTGCTAGTGTAATAAATGTGCAAGATTCTTGCGCTAGCGCATGACGCCTGTCCGGCCAAGCTTCAGCGTTGCATATCAACCTCACTGGAAGACACCATGCGCCTACGCCTCTCCGTCCTGGCCCTGCTGGCCGCCACCTCTCCCCTGTCCGTCCTGGCGCAGGACCTGTCCGGCATGGCCGGCGGCCTGAAAGTCAGCGCCACCGACGAGCGCACCTTCGTGGCCGCCATCAGCTACACGCAGCCGGTGGGCAATTACAATGCCGTCAGCCTGTCCTACATCAATGAAGGCCATCCGCAAGACCACCACCGCGACGGCATGGCGGGCCAGGTCTGGCTGCGCACGAAAAACGTCGACCAGGGCCTGATGCTGGGCGCTGGCGTGGGCCGCTATTTTTTCTTTGACACGGCCAAGACCGACGTGGCGCCGCACAATTTCGACAATGACCACGGCTGGGGCAGCATCATCAGCCTGCAGGCGCGCTGGCAGTTCGCCAACCGCTGGTATGCGCAGGCGCAGGTGAACCGCATTGTGCCCAGTGGCAAGGACGCCACCACCCACCTGCTGATCGGCGCCGGCTACCGCTATGACGGCGTGCCGGGCGCCAAGCTGCATCTGCAGAACTGGGCGCACGACGACACTGTTACCTTCTCCACGGGGCACACCATCGTCAACAGCTTCCGCTCGGAGACGTCGCGTCCCTTCACCCTCGAATACCGGCGCGCGGTGGGAAAATACCTGGACTGGAGTGCCACGGCCATCGACGAAGGCAGCACCGACCTGGCGCACCGGCGCGGCGTGGCCAGCCAGCTATGGCTGATCCGCTCGCTCAATGAAAAAGTGGAGTTCGGCATGGGCGCCGGCCCGTACGTGGCCTGGGATGCGCGCGATACGCAGGATCACGGCGCGCGGCTGACAGGCTTGCTGTCCGCCGTGGGCCGCTACCACGTCAACCGCCGCTGGGTGGCGCAACTGGCGTGGAACCGGGTCATCACGGATTACCACCGCGATGCGGACGTGATACTGCTGGGGGTGGGACGGAAGTTCTGATGGAAATACGGACGTAAGCCACAGCCAGGACTGGGAGCGAACCTTCAGGGTCCGCCCCCGGCTGTTATCGGGTTGTCAGGCTCCCAGGCTCTCAGCGCGAACGCCAGACGGCGCCCGCCGGGGATTCATTCGGCTGCGTCAAGCGCTCGATCACTTCCCGCGTCAGGCTGGCCGAGCTGACCTGCTCCGCCTTGGCGCGGGCGGCGGCCAGCGAGCTGGAAAAGGCGCCGTTCTGCGGTTCCAGGCTGGCGCGCAGGGCATCCAGTTCACGTTCCTGCTGCTGTGCGCGGGCCATCTCCAGTTCCAGCAACTGCTGCTTGGCGGCGGCCATGGCCAGCGTCGTTTCGGCGGCCTTGCGCTGCAAGGCGGCGTGGGCCTGGGCACTGGCCAGCAAGGCTTGCTGCGCTGCCAGCTTCTCGCCGGCAGCCTGCTGCGCCGCCAGTTCCAGCTGTTCGCGCTGGCGCATGGCGTCGAGAGCCTGCTGTTCCATGACGGCGCGCGCTTCGGCTGCCGCCGTCGCCTGCTTTTCCGCTTCCAGGCGGCCGGCGATGGCGTTCGATGCGCGTTCCTCGGCGGCTGTCGTCTGGCGCTGCTGCACCAGCTTTTGCGCGATCAGCGCCAGCGATTCGCGCTCTGCGGCGACGAAATCGCGTTCCGACGCCAGCAGCGCATCGGCGGCCTGTGCCTTGTTCTCTTCCACGCGGGCGCGCTCGCTGTGTACCTGGCCCAGCTCCACGGCCAGGCGCGCCTGCGCCTGCACGGCTTGGGCCGCTGCCGCCTTCTGTTCGCCTTCGACGAGTGCCTGGTCCAGCAGGATGCGGATGGCATGCGCCTCTTTTTCAGCGGCTTGCTGCAAGGCCTGTTCGGCAGCGTGCTGGCCACGCAGCAGTTGCGCCTGTGCCGCTTCGGCATGGATGCGTTCCTGCGCCGCGTTGAACGCCAGCGCTTCGGCTGCGAGCTTGTCTTTCAGGGCCGCGATGGCCGTCTGTTCGGCGGCCACGCGCTCCTGCTCCGCTTGCAGCAAGCGGGCTGCCTCGTGTGCCTTGTCCTGCGCCAGTTGCGACGCCTGTTCCTGCGCGGCCAACTGCGCCGTGCCGGCATCTACCGCGGCCTGTTCGGCGTCATTCTGGCTGGCGGCCAGTTGCGCCGCCTGGCGCGCCTGTTCGGCGCGTTCGTGCGCCAGGCTGGCGGCGCGGCGCTGCTCGTCGAGTTCCAGCGCGGCGGCAACGGCGGCGGCCTGCTCGGCCGCTTCGCGCAATTTCGTTTGTTCCAGGGCTGCCGTTTCCGCTTCCAGCCTGGCATGGCCGGCGATTTCCGCATCCTGTTCGGCCGTCACGCGGGCCAGTGCCACGGCGCGCAGCTGGCGGTCCACTTCGATGCGCGCTTCCGTGGCGGCCAGGATGCGCACATCGGCGTCGCGGCGCGCCTGCGCGCTGGCGGCGGCCACCATTTCCAGGCGTTCGCGGTGGATGGCCGCGTCGCGCAATTCCTTTTCCGTTTGCAGACGCAGATGCAGCGACTGCGCCGCATGGCGTTCCGATTCCGCCTGCGCCAGGGCGATGGCTTCGCGTTCCTGTTCCAGGTGCGCCAGTGCGCGTGCCTCTTCCAGCGCCCGCACTTCGGCGGCGGCGCGGTTGAAGGCCGATTCCAAAGCGATCTGGTCGGCGCGCTCGCGCTGCACCGTCAATTCCAGCGCTTCGCTTTCCGCTTCGGCCAGCATCTGCGCCGTCTGGCGCGCGCCGTGGGCATGGCGCTC
This sequence comes from Janthinobacterium amylolyticum, assembly GCF_051380655.1. NCBI lineage: Bacteria > Pseudomonadati > Pseudomonadota > Betaproteobacteria > Burkholderiales > Oxalobacteraceae > Janthinobacterium > Janthinobacterium amylolyticum. The sequence continues at coordinate 89,877 of NZ_JBNYXL010000014.1, forward strand.
GCGTTCGCGCGCCAGCACGGCGACACGGGCATCCGCCGAAGCGATGCCCACCATTTCTTCCTTGGCCGCCTGCACGGCGGCAACGCGCTCGACGGCCTGCAGGCGCGCCTGTTCCGTCTGCACCTGCAATTCCTCGGCGGCGCGGGCCGCCTGCTCGGCCAGTTCCGACTGCACGGCCACCTGCTCGCTGGCGCGCAGACGGCTTTCCTGTTCGGCGCGGGCGCGCTGTTCGGCGGCCAGGCGGATTTCATTGTCGGACTCCACGCGGGCGCGCAATTCGGCCGTTTCCTGCTTGACGGCTTCCAGGCGCGCCACGCTGGCTTGCGCGGCGGCGCGCATGGTGTCGAGGCGTTCGCGGTTGGCGGCGATGGCTTCTTCGGCGGCCTGGGCATTTTGCTGCGCGGCGGCAGCGGCGGCGGCGTCGATGGCGGCGCGGTCCTCGGCCAGCGAGCGCACGCGCGCTTCGGCCAGGGCCCGGCTTTCGGCGGCGCAGGTGGCCTTCGCTTCCGCTTCCACGCGGGCGATGGCTTCATGGATGGCTTTGAGTTCCATCTTCTGGCGGTCGGCGGCGGGCGGCTTGACGTCGCTGTCCGCGTCCGCTTCGGCCTGCGGCTCGGGTGCCGCGACGGCAGTCACTGGCGCCGGCGCTTCCGCCTTGCGCTCCAGGTCCTTGAAATCATGCAGCGAGACGATGCTGTCCTGGTCGAACTCGTCGTCGGCGGAATACGCGACGGTGAGGGAGGCGGCCTGGCGCTGGTTTTGCTGTGCTTGCATGATTTCTCGCTTATTCGGGTGAATTCCGTTGCTTATGGGAATTTATTACCACCATTATCGAACAGGCATGCACAAATCAGCGCGGCAAGAAGAGCCAGTTTTACCGCTCTTTTCAGGATTTGCCAGGGATTGAAGCGTCCGAGAAAATGCTCAGGGCAAGGCGCATTGCCGAAGACAGTACGAGTAGTACGCCCAGGCAATGCAACGCCGCCATGGGCGTTTTATCGCGCGCTTAAATTGGCCAGAGCGGCGCTTCATCCATCAAGGCCACCTGTTCGCGCAATTCCAGGATGCGGTCCTGCCAATACCGCTGCGTGTTAAACCACGGGAAGGCGACGGGGAAGGCAGGGTCGTCCCAGCGGCGCGCCAGCCAGGCCGAATAGTGGATCAGGCGCAGGGTGCGCAGCGCCTCGACCAGGTACAGCTGGCGCGGGTCGAAATCGCAGAAGTCTTCATAGCCGGCCAGGATGTCGCTCATCTGACGCACCATGTCGCCCCGCTCGCCCGACAGCATCATCCACAGATCCTGGATGGCCGGTCCCATGCGGCTGTCGTCGAAGTCGACGAAGTGCGGGCCGGCGTCCGTCCACAGCACGTTGCCGCCATGGCAATCGCCATGCAGGCGCAGCACGGCCACGTCGCCGGCGCGCTCGTAGCAGCGCTTGACGCCATCGAGCGCCTGCTGCGCCACGCTGGAATAGGCGGCCAGCAGTTCGGGCGGGATGAAGTCGTTTGCCAGCAGGAAGTCGCGCGGCTCGACGCCGAAGGTGGCCGGGTCGAGCGCCGGGCGTTCCTTGTAGGCGGACAGTCCACCGACGGCATGGATGCGGCCGATGAAGCGGCCTATCCATTCCAGCGTGTGCGGATCGTCGAGTTCCGGCGCGCGGCCGCCGTGGCGCGGGAACACGGCAAAGCGAAAGCCCTGGAACTGGTGCAGGGTGCTGCCGTTGATTTCCAGCGCCGGCACCACCTGGATTTCGCGCTCGACCAGCTCGGACACGAACGCGTGTTCTTCCAGGATGGCCGTGTCGCTCCAGCGTAGGGGGCGGTAAAACTTCGCCACCAGGGGCGCGCTGTCTTCGATACCCACCTGGTAGACGCGGTTTTCATAGCTGTTCAGGGCCAGCAGGCGGCCATCGCCGCGCAGGCCCACGCTGTCGAGGGCATCGAGCACGCAGTCGGGGCTCAGGGCGGAAAAGGGATGGACGGGCCGGTCGTCCTCGTGCGGCTGGTTTTCATTGTGCATGAGCGACATTGTAAGGCGCGCGCGGGCCGCCGGTGCAAACACTTGGGCGGTAAGCCGCAGCAAGGCGTATACTGGCGCCTTACATTCAATCAAAGAGCAAGCCATGCAACTCGAACAGCCATTATCAGAAAAAGAATTTGACGAATTAGACCAATTCCTGTTGTCGGACCGGTGCTCCGAAGATGCCATGACCATGGATATGCTGCACGGCTATCTGACGGCCGTGGCCATCGGCCCGGAACCGATCATGCCGGCCGAATGGTTGCCGCGCGTGTGGGGCGAAGATGCCGAAGATGCACCGAAATTCAAGAACAGCAAGGAAGAAGAACGCATCGTCAACCTGATCATGCGCTTCATGAACGAAGTACTGGTGACGTTTGAAGTGGCGCCGAAAGAATTCGAAGCCCTGTTCGTCGAACACGACTACGAAGGCCAGACCCTGATCGACGCCGAAGCCTGGTGCTGGGGCTTCTGGGACGGCATGGAACTGCGTCCGGGCTCGTGGAACGAAATCTGGGATTCCGAAGTGGCCGAACTGATGCAGCCGATCTACCTGCTGGGCGCCGACGAAATCAAGGAAGAAGAGCTGAAACTGGTGGAAGACCCGGTCAAGGCGCACAAACTGGCGCAGGAACTGGAAGCGAACCTGCCGGCCATCCACCGATTCTGGGTGCCGCGCCGCAAGGCTCCCGTGCAAACCCTGAAGCGCGAAGAGCCGAAAGTGGGCCGCAACGACGACTGCCCTTGCGGCAGCGGCAAGAAATACAAGAAATGCTGCGGCGCCGAGCCGGCAGCCGAGTAATCACACAGTAGCATCCTCTCTGCGCCGGCGTCCTGCCGGCGCAGCGCTGGCGCTGGCCTCCGGGCTATAATCGGCGCATGAAACTCCCAGACCTGAACCTGCTCGTCGCCCTCGACATCCTGCTCGAGGAAGGCAGCGCCGTGGCCGCCGCGCGGCGCATGAACCTGAGTGCGCCGGCCATGAGCCGCACCCTGGCGCGCATCCGCGATGCCATCGGCGACCCTGTCTTCGTGCGCTCGGGGCGCGGCCTGGCGCCGACGCCGCGCGCGCTGGAATTGCGCGAGCAGGTGCGCGGCGTGGTGGAACAGGCGCACGCCATTTTCACATCGGGCCGCGAAGTGGACTTGCGCACCCTGCAACGCACTTTCAGCCTGTGCGCCAATGACGTGTTTGTCGGTGCCTACGGCGGCAAGCTGCGCGACCTGCTGGCCGTGCACGCGCCGCACACGGTGCTGCGCTTCGTGCCGGAAGGCGATGGCGCCACTGAAAACGACGCCCTGCACGCTGGCCGCATCGATCTGTACATCAGCGCGCGGCGCGCTTTTGCGCCCGACATCAAGCTGCAGCAGCTGTTTAGCAGCGGCTTTGTCGGCATCGCCCGCAGCGACCACCCTATTTTCGACCACCCCATCAACCTCGACAGCTTTACCGAATATGAACATATCAGCGTCTCGCGCCGCGGTCTGGCGCGCGGACCGTTCGACACCATCCTGGCAGAGCGGGGCTACACGCGCCGCGTCTCGCTGATCAGCCCCAACTTCCAGTCAGCCATCTTCGCCGTCGCCGATTCCCGCCTGCTGCTGCCGCTGATGCCCACGCCGCTGCTGCCCATCGTCGAGCGGCTGGGGCTCAAACTGCGTACCTTCGAGCTGCCCATTCCCGTCGACAGCGTGGAAGTCTTCCAGGCCTGGCACCCGCGCCTCGACCACGACCATGCGCACCGCTGGCTGCGCCGCATGATCAAGGAGCTGTGCACGGGGTCAGACCCTTGCGGGTCTGACCCCGGCATTTGATTGGGGTTGATCTGAATTCACGCGCCAGGCGGCAAAGCCAACGAAAAAGACCGGGGTCAGACGCATAGGGTCCGACCCCACTCATCATTGCGTCAGACGCAATTCATACTTCCTTAATTATCAATTTTCACAAGATTAACGGCTACCTATACTGCGTGGACTGATCCTCATCCACGGAGTTCCCTGTGTCCGCTGTACCGCTACCCGGCGCCGTCCCTGCGGCCGCGCCACCTCCCGCACCACCCATCTTCGGCCTGCGCCTGGCCACCGGCCTGACCGGCGTGCTGCTGGCCGTGATGCTGGCCGGCCTGAATGAAAACATCACCAAAATCGCGCTGGCCGACATCCGCGGCGCCATGGGCATTTCGCGCGACGACGCCAGCTGGCTGGTCGCCCTGTATGCGGCCGCCTCGGTGTCGGCCATGGCGTTTGCGCCCTGGTGTTCCGTCACCTTCTCGCTGCGGCGCCTGACGGCCGCCGCCATCATCGTCTGCATGGCGGCCGGCCTGCTATGCCCTTTCGCGCCAAATCTGCCCATGCTGATCATCCTGCGCGTGGTGCAGGGTGCGGCCGGCGGCGCCCTGCCGCCCATGCTGATGACGGTGGCGCTGCGCTTCCTGCCACCCAACATCAAGCTGTATGGCCTGGGCGGCTATGCGCTGAGCGCCACTTTCGGCCCCAGCCTGGGCACGCCGCTGGCCGCCTTCTGGACCGAGTCCCTGGGCTGGCAGTGGGCCTTCTGGCAAGTCATCCCGGGCAGCATCGTCGCACTGCTGATGGTCTCCTGGGGCTTGCCGCAAGACCCGCTGCGCCTGGAGCGCTTGCGCCAGTTCGACTGGCGCGGCCTGTTGCTTGGCCTGCCCGCCATCAGCATGCTGGTGGTTGGCATGCTGCAGGGCGAGCGCCTGAACTGGTTCCATTCGCCGCTGATCTGCGTGCTGCTGGGCGGCGGCGCCGTGCTGCTGGTGCTGTTCCTCGTCAACGAGTGGTCGCACCCGCTGCCCTTCTTCAAGCTGCAGCTGCTGTCGCGGCGCAACCTGAGCCACGCCCTGCTGACCCTGGGCGGCGTGCTGTTCGTGCTGCTGGCGGTAATCCTGATTCCTTCGTCCTACCTGGCGCAGGTGCATGGCTACCGTCCGCTGCAAACGGCACCCGTGATGCTGATGGTGGCACTGCCGCAATTGATCGCGCTGCCGCTGGTGGCCGCCCTGTGCAATATCCGCGCCGTCGACTGCCGCTGGGTGCTGGCCATCGGCCTGGGCATGCTGGCCCTGTCCTGCGTGCTGGGCGCGCGCATGTCGCCGGACTGGATCCGCACGCATTTCTACCTGCTGCAAGCCGTGCAGATCTTCGCCCAGCCCATGGCCGTGATTCCCTTGCTGCTGCTGGCCACCACGGGCCTGGCGCCGCAGGACGGTCCGTTTGCCTCGGCCTGGTTCAACACCATCAAGGGCATGTCGGCCGTCGTCGCCACCGGCGTGCTCGATGCGCTGATCACGCGCCGCAACCACTTTCATTCGACGGTGCTCAGCGAGCGCCTCGGCAACCTGCCGGCCGCCGTTGACGTGCCAGGTTTGGCGCAGCGCATGCATGCGCAAGTCGTCACCCTGACCTCGTCCGACCTGTATCTCACCGTGGCCGCCATCGCGCTGGCCATGATTGTGATCATTCCCATCCTGCCGACGCGCGTCTTTCCGCCGCGCGCCGCCTGACTTTTATTTAACGAAAGAGCTACACCATGCAAACAACCATACTGCGCTCACGCGCCTTTCTTCTCGGCCTGGCCCTGCTGGCCTGCGCCCTCGCCTTTTGCGCCTGGCAGCTGCTGTTTTCCCGCAGCGAAGAACAAGGCACCGACGACGCCTTCGTCAGCGCCGACTACACCGTGCTCTCGCCCAAGGTGGGCGGCATCGTGCGCGAAGTGCTGGTGGACGACAACCAGGCTGTCACGGCGGGCCAGCTGCTGGCGCGCATCGACGACCGCGACTACCAGGCCGCCGCCGCCTCGGCCCGTGCCGACGTGGCCGGCGCCGAGGCGCAGCTGGCCAATGCCCGCGCCACGGTGCAGCGCCAGCAATCGGTGATCGATCAGGCCACCACCCTGGTCGACGCCAACCAGGCGGAAGATAAACTGGCGCAACAGGAGCTGGCCCGTTCAACGCACCTGGCCGGCCAGGGCGCGGGCAGCGTGCAGAACGCCCAGCAGGCGCAATCGCGCTTTGACGTGAGCCGCGCGCGCCTGGCGCAAAACCGCGCCGCCCTCGTGGCCACGCGCAAGCAGACGGACATTTTGCAGGCGCAGCAAGGCGCGGCCGAAGCGGCCCTGCTGCGCGCGCAGGCCAGCCTGCAACGCGCCGAACTGGATCTGTCGCACACGCAGCTGCGCGCGCCCATCGACGGCATCGTCGGACGCCGCGCCGTGCGCGTCGGCGCCCTGGTGGCGCCCGGCGCCAGCCTGATGGCCGTGGTGCCCTTGAACCGCAGCTTCGTCGTCGCCAACCTGCAGGAAACCCAGCTGACGCACGTGCGCCAGGGCCAGCGCGCCAGCATCGCCGTCGACGCCTATCCGGGCGTGCTCCTGCGCGGCAAGGTGCACAGCATCGCGCCCGCCACGGGCGTGACGTTTGCCGCCATCGCGCCGGAAAACGCCACCGGCAATTTCACCAAGGTGGTGCAGCGCATCCCCGTCCGGATCGCGCTCGATCCCGGCCAGGATAACGACGTCCGCCTGCGCGTGGGCATGTCGGCCGAAGTGCGCATCGATACAGCTGCGCGCCGTCCAGCGTTGACACAGGTGAGCGCGCGATGAAAGCACTGATACTCGTCACGGCCATGGGCATGGCCGGCTGCGCCAGCGTCGGCAGCGATTTCCAGCGCCCGCACAGCGCACTGGGACAAGAGTGGCGCCAGGCGCAAGACGCCCGCTTCACCGCAAGCGAGGATGCCGCCATCGAACAGCGCTGGTGGGACAGCTTCGGCGATACCACTTTATCGTCGCTGGTGCGGCGTGCCGCCAGCGCCAACCTGGACCTGCTGGCGGCCGCCAGCCGCCTCGAACAAAGCCGTGCCGCGCGCGGCGTGGCTGGCGCCGCGCAAGGCCCGTCGCTGGGCGCGAATGGCAGCTATGGCCGCGCGCGCAACAGCGAACAGGGCTTGAGCGACCCGTCGCGCAACAACGGCGAGTCCGCCTACAACCTGTGGCAAAGCAACCTTGACGCGGCCTGGGAACTGGACTTGTGGGGCCGCGTGCGGCGCGAAGTGGAAGCGGCCGATGCGCGGGTCGACGTGGCGCTGGAAACGCAGCGCGGCGTGCTGCTGGCCGTGCTGGCCGAGACGGCGCGCGACTACATCGAATTGCGCGGCGCGCAGCAAACCCTGGCCATTACGCAGCAGGTGCTCGACATCGCCCGCCACACCTTGTCGCTGACGCGCATCCGCCTGCAGGAAGGCGCGACGACGCAGCTCGACGTGGCCGAAGCGGCCGCCCACGTGGCCACCATCGAAGCGCGCCTGCCGCCGCTGCAGCAGCGCGTGGCGCGCCTGGGCAATGCCCTCGCCCTCTTGCTGGCGCTGCCGCCGCAAGGCTTGCGGGCGGAACTGGCGGCCAGCCAGGAGATTCCGGCCGTCGCCATGCAGGTGCAGCTGGGCGTGCCCAGCGGCCTGGCCGAACGGCGTCCCGACATCCGCCGCGCCGAAGCGCAGCTGCACGCGGCCACGGCGAATGTCGGCGTGGCGCATGGCGACTTTTATCCGCGCATTACCCTGTCGGGCAGCGTCGGCCTGCAAGCCATGCAGCTGTCCGATATCGGCTGGGACGCCAAACGCTTCGCCCTCGGCCCCGGCTTCAGCGTGCCCCTGTTCGATGGCGGGCGCTTGCGCGGCAAGCTCCAATTGCGCGAGGCGCAGCAGCAGGAAGCGGCCATCGCCTACCGCCAGACCGTGCTGGCCGCCTGGCACGAGGTGGAAGACGCGCTCTCGGGCTACCAGGCGAACCAGCGCCGCCAGGCCAGCCTCGATGAAGCCGTCAGGCAGGGACGGCGCGCGCTGGGCAGCGCGGAACTGCAGTACCGCCAGGGCGGCGCGGACCTGATCAACGTGCTGCACGTGCAAAACACTTTATTGAACAACGAGGCGGCGCTGGTCGACAGCCGCGCCACCGCGTCGCTGTCGCTGGTCCAGGTCTACAAGGCGCTGGGCGGCGGCTGGCAATCCCCCTCATCCACCCTGGAAGGCACGACACCATGAAACCGAATCCCGCACACTTTTCCATCCACGACGTCAGCGACTTTCCCATCGTGCGCTTTCGCCCTGAAACGGCCGTCGAAGGCTATGCGCCCCTGTGGGAGAACGACATGGACGCCCTGCTGCGCCATGGCGCACCGTTCGTCATGCTGTTCGAAGAGAAACGCAGCGACGAGGCGCACGCCGACCGCAAGCGGCGCGGCCTGTGGCTCAAGCATCACAAGGTGGCGCTGGCCGCCATTTGCCGGGGTCTCGTCTCGATCGAACCGGACGGGGAAAAACGCGCGCAGCTGCAAGCCATGGCGGCCGGCGCCATGAAGGCCTTCGGCATCCTGCAGGAGGTGGCGGCCACGCGCGAACAGGCCGATGCGCTGATGGTGTGGCTGCTGGGCGGCGGCCAGATGGCGCGGCCGCGTGCGGCGGACGTCTGGTAATAATTCAGGCGGCCCGGCGCACGGCGCTTCTGGCAGGGATGACGCAGACATGGCCATCGCTGCTGGTGGCCGTCGTCAGGGCGATGCCATACAGCGCGGCCAGCGCCGGCACGGCGTCGGCGTTGGCGGGAATGTCGGCCGTCAGCTGGCCCGAGCGCACCAGCAGCAGCCGGTCGAAGCCCAGCAAGGCGTGATTGATGTCGTGCAGGATGGCGATGACGGCATGGCCGCGCGCGGCGCAAAACTGTTCCAGGCTGTCGAGCAGATCGAACTGCAGTCCCGGGTCGAGCGCGGCCAGCGGTTCGTCGACGAGTATCAAGCCCCCTTCCACATCCCACATCTGCGCGAAGATGCGCGCCAGCTGCACCCGCGCCTGTTCGCCGCCGGACATGCTGTCCAGGCGCCGGCCCAGCAAATGCGTGGCATGCGCCAGGGCCGCCGCCTCCTGCACGATGCGCTCCAGCTGCGGGTCGACCAGGCGCGCCACCCTTCCCAGGCCGATTACCAGGTCCGACAGCAGGCCGAATGCCACGTTCGAGCCTTGCGGCAGCACGGCGCGGCGCAAGGCCAGCTCCGCCAGCGGCCACTGCGCCAGCGGCCGTCCGGCGAACAGCACCTTGCCCGCCTGCGGGCGCAATTCGCGCGCCATCAGTTTCAGCAGGGTCGACTTGCCCGCGCCGCTGGGGCCGAGGATGGCGATGCGCTCGCCCGCCGCCACCTGCAGATTAAAAGGGCCGAAATACTGCTGGCCCAGGCGGGTGGTGGCAAAACTCAGTTCAAGTAAAGGCGTCATGGTCGTCGCTGCTAGGCGGTGCTGTGGCGAAAGCGCCGCAGCAGCATCAGGAAGAATGGCCCGCCCAGCAGGGCCGTGAAAATGCCGACGGGGACTTCCGCCGGAATGGCGACCGTGCGCGCCAGGGTGTCGGCCAACAGCAGCAGCAAGCCGCCGGCCAGCATCCCCAGGGGCAGCACGCGGCGCTGGTCGGCGCCCAGCCAGGTGCGCACCAGGTGCGGCGCGATCAGGCCGATGAAGCCGATGCCGCCGCACCAGGCCACGGCGAAGCCCGTCAATGCGGCCACGAGCACGATGACTTGCGTGCGCAAGCGGCCCACGTCGACGCCCACGTGCAAGGCTTGCGCTTCGCCCAGGGCCAGCGCATTGAGTGATCGCATGAGGAAGCGCGTGGCCCACAGGGCGCCCGCCAGCACCAGCAGCAGGGCCGCCACCTGGCGCCAGCTGCCGGCCGACAAGGAACCCAAAGTCCAGAAAGTCAGGGTGCGCAACTGGTCGTCGCTGGCCATGTAGATGCACAGGCCCATGACGGCGACCGTGATGGCGTTCAGCGCCACGCCTGTCAGCAGCAGGCCGACGATGGAACCGGGGGTGGCCCAGCGGGCGACCCGGTCGAGCAGCACGCAAATGAGCATGGCACCGGCAAAGGCGGCGGCGGGCAAGAGCCACACGCGCAGCTCGGGCGCCACCTGCAGGCTGGCCGCGAAAACGATGGTGGCGGCACCCGCGCAGGCGGCGCCGCTGCTGATACCCAGCAGCCCCGGGTCGGCCAGCGGATTGCGGAACAGGCCCTGCGTCAGGCCGCCGGCCAGCGCCAGCGCGGCGCCAATCAGCACGGCAAACAGCGCGCGCGGCAAGCGGATATGCCACAGCACGTACGCGCCGCCGGACAGCGCCTCGTCGCCAGTTTGCATTGGCGCCAGCCAGTCTGCCAGTGTCACGGGCACGGCGCCCGCCTGCACGGCGATGAGCAGGCCGGCAAGTAGCGCCGCAGCCAGCAGGCCGGCGGCGCCCCAGCGCCGCATGTGCCCGGACAGGCGCCAGGACATGGCCGGCGTCATCGCGCGTACATTCATGCGGCCATGGCTTTCGCAAAGGCGGCGTCGAGGTCCGCCAGCGCCTGCGGCATGCGCGGGCCAAAGCCCAGCAGCAGCATGGCTTCCTGCGAGACGATGCGGTGCTGCTTGCCGGCCGGCGTCTGCGCCAGGCCTGGCAATGTCAAGATGCCGTCCACCCCGCCCGAGGCCTTCAGGCCCTGGTCCGTCACCAGCACGACGTCGGGCCGGGCGGCGATCACCGCTTCCGGCGTCAGCGGCTTGTAGCCGGCAAATCCACCCTGTCCGCCCATCACGTTGACGGCACCCGCATACGCCAGCATGGCGTCGGCGCCCGTCTCGCGCCCGCCCACCATCACCTGGTTCGGCGCGTGCGCGAGGATGAACAGCACGCGCACGGGTGCATGCTGGCGCTTGCGCACCTTGGCCAGTGCGCCGCTCCACTGCTGCCGCAGGTTTTGCGCCAGGCGCGCGGCGGGTTCCACGTGGCCCGTGATCTGGCCCACCTGTTTTACGCGTTCGAGCAAGCCTTCGAACTGGTTATTCGCATTCAGCACCGCCACCGGCACGCCGGCGTCGCGCACCTGGCGCAGCACCGTTTGCGGCCCCGCTTCCTCGGTGGCGATCAGCTGCGTGGGCGCCAGCGACAGCACGCCTTCGGCCGACAGTGTGCGCGCATAGCCCACCTGCGGCAGCTGTTGCGCCGTGGCCGGATACAGCGAGGTCGTGTCGACGCCCACCAGTTCCGCCTGCGCATCGAGCGCGTAGACGATTTCCGTCAGGGCGCCGCCGACGCTGACGATGCGCCGTGCTTTCGCCACGGGCTTGCCGGCGTCGGACACGGCGGCCAGCACCTGCATCGGTGCGGCCAGGGCCAAGGCTCCCGCCCCCATCTTTTTCAGCGCGATGCGGCGCGCCACGCTGGCAGCGATCATGCGGCGCATAATTCGCCCTCCCGCGCCACGCGCTCGACGACATTGCGCCATTCGCACAGTTCATGCGTGCCCGGCTTGCGTTCGCCGAAGAACATGACGATGGTGTCGCCCTTGGCGTCGAACAGTTCGACGGACGTCACCAGGCCATCGACGGTGGGCTTTTTCACCACCCAGGCGCTGGCGATATGGTCTTCGCGCAAATGCAGGTTGAAACGCGCATCGAGGATATTGATCCATGGTCCCATCACGGCGATCTTGTGCACGGGCCCGGAATGGATCTGGATCATGCCGGCATTGCCGACGAAGGCCATGATGGAGACCTTTTCAAGCGCGGCGTCTTTGAGCAGGTCGAGCACGCAGGATTTGTCCAGCGGCTGCACGAAGCGCGGTTCGGCCAGGCGCAGGCCCTGCAGGCGCGAGACCGAATATTTTTTCAGCAAAGTGAAAAAATCATGCGTGTCGCGCAAGTCGGCCCAGGCCGCGCGAAAGCCGAACACGTCGATCTGCGCGTCGGGCAGTTCCGCCGGCGGCGCTGCCTGCGCCGTCACGCGGATGCCGGCCGTTTGATCGGCATCGGCAAAGCGCGTCACCAGCGCATCGTAGGCGGCCACGTCGCTTTGCGGCTTGAGGAAAATCTTGTGCACGGCATGGCCGGCGGCGTCGAAGAACTGCAGGCTGCGCTGCACCTCGTGTTCTTTCATCTCGCGCACGGCAAAGCCATGCGCCCACTGGCGGTAGAACACGCGCAGGTCGATCTCGCCGCCCAGCACCAGGCCGACGTGGTTGGCGTGACTGGCTTGTCGATAGACACCCGTCTTTTCATGCACGCAGGAGGCGTTGCGCGTCAGCGCCATGACTTCGCCCAGCGGCTCCAGCGCGGCGACGATGGCGGGCCAGTCGGCCTGCAGGCGCTCGGCGCCCAGCAAGGCGCCATTGGCCAGCGACAGCCCGGCGTGCGCGGCGATCAGCTCGCCTTCGGAGATGGCCAGTTCCTCGGCGATGTCGCGGTGGCGGGCGTTCTTTTCGCGGCGCAGGCGGGCGAATTCGCCGGCGATCATCTGGGTATTGCAAATAGGGGGCATGCTCGTCACGGTGTCTCCTTTCAAGGCGAACACTGGCTGGCATGGGGATGGGCTGGCTGGTGGTGGGGGAATCCTGCCGTTAATTATAAATGAGAATCATTCGCAATCAAGTGTTATTTGTGCGCGCAAAAAAAGCGCCGCGGCAGGAAACCCGTCGCGGCGCAAAGGAGACCGATCGATACAGCCGATCAGTTCAGGAAAAAACAGGGATCAGGCGCTCGCTTGCGCGCCCGGCATGGCGGCCGGTTTCGCTTCCTGCTTCGGACTGGAACGCTGGGCCAGCAGGATCACGGCCGTCAGCACCATTGCGCCGCCGAGCAGTTGCGTGCCGCTCACGGACTCCTTGAGCAGGGTCACGCCAAACGCCATCGTGATGACGGGTTCAAAGGTGGAAATGATCGACGCCTTGGCCGCGCCGATTTGCGCCACGCCGGCAAAGAAGGCGGCAATCGCGATCGCCGTCGAGAACAGGGCGATGGCGCTGACGGCCAGCCAGCCCGTGGCCGTGCCCGGCAAGGACACGCCTTGCCACACGGCAATCGCACTGTTCGCCAGGCCGGCCGTGCCCAGGATCACCACGCAGGCCGCCAACGGGTGAATATTCTCGCGGCTTTTCGACAGGCTGTTGCCAAACAGGATGTACACGGCGTACACGCCGGCGGCCATCAGCGCCAGCGCGATGCCGATGGGCTGGCCCTGCAATTTACCGCCCAGGGTGGTGGCCATGCCGGCGATGGCCAGCGCCAGCAGCACCAGCATTCGGCGGTCCAGCTTTTCCCAGCCCAGCGCCAGCGCCAATATCGTCACCAGCACGGGATACACGTACAGCAGCATGCCGCACAGGCCGCTGCTGGCATACATCAGCGCATTGAAATAGCCTTGCGACTGGGCCGTGTACATCAGGCCCATCAGCATGTAGCCGGCCAGCAGGCGGCCGCGCGGCAAGCGCCAGCCACCGAGCCACACGAGCGGCAGCAGCAGCATGGCGGCGATAACGAAACGCAAGGCCAGCATGGTCGACGGGTTGACCCCGGACACATAGGCCGCCTTGGCAAACACTGCGGAACTGCCGAAACCGGCGGCCGACAGCAACACCAGCGCAACAGCGCGGCGATCAGACATGACTAAACCTCTATGAGTACGCCAGGGTAAACCTGCTGCGTATCGCGACGGTTTTCCCAGGCGTTGTAACGTTGTAAATATAAATGCCCAGCCAGGCCGGGAGATGTGCATGCGTGAATCCTATTGCGGGTCGCTTCACGCAGTGCCGGCATCATATTCGCTTGCGCAAAATGAAACAAACCAATATTCTTCACGGATAGGCCAAATATTACTGAGGCTCAATTCTCTGAAGAGTGCCATGTCACGTCCCCTGCCCCCACTTGCCGCCCTGCACGCCTTCGAAGCGGCCGCCCGCCATGAAGGCTTCCAGCGCGCCGGCGAGGAATTGCACGTTTCGGCCGGCGCCATCGGCCACCATGTGAAACAGCTGGAAGCGTGGCTGGGCATCGTGCTGTTCCAGCGCCTGCCGCGCGGCGTGGTGCTGACCAATGCGGGCCAGCGCTATGCGGCGTCGCTGGGACCGATCCTCAACCAGCTGGCCGACGTCTCGGAACAGGCGCGGCGCCAGGGCGACGACAAGGTGGTGACGGTAACGGCCACCAGCTCGCTCGTCTCGCGCTGGCTGATGCCGCGCCTGGGCCGGCTGCGCGACCGCTATCCGCAGATCGAGCTGCGCGTGCTGGCATCGATGCATCCGGTCGACCTGGCCCGCGACGGCGTGGACGTGGCCATCCGCCTGGGGCCGGGACGCTATCCGGGCCTGAAGGTCGACCTGCTGATGGAAGAATGGTTTTCCGCCGTCTGCAGCCCGGATTTCCGTGCCAACGCGGCCAGCCTGCGCCAGCCCGCCGACCTGCTGCGCTATCCGCTGCTGCACGACGAACCGGAAGTGCACCTGCCCGGCGAAATCGACTGGACGCGCTGGCTGCACAGCTGCGGCGTGCATTACAGCGGCAATAGCGGCAACAGCGGCGCGCGCTTTTCGCACACGTATTTATGCCTGGACGCGGCCGCCAGCGGCCAGGGCGTGGCGATTGCCGCCAGCCCCCTGATCGGCGACGACCTGCGTTCTGGCCGCCTGGTGCGCGTGTTTGAACACGCGGTGCGCGGCCCCCACTGCTATTATCTGCTGCGCTCGCCCCAGGCGGAAACGCGGCCACTCGTGCATGCATTCTGCGAATGGCTGATCGCCGAGGCGCGCGCCGACCAGGAAACCGTCTGGCCAACAGTGGAGACCGCATGACTCAGCAGGAACTGGCGCGCAGCGCCACATATATCGTCCAGCATGCATACGAACACGCCACGGTAACGGCGGCCGATGGCCGGCAAGCGGGCGTGGGCGAGTTCTATGGCGACCCGGCCGTGGCCTTGATCGATGTCAATGAGCAATGGTGCGCCGTGGCGGGCGAGGGATTGGTGATTTGCCGGCTGGCGCCATCGTTCGGCCCGTGCGCGGCATATTTCCGCCAGCCTGGCGCAACAGTGTGGATCACGGACTTGCGGCAAACGGCAGCGTTTGCGCTGGAGTGGCAAGATGAAGATGGCGCTTGGCACCCCCTCGATTTTGACTTTGGTACGATTGTAACGGAACCTTCGCGACGCCTCACAAAACCGTAGCGAGCGGAAGGGAGAGGTGGCTAAGAAGCGCAACCGTACGAAGGTACGGTGAGCATCGCAGGCCGCCTATACCGACGCGCAGTAGGTTTTGTGAGGCGTCTTCGATTACAGCTTGATAAAGTGCTCGCGGTAGTATTTCAGCTCTTCGATCGATTCCAGGATATCGGCCAGCGCCGTGTGCTTCTGGTGCTTCTTGAAACCGGTGGCGATTTCCGGCTTCCAGCGCTTGCACAGCTCTTTCAGTGTCGATACATCAACGTTGCGATAGTGGAAGAATGCCTCCAGCTTCGGCATGCCGCGCACCATGAAGCGGCGGTCCTGGCCGATGGTGTTGCCGCACATGGGCGACTTGCCTGCCGGTACGTATTTCTTCAGGAACGCGATCAGTTCCGCTTCCGCCTGCGCTTCCGTCACGGTCGATGCCTTGACCTTGTCGATCAGGCCCGAGCGGCCATGCGTGCCCTTGTTCCAGGCATCCATCTTGTTCAGGGTTTCATCCGACTGGTGGATCACGAACACGGGGCCTTCGGCCAGCAGGTTCAGGTGCATGTCCGTCACTACCACGGCCACTTCGATGATGCGGTCGGTATCGGGCTCCAGGCCCGTCATTTCCATGTCGACCCAGACCAGGTTCATCTCATTTGGACGTGCCGGGACGACGGGAGCGGGGGTGGATGCAGAGGTGGGTGCAGATAAGTCGGTCGCTTGTGACATAATTCTCTCTTGGCCTAATCAAACTAAATAATCAGCCATTTTCTCACAGGCACAGAATGTATTCACTCGCGTTTTCGATTTTGTTTGTATCCGTCCTCGTTTTGACCCTGGCCGTGCGCTTCTGGCTCGCCTCGCGGCAGATCCGCCACGTGCTGGCGCACCGCGCCGCCGTGCCTGCCGAGTTCGCGGAAAAGATCCCCCTGGCCGCGCACCAGAAGGCGGCCGACTACACGGTGGCGAAGACCAAGTTCGGCCTGCTGACCCTGCTGGTCAACTACGCCGTGCTGATCGGCTTTACCCTGCTGGGCGGCCTGCAATGGCTGGCGCTGTACCTGCATGAACTGACGGGAGCGGCAGGCTCGCCGATGCTGTACCAGTTGGGCCTGATGGTTGCCTTCGCCGTCATTTCCGGCCTGATCGACCTGCCCTTCGAGTACTACCAGCAATTCGTGCTGGAACAGCGTTTCGGCTTCAACATGATGAGCAAGAAGCTGTTCTTCACGGACTTGCTCAAGAACATAGGCCTCACGGCCGCGCTGGGCCTGCCATTACTGTGGGTCATACTGTTCCTGATGGCGAAAAGTGGCGACCTGTGGTGGTTTTACGCGTGGATCGTCTGGAGCGCGTTTTCCCTGCTGATGATGGTCATCTTCCCCAACTTTATTCAGCCGCTGTTCAACAAGTTCACGCCGCTGGCCGACGAAGCCTTGAAAAGCCGCATCGAAGGCTTGATGCGCCGCGTGGGCTTCGCCTCGAAAGGCCTGTTCGTCATGGATGGCTCGAAGCGCAGCGCCCACGGCAACGCGTATTTCTCGGGCTTCGGCGCCAACAAGCGCATCGTCTTCTATGACACCCTGCTGTCGCGCCTGGCACCGCATGAAATCGAAGCCGTGCTCGCGCATGAACTGGGACACTTCAAGCTCAAGCACATCGTCAAGCGCATCGCCATGCTGTTCCTCGTCTCGCTGGGTTTTCTTGCGCTGCTGGGTTTCCTGAAGACACAGCCATGGTTCTACGCGGGCCTCGGCGTCGACCCGGTGACCCTGGCCTTGACGGGCCAGCCGACGGATGCGCTGGCCCTGCTGCTGTTCATGCTGGTGTTGCCGGTCTTCACCTTCCTGCTGGGACCGCTGACCTCGCTCAATTCGCGCAAGCACGAATTCGAGGCGGACGCCTTTGCCGCCACGCACACGCAGGCGGATGACCTGGTCTCGGCGCTCGTGAAAATGTATGAAGACAATGCCGCGACCCTGACCCCCGACCCGCTGCACTCGGCCTTTTTTGACTCGCACCCGCCGGCCAGCGTGCGCATCCGCCACCTGAAAGGGGCTGCCGCATGAGTACGCCAACCACTGCGCAAATGTTGCGCCAGCTTCACTGCGCGCCTCGGCAGGATGCCTTGAGCGCTGCCGCCGTCGCCGCCTGGCTGGCCCTTCTGCCCGAATGGACGGTGCAGAACGACAAGCTGTGCCGCGACTTCGGCTTCAAGAATTATTA
Organism: Janthinobacterium amylolyticum; assembly: GCF_051380655.1. Taxonomy (NCBI): domain Bacteria; kingdom Pseudomonadati; phylum Pseudomonadota; class Betaproteobacteria; order Burkholderiales; family Oxalobacteraceae; genus Janthinobacterium; species Janthinobacterium amylolyticum. The sequence goes on from NZ_JBNYXL010000014.1 coordinate 107,143, forward strand.
CCAGACCCTGGCGTTCGTGAACGCCCTGGCCTGGATGATCCATACCCAAGATCACCATCCGGAGCTCATCATTACTTACAAAACCTGCGCCGTGCGCTACGACACGCATTCGGTCAACCAGGGCGCCGGCGGCCTGTCCGAAAACGACTTCATCTGCGCCGCCAAGGCGGACGACATTTACCAAAGCAGCCAGGTGGCGCCATGAGCGACGGCAAGCTGACCGGCATCATCATCGCCGCCCACGGCCGCCATTACCTGGCCGACGTGGACGGCGCCAAGCTGCAATGCGTGACGCGCGGCAAGAAGACCAATGTGGCCGTGGGCGACATCGTGCACCTGACGCGCACTTCCAACGACCAGGCCGTCATCGACCGCATCGAGGAACGCAAGACCCTGCTGTACCGCTCGGACCAGTATAAATCCAAGCTGCTGGCGGCCAACCTGACACAGCTGTTCATCGTCGTGGCCACCGAACCCGGCTTTGCTGACGACCTGATCTCACGCTCGCTGGTGGCCGCTGACGCGGCCGGCATCGAGGCGCGCATCATCCTGAATAAAACGGACGTGACGGCTTCGCTGGAACGGGCGCGCGAACGCCTGCTGCCATACTCGTCGATGGGCTATCCCGTGCATGAAGTGTCGGCGCGCGCCGAACCCGAGCACGCGGTCGCCACCCTGAGTCCGCTGCTGGCGGGCCAGTCGTCGATTTTGATCGGCCAGTCGGGCATGGGCAAGTCGTCATTGATCAACCTGCTCGTGCCGGATGCCGACATTGCCGTGCGCGAAATCTCGGCCGCGCTGGACACAGGCAAGCACACGACGACCTTTACGCGCCTGTACAAGCTCGACGCTCTGGGCGAGAACAGCTCCATCATCGATTCGCCCGGCTTCCAGGAATTCGGCCTGTACCACCTGTCCGAAGGCATGCTGGAACGGGCGTTCCGTGAATTCCAGCCCTACCTTGGCGGCTGCAAGTTCTACAACTGCCGCCACCTGATCGAGCCCCAGTGCGCGATTTTGCAAGCGGTGTCCGAAGGCAAGATCGCCAAGATGCGCCATACCCTGTATGGCCAATTGCTGCACGAATCGGCGCAGACACTGTACTGACCCTGCTGCCGGGCACCCCGCACGCATCGAATTTCACGACAGCAACAGGCAGGCTGACAGAATTTAATTCTGTAGCCCAGCCTGCTTTCCACGTTTAATCCCAAAACAGTTCAACACCGGTTTTATGCATTTCAGCGCATCAAACCGGCCTTTCATCGCCCCGCGCTGGCGATGCGGGAGCACGTTTGCTACCTTGTCATCAGTCCCTGCAGGAAACCTGGCAGTGGCACCACGGTCTAATCTATCTACACTCCTCAACCCTGATTGAAGGTGAATGTCATGCAAAGCTCCCGTCTCTTCCCCCTTGCCGCCGCCGTACTGCTGTCCCTCGCCAGCGCCGGCGCCTTGGCGCAAAACGCCCCCGCACCGACCGACAGCGTCAGGGTCAGCGTCAGCTCGCCCCACCGCGTGACGCCGGAGGAAGCGCTGCAGATCGAACAGCACTACCTGCTGTCGAACGAACAGATACTCGTGGTGCGCCAGGACAACATGCATTTCTTTGGCCGCCTGAGCGATAAGAACAGCCGCCATGAAAAGGCCGAGGTGGAACTGTATCCGCAGGCACCGGGCGTGTTCGTCACGCGGCGCGGCGCCTCGTTCGCCTTCAGCGATGCCGGCGAGCGCGTGGTGATCGACGATGCCCAGGTGCTGCCAGGCTTGCGCATGTCCGCCGACAGCCGCAGCGCCATGCGCCTCGACGGCGCCACGTCCGTGCGCCTGGTCTCGCGCTAGCCTGCCGTCAGGCCCGCGCGCCGGCACGTGAAATCTGTCTGGCGGACTGAACAAATGCCCGCGAATGCAGCTTACAATAGGCTGCAGTACAGCCTGATCCCTTGCAGGCTGACGCCGCGGGGAGATTTGTCGAATGGAAATGTTCGCGCTCGAACATGAAGTAGCGCAGTGGGAAACCGATTTGCTGCCCTTGCGCGGCACCGAGCGCGTGCCACTGCTGCTGTCGCTGTCCTGGCATTTGCGCCAGCGCGACTGCATGCGGTCAAACGAACTGGCCGAAGAAGCGGGCCGTTTGCTGCCGCTGGCCGGCCTTGCTCCCGCGGCGCAGGCTCGGGCCTCGGCCCGTTTGCAGCTGGTGCAGGCGGAACTGGCCTGGCTGCGCGGCAACCTCGATGGCGCGGAAAGCCTGGCCCTGGCGGCACACGCCACCTTGACAACACACGGCGACGGCGCCGGCTGCGCCGACGTCCACTGGCTGCTGTCCTCGATCGCCGTCGACCTGGGCGACCATGCCCGCTGCGATGCCGAATTGCTGGCCGCCGCCGCACAGGCGCGCAGCGCCGGCGACAGCATGCGCGCCAGCCTGGCCGACGCGGCTACGGCGCGCTGGGCCGTGCTGCGCGACGCACCTGCCGCCCAGGCCCGCTGGGGCGCCCAGTTCCAGGGTGACGGCGGCAAGCTGCCCGTGCCGCTGGCTACCTGGGTGCATGACTTCCGCGGCCTGCTGGCGCATACCTCGCGCGACCTGGGCACGGCCGCCGGCCACTACATGCAAAGCTATGAAGCGGCGCTGGAAAGCGGCCAGCTGCGCGGCGCCATCACGGCCGCCATCAATATCGGCGACTGCTTTGCCAGCCTCAACGACAACGAATCGGCGCTCGAATGGATGCAATGCGCGCTGGACCTGGCGCGCCCCACGGGCTGGCCGCGCAGCATCGGCGCCTGCCAGACGCACGCGGCCGACACCATGCGCAAGCTGGGCCGCCTTGCCACGGCCGAGGAACTGCTGCGCGACGCGCTGCACATCCTGGCGCCCGTGGCCGGCGCGCGCACCTACGCCAACGCCCTGTTCCACTTGGGCGAACTGAGCCTGGACAAGGGCGACTACGACACGGCCCTGGACGCCTTCAGCCGCCTGGCGCAACGGGCCGAAGCGCTGGGCCAGGCCGACTTCCGCAGCATGGCGCAGCGCGGCAGCGCACATGCGCTGTCTTACCTGGACCGTCCGGAAGAAGCATTGCAGGCAGCCGAGCGGGCCTGCCAGCTGGCGACAGCGCAAGGCGATGCCATGCACCAGGTGGCGGCCCTGCGCGTGCTGGCCATGCTGCATGCGCGCCACGAACTGCCGCCGCCGCCCGGCATGCTCGAGCGCAACCCGGCCCTGCATTTCCTGCACCAGGCCCTGCAAGTGGCCGCCTCCATCGACGGCTATGTGCCGCCAGGCGAGCTGTTCGATGCGCTGGCGCGCGAGTACGCGCATGCGGGCGACTATGCGCGCGCCTATGACATCGCCCTCGATGCGGGCATGGCGCGTGAAAAAAGCCACACCCAGCAGGCAAGCAACCGCGCCACCGCCATGCAGGTCTACCACCAGACGGAACATGCGCGTTCGGAAGGCTATCACCACCGCGAACTGGCCGCCTCCGAGGCGCGCCGTGCCGAAGTGCTGCAACAGACCAGCGACACCCTGGAGCGCCTGTCGGCCATCGGCCAGGAAATCACCACCCATCTCGACGCCAGCGCCGTGTTCCAGGTGCTGGACCGCCACGTGCATGCCCTGCTGCCCGTCAACACTTTCGCCGTCTACATGCTCGATGGCCCCGGCACGGCGCTGCGCCGCGCGCACGGCATGGAAGCGGGCCGCCCCCTGCCCGACAACGCCATTCCGCTGAGCAATCCGCGCGCCTACTCCGTGCGCTGCCTACTTGGCCGGCGCGAAGTGTATATCGCCCAAGTCCCGCCGCGGCGCCACGCCTACACGGTGCCCGGCACCCTGCATAACCAGAGCGTGCTGTACGTGCCGCTGATGGTGGGCGAGCGCGTGCTGGGCGTGATGACGGTGCAGGCTTGCCAAGCCAACGCGTATGGCGAACGCGAGCGCCTGATCTTCCGCACCCTGTGCGCGTATGGCGCCATCGCCCTCGACAATGCCAGCGCCTACCGCCAGTTGCAGGATGCCCAGGCGCAGCTGGTGTCGCAGGAAAAGCTGGCCGCCCTCGGCTCGCTGATGGCCGGCGTGGCGCATGAACTGAATACGCCGATCGGCAACAGTTTATTGATCGCCAGCACGATGCAACAGAAAACGGAAGACGTGGAACGCCTGATGAACGGCCCCGGCCTGCGCCGCTCCGACCTGGCGGCGTACATCGAGGATGCGGGCAAGGCGTCGGCGCTGGTGATGCGCGGCCTGCACAGCGCGGCCGACCTGGTCAACAGCTTCAAGCAGGTGGCCGTCGACCGCACCACCGAGCAGCGGCGCCAGTTCGACCTGCAGCAAGTGAGCAATGAAATCATCGCCACCGTCATGAACCGCATCCGCAGCTCGGGCCATCGCATCGAGATGGAGGTCGATTTCGGCATCGCCATGGACAGCTATCCGGGGCCGTTCGGCCAGGTGATCACCAATCTGATCAACAATGCCCTGCTGCACGCCTTCGACCCGGGCGGCAACGACGGCAGCGCCAGCACGGGCTGCATGCGCCTGTGCGCCACGGCGGACGCAGCGCGCGTGCAGATCGTCTTCGAGGACAATGGCGGCGGTATCGCGGAACAGTATTTGTCGCGCATTTTCGACCCCTTCTTTACCACCAAGCTGGGCCAGGGCGGCAGCGGCCTGGGCTTGTCGATCAGCTACAACATCGTCACGGCCCTGCTGGGCGGCACCATCCAGGTGGCCAGCAGCGGCGCCGGCACGCGCTTTACCCTGGACTTGCCGCGGGTGGCGCCACGCCTTGACGCGGCCGACCCGGCCAGCATCTATTGAAACGCCGGCCGGACAACGCTGCTTGTCTACACAAGTACCTGTCCGGCCAGTCTTTCCAATCTAAAAGCAAAACCCTTATAATTGAATGGCTGAAGTCCCTGCCATTGCATGATTTACAACTTGGCAAACCGCATCGATCCGCGTGATTCACAGGCGCGGGCGACGATCAACACAGCAGCGCGCCGGGCAAGGCAGTCATCAGCACGAGATGTTTACGCTGATGCAACCCGGCGGGAAAGGCACGCCGCCGGCGGCCTGCGCATCTTCAAGTGGTCATTATGTCGACAAAAAAACCGATCAAGCATTACCTCCAGTTCTCCGATTTCACGTTGGAAGAGTACGAATATGTGATCGAACGCGCCCATCTGATCAAGCGCAAGTTCAAGAATTACGAAATCTACCATCCCCTGATCGACCGCACCCTGGTGATGGTCTTTGAAAAGAACTCGACCCGCACCCGCCTCTCGTTCGAGGCCGGCATGCACCAGCTGGGCGGCGCCGCCATCTACCTGAACACGCGCGACTCCCAGCTGGGCCGTGGCGAACCGGTGGAAGACGCCGGCCAGGTCATGTCGCGCATGTGCGACATCATCATGGTGCGCACGTTTGGCCAGGAGATCATCGAGCGTTTCGCCGCCAATTCGCGCGTGCCCGTGATCAATGGCCTGACCAATGAACACCACCCGTGCCAGGTGTTTGCCGACATCTTCACCTACATCGAACACCGCGGCTCGATCGCCGGCAAGGTCGTCGCCTGGATCGGCGATGCCAACAACATGCTGTACTCGTGGCTGCAGGCGGCCGAAGTGTTCGGCTTCCACGTCAACGTGTCCACGCCGAAGGGCTATGACATCGACCTGGCGCAAGTCAAGACCGAACGCTACACCTTCTTTGACAATCCGTCCGATGCCTGCGCAGGCGCGCACCTGGTCAACACGGACGTCTGGACCAGCATGGGCTATGAAGCGGAAAACGCGGCCCGCATCGCCGCTTTCGACGGCTGGATCGTCGATGGCGCGAAGATGGCCCGCGCCGCGCCCGACGCCCTGTTCATGCACTGCCTGCCCGCCCACCGTGGCGAGGAAGTGGCCGCCGAAGTCATCGACGGCCCGCAATCGGTGGTGTGGGACGAGGCGGAAAACCGCCTGCACGTGCAAAAAGCGCTGATCGAATACCTGTTACTCGGTAAAATCAACTAATTCGCCAGGCACTGCACAAACCCTGGCAGTATCGCAATACATACATAGACAACGACAACTGGAAGCAATATGAGCGACATTAAAAAAGTAGTCCTGGCCTATTCGGGCGGGCTCGATACCTCCGTCATCCTGAAATGGCTGCAAGATAACTACCAGTGCGAAATCGTCACCTTCACGGCCGACCTGGGCCAGGGCGAAGAACTGGAACCGGCACGCGCCAAGGCCATCAAGTTCGGCATCAAGCCGGAAAACATCCATATCGAAGACGTACGCGAAGAATTCGTGCGCGATTTCGTCTTCCCGATGTTCCGCGCCAACACCGTGTATGAAGGCGAATACCTGCTGGGCACCTCGATCGCCCGTCCGCTGATCGCCAAGCGCCTGATCGAAATCGCCAACGCCACCGGCGCCGACGCCATCTCGCACGGCGCCACCGGCAAGGGCAACGACCAGGTGCGTTTCGAGCTGGGCGCCTACGCGCTCAAACCTGGCGTGAAAATCATCGCCCCATGGCGCGAGTGGGATCTGCTGTCGCGCGAAAAGCTGCTGAAGTACGCGGAAGACGCCGGCATCGAAATCGACATGAAGCACAAGAACGGCGGCGCGCCGTACTCGATGGATGCGAACTTGCTGCACATCAGCTTTGAAGGCCGCCACCTGGAAAACCCGAGCGCCGAAGCGGAAGAAAGCATGTGGCGCTGGACCGTCAGCCCTGAAAAGGCGCCGGACGAAGCGGAATACCTGGACATCGAATACGAAAAAGGCGACATCGTCGCCATCAACGGCGTGCGCATGTCGCCCGCCACCGTGCTGGCTGAACTGAACAAGGTTGGCGGCAAGCATGGCGTCGGCCGCCTGGACCTGGTGGAAAACCGCTACGTCGGCATGAAATCGCGCGGCTGCTATGAAACCCCGGGCGGCACCATCATGCTCAAAGCCCACCGCGCCATCGAATCGATCACCCTGGACCGCGAAGTGGCCCACCTGAAAGATGACCTGATGCCGCGCTACGCCTCGATGATCTACAACGGCTACTGGTGGGCGCCCGAGCGTGTTGCCCTGCAAACCCTGATCGACCACACGCAGCAAACCGTGAACGGCTGGGTACGCATCAAGCTGTACAAGGGCAATGTGATCGTCGTCTCGCGCGATTCGAAAACGGATTCGCTGTTCGACATGAACATCGCCACCTTCGACGAAGACGGCGGCGCCTACAACCAGGCCGACGCCGGCGGCTTCATCAAGCTGAACGCCTTGCGCATGCGCATCGCCGCCATCGCCCGCGAAAAGCGCGGCCAGAAGTAATCGAGGCGGGGAGGCGTCGCTTCCCGGCCTGTGCAAAAGCCGCCTTTGGGCGGCTTTTTTGCATTTGCAGCGCACTCGTCCGCGATTTACATCGCGCCACGTCCCGGGATTGTCCCCATTTTGCTGTCCACGTGGCAAAATGCTACAGTGCAATTGTGCTGACCTTCCCGCTTCCGGAGCCCTCCCATGTTCAAAGACCTGAGTATCAAGAATAAACTGTACCTGGGCTTCGGCTCGATCGTGGCCATCATCCTGATACTGCTGGGTGTGGCCTACAACAGCTTTGCGCGCCTGTCGGAAGCGAACAAATGGGACCGGCACACGATGGAAGTGCTGATCGAGATCGACAAGATCCATAATTCCATCCTGCAAATCCAGGTGGAAGCGCGCGGCTTCATCCTGACCGGCAACGACGCATCTCTGAACCCGGAAACGGACGAAATGGCAATCCTGGCGCAGCACACGCAAAAAGCCGTCGCCATGACGGCCGACAATAAGGTGCAGTCGGAACGCTTCCGCAAGATCGACCAGCTGGCCACCACCTGGGTCAAGGAATGGATTAACCCGCTGATTGAAAAACGCCGCGCACTGGGCAATGCGCCGGGCGCCACGGAGTCGGTGGCGCGCAGCATGCCGCCGGCCGGCTATCCGGCCGTCAAGCAAGCCAACCAGATGCTCGACGAAGCGGCGGCCGAGGAAAGCCGTTTGCTGGCAGAGCGCACCGCCACCACGGCACAATTACAGCAAACCATGATGCTGACCCTGGCGCTGGGCGGCCTGCTGTGCGTGGTGCTGGCGCTGGGCATTTCCTATATTCTCGGCAAGTCCATTCTTGGCCCCCTGAACAACCTGACGGATGCCGTTGGCCGCATCGCCGGCGGCGAGCAAGGCGCGCGCGCCGCCATCGTCTCCGGTGACGAATTGGGCAAGGTGACGGAAGAATTCAACCGCATGGCGCAAACCATCCAGGATAACCAGGCCAATGAGCTGGCCGCCACGAATACCCTGCGCGCCAAGGTCGACTCCCTGCTGGAAGTGGTCTCGAAAGCCGCCTCGGGCGACCTGACAGGCAAGGTCAGCATCACGGGCAGCGACGCCATCGGCCAGCTGGGCAACGGCCTGGCGAAGATGTTCGAAAACCTGCGCAGCCTGCTCAACAATGTGCAAAAGGCCGGCATCCAGGTGACGACCTCGGCCACGGAAATCGCCGCCTCGGCGCGCCAGCAGGAAGCCACGGGCATTGAGCAGGCGCAAACCAGCGTGGAAATTCTCAGCACCACCAAGGAAATCTCGGCCAATACGAGCCAGCTGCTGAAAACCATGGAAGACGCCACGGCAGTGGCCGATTACACGACGAACGCCACGGCCGAAGCGCAGAATAACCTCAAGCGCATGGACTCGACCATGCAGCACATGGTCTCGGCCACCGATTCCATCAACGCCAAGCTGGCCGCCCTGTCGGAAAAAGCCAGCAATATCAACAGCGTGCTGATCACCATCACCAAGGTAGCCGACCAGACCAACATACTGTCGCTGAACGCCGCCATCGAGGCGGAAAAAGCCGGCGAAGCGGGCCGCGGCTTCTCTGTGGTGGCGACGGAAATCCGCCGCCTGGCCGACCAGACTTCCGTGTCGACGTGGGATATCGAGCAAATGCTCAAGGAAATGCAGTCAGCCGTGTCCGCCAGCGTGATGGGCATGGATAAATTCTCGGAAGAAATTCGCCGCAGCGTGGGCGAAGTGCGGCAAGTGGCCGAGCAATTGTCTTCCGTGATGGACCAGGTGCAAAAACTCACGCCGCAATTTGACGCCGTGCTGCAAGGCATGCAGTCGCAAGCCATCGGTGCTTCGCAGATTTCCGACACCATGATGCAGCTCAATGATGCGACGCAACAAACCGTGGAGTCCCTGAAGGCCACCAGCGAGGCGGTGCACCAGCTGCAATATGCGGCCGGTGACCTGCAGTCGAGCGTGTCGACCTTCGCCGTGACCATCTGAGCCATGAAAGTCCTGGTCTTTCATATCGGACGCGACCGTTACGGCCTGCCCCTGGCCGGCATCGTGCGCGTGCTGCCGCTGCTGGAACTCAAGCAGCTGCCGCTGACGCCGGACTATGTGGCCGGCCTGATGGACTTGCACGGCGTGCCCGTGCCCGTGATTGATTTGTCGCGCCTGGCGGGCCTGCCGCCGGCGGCGGCGCAATTCGATACGCGCATCGTCATCGTCGACTACCAGGCGCCCGGTCGCGATACGCACGCACTGGGCCTGCTGGCTTCGCAGGTGCGCGGCATCGCCGACATCGCCATGGAAAAACTGGAAGACAGCGGCGTGGCCACGGCACCCTTCCTGGGCCAGGTGGCCAGCGACACGGACGGCATCGTGCAGCTGGTGGAACTGCAACACCTGCTGCCGCCGGACGTGCGCGCGCTGCTGTTCCAGGGCGGGAGCGCGGCATGACGGCGCAAACCCTGCTGCGCCGCGCCACCGGCCTGTCCGTCTCGAAATCCGTGGCCGAGCGGGCCGTCGGCCAGCGCATGGAGCAAACAGGATTTGCCGACAGCGAAACCTATCTGCACGCCATCACGCCGGCGGAAATGACGCAATTGATCGAACTGGTGGTGGTGCCGGAATCGTGGCTGTTCCGCGACCCGCAGGCCTTCTACGCCACCGTCGAACTGGTGCAGGAACGCTGGGCACGGGGACGCGCCACGCGCATCCTGTCGATTCCCTGCGCCGGCGGCGAAGAACCGTATTCGATGGCCATGGCGCTGCGCGACGGCGGCGTGCCAAAGCAGGCCTTCAGCATCGACGCCTATGACCTGAGCCCCGGCTGCATCGAGCGGGCGCAGGCGGGAATCTATGGCCGCAATGCCTTCCGCGCGCAGGACGTGGCCTTCCGCGAGCGCTACTTCACGCACGTGGCCGATGACTGCTACCGCATCATCGACGCCTTGCGCGAGCAGGTGACGTTCAGGCAGGGCAACCTGCTGCAGTTCGATACCGCCACCTATAGCAAGCATTACGACGTCATCTTCTGCCGCAACCTGCTGATCTATTTCGACAAGCCCACCACGCGCGCGGCGATCCAGAACCTCTCTGCCCTGCTGGCCGACGACGGCATGCTGCTGGCCGGCTATGCGGAAGTGCCGTCGTTCTGCCAGAACGGCTTCGCGCCGCTGCAGTTCCGCCAGGCCTTCGCGCTGAAGAAGGACAGCACGCCGCCGGCCGCCGTCATCCAGGTGGCCGCCTTGCCGCCGGCGCGCACCCTGCGCAGCGTGCCTCCCGCGCCACGGCCGGCGCCATCGCGTACCCCACCGGCGCCAGCGCCAGCGGCGGCGCGCCCGCGTGCCGTGCCGGTACAGCAAGCCGCTGTGCAAACGGACCTGCTGGCCGAAGCGCGCCTGCTGGCCGACCGTGGCCAGCTGCGCGAAGCGGGCGAAAAATGCCATGCCCACCTGGCCCGCGTGCCCGAGGCGGCGGAAGCGTATTTCATGCTGGGCATCATCAACGAACTGGCCGGCAAGATGGACCTGGCGGACGATTACTGGCGCCGCTGCATCTACCTGCAGCCCGACCATTACGAAGCGCTGTGCCACCTGGCCCTGCTGGCCGAACGCAATGGCAACAGCACGGCGGCATCCACGCTGAAGGCGCGCGCGGCACGCATCTTCCAGCGCCGCCAGGCTTCCAACTAAGGGGTATCCATGACCACCAACGAGACCCTGGACGACATCAACGACTGCTGGAACCACATCGGCGTGGTCGGCGACCAGAGCTGCCCCAAGCTGCCCGCCAACGTGCATTGCCGCAACTGCGACGTGTATGCCGGCGCCGCCCAGCGCAACCTGCAGCGTCCCGTCGATGCGCACTACCAGCGCGACTGGGCCAGCCATTTCCGCCAGCTGGACGCGGGCGGTGAAGTGCGCGACAGCTCGGTGCTGGTGTTTCGCATCGGCCGCGAATGGCTGGCGCTGCCCACGCGCGTATTCGACTCCGTGGCGCCACAGGCGGCGCCGCATGCGCTGCCGCACCGCAGTGGACGTGGCCTGGCCGGCATCGTCAATATCGGCGGCAAGCTGTATCCCTGCATGTCGCTGGCGCACCTGCTGGGCATCGATTACCACGATGCGCCGGCGGCCAAGGGACGCCACACCTTTGCGCGCCTGCTGCTGATGCGCTGGGAAGAGCAGTCGTATGCGCTGCCCGTGGCCGACCTGCATGGCATCGTGCGCTACGCCTCGGCAGCCGTGCAGGCGCCGGCCGCCACCATCAACAAGGGCCTGTCGCGCTTCCTGTCGGGCGTGATCACCGAAGGCGACATGCGCATCGGCTGCCTCGACACGGCGCTGATCGGCTTCCAACTTGCGAGACTATTACGATGAGCCAGGACCAGCACGGCGACCTGAGTGCCTTTTCCATGCTGGACCTGTTCCGCATGGAGGCGGACAGCCAGACCCAGATCCTGACCGATGGCTTGCTGGCCATGGAGCGCCACGCGGGCGACGCGGCCGCCGTCGAAGCCATGATGCGCGCGGCGCACTCGATCAAGGGCGCCGCCGCCATCGTCGGCCTGCAAGTGGTGGTGCAGCTGGCGCACGGCATGGAAGACAGCTTTGTCGCCGCCCAGCATGGCCGATTGAAACTCACGCCGGAGCGGGTCGACGTGCTGCTCTCGGGCGTCGACCTGATCGTGCAGCTGTCGCGCCTGGACGACGCGGGCGCGGAAGCCTGGCTGGCCGCCAATGCGGTGCAGATCGACCAGACCCTGAACGCCATCGCCGGCATCGCCGACCTGCCCGAATTGCCGGCCCTGCCCTCGGCGCCGACGCCCGCTGCCGCGCCGGCGCCTGTCGCGGCAGCGGCGTCATTGCCGCCCGACGCGGGCGAAGTGCAGGCGCCGCTGGCCAGCGGCCTGGCCGGCGAGGAAACGGCTGCGGCCGCCCCTGCGCCACGGACAGGGGCCAACGCGCCCGCCAAGGCACCGGCGCAGAACTTCGACAAACTGCTGTCGCTGGCCAGCGAATCGCGCATCAATGCGCACCAGATGCACCCGTTCATCGGCGCCCTGCAGCGCTTCAAGCGCAACCAGAGCAGCCTGTTTTCCGCCATCGAGCAGCTGCACGAAGCCATTGCCCGCTCGGGCGACGCGGGCCTGATGGAAAAATCCCTGCTGGCGCTGCAAAAGACGCAGCCGCTGAAACAGTTCATGCTTGAGCACATCGCCGACACCGAAACCTATGAACGGCGTTTGCTGGCCGTCTCGCAAGGCATGGTCGATGAAGTGCTGGCCCTGCGCATGCGCCCTTTCCGCGACGGCATCCACGCCTTCCCGCGCATGGTGCGCGACCTGGCGCGCAGCCTGGGCAAGGAAGTGCAGCTGGAAATCGACGGCGAAGACACGCTGGTCGACCGCGACATCCTGGCGAAGATCGAAAGCCCGCTGAACCACATGCTGCGCAATGCCATCGACCATGGCATGGAAGGGCCGTACGAACGCATCGATGCGGGCAAGGAAGCGCTGGGCACGATACGCATGGAGGCGCGCCACCGCGCCGGCATGCTGAGCATCGAGATCAGCGACGACGGGCGCGGCGTCGACCTGGAAAAAATCCGCCAGTCCGTCATCGAGCGCAAGATGGCCAGTCCGGCTATGGCGGCCGCGCTGTCGCCGGGCGAACTGCTGGAATTTTTGTTCCTGCCCGCCTTCAGCCTGAAGGAAAAAGCGAATCAACTGTCCGGGCGCGGCGTGGGTCTCGACATCGTGCACGAAACGATACGCCAGCAAAACGGCACCGTGCGCCTGGAGTCGGAGCCGGGACGGGGCTTCCGCGCCCTCATCACCCTGCCGCTGACGCAGTCGATCGTGCGCGCGCTGGTGATCGATATCCAGGGCGAAGCGTATGCCATCCCCATCGTCAAGGTGGAAAGCGTGGTGCGCGTGCCGCAATCGGCCATCCATACGCTGGAAAACAAGCAGTTCTTTGAACTCAAGGGAGAGAACCTGGGCCTCGTCTCGGCGGCGCAGGTGCTGGAACTGGGCGAGAGCGCCAGCAACGCCGACGACTTGCCGGTGGTGGTGATCGGGCGCGGCAAGCAAAGCTACGCGCTGGTGGTGGACGCCATCCGCGGCGAGCAAAGCCTGGCGGTGCAGGCCATCGATCCGATCTTCGGCAAGATGCGCGACATTTCCGCCGCCGCCCTGCTGGACAACGGCGAACCGGTGCTGATCCTCGACGTGCCCGATTTGCTGCTGTCGATCGACAAGCTGCTGCACGAGGGCGGCCTGCACCAGCTGGCGCAGGCGGGCCATGCGCAGCAGCGCCGCGCCAAGCGCATCCTGGTGGTCGACGATTCGCTGACGGTGCGCGAAATGGAGCGCAAGCTGCTGCTCGCGCGCGGCTTCGACGTCGACGTGGCCATCGACGGCATCGACGGCTGGAACGTGGTGCGCAGCGGTGAATATGACCTGGTGATCACCGACGTGGACATGCCGCGCATGGACGGCATCGAACTGGTGTCGCTGATCAAAAAGGATCTGCACCTGCACAAGCTGCCGGTGATGATCGTCTCGTACAAGGATCGCCCGGAGGACCGCGCGCGCGGCCTGTCCGCCGGTGCCGACTATTATCTGACCAAGGGCAGCTTCCACGACGAGACCCTGCTCGACGCGGTGGCCGACCTGATAGGAGATGCGCGCTTATGAGTTGCAATTCATGAAAATTGCCATTGTTAATGATGTCGCGATGGCCGCCGAGGCCTTGCGCCGCGTGGTGGCCAGCACGCAGGAACACCAGGTGCTGTGGATCGCCCGCACGGGACTCGAAGCGGTGCGCATGTGCCTGGACAACCGCCCCGACCTGATCCTGATGGACTTGAACATGCCGGAGATGGACGGCGTCGAGGCGACGCGCCAGATCATGGAACAAAGCCCGTGCGCCATCCTGGTGGTCACGGGGCGCCCGCAGGACAATGTCAACCAGGTCTTCCGCGCCCTGGGCGCCGGCGCGCTTGACGTCACCGCCACGCCCGTCTTGCAGGGCCAGGTAGGCGGCGACAGCGAACTGCTGGCGAAGATCAAGACGATCGGCAAGCTGATACGCCACAGCGCCGAGCCGCCGCCGCCGCGCCAGGCTCCTGCCAATGGCGGCGAACGGGGCGACGGCCAGGTCACCACGCTGGTGGCCATCGGCGCCTCGACGGGCGGGCCATCGGCCGTGGCGAAGGTCTTGTCGGGCTGGAGCGCACCGCCCGGCTGCGCCATCGTCGTGGTCCAGCATATCGATGAAACCTTCGCCTCGCACTTCGCCAAATGGCTCGATGACCAGCTGGACATGCCCGTGCGCGTGATCGGCCAGGGCGACGAACTGGTGGCCGGCACGGTGCTGGTCGCCAAGACCAATGATCACTTGCTTCTAGATCAAAATTATCGTTTGGGTTACGATGCAGCACCACGCGAATATGTGTACCGTCCTTCCGTCGATGTCTTTTTCCATTGCGTGGCCCAGCACTGGCGCGGCGACGCCGTCGGTATATTGCTCACAGGCATGGGCCGCGATGGCGGCGATGGCTTGCTGGCCCTGCGCCGCGCCGGCAAGACGACGATAGCGCAGGACCAGGCCAGCAGTGCCGTGTACGGCATGCCGCGCGCGGCGGCCGAACTCGATGCGGCGCAGCAAATCTTACCTTTGGATAAGATTGGCGCCAGCCTGCGCGGCCGCCTGGGCGCCAAACTCAACAATGGGTGGGAGCCCTCCCCCAACATCTGAAAAGAATGCAATGCCAGAATTTTCCTCCAGTTTCATCCAGCACGAGCCTGCGCTGACCGAATTCAAGGTCAGCGTCCTGCTGGTGGACGACCAGTTGATCATTGCTGAGGCAATCCGGCGCATGCTGAGCGACCAGCAGGATATCGAATTCCATTACATTACCGATGCCAACCAGGCGCTGGACACGGCGCTGCGGCTGCAACCGACCGTCATCCTGCAAGACCTGGTGCTGCCAGGCATCGATGGCTTCGCCTTGATCAAGCTGTACCGCGAACACGAGGCGCTGGCGCATGTGCCCGTGATCGTGCTGTCGGCCAAGGATGACCCGAAACTCAAGGCGCACAGCTTTTCCGTGGGGGCCAACGATTACGTGGTGAAACTGCCGGACCGCCTGGAGCTGCTGGCGCGCATACGCTACCACTCGGCGGCGCACATCAGCCGTCTGCAGCGCGACCAGGCATTCCGCTTCCTGCGCGAAAGCCAGAAGAATCTGGCTGACGCCAATATCGAGTTGCAGAAACTGGCCGCCCTCGATGGCTTGACGGGCATCGCCAACCGCCGCCGCTTCGATGAAACCCTGCAGTTCGAATGGCAGCGGGGCCAGCGCGACAAGGCGCCACTGAGCCTGCTGTTCTGCGACATCGACCATTTTAAAAGTTATAACGACCACTTTGGCCACCTGGCGGGCGACCTTGGCCTGAAAAAAGTCGCTGCCGTGCTGACCGAACATTTGAAACGCCCGGCCGACCTGGCCGCCCGCTACGGCGGCGAAGAGTTCGCCCTGATCCTGCCGGAAACGGAAGCGGCAGGCGCGCGGATGATCGCCGAGGCATGCCGGCGCCACCTGGAAGGCTTGCAGATCGAAAACCCGGCGGCGACCGCCGGCATCGTCACCATCTCGATCGGCGTGGCCACGGTGGTGCCCTCACCCGAGTCGACCATCGAGCAACTGATCAACCGCGCCGATCAGGCCCTGTACGCGGCCAAGCGCGGCGGACGCAACAGCGTGCTGAGCGCCGATGACGTCGAAGACTGATTTTTAACCGCAAGGAAAGTGAAGCATGAGCACACAACTGGACAATGTCAGCGTCGTCAAGAAATCGAATATCTACTTTGATGGCAAATGCATTTCGCACAATGTCATCCTGGCCGATGGCACGAAAAAAAGCGTGGGCGTGATTTTCCCGTCATCGTTGCGCTTCAACACGGGCGCGCCGGAAATCATGGAAGTCGTCGGCGGCCTGTGCAAGGTGCGTCTGGCGGACGCGACGGAATGGAACAGCTATGGCCCTGGCCAGGAATTCAAGATTGCGGGCAATAGCCATTTTGACATTGAAACCCTCGAGACACTGGATTATGTCTGCCACTTTGGCTAATCCGCGCAGGAAAAACAGCCATGGCCGCGTTGCTCTGCCCTTCACATTTTCTCAGGCGCGGATTGACTGTTAGTTGACTGTTAGATAAACACAGGCTCGGGCGACAGGCGCACGCCGTATTTCGCCGCTACATCATCCTGTATCGCTTGCGCCAGCCGGGTAATGTCCGCGCCACGAGCGCCGCCATTATTCACCAGAACCAGCGCCTGCTTGGGATACACTCCCGCGGGCCCCAGGTTTTTCCCCTTCCAGCCACATTGATCGATCAGCCAGCCGGCCGCCAGCTTTTCCGTGCCATCGGGCTGCGCATGGTGCACCAAGGTGGGAAAGCGTTCCAGCAAGGCCAGGCACTGTTCGCGCGACACCACGGGATTCTTGAAGAAGCTGCCCGCATTGCCGATCACGGCCGGATCCGGCAATTTGCGCCGACGGATCGCCATCACCGTCTCGGCCACCTGTTGTGCTGTCGGCTCGGCAATATTGCGCTCGGCCACGGCCTGCGCCAGCTCCGCGTAGCGCAAGTTCGGCTGCCACTCGGCCGGCAAGGCGAACGTCACTTCCAGCACAATCAGCTCACGCCCGTCTTCCTGCTTGAAGATGCTGTCGCGGTAAGCGAAGCGGCAAGCGTCGCGGTCCATGTCGAAAACAATGCCGCTGGCGCTGTGCATCACGCTCACGCTGTGCAGATAATCCTTGATTTCAACGCCGTACGCGCCAATATTCTGAATAGGCGCCGCACCCACCGTGCCGGGAATCAGCGACAGGTTTTCCAGACCACCCACGCCCTGCGCCAGTGTCCATTGCACGAAATCATGCCAGTTTTCACCGGCCGCGGCCGTCACGAGGATGGTCTCGAAATCGGCTTGCGCAAGGCGCATGCCGCGCGTGGCCATGTGCAGGACGACGCCGGGAAAGTCGTTTGTCAGCACGATGTTGCTGCCGCCGCCCAGTATCAGTCGCGGCATGGCGGACAAGGCGGGATCTTGCAGTGCCGCCTGCAGTTCAGCCTGGGAAGTGATGGAAACGTAAGCGGCCGCGTGGGCCGCGATGCCGAAGGTATTCAGGCGCTGGAGGTTGTAATTGTGTTCGATGGTGAGCTCTGGAGACATGGGATAGCGATTATTTTGCTCGATTATAGAGTGAAACCGACAAAAAACCAGCGCAAGACAAGGGCAGGCCGTCCGTTGTCCGTTAAAATGTCGCATCTTTAACGGGGCTGTGCCATTTTGCAAAGAATGCGCGCGCCCGGCGCGCCACGAGCGCGTTCGCTCTAATACGAAAGGAACAGACCATGCCGTCATTTGATGTAGTCTCCGAAGCCGATATGATCGAAGTCAAGAATGCCGTCGAGCAATCCAACAAGGAAATCACGACCCGCTTCGACTTCAAGGGCAGCGACGCCCGCGTCGAACACAAGGAAAACGAGCTGACCGCATTTGCGGATTCGGAGTTCCAGCTCAGCCAGGTGCGCGACGTGCTGACCAACAAATTGACCAAACGCAAGGTCGATGTCCGTTTCCTCGACGAAGGTGACATCAAGAAGATCGGCGGCGACAAGGTCAAGCAGATCATCAAGATCAAGAATGGCATCGAGTCCGATGACGCAAAGAAAATCGTGCGCGTCATCAAGGACAGCAAGATGAAAGTGCAAGCGAGCATCCAGGGTGAAGCCGTGCGCGTCACGGGCGCCAAGCGCGACGACTTGCAGGCGGCCATGGCCATGCTGCGCAAGGACGTGCCCGACATGCCGCTGGAATTTAACAATTTCCGCGATTAAACGCCGCCCGGACTGCGTTTGCCGACCCTGGCCGGCAAGCAACGAACGGCGCAATGCCTCGGTGAGCCACCCCGCTTGGGGTAGAATTGGGGCTGTGCACAGCTACATGCGCGCGCCCGCACGCCTTCAAGGCAGCGGGCCTGAACGTACATCTGGCTCAGTGATAACCACGGTAGTCTAAGGATAGCAATGAAACGTGTTGATGATTTCCGCCTGCGATTTGGCAAAAAAGAGTATGTGCCCATCATGATAGGCGGAATGGGTGTGGATATTTCCACGTCGGAGCTGGCCCTGGAAGCGGCCCGGCTGAACGGTATCGGGCATATTTCCGATGCCATGGTGGAAGACGTGTCGGATCGCCGTTTCGACACCACTTTCGTCAAAGACAAGACGAAACTGTACAAATTCAACATCAACAACAGCGACAAGGCTGTGGTGCAGTTCGACCTGGGACGCCTGGCGGAAGCGCAACGCCTGCATATTGGCCGTACCATGGAAGCCAAGAAAGGCGATGGCTTGATCTTCGTCAATTGCATGGAAAAGCTGACCATGAACGGCCCGCGCGAAACCTTGCGCGTGCGCCTGAACGCGGCACTGGACGCGGGCATCGACGGCATCACCCTGTCGGCTGGCTTGCACTTCGGCTCGTTTGCCCTGATGGCCGACCATCCGCGTTTCCGCGATGCCAAGCTGGGCATCATTGTCTCGTCCGTGCGCGCCCTGCAGATTTTCCTGCGCAAGAACGCCAAGCTGGACCGTTTGCCCGACTTCATCATTGTCGAGGGTCCGTTGGCCGGCGGCCACCTGGGCTTCGGCATGGACTGGGCCAATTACGACTTGCACACGATCACGGCTGAACTGCTGGCCTACCTGAAGGCGGAACAGCTGGACATCCCGCTGATCGCCGCCGGCGGCATTTTCACGGGCAGCGATGCCGTTTCCTTCCTGGAAGCGGGCGCGGCCGGCGTGCAAGTGGCGACACGCTTCACCGTCACGAATGAATGCGGCCTGCCAAACAAGGTCAAGCAGGAATACTACAAGGCATCGGAAGAAGACATCATCGTCAATGGCGTCTCGCCGACGGGCTACCCGATGCGCATGCTGAAAAACACGCCCGCCATCGGCGCCGGCATCCGTCCAGGCTGCGAATCGTATGGCTACCTGCTCGACGCGACGGGCAACTGCGCCTACATCAACTCCTACAACCGCGAAGTCGCTGCCCATCCGGAGCAAAAAACCGTGGTCGTGATGGACAAGACTTGCCTGTGTACCCACATGCGCAATTTCAACTGCTGGACCTGCGGCCATTACACGTACCGCCTGAAGGACACCACGCACAAGCTGGACAACGGCGAATACCAGATCCTGACAGCCGAACACGTCTTCAAGGACTACCAGTTCAGCGTCGACAACCAGATCGCCCTGCCGGAAAAAGAAATCCAGGTAGCGGGCTGAATCTGCCCAGCCTGAAATAAAAATGGCGCAGCCTGCAAAGGTTGCGCCATTTTTTTTATGCCGGGAGCATTTCCCGCAAGATCCGTTCGATCACGTCAAAGCGCGGCCGCCGCAGTACCTCTTCCTGCAGGCAAGTGTCCATCAGCGCCTGCAGGGCAGGCAAAGGCATGTCGGCATGGGCAATCAACTCGCCCAGCAGCACGCCAAAGGCGCGTGCCTCGATGCCTTGCAATGCGGCCGCTTGCGGCGAAGCGGACTGGAACATGGATGCCGCGCCAAAGTCGCCCAACAGGCAGTCACCCGCGTGCGCATGCAGGATATTGTGCGCATACAGGTCGCCATGCACGATGCCGCGCGCATGCAGCTGGCGCACGGCCGAGGCAATGCCATGGGCAAGCGCCAGCGCTTGCGACGCACTGAACTGCAAACCATCGGCATACACATCGCGCGTGCACGAATCCAGGCTGGGGGGCCCTGCCAGGTTGCGGAAGGCACTATCGATGAGTGGCATGACCAGACCCATCGCCTGTTGCGGATGCCCGTCCAGGATGCCGAGGATGGGAATCAGCCCCGCGTGTCCGCCGGCGCTGACACAGGCGGCCATCTCGCTGCGCGGCAAGCCATCGCTGGTCATCGCGCCCTTGAATATCTTTACTGCGACATCATCCCGGCCATCGAGGCGGGCACGATAGATGACGCCCGATGCGCCCTCGCCCAGCTGCTGCGCCAGTTGCAGGCGCGGCCAGGCCACGCCTGCCATATCCGCATTGTCCAGCGCCGCCAGTTCCTGTGCCTCCGTGCAGGGATTGCCCGCATATGCAAGCCAGCTCAGGCGCGGCAGAGACAGCAGACAAGCGGGCAGCGCCGTGAAGCGGTTGGCGGCGATGCGTACCAGTTCCAGTTGCTGGCAATGGGCAAGAGAAACAGGCAAGTCACTCAGGCAATTGCCTGCCAACATGAGTTTCTGTAGTTGCCCGCAGTTGCCCAGCGCATCCGGCATGGCCTCGATGCAGTTATCGGTCAGGGTCAGCCAGCGTAGCCTCGGTGGCAAGGCGGCAGCCGGCACGTGGCGGATACGGTTCGCCTTGAAGCCGATCATGCTCAGCGCCAGGCAGGAGCCGAGCACGGCCGGCAAGGTGGTAAACAGGTTGTCCGAGCAGAAAATGATGCGCAGCTTGTGCAGGCGCGGCAAGTCAGCGGGCAGCGTGGATAGCGCATTGCCGGACAGGTCGAGAATTTCCAGGCTGTCAGCCAGGTCGAAAATCTCCGTCGGGAACTCGGTCAGGCCACACGACAGCTTCAAACGGCGCAGGCCGGCCAGTTGGCCAGCCCGTAATTGTTCCAGCGTATGCAAAGCAGACAAGATATCCCTTTCAAAAATCCGGCAATCGCCAGCATGGATAAAACCATTGGAATTGAAGCCAACAGCAAAATGAACAGCGGGGCCAGCCCCTAAGAGTCTTGATCGGCTGGCGTGGTTGTCGGATTACGCGCGGCCTTGCCGCGCTAATCCGACCTACCCGACCCGGCCAGCGGTAAATCGACGTAGGTCGGCTTAGCGCGCAGCGCGTAAGCCGACAAACACCACAGACATAACCCACAAACCACCAGACGAAAAAAAACCCGCCAATTGCTTGACGGGTTTTTCTCTTACTGCGAATAACAAGCCTGACGATAACCTACTTTCACACTGGTTGCAGCACTATCATCGGCGCAAAGTTGTTTCACGGTCCTGTTCGGGATGGGAAGGGGTGGGACCAACTTGCTA
>NZ_JBNYXL010000015.1:0-125214 GCF_051380655.1 Janthinobacterium amylolyticum
ATGCTGCCTGCTGCTTGAACTCAGGGGAAAATGTACGTCTTTGCTTGCTCATCAAACACCTCTCCATGGCGAGCATTCTCGCCTAAATTGGTGTCCGGGTACATTAAACCACTACAAGCTCGCCTTCGTGTTGCTTTTGTGCATGCTAAACTGCGCTTTCCCCAGAATAAGGTTGCACCGATGCTAGAACTCTTTCGCCATACCCTGGAGTCGTCGCCGATCCTGGCCCTGTTCCTTGTCATCGGCGCCGGCTATGCGCTGGGGCGCGTCAGCGTTTTCGGTTTTTCGCTGGGCGTGGGCGGCGTGCTGTTTGCCGGGCTGGCGCTGGGGGCGTTCGCGCCCGGCTCCGTGCCGCCGCCCATGGTCGGCTCCATCGGCTTGCTGCTGTTCCTGTATGGCATCGGCGTGCAGTATGGCGTGCAGTTTTTCGCCGGCTTGCGCGGCGCGGGGCAGAAACACAACCTGATCGCTTTCGTTGCCGTGATGGGCGGCCTGGCCGTATCCATCTGGGGCGGGCAGTGGATCGACATATCGCTGCGCATGGCCAGCGGCGTGTTTGCCGGCGCCATGACCAGCACGGCCGCCCTGCAGGCGGCGCTGGAAGCATCGCATGGCAACCGCGACGCAGCTGTCGGCTATGCCGTCGCGTATCCGTTCGGCGTCGTCGGGCCCATGCTGGGCCTGTACCTGGCCGGACGCATCTTGAAGCCCGTGCTGGCGCCGCCGCCTGCACCGATCATCGTGTCGGAAATCACCATCGACGAAGCCCGGCTGGCGGGCGCTACCCTGTCCGAGCTGGCCGATGGCCCGCTGGCCGGTGTGCAAGTCATCGGCGTGCGACAGGGCCACCAGAACCGCTTGCCCGATCCGTCCATGGTGATCGGCGTGGGCGACGCCGTGATGGTCTCGGGCACGGTCGAAGGCGTGGAAGCGGCGCGCACGGCGCTGGGCCACCTGGACCCAGGCCGCCTGATGAAGGACCGCAGCGATTTCGACGGCAACGAAGTGTTTGTGTCCGATGCGGAGATCGTCGGCGTGCCGCTGGGCGAGCTGAACCTGTCGAAAGACTTTCCCCTGCAAATTGCGTTTATCCGCCGTGGCGATGCCATGATCTTGCCGCACCCCTACCTGACCCTGGAATTTGGCGACCGGGTGATGGCCATTGCGCCGGCGAAACACGCGGCCGACGTGCGCAAACTGTTCGGCAACTCCATCACGGCCACGGCCGAATTCAGCTATGTCTCGCTGGGCATGGGCATGGTATTGGGCGTGCTGCTGGGCCTGGTGCCGATCCCCTTGCCGTGGATAGGCTCGTTCAGCCTGGGTCTGGCCGGCGGGCCGCTGGTGATGGCGCTGATCCTCGGCCGTCTGGGCAGAATAGGCAAGATCAGCTGGCGCCTGCCGCTGTCGGCCAACCTGGTCATGCGCAACTATGGCTTGACGATCTTCCTTGCCTCCGTCGGCATGGCCTCTGGCTTGCCGTTCGTGCAGCAGGTTGGCGCCGATGGCTTGCCCATGCTGGCGCTGGGCGCCGTGACGGTGCTGGTGGTGGTGGCCCTCGTGGTGATCCTGGGCAAGGTCTTCCTGCGCCTGCCATTCCCCGAATTGCTGGGCATCGCGGCCGGCGCCACGGGCAACCCGGCCGTGCTGGTGTTCGCCAATCGTCTGGCCAAGTCGGACCGTCCGAACCTGGGCTACGCCATGATTTTCCCCAGCATGACCATCGTCAAGATCGTTGCCGTGCAGGTGCTGCTGCATTTGTATGGGTGATGGCGGTCAGCGTCAGTCTTTTGCAGCGCCAGGCTGCTTGTTGGCTTCCATAAAGCGGATGCCAAACGACAGCAGCAAGGCGGCCGCAGCGCATCCTGCGGCAAGCCACAGGTTGGCGGAGAGGCCCAGCCTGTCCACGGCCTGGCCGCCGGTCCACGCGCCGAGCGCAATGCCGATATTGAAGACGCCCACATACAGCGCGGCGACGATCTCCACGGCGCCGGGCGCCGCCTTCATCATCAGGGTCATCAGGCCGACCGATACGCCGCCGTAGGCCAGTCCCCAGGCCAGCAACACCATGCCGCCGCCGATGCCGGAGCCGCCGACGGCCAGGAACAGCAGCGGCGTGAGCAGCAGGCCGCCCGAGATGGCGATGATGGTAGTCGCCGTGCGCCGCACGGCCATGACACCGGCCAGGAAGTTTCCAATGATGCCAGCGAAGCCATAGGCAAACAGCAGTGCGCCCAGCCATTGCGTATCAAATCCCGACATGGACAGCAGTAGCGGGCGCACGAAGGTAAAGGCCATGAAATGGCTGGTTACCAGCAACAGGGTCAGAAGCAGCCCCGCTTGCAACTGCCTGTTGCGCAGCTGCTTGCCGAATTGGCGCAAGGTCGCCGCAGCGGCAGCGGGCAGGGCGGGAATGACGGCCAGGTGCAGCGCCAGTACCAGGCCGCTGAACAGCGCCATGACGCCGAAAGCCCAGCGCCATCCTGCGAGGTCGCCGATTTGTGCGCCTAGCGGCACGCCCAGCACGGAAGCGGCCGCCACGCCGCCGAAGATGACCGACGTTGCCAGGCCAACCGAGCGGGCAGGAACCAGCCGGGAAGCGAGGCCGCCGGCGATGGCCCAGATGCCGCCCATGCAGAAACCGACGAGAATACGCGCCGCCAGCATCCACGCCATGTTTCGCGCCAGGGCCGAGGCAATGTTCGCGATCACGAGGAGTGTCAGCAAACCACAGAGTATCTTGCGCCGGTCCAGGCTGCCCGATGCGACCACGACCAGGGGCGCGAACATGGCCGCTAATAGTGCTGGCAGCGAGATCATCAGGCCGGCCGTTCCCGTGGAGGTGTCCAGGGTGTTGGCAATCGGCGTCAACAGGCCGACCGGCAGCATTTCCGTCGTCACGACGGAAAAGGTGGCCATGCCGACAGCGGCGACCGCCAGCCACGGGTGGCGGCCAGAAGTTTCTGCGGCAGCGCAGGGAGACGTACTCATGGTTCATATCCTTCATTGATGATGCGTGAAACGGTGTGTGCCCTTCTTGCAATAGAGACACGTCGCAGTGATAATACATACATCGCGTATGAATAGTATATATTCATACGCACTGCATGTAAATAATCATACGCTACGTATGTAAGGAGAAAGCAATGGTTCGCCGTACCCGTGCCGAAATGGAAGAAACCCGCGCATCGTTGCTGGCCACGGCCCGCAAAGTGTTCAGCGAGCGCGGTTATGCCGACACGTCCATGGACGACCTTACCGCCCAGGCAGGGCTGACGCGGGGTGCCCTGTACCATCACTTCGGCGACAAGAAGGGCTTGCTGCTGGCGGTGGTGGAACAGATCGACGCGGAAATGGATGGCCGCCTGCAAGCCATCTCCGACAGCGCCGCAGACTTGTGGGATGGCTTTCGCCATCGCTGCCGCGCCTATCTGGAGATGGCTCTGGAACCGGAAATTCAGCGCATCGTCTTGCGCGATGCGAGGGCGGTCGTGGGTGGCGCCTCACCGGACTCGCAGCGCCATTGCCTCGAGTCGATGCAAGGGCTGATCCAGGAACTGATTCAACAGGGCATCGTGGCCGACGCTTGCCCACAGGCATTGGCTTCGCTGATCTACGGCAGTCTGGCGGAAGCGGCGTTCTGGATCGCAGACGGCGACGAAGGCAATGCGCGCTTGATAAAAGGAACCGCTGCATTGGAATTGCTGCTACGGGGGCTGTTGCTTAAAGGTAGTTGCGAAAAGTGCTCATCTCGCCAGTAGCGGAAATGCCTGGAGACGTGGATGACGATATTGAGCAGAGTGGGAAATGGCGATCGAAGCTTATACTGACACGGAGGAAAACTATGCAAGTCACGCGTATCGTTGCAAATTTCCCGGCGTCGGATCCGGGCCTGGCGCGGAAGTTTTACGAGGACGTGCTGGGGCTGAGCCTGGTGATGGACCACGGCTGGATCATGACGTATGGTTCGCAAGCCGAGATGAGCGTTCAAGTGAGCTTCGCGACGCAAGGCGGCTCGAACACTGCCGTGCCCGACCTTTCCATTGAAGTCGATGACGTGGATGCCGCATTGGAACGCATGTCCAGCGCAGGGTTTCCCATTGAATATGGCCCTGCCGATGAACCTTGGGGTGTCCGGCGGTTTTTCGTGCGCGACCCGTTCGGCAAGCTCATAAATATCCTGTCGCATACATAGACGCGGTGCTGCGCCAGCCAGCCGATTGCATTGACTTCCCTTGCGCGCCAGCCTTTGTAAAACCCCTGGCGCCACTCCCATTCTGTTGTACAATCCTTGAGAACGGTCGTGCTTTTTTTGTGCGCTGAGCTTCCTTGCGTGCAGGCATCACGGCAACTCATAAGAACAGGGAGACAGACATGGATTTACAGTACACGGCCGAGGAGAACGCTTTTCGCGACTCCGTGCGGGCCTTTCTCGACAGCCATCTGCCGGCGGACTTGCAGCGCAAGGTGCGCCTGCATCTGCGCCTGAACCGCGATGATTACGTGCGCTGGCACAAGATTGTGGCAAAGCAGGGCTGGGCCGCGCCGGCCTGGCCTGTGGAATATGGCGGCACGGGCTGGACGTCCGTGCAGCGCCACATATGGGAAGACGAGTGCGCGCGCGCCGCCACGCCGCCCATCCTGCCATTCGGCGTCAATATGGTGGCGCCCGTCATCATGGCCTTCGCCAACGCCGAACAAAAAGCATACTACTTGCCGCGCATCCTGAACTGCGACGACTGGTGGTGCCAGGGATATTCGGAGCCGGGCGCCGGTTCCGACCTGGCCTCGCTGAAGACCACGGCCGAGCGCGATGGCGACCATTACGTGGTCAACGGCCAGAAAACCTGGACCACCCTCGGCCAGCACGCGGACATGATCTTTTGCCTGGTGCGCACGGATAGCACGGTGCGCAAGCAGGAGGGCATCAGTTTCTTGCTGATCGACATGAAAACGCCGGGCATCACCGTGCGTCCCATCATCATGCTCGATGAAGAGCATGAAGTGAACGAAGTCTTCTTCGACAATGTGCGCGTGCCCGTCAGCAATCTGGTGGGCCAGGAAAACAAGGGTTGGACCTACGCCAAATATCTGCTGGGGCACGAACGCACGGGCATCGCCGCCGTCGGCCGCTCCAAGCGCGAACTGACTTTCCTCAAACAGCTGGCCATGCAACAAGCCAAGCGCGGTGCGCCGCTGCTGCACGATCCCGCCTTTGCTGCGAAAGTGGCGCATCTGGAAATCGAATTGATGGCGCTGGAAATGACGGTCTTGCGCGTCATCAGCGAAGAAGGCAAGGGGCCTGGGCCGCAGGCGTCGATGCTGAAAGTGCGCGGCTCGGAACTGCAGCAGCAGCTGACGGAACTGATGGTGGAAGCCATCGGCCCGCAAGCCTTGCCGTTTGATCCCGACTTCCTCGATGGCGGCGCGCCGCACAGCGCCGGTGGCGACGACCTGGCCGCGCCGCTGGCCGCGTATTACTTCAATTACCGCAAGACATCGATCTATGGCGGCTCGAATGAAATCCAGAAAAACATCATCACGCAGATGATCCTGGGCCTGTAAGCCAGAAGGAGACGACATGGACTTCCATTTTAATCAGGAACAGCAGCAATTCGCCGACGCGCTCAGGCGCTGGGTCGACAAGGATTACCGCTTTGAAACGCGGCAAAAGATCATCCATTCGGCCACGGGCACGTCCGATGTGGCCTGGGCCACCCTGGCCGAGCTGGGCATGACGGCCTTGCCGCTGCCTGCCGGCGCGGGCGGCTTCGACGGCACGGCCGTGGACATGCTGCTGGTGATGCAGGAACTGGGCCGTGGCCTGGTGGTGGAACCCTACCTGGCCACCGTGCTGGGCGCGCGCTTCCTGAGCCTGGCCGGCGGCCACGATGCTGTGCTGGAACAGGTCGCCAGCGGCAGCCTGAAGCTCGCGTGTGCGCTGGGCGAGCGGCAGTCGCGCCACGATATGCACGATATCGCCACGACCGCCACCGCCAGTGGGGACGGCTTCGTGCTGGACGGCGAGAAAACCGTCGTCATCCACGGCGCGCAGGCGGGCGCGCTGATCGTCTCGGCCCGCAGCGGCGGCGGCCAGAGCGATACGGATGGCATTTCGCTGTTCCTCGTGCCTGTTGATGCGCCCGGCGTTGGCGTGCGCGACTACCGTACCATCGACGGCCAGCGCGCCGCCAGCGTGACCCTCGTGCAAGTGGTGCTGGGGCATGATGCGCTGATTGGTCAGGCGGGGCAGGGCTGGCCCGTGCTGGACGCGGCCGTCGATTATGGCGCCGCCTTGCTGTGCGCGGAAGCCGTGGGCGCCATGGACGCCATCTTTGCCGCCACCCTCGACTACCTGAAAACGCGCCAGCAGTTCGGCGCGCCGATCGGCAAGTTCCAGGCCTTGCAGCACCGCATGGCCGACATGTTCATTCACCTGGAGCAAGCGCGCTCGATGGCCATGCTGGCCGCCGCCAAGGCCGGCAGCGAGGATGTGGCCGAACGCCGCCGCACGGTCTCCGCCGCCAAGGCACGGGTGGGACTGGCCGCCACCTTTGTCGGCCAGCAAGCCGTGCAATTGCATGGCGGCATGGGCGTGACCGATGAATTGCCCGCCGCCCACCATTTCAAGCGCCTCTCGATGATCGCCCTGACCCTGGGCGACTTGGAACACCATATAGAGCGCTTTATCGCCCAGCCGGGCTTCTTGCCGACGGAGACCGCATGACCGTATTGACTGAAGTTAAACCCAAACACTGGTATTTTGAAGACTTTACGCAGGGCCTGGAAATCGACCTGGGCCAGCGCCATGTGACGGAAGAGGAGATCATCGCTTTTGCGACGGATTTCGACCCGCAACCGTTCCACGTCGACCATGCGGCCGCCGAAAAGACCATTTTCAAGGGCGTCATCGCCAGCGGCTGGCATACCTGCGGCATGATGATGCGCCTGGTGGTGGATAACTTGCTCAAGCATTCATCCAGCATGGGCTCGCCCGGCCTGGACAGCATCCGCTGGCTCAAACCCGTGCGCGCGGGCGACACCTTGCAGCTCACTTACCAGGTCAAGGAAGTGCGTCCGTCCAGCAGCAAGCCGGACCGCGGCATCGTCATTTCCGTGTGGAGCGTGCGCAACCAGCACGGCGAAGTCGTCACCACAGTGGAGGGCATGGGCATGTTCGGCCGCCGTCCTGCCGGAGAGCAGCATGCGTGACATCGCCGGCATCGCCGGTTTCCAGGCGCTGGCGGGGCAACACGTGGCCGTCTCCGACTGGCTCACCATCACCCAGCAACGCATCGATACGTTTGCCGACGCCACCGACGACCATCAGTGGATCCACGTCGACGCGCAGCGCTGCGCGCGCGAGTCGCCGTATGGCTGCACCGTGGCGCACGGTTTCCTGACCTTATCGCTGCTGCCGGCCATGCTAGCGGGCGCCTTGCACATGGCCGGCATCCGCATGGCCATCAACTATGGCCTGAACAAGGTGCGCTTTCCCGCGCCCGTGCCTGTCGGCAGCCGCCTGCGCGCGCGCCTCGACATCCTGTCCGTGGACGACTTGCCGGAAGGCGCGCAAGTGAACTGGGCCGTCACAATGGAGCGCGAAGGCGATCCGAAACCCGTGTGCGTGGCGGAGTTTTTGATGCGCTGCTATCCCTGAGCGACAGGCCTGGCTCGCCGCGCAGGTCGGCGCAGGTCGAAATAGGTCAGCGCAGGTCGGCGTAGGTCGGCTTAGCCCGCAGGGCGTAAGCCGACACAGACAGGCAGGCAGCACGCGCCTGCCCCCTCACTCCCCCTCCGACGCGCAATATTTATCGCGTCCCGTATGCTTGGCGCGGTACAGCAGCGCGTCGGCGGCGCGGATCAGGGTGCTGGCGTCCATGCCTTCCGTGGGCATCACGCTGGCCATGCCCAGGCTGACGGTGACGTACGGTCCGACGCTCGATCTGGCGTGCGGGATGTGCAGCGCGCGCACTTCGTCGAGGATGCGCTGGGCCACCACCTCGGCGCCGTCGCGCGTTTCCTGCGGCAACAGCACGATGAATTCCTCGCCGCCGTAGCGCGCCAGCAGGTCGGGCGGGCGCACGGCGCAGCGGCGCATGGCGGCGCTCACCTGCTGCAGGCACAGGTCGCCTGCCTGGTGGCCATAGGTATCGTTGTAATCCTTGAAGTGGTCGATGTCGGCCATGATGACGGCCATGGCCACGCCATCGCGGGCGCAGCGCCGCCATTCGCTTTCCATGGTGTCGTTGAAGCTGCGCCGGTTGGCCACGCCCGTGAGTGAATCGGTCAGCGACAGTTCGCGCATGGCGTCGGCCTGGCGCTTGATGGTCAGCTGGCTGCGCACGCGGGCGCGCACCACGGCCGCGTTGAACGGCTTGGTGATGAAGTCGACGGCGCCCGCTTCCAGCGCCCGCGTCTCGTCCTCGGGCTGGTTCAGTGCCGTGACGAAAATCACGGGAATGGCGCTCAGAACTGCCGATTCGCGCAGCGCATTGCATACGGCGTAGCCATCCATGCCTGGCATGACGGCATCGAGCAGGATCAGGTCCGGCAGTTGATTGTGCGCGATCTCCAGCGCCTTTTCGCCGCTCAGGGCGAACAGCACGTCGTGCTCCTCGCGCAGCAGCTGGTGCAATATCTGGATGTTTTCCATGGCGTCATCGACGATGAGGATGCGCCCGTTCATGGCAAGGTTGGTCCAGCTCACTTGTTTTCCTCTCGTTTCAGCTGATCGAGCACGAGTCTTTCCGCATCGGAAAAATTCAACGTCTCGATCGCGTTTGCCATCGCCAGAGCAGCTTCGCGGTCTGACTGTTCAATTGCGGGATGCAGGGCGTGGAACTGGGCCAGCGCCTTGAGGTTGTTATTGCGGATCAATACCAGCAGCTGGGTCAGGCCGGCGCGCAAGTCGACCGCCTGCGTGCCGGGCGCGGCCGGCGCCGCGTGGCTGCGCGGCAGCGGCTGCGTGCGTGCCCCCTCGATGACGACGGCCATGGCCTGCTCCAGCTGCCTCAGCAGCGACTGCGTGGCGCGCCGCCGGCCACCCTTCAGCGCTTTTTCCGCCTCGGCGGCCAGGCTGGCGATGTCCGCCGCGCCCAGGTTGGCGGCCACGCCGCACACGCGGTGCAGCAATTGCGCCGCCGGCTGGATCTGGCCATCGGCCAGCAGGCGCCGCGTTTGCTCGACGGCGTCGCCTTGCGAATTCTCGAAACGCTTGAGCAGGGCCAGGAACGCGCCATAATCGCCGCCGAAGCGGTGCAGGGCTGCGTCGAGGTCGATGCCGGGCACCGTTGCCGGCACCTCCACGGCATCGGCGCTGGCGGCGCCAGGCGGGAGCGCACCCGTGGCGCCGGCCGTGCCGGGCCGCGCCGGCACCAGCCGCGTCAGGGTCTGCACCATGTCGTCGACATCGATGGGCTTGGAGATGTGCGCATTCATGCCGCTGGCGATGGCGCGCAGGCGGTCCTCGTCCATGGCGTTGGCCGTCATGGCAACGATGGGCAACTCGCGCAAGCCCAGCGCGCGGATGGCCAGCGTGGCTTCGTAGCCGTTCAGCACCGGCATCTGCAAGTCCATCAGCACCACGTCATAGGCCTGCGGCGTGTGCGCCAGCATGTCCACGGCCAGCTGGCCATTGGCGGCCACTGCCACGCGGGCGCCCGAATGCAGCAGGATGTACTGCGCCACTTCCTGGTTGATTTCATTGTCTTCCACCAGCAGCACGCGCATGCCTGCAAGCAGGCCCGACAGCGGCGTGGAGACGGGCAGGGCGGGCGGTGCGCTGCGCCCTTCGCGCACGGCCATGACGGCCGCCAGCAGGCGTGCCGGCGTGGCCGGTTTCGAGACGACGCCGGCCAGCATCAGGCTGTCTGCCAGGCGCTCGAGGTTTTCGCTGTCCTGGTCGGCCACCAGCATGATCACGGGGGGCAGGGCCAGCTGTTCGTCGCCGCGCGCCTCCGTCAGCATGGAAATGCCATCCATGCCCGGCATGGCCGCGTCGAGCAGCAGCATGTCGACGGGCGCCGCACCGCCGCCGGCATGGCGGCGCAGCAGCGCCAGGCCCGCCGCGCCGCTGTCGGCGCTGTGGCTGTGCCAGCCGTGCGCCGCGCACCAGTCTTCCAGCATGGCGCGTACGCTGGCATTGTCATCGATGATCAGCAGCGACAATGCCGTGGGCACGGCCCTGGCCGCGCTTTCCGGCGCGGCGGGCACCTTCTCGAAACGGCAGATGAAACGGAAGTCGGAACCCTTGCCCAGTTCGCTTTTCACGCTGAGTTCGCCTCCCATCAGGTCCACCATGCGGCGGCAGATGGCCAGGCCCAGTCCCGTGCCGCCGTATTTGCGGCTGGTGCTGCTGTCGCCCTGGGAAAAGGCATCGAAAATGTGTTCCTGCTCGACGGCGCCGATGCCGATGCCCGTGTCGCGCACGGAAAACTCCAGGGTCACGCTGGCCGCATCCTCGCTGGCCTTGCGGATGGACAGCACCACTTCGCCTTCCTTGGTGAACTTGACGGCGTTGCCCACCAGGTTGATCAGGATCTGCTCGAGGCGCAGCGCGTCGCCCATCAGTTCTGGCGGCACGCCGGGGTCGAGCACGAAGACGGGCTCGACCCCGCGCGCCCAGGCGCTGCTGGCCAGCAGCACGCCGACGCTGCCCAGCATGCGTTCGAGCTGGAAACGGCGCTGTTCCAGCACCATCTGGCCCGCCTCGATCTTGGAAAAATCCAGCACGTCGTTGACGATGCCCAGCAGCGACTGGGTGGCCATCTGGATCTTGCCGACATAGCTGCGCTCGCGCCGTTCCAGCGGCGACTCTTCCAGCAGGCGCGCCAGGCCGATGATGGCGTTCATCGGCGTGCGGATTTCATGGCTCATGTTGGCGACGAATTCGCTCTTCGCGATGCTGGCCGCCTCGGCCTTGTCGCGCGCGCGCACCATCTGTTCGTTGAGTTCGTGCAGGCGCAGTTCCGTGCGCTTGAGTTCGGACACGTCGGAAGCCAGCACGAAGAAGCCGCGCACGCCGCCGTTGTCGTCGAAATCGGGAATGTAGTTGGTCCACGTATGGCGCACCTGGCCCGTCGGGTCGAGCAGGTCGCGCTCGAAGCTTTGCGGCCGGCCCGCCAGCACGCCTTCCACGTGCGGCGCGTACACGTCGAACAGTTCCTGGCCCAGCAGCTCGCTCATGTGGATGCCGGCCAGTTCGGCGCTGCTGCGGCCGAACCACTCGTTGTAGAACTTATTCGCGAAACGGCAGCGCAAGTCGTGGCCCCAGTACGACACCATGCCGGGCAGGTTGTCGGTGACGGTGCGGATGAAGCGCTCGCTCTGCTCCAGGCGCCAGGTGGTCGCGTGCAGCACCTCCGTGGCGCGCTTGCGTTCGCTGATATCGATCGACACGCCCAGCACGTGGCTGGCGCGCCCCGCATCGTCGCGCAGCACCACCTTGCGCGTGGTGAAGTGGCGCGTCGTGCCGTCGGCCGTGTTGATCGCTTCCTGCTCGATTTCCACCATCTGCCCCGTCGCCAGCAGCTTGCGGTCGGCGCCGATGAAGGCGGCCGCCTGCTGCGGCGGGAAGAAATCGTTGTCGGTCTTGCCCAGCAGCTGCTCGCGCGAGCGCCCCAGGGTCAGTTCCGCGTGGCGGTTGACCATCTCAAAGCTCAGCTTGTCGGCACGCTTGACGAAGACCATGGCCGGGATGTTTTCGATGATGGTGCCGAACAGGTGCTTGGAGCGGCGAAATTCCGCTTCGCTGCGCTTGCGCTCTGTGATATCGAGCCACAGCCCCGACACGCCCAGCAGTTGCTGGTCCGGCCCGCTGATCGGGTGATACGAGACAACCCAGTGGCTGGCCTGGTCGCGCTGCTGGCCGCTGTTGCCTTTCAACTCGATATCGACGATGGGCTCGCCCGTCTCGAGCACCTGGCGCAGGCAGCGTTCCACCTCGGCGCGCACGGCGTCGTCGAACAGCATGGTGCCTACCCGGCGGCCGATATGCTGTTCCACGCTGGCCGCGTTGATGGCGGCCAGGTATTGGTTGATCATGACGATGCGCAAGTCGCGGTCGACAAACAGCATGCCGATGGGCGCCGTCGCATACACGGTTTCCAGCAGGCGCGTGGATTTTTCCAGGGCCAGGGTGCGCTCGGCCACCAGGCTTTCAAGCTGCGTGCGGTGGCGCCGCAAGTCGCGCTCGAGCGCGCCCAGGGCCCTGGCCAGGTCGGCCGATTCGCGGTCCGTATGCTTGCCAGACATCAAGGGCTTGCCCTGCGCCAGCGCCTGCACCTGCTGGGTCAGCGCCTGCTGCGTGCGCGCCAGGCGCCCGCCCACGCGCCAGGCCAGGGCGAAAGCGGCGCCCAGCAGCAATGCCAGGATGAGCGAACCCGTGACCACCGAGCGCAGCAGGGCGTCGACCACGGTGCTGGTGCGCATGGTGACAACCACCGTCCAGGCATCGTCGGGCGCGCGGCGGAAACCCGAGTATACGTCGAGTCCTTCCAGGGTGGCATGGCGCAGCACGCCTTCGCGTCCCTGGCGTATCTGTTCCAGCAGTGGCGTCGCGCTGCGCTGGCCCACATAGCGCTGCGGCGCCAGCGTGCGCGCCACGTTGATGCCGTCGGCATTGAGGATGGCCGCGCCCAGGTAGGCAGGCATGCTCAGTTCGCGCATCAGGCGTGGCAGGTAGTCGGCTGGAAACAGGGCCGTGAGCACGTAGGCCTGGCCTGTTGTGCGCGGCAGCGGCAGGTTCAGGGCCAGCTGGGGCAGGCCATCGGGCGCCACGAACAGGCTGGTCAGGCGGGGCTTGCCCTGCTCGCGCGTGCGCTGCATGCTGGCCGCCCATTTCTGCGGCAGCGGTGGCGGGGCGGGATAGGCGGGCAGGCCGGTATTGACCAGCTGGCGTCCAGACGTATCGGAAATGATGAAGGAGCCGACGGCCACGCCGGGCTGCAGCAGGCTGGCGGCCAGTGCGCGCAGGGCGCCCGCATCGCCATCCTGCAGGGCGGGGGCGGCGGCCAGGATGTGTGCCGCCAGCCGGGCGCCGTCCAGGTCGCGTTCGACGGCGGCCGCGACGGCGCGTGCCGCCTGCGCTGTTTCACTGACGACATGGCTGCGTTCGCGCGTGTAGCTTTGCGCCACCAGCAGGAAAAATACCAGCGCCGTTGGAATGACACAGGCGAGCACCAGCCATGAAATTCTTGAGCGTATCGAAGGCAAATCTTGCACCCGGAAGGCTCCCAGAATGGATGAGTCGACAGGCCCGCTCACGCTGGCGCTGGCTGACGTTGAATGAAAAGATGCTAGACGAAATTGATTGTTCTGACAAGCCTAGTTTCTGAGGTGAAAAAAGAGTTGCGCAGGGCACACAGAAAGCCGATGCGCCGCGGCTGGCGGGCGGCGACAGGGGAACAGGCTCCCGCCAGGACGGCGGGAGCGGCGGGGAAGGAGTTGGACGGTGTTACGGCACGACGGTCAGCACGCTGACGTCGATTTCCGGGCTTTCCATGAAGTCTTTCTCCACTTCGCCGCGGATTTCCACCTGGGTCTTGGCGTCGATCTTGCGGTTCATGAAGACCTTGTCATCGATTTCCACGCGGATCTCGGCCGTGCCGTCGGAGAAGGTGTATTTCTCGTTGCCCACCTTGCGCAGCAGTTGGCCGCGCAGCACGACGGCCTGGTCGTCGACAGGGTTTTTCAGGATGGCGGCGACCGTCTTGGGCGCGTCAGGACCGGTGGACGGGCCCACGTACTGCGCGTGGGCGCTGCCCGCCAGCAAGGCGGCAGCGGCAGCCAGGGAAACGAGGAGTTTGCGGTGCGATTGCATGGTATTCCTTTCAATGATGCGCGACGGGCGCGTGGCGATGGCGGGGAACGGCAGCGCAGGCGCAGCGTCCCTGAATGATAGTGACTGCCTGGTCAGAAGAAGACGGCGGTGCGGGGAATGATAGCACCGGTATTGCCATATGGCATGTTCGCCCGCACGCTGCCCGTGCTGGCAATGCCGTCGTCGAGTTTGCTGTCTATCTGTTCCGCGTAGCC
This sequence comes from Janthinobacterium amylolyticum, assembly GCF_051380655.1. Lineage (NCBI taxonomy): Bacteria > Pseudomonadati > Pseudomonadota > Betaproteobacteria > Burkholderiales > Oxalobacteraceae > Janthinobacterium > Janthinobacterium amylolyticum. Next base: position 14,038 of record NZ_JBNYXL010000015.1, read on the forward strand.
GGCGGGCAGGTTGTCGAAACGGATGCCGTTGCCGGCCCGTCCGCCCACTTCGTCGTTGTACAGGTAGACGGCGCCGCCCTGGGCACTGGTCATGAATTGCGAGGTGCCGTTGTAGGACCCCGTGATGAAGCCGCCCAGCGCCAGGTGCTGCGGCGCCAGGGTGAATTCGCGCGGCTGGCCGTCGCCGATCTGGCCGTCGCCATTGCCGTTGCCGGCCGAATTGGGCACGTGCACGGTGCCCTGGATATCGTCGCCGGGCAGGGCGCGGAACTTGTCTTGGTAGGCATTCACGGCGGCCGTCAGCGAATTCGATTGCTGGATGATGTTTTTGACCTTGGCGCTGTCGATCAGGCCTTGTCCCTTCAGCACGCCGCCGAGCAGCAAGCCGATGATGACCAGGACGATGGCGATTTCAACGAGCGTGAAGCCTTGCTGGCGGCGTGGGAGCATGGGATTTCCTTATCAAGAACGTGGGCCCGCGTAGGCACTTTACGGGGCAGTTTACTGCAAATGGCGGGACGCGTGAATGGCCTGTGCGCGGCAGTGCGCAGCGCCATGTCAGTGCGCCAATATTGCTTTCTTTGCGGCAATTTCATCGGCCAGTGCGTCGAGCTTGCGCGCCAGGAACGCCAGCTCGTGCGGGTCGCTGATCTGGCCGCTGGCGATCAGGCCGCCGATCACCAGGCGGGCGCTGTCGAGCTGGTCCATGTCTTCGAGAATGAAGGCTTCCATTTCGCGCACCCAGTGGGGCACCTGCGGCGCCGTCGCCAGCAGGCGCAGCTGGCGCGCGTAGCGCAATGCCAGCGGCAGATCGTGCAGCTGGTGCTTGGCCACCAGCACGGCCTGGGCCATGGCGGGCCAGCGGCGCGCCGGATCGGCGGCGAAGCTGGCGGCGATAAAGTCCAGCATGCGCCGCGCGCGGGCCGGGTCGGCCACGCCGGCGTAGACCTCGCTGGCGGCCACCAGCGCGTACTGGCTGCGCGGATCGAGCGCTTGCGCCGTGCCCAGCCAGCCGGCCAGCCGTTCATAGTCGAGGAGGCGCCACGGTAGGCTGACGCCGGGCTGGTCCTCGAACGCTTGCAGGTACAGCAGCAGCGCCTTCGACATGGCCAGCGGTTCGCCCAGGCTGGCCACTTGCGCCACCGCCAGCGGGGGCGGCGGCGGCAGCGGGCGCGCCTGCACCGGTTCGGCCTGCTGCAGCACGCGCCAGCCCAGCTGCAGCAGCAGCGTCGCGGCCAGCAGCCAGCGCAGGGCGCGGGGCACGCAGGCCCAGGGGCGCGAGGAGCCGGCCATCAGATATTCCGGCGATAAAAGTCGCACAGCGCGCAGGCGGCCAGCAGGCCCGCATATATGGCCGTCTGCGTGGCGATGCCGGCCAGGTCGGGCCAGCCGCCGCTGGGGTACAGCAGCCATTCCGTGCGCGTGAAGGTGTCGAGGCGGGGCAGCAGCAGGGCCAGCACGTCGATGCCGCCCGCCATCGCCTGCTGCGCCCAGGTATCGCCGGCCCGCGCGCCGTGCGCCAGCAGTTGCAGGCTGCCCACGCTGCGCGCCAAGAGATAAAAGCCGCTGACGGCGGCCAGTGCCGGCAGCGCCTGCTGCAAGCTGGCGGCGCACAGCAGGCTGAAGGCGGCGACGATCCACAGTTCGCCCAGCAGGGAGGCGGCCCACAGCGCGCTCCGGGCGGGCGGGGCGAACAGCGCCATCAGCAGGCCGAACAGCACGGCCGGCACGGCCGCCAGCGCGCCGTAGCCCAGCAGTTTTCCCAGCACGTAGGCGGCGCGCGGCATGGGCATGGCCAGCAGCCACTCGAGGCCCTTGTCGGCCGCTTCGCGCGCCATGCTGGTGACGATGAAGGTGGCTAGCAGGAAAACGCTGGCCAGGCGCAAGCCGGCCGCCAGCAGGGACGCCTGCACGGCAGCGCTTTCCGTCAGCGCCAGTTGCTGCAGGAAGCCGGCCAGGCCGGCACCGGCGCAGGCGGCCAGCACGCACAGCCAGGGCAAGCGGCTGCGCAGCGCTTCGAGCAGCGTGTAGCGGGCGATGGTCAGCACGGGCTTGAGCAGGGTCGGCATCGGCATCAGCGGGGCAGCCTTTGCGCCTGCACCATGCGGTTGAACAGCACGTTGGGCGACAGCCAGACGACGATATCGTCGAATTCGCCGCCGGCTTGCTGCGGCCCGCTGGCTGCGCGGCTGATGTAGATGTTCAGGCTGGCCGCATTGTTGCGCTCGTCGACATTGTTGCCCGCCGCTCCGGCCTGGCGCTGGCCCTGCGTGCTGGTGGCGCCGAAGCCGTTCTTGCCGTGCGACAAAATCATGGCGGGAATGTCGTTCAGCGCCGTCGCCTGCACCAGCGGGCCGCCGTTGCGCGTGACGATGCTGATGTCGCGCGGGGTGCCCAGGCTGAACGGCTGCGCGCTGTCGCTGAAGGCGGGCGTGACGCTGTAGCGGAACAGATGGTCCCAGCTGTCGCCCTGGCGCAGGCCCAGCGTGGCCCAGGGCAGGAAGCCCACGCGTTTTTCGCCGTTGCAGCGGCCGCCGCGCCGGTCTTCCAGGCCATTCTGACTGGAAATGGCGGGACAGGGCAGGTAGCCATTGCGCAGTGCAAAGCCCGTCAGCGCCTCGCTGGCCTCGTCGAGCGCTTTTTGCGTCTCGGCCACCTTGCGCTGTTCCAGCTGTACCGTCAGCGGCGTGACCAGGCCGCCGATCATCAGGCCGACGATGACCAGCACGATGGCGATTTCAATCAGGGAAAAGCCGTGCTGGCGCCGGCAAGGCGGGGGACGGGCGCTCATGGCAGGTTGCGCGCGGCGCGCATGCGTTGGTACAAGGTGGGCAAGGTAATCCAGGCAACCATATCGTTGAAGGCGCCGCCGGCCACCTGCCCGGTGGTATCGGCGGGACGGGAGATGACACTGCGGCTGGCGCTGTCGTTGGCGGCCGCGTCGAGCGCGCCGCGCAGCGTGGGCGCCTGCGCCACGCCGCTGGCGTAGGTGCCGAACGGCGCCTTGCCCTGCGAGAACAGCACCACGGGCAGGCACTGGATGCTGACGTCGCACTGTTCCTGGCCGGCCATGTACACCAGTTCGCCGCGGCTGTCGCGCGTGCGCACGACGCGGTTGGCGACGGCGGAAAACGAGACGATGGGTGCGCGCGCCATTTCCGGCGTGACGCTGTAGCGCAGCACCTTGCCCCAGGCGTCGACACCGCTCACGCCCAGCGCCACCCACGGCAGGAAGCCGCTGCAATCGGCATCGCTCTGGCAGGCATCGGCCCGCTCGCGGCCATCGATGGCCGAGGCGGCAGGGCGCGGCAGGCGGCCGTTGACCGTCGCAAAACCCAGCAAGGCGTCGCGCGCCTGCGCCAGCGTGGCAAGGGTGCGCTGCTGGCGCGCGTTCTCGGCCGTGTTGCGGCCAAAGGCGCTGATCAGCAAGCTGGCCGTACCCAGGCCCAGCACGGCAACCAGCAGCAGCAGGGCCGCGCCGCGTTGCCGCCCTTGCCGCCGCGCCGGGCAAGCCAGTGGCTTCATGGCTGCCCCTCCGGCGCTTCGCTGACGCTGCCGGTGGCCGGGTCGTAGCGCTGGCCCGGCTTGAGCAGCACCACCTGGCCCGTCGACAGGCGCAGGGTCAGGGTGCCCGTAGCGCCGCTGCGGTCATGGCCCAACTGGTTATACGGTTCCGTTTGCGGCGTCTGGTTCAGCCACACGGTGGAGCGTCCGCTGCTGCGCTGCACGACGCCATTCAGTTCCATGGGCGGGGCCGGTGGCGGCGGCAGCGGCGGTGGCGGGAGCGCCAGTGCGGGATCGGCCGGCGGCGGCCCGTAGCGCTGGGCATCGAGCTGGGCGCGCTGCTCGGGCGAGGCGAACAGGCGCCCCAGCTGCGGCCCTGGCGCCTGGGCCGCGGCCATGCCGCAGGCCAGCGGCAGCAGCAGGAGGATGGCGCGTCTCATGGATGCACCTGGACTGGCTGGCCGCTGCCCAAGGTCAGCCACAGCAGGCTGCAATCGGCGCTCAGGGTGGCCGACGCGACGCCGCCGCCAGCGTCCGCGCCCGCGCCCGCGTTCGCACCCGTGCCTGCTGCCCCACCGGCGATGCGCTTGAGCGCGCAATCGTGCACGGCAAAATAGCCGGCCTGGCGCAAGTCGTCGAACAGGTTCAGCAAGTCCATTTCGTGCAGCAAGTCCAGGTGCAGCTGCATCTTGCTGGCACGCAGCTGGTACTGGCCCGTGGCCATGGGCGTGGGGACTTGCAGCTGCTGCTGCGGGCTGATGTCGTAGCTGATGGGCAGAAGCTTGCGCCGCTCCTGGCTCTGGCGGATGGCATCGATCCAGGCCAGGCGGTTTTCCTCGCCGATCAGGCCGCGCTGGCGCAGGGCCAGGAATTGCGGTTCGTAGATGCGGATTTCCTGCTTTTCCGCTTCCACATGGTTGAACAGGCTGGCGGCGGCCGCGCGCGCGTGGCGCGCCGTTTCCAGCTGCATTTCCTGGCGCTGGCGGTAGGCGGCGCTCAGGCTGAGCAAGAGCAGGCTGGCCAGCATGGTCAGCGTGAAGCACAGCAGGGCACGCCGGACCAGCTGCAGCTCGCCCATCCAGGCGGGCAGGGTGCGCGCGGGCGCCGCGGCTTTTTTCATGCCGGGCAGGGGCGGGTGCTTGACGGGGCCGCTCATGGCTGCCACACGAGCAAGAGGGTGAAGCGGGCCTGGCTGGCCGCTGCCGGCGCGGCGCTCTTGCCCGACAGGGACGCGCTGGGACGCAGGTCCAGCGGCGTTTCCTCGATGCTGACCTGCATGCCCGGCTGGCGCGCCAGGTTTTGCGCAAAGGCCGTGATGGCGCCCAGCGCGGCGCGGTAATCATTGTTCGGCATGTCCACGTCCGCTTCCAGCCGCAGCGCCTGCGGTGGCGCGATGGGCACGCCGGCCAGGCTGCTGCCGAGCACGGGGTTGGCATCCGGCTGCGGCGGTGCCTGGCCGCTGCCGGCCGCGCGCGCGGGCGGCTGGCCCGCATGCCAGTGCAGCTGGCCCAGCTTGACTTGCGGCGCCTGGTCCAGCGCCATGCTCAGCAAGCCCAGCAGGCGGCCCGGTTCCGGCGCCTGGCTGGCGATCATGCGCCCCAGGGTCACGGCCACTTTCATGTTCTGCGTCTTGGCCGGCGCCGGCGCCAGGCTGGACATGGTATTGCGGTAGCGTTCCTGGTAGGACGCCGTTTCCTGCTGCAGGCGCGCCGTGCCCGCCGCGTCATTGATGCCGCCAAGTAAATTGATCACGCACCACAGGGCCGCCGAGGCGCCGATCAGCGCGCTGGCGCCGTACAGGGTCTTGCGCGCGCGCTGGAAGTGGTAATAGCGGGCCAGCGGGCCAGGCGGGTAGTGGCTGGGTGGCGGATGTTTTCCAAGCAAGGTCAGCAGCAACTCGTCGGCCAGCGCCGGCGTCTGCCGCAAGCCCACGCGTTCGCTGGCCAGTTGCAGGTCGATGAAGTGGTAAGCCACTTCCACGCCGTTATCGCACAGCAATTCGAGCTTGGCGATCTGCGTGGCCGGCGCCAGGATGACCGTATTCAAGACGTCGCCGCGCGCCAGCATGCGCGTGCTGGTGAGAAATTGCCGGGTTTTCTCCGTTTCCAGCGCAATATTCACGGCCACGCCGTCAAGCGCGATGGTTGCCGTCTGGCGCGAGAAGCGCAGCTGGCCCTTCTCATAATAACTCTGCCGCAAGCCGCCCGATTGCTGCGTCACCAGCAGCAGGTGTTCATGCGTGAGCGCCAGTTTTTTCACCAGTGCGATGCTCAGCAGGCTGGTCGAATAGATGCCGGCCACGGGTATGCGCAAGTGTTCCAGCGCTTCCGTCCACGGTTGCAGCAGGGTCGGGTTGGTCAGCGCGAAGAACAGTACCTGGTCGTCGTGGCGGCCCGTGCTTTCGCGGCCCAGCAGGGCGCTGCCCCGGTAGGGCGTGTCGCGGTGCAGCTGCAGCTTGCGCCGCTCCAGCAGGGCGCGGCCCGCCTTGCCGCGCACGTGGGGCAGGAGCTGGTGCTGGAAATCTTCCTCGATCAAATCCGTCAGCAGGTAGGCGGGCACGTCGAGCCGCTGCGCCTGCGGGTCTTCCAGCCAGGCGGCAAAGCCGTCGAGCCCCGCCGCGCTGGCCGGAAATGCCTGGCCGGGGCCCAGCGCGCCATGGCGCCAGTCGTAGGCGCACAGGGTATCGCTGGTCAGATAAAGCAATTGTTTGCGGAACACGGCAGCCTCAGGTATTGGGTCTCAAGTTTTAATCGTACTGATGGTGTCGTAGATGGGGCCCAGCACCGACAGCATGATCCAGCCCAGCAGCAGGCCCAGGATCACCGTCATGGCCGGCTCGATCATGGCCTGCACTTTTTCAATCAGTTCCTTCACTTCGCGGTTATAAAAATAGCTGACATTGCGCAAGGCCGTGTCGAGCGAACCCGTGGCTTCGCCCACCTTCAGCATGCGGATCACCAGCGGCGGGAAGATGCCCGTGTGCTGGAAGGCATTGGTGACGCCATGGCCCTCGCTGATCAGCTGCGCGGCGCGGCGCAGGCCGGCCGCCACCACCTGGTTGCCAGCGATGCCTTCGGACAGGCGGATGCATTCGAGGATGGTGATGCCGGACGCATACATCAGGGCGAAAAACGTGGCAAAACGGGCCAGGATGATCTTGTGCAGCACGGGACCGATCAGCCACAGCCGCAGCTTCAGGCCGTCGAAGGCGTAGCGCGCCGCTTCGCTGCGGCGGATGGCCGCGCGCAGGCCCAGGAACAGCAGCAGGGGCAGGGCCAGCAGCAGATACCAGTAGTCGATGAAGATATTCGAGACCAATATCAGCACGCGCGTATGCAGCGGCAGTTCGCCGCCCATGTTGCGGATGAAGGCCGTCAGCTGGGGCACCAGGTAGATCATCAGGAAAAACGTCACGGCGGCCACGACGACGGCGACGATGACGGGATACATGATGATCTTGCGCGTCTGCGACGCCAGCTCGTCCTGCCACTTTAAACTTTCCGACAGGTTCTTGAACACCTCGGCGATCCTGCCGCTCTGTTCGCCCGCAAGGATCAAGCTGGTAAACGTGGCGTCGAAGATGTCGGCATGCTGGGCCAGCGCGCCGGACAGGGGCAGGCCGCCCTCGATGCTTTCAATCAGATCCGTCACCACTTCGCGCAAACGCGGGTGGTCGGTGCTTTCGCGCAAGTCGTTCAAGCCTTCCAGGATGGGCACGCCCGCCCCCGTCAACTGCTCCATGTGGAAGCAGAAATTGATCAGGTCGCGGCGGTGGATGACCCGCTTGCCCAGCAGCACCAGATGCTGGCCCGTGATCTTGCAGTCGATGAGGTCGAGCTGCATGCGGTGCAGGCGCGCCTCCAGGTCCGGCACGTTGGCCGCCTCCATGCTGCCGGGAATCAGGGCGCCGGCGGCATCCATGGCGCGGTAGACATATTGCGCCATCAGCTGAGCCTATCCGTCAGGTCGACCACGCGCGCCACTTCTTCCAGGGTGGTAATGCCTTCCTTCACGCGGCGCATGCCGTCGTCGACCAGCGCATGGAAGCCGGCCGCGCGCGCCGCGCTCTTCAATTCGCGCAGGCTGGCGCGGCGCGCCGTCAGTTCATCGAGCTCGGCATTCATCTTGAGGATTTCCATGATGGCCAGGCGGCCCTTGTAGCCCTGGTGGGCGCAGCGCTCGCAGCCCACGGCGCGGCAGATGCTGACGGGCGCATCATCGGGCTGCAGGCCCAGCAGGCGGCGCTCGAGGTCGTCGGCGATGACCGTTTCCTTGCAATGCTCACACAGCCGGCGCACCAGGCGCTGCGCCACGATGCCGATGATGTTGCCGGCCATGATGTCGGGCAGGATGCCGATGTCGAGCAGGCGCGAGACGGAACCGAGCGCCGAGCTCGTATGCAGGGTGGAATACACCTGGTGGCCCGTCATGGCGGCGGCAAAGGCCATTTCCGCCGTTTCGCGGTCGCGGATCTCGCCCACCAGAATGATGTCCGGATCTTGCCGCATCATCGAGCGGATGCCGTCGGCAAAGCCCAGCTTGACCGATTCGTTGACCGAGGTCTGGCGTATCATGTTCATCGGATACTCGACCGGATCCTCCAGGGTCATGATGTTGACGCTTTCCGTATTGATATGGTTGAGTATCGAATACAGGGTGGTGGTCTTGCCGCTGCCCGTCGGGCCCGTCACCAGGATCACGCCGTCGGGGCGGGCGATCATCAGTTTCAGCAGGTTCAGCTCCGCCTCGGCCAGGCCCAGGGCGTCGAGCGGGACGATGCCCTTTTGCCGGTCCAGCACGCGCAGCACGAAGTTTTCGCCATGCGTGGTCGGCTGCGCCGACGCGCGGAAGTCGATCTGCCGTCCGGAAAACTTGATGCTGATGCGGCCGTCCTGCGGCGCGCGCGCCTCGGCGATATTCATGCCCGACATCACCTTCAGGCGCACGGCCATGGCCGGCCAGTACGATTTGTGCAGGCTGCGGATCTGCCGCAGGATGCCGTCGATGCGGTAGCGGATGCGCAGGAACGATTGTTCCGGCTCGAAGTGGATGTCCGATGCGCCATTTTGCACGGCGTCGGCCAGCAGCGCGTCGATCAGCCGCACCATGGGCTGGCTGTACTCATCCGATGGCGAGGCCATGCTTTGATAGCTGACTTCGCCCGTTTCGATTTCGTGCAGGATGCCGTCGATCGACAGCTCGAAGCCGTAGTACTGGTCGATGGCGCGCGAAATGTCCGATTCATTGACCAGCACCGTGGAAATCGTGATGCCCTTGACCAGCATGGCGCTGATCTGGTCGAGCGCGACGATGTTGCTGGTGTCGGCCATGGCAAGGATCAGATTGTCGGCCTGCCGCTCGTACACGATGGGGAAGACGCGGTAGCGCTTGGCCACGTCCTTCGGAATCAGTTTCAAGGCGATGGCGTCGACCACCAGGCTCGACAGGTCGGCGCTGACCTGCTTCAGGTTTTCGCTCAGCGCTTCGCGCACCGTGGCTTCCGTGACGAAGCCCAGGGTGATCAGCAGCTTGCCCAGCGGCTCGCTGCTGCGCTTTTGCTCGATCAGCGCGATGCGCAGCTGGTCTTCGCTGATCACGCCTTTCTGGATCAGCAGCTTGCCCAGCGGAAGTTTTGCTTGTTCTGCCATGTAATGCTTATTCCTGACGGGTAATGATGATGGGCGCAGGCGGCGCTGCCGCGGCGGATGGGGCCGTGCCCGGTGCGCCTGCCGCGCCCGCCGCAGGCGCCGCGCTGCCCAGCTCGCGCAGGCGCGCCTGCACGGCGCCCTGGTCGAAGGCGGCCGGCGCCGTGCGCGCCAGGGCAAGCGCCTGCTGGTAATAGGTGGCGGCCAGCCTGGGCTGGTTCAGCCGGTCCAGGCCGACGGCCAGGTTGAAGGCATAGTCCGGATTGCCGGGCACGGCGCTGTAGGCGCGGAAGAATTGCTGCTGTGCTTCGGGCCAGCGGCGCTGCTTGGCGTACAGGTTTCCCAGGGCAAACAGCACGGGGCCGCTGTCGGGCGAGCGGGCCAGGATGGCTTTCAACTTTGCTTCGCTTTGCACCATGTCGCCCTGGCGCAAGCCGATCAAACCGGCCAGTGCCTCGCCATCGTCGGGATTGATTTCGAGCAAGCGCACATACAGGGACGCGGCTTGCGCGCCCTGGTTTTCGCGCAGGGCTACGGCCGCCAGACCCAGCAGGGCATCGCGGTTGGTGGGCTCCTGCTGCAGCACGGTTTCGTATTGCTGGCGCGCCGTGCCCAGCTGGCCGCCGTTCAGGGCCTGGTAGGCTTGCTGCACGCCGGGATGGATTTGCGGCGCGGCCACGCTGCGCTGCACCTGGATCTGGCTATTGTCTGGAGCCATCACGGGGGGCAGGCTGGGCGGGGGCGGCTGTGTCATCTGTGCCATTTGCGCCATCTGCGACGCCACGGCGGCGCGGGCGGCCGCTTCGATCATGGCCTGCTGCTCCGCCGCGCCCGGCTGCTGGCGCGGCGCATGGGCCAGGTCTTGCGGCAATTCCTGCGGCAGCGATTGCGGCGCTGGCGCTGGCGCCGTGGTGCCGGGCGCGGCCAGCACCACGATGGGGCCGGCGCTGCTGGCCGTGCCCGGCGCATCCGTCAGCGGCATGGGCACGCCGGGCAGGTTGGCGCCCGCGCCGGGGCTGGTGCTGGCGCGCCAGTACCACCAGGCCATGCTGCCGGCCACGACCAGCAAAATGGCCAGCAGCACGGCCATGCGCACGGTGGCAGGGTCGACACTGATGGGGCCGCGTGGCGGCGTCTTGCTGCGGCTGGCGCCGGCCGCAGCGCGTGGCCGGGCGGGCGGCGCTTCGCTGCGCGTGCGCGGCGGCTCGGGGCGCGTATGGGGGCCGCTTGCCGGTCCTGTTGCCGCTTCCGGGCCTGGCGCGGCTGCGGACGGCGGGGCGGCCGCTTCGGCGGGCGGTACAGGCCTGGCGGCCGGTGGCGACGATGGTGTGTCGCCCAGCGGTTCCAGGCTCAGGGTGCTCAGCGTCGCCGATGGCGGCGGCACGGCGGCGGGTGCCGGGCGCAGGGGTACGGCATCGGCCGGCGCCAGTTCCAGCACCTGGTCATACGCTTCGGACGGCTTTTCCAGCTCCTCGTCCGGCAGGCTGTTCTGTTTGGCGCGCTCTGCCTTCTTGAGCGCCTGCATGAGCAAGCTCATGGGAAGTCTCCCTGCAGGCGCGCCTGCGGCTGTGGGGCGGCGGCCGGCGCGCCCTCCGTGTAGGGCTGGCTGTTCAGTGGCGCCTGGCCCGGCAGCAAATAGCGGTAGTCGCGGTAGTCGCCGTCGATGCTGGCATCCTTGACCACCACCGGTCGCATGAAGATCACCAGTTCCGTCTTGCTGTTGGCCTCGTTACGATAGGTAAACAAGTTGCCGACCAGCGGCAGGCTGGACAGGCCAGGCACGCCATCCTTGGCATTGTCGATGGAGTCCTGCATCAGGCCGCCCATGACGGCGATCTGGCCGCTGCCCACCTTCATGATCGATTCCAGTTCGCGCGCCTGGATCACGGGCACGCGGCTGATCACGCTGGCCGTGGCCAGGGCCGGGTTCGGGTCCTGCACATAGCCGACGATGCGCGTGATGGTGGGGCGCACGTTCAGCGTCACTTCATCGCTGTCGGAAATTTGCGGCGTGACGCTCATGACGAAGCCGACGGGCACGGTTTCCAGCTTCGATTCATAGGTGGCCGGCGTGGTGATGGTGCCCGTCGAGCTGATCACGGCGGGCGTGACCTTGATGGTAAAGAAGACATTGTTGTCGACCACCTTCAGCATCGCCGTCTGATTGTTCAGCACGCTGATTTTCGGGCTGGACAGCACTTTCACCTTGCCGAACGATTCCAGCAGCTGGATGGTGGTGCTGAAGCTGTCTTTCAGGTAATTGAGCACGAAGATGCCGGGGGTGGTGCCGGGCGTCACGCCCGAAGGCAGCGGTGTCGTGCCCACTTGCTGCTGCCGCAGCTGCAGGCTGCCCGTCAGGCGCGACCAGTTGATGCCTTGCTGGTACTCGTTGCTCAGGCGCACTTCGATGATGGTGGCTTCGATCAGCACCTGCCGCTTGGCGCTATGCAGCACCACGTCGAGGAATTCGGCGATTTTTTCATGCTGGCGGCCCGTGGCCCGTACGGCGATCAGGCCGCCCTCGACGTTGACCACCACCGACGACGGGCTGCCCTTGTTGGCCAGCTTTAACAGCGGCAAGCCGTTGGCATCGACGGGCTGGGACGGCGCGGCGTTCGCATTGCCTTGCTGCTGGCCCGGCGCATACTGGCCGCCGCCCTGCATCGGTGCCTGCGCGCCATAGGGCGTGGCGCCATATTGCCCGGCGCCGCCCTGGCCTGGCCCGTTGAGGCCCTGGTTCTGGGCCTGTCCGGGCTGGCCCGCCTGGCCCTGTTGTCCAGCCTGGCCCTGTTGCTGGCCTTGCTGGCTGTTCAGTTGCTGGTTCAGCTGGGCCAGCGGGTCCACCTGCACATCGTTGAGCGTGGTTTCGCGCAGCAGGTCGCGGATATTCTTTTCCAGGCTATACCAGAAGTTATTTTCCGAACGATTCACCACCAGGGTCGTCGAATTGTTGTTGCCGCCGCTGCCGTTGCCTTGCGTGCCGCCGACCGGATTGCTGGCGCTGTTAGTGCCGCCACCGGCCGTGGAAATTTGCGTCGCGATATTCACGCTGCTGTTGGTGCTGCGCGCCATGTTGACGTAATCGACCTTGTAATTGCGCCACACGGGCGCGTCCGGCAGCACGACCAGGTTCTTGCCATCGATTTCATAGCGCATATCGACTTGCTTGCTGATACGCGTCAGCAGTTGCGGCAAGGTCTGGTTCAGCGCGTTGAGGGTCACGCTGCCCTCGATTTGCGGATGGATATCGACATTCATGCCGGCATCGCGGGCCAGCGCGAACAGCAGTGATTGCACGGGCACTTTATGCACGGTGACGCTGTAAGTTTCCAGTTTGGGTGCGGGCAGTGGCGCGGCCAGCGCGACGCTTTGCTGCACGGTATCGGGAATGGCGCCAGCCGGACGCGGCGCTTCATTCAGGTGACCAGGCGACACGGGCATCTGGTGCGAGGCGCAGCCGGCCAGCATGGCGCCGCAGGCGAGGGTGAGGCAAGAGGCCAGCACAGGAATAGGGTGTTGGTTCATGAAAAGTTCGCCCTTGAAGTCGTGTTGTGCTTTTGCAATTTTAACCACCATGATCCTCTAAAAGCAATCGTGTGGGGAGGCCCCGGGAGGAATATGCGGAAATAAAGTTGGTGCCTGCCACGTCATGGTTTCGCGGCTGCACCGCGCTTAATTTCCATACGGATATTATCTATGTCGAGAAGTAATATATTCCTCGGCGACGATCCAGCCAGGCGCGCCCAGACAGCCTGCGCACTGGCGCGGTCGGCGTAGCTGCCGTAGACAAAATCCAGACGCGCCGCACGCGCTGGCGCCGCCGAATTTGCCGCCGCGCCGGGGGTGCCAGACGCGCTGGCCGGCAGATGAAAAACGTGCAGGTCGCGCAGGCCGATCGCCTGCTGCGCCTGGCGCAGGAATGCTTCGGCGCTGGCCGTCTCGGTGGCGGGCAGGCTGGCGATCCGCAGCACGAGCCGCCCCGGCGCCTGTGCCGCCAGCCACGTGCGCGACGCGGCCAGGCTGCTGTCGAGCAGCGGCGTGGCGGCCGCTGCCGGCTGGCGCTGTGCTGCAGCGGCGTTCGCGCTGGCAGGTCCCTTTTCTGTGCCCGTGCCGACGCTCGTGCCCACTCCTGTTCCCATGCGCGTGCCAGTACCCGTGGCCGCGCCGGTGTGCGTTGCCGCGCTTGCCGGTACTGGCGCGCCGGACCGGCCTGCCGTCGTCGCCATGCTGATTTCCATGGCGGGCGCGGCCACGGCTTGCGGCGCGTCAATGGCACTGGCTTCGCTGGCGCCGGCGCCAGCTGCACCGCGTGCTGCACCAGCACCATCTCGGGCTGCGCCGGCAGGGCTGCTGACGGCCGGCGGCGGGACAGTCCCGCTTGTTTCGCCTGTCCCGCTGACTGCGCTGGCGCGGCGTGTTCCACTCGTGGCGCTTGAACCCGCTGCACCGCTTGCAGCGCCTGTGCCGCCCGCACCTGCCGCCCATCCTGGCGCCAGCCATTGCCACAGCAGGGCGGCGGCCAGCACCAGCATCAGTGCGCTCAGGGTGGCCGCCAGCAGCCGGCCCGCATGCCATGGCGCGGGCTGGAAGGGGCTGTCGGCGATGGCCAGCCGCATGTGGCGTCCCTGCACTTGCTGCGCATCGTCCGCAAAGGCGGCCAGCAAGGCCTTGTCGGCCAGAATGTTAATCCTGCGCACGATGCCTTGCGAGGCGTGCGCCAGCTGGCGCAGCGCGGCCGGCGTGAACATGAGCGGCGCCGCGCGTCCCGCCGCCGCCAGCCGGCATGCGAGGTAATCGTTCAGCAAGGCGGGCGGCAGGCGCGGCACGGTAAAACTGTGGGTGATGCGTTCCTTGAGCTGGCGCAGCTGCGGCAAATCCAGGGTGCGGTCCAGTTCCGGCTGGCCGAACAGCACGATTTGCAGCAGCTTGTGGCTGGCCGTTTCCAGGTTCGTCAGCAGCCGCACGGCTTCCAGGGTGGCCACCGGCATGGCTTGCGCTTCTTCGGCCAGCAGCACCACCTGGCGTCCGGCCGCATGCCTGGCGATGAGTTCGGCATGCAGGGCGCGCAGCACTTCATCGGCGCGGCGTCCGTCCAGCTCCAGGCCCAGTTCGGCGGCGATGGCGTACAGCACTTCGTCCGGCTCCAGGCAGGGATTGAGCAGGTACAGCACCTCGACGTGCGCCGGCAGCCGCTCGGCCAGCATGCGGCACAGCATGGTCTTGCCGCTGCCCACTTCGCCCGTCAGCTTGACGATGCCTTCGCCTTGCGTGACGGCGTACAGCAGCGCGTCGAGCAGGGCGCCGCGCGTATTGCCCTCATAAAAAAAGGCGGGATCCGGGGTGATGCCGAACGGCGCCGTGCGCAACTGGAAATGGCGCAGATACATGCCGTGCGGCGATGGCGCGTAAGCGCTGCCCGGTGGCGTGCCCGGCGCCTGCGTCCCGGCGCTCATGTGCCGATGCAATTCAAAAAGGCCTGCTCAAGGCTGGCGTCCGGCGCGCCGCCGTGGCGGGCGCGGCATTCAGCGGGCGTGCCGGTAAACAGCATGCGGCCCTGGTGCAAAATGGCCATGCGGTCGCACAGCTCGTCCACGTCGGCCAGCGCGTGCGAGGTAAAAAAGGCGCCCCGGCCCTGCGCCTGCAGTTGCCGCAGCGCCTGCTTGAAGAGGGCACGCGCCTTCGGGTCGAGTCCGCTCATCGGTTCATCGAGCAGCAGCTGCGGCTTGCCCGACAGCAGGCAGGCGGCCAATCCCAGTTTTTGCATCATGCCCTTGGAGTACGTGTGCGCGGGGCGCAGCAGCGCCTGCGGCGCCAGGTCCAGCGCCGCCAGGGCTTGCTCCACTGGCGCTTGCGCATGGCGCACGTCGTGCAAGCTGAGCTGGTAGCGCAGGAAATCGCCGCCCGTCAGGTAGTGCGGCGCCTGGAAGCGCTCGGGCAGGAAAGCCAGGGGCTGGCGCGCAGCGCTGTGCCGGTGCGGCTGGCCAAAGATGGCGATGCTGCCCTGTTCCGGCGTGCAAAAATCGAGCAGGCATTTGAGCAGTGTCGTCTTGCCCGCGCCGTTCACGCCGACCAGGCCGAACAGTTCGCCCGCGCGCACCTGCAGGTCGACGCCGCGCAGCACGGCGGCGCCGGCCAGCTGTTTGTGCACGTTGTGGAACTCGATGGCGCAGGCGTTCATAAGGGCGGGAAGGGCGGTGAAAAACGGTGAACGGCCATCATTATTGTCATGCGTGACGGCGCCCGGCAAGTGTTTCCTTGTAGAGTGCTGAAATGCACAAAAATCAAGCGGCGGAATGTATTTTCTTTAAGAAACAACAGGTTCTGGAATAAAATACCTGCGCGCCCCCATGGGGCATGTCTGTCGAATCTGTCGAGGAGCAAGCATGGCAAGGCCAGAGAAAGTCCGGCTCGGTGAAATTTTGGTGCAGCAGAAGTTGCTGACGGAAGAACAGTTGGGCCAGGCCTTGACGGAGCAGAAGCGTTCCGGACGCAAGCTGGGACGGGTGTTTGTCGAGCACGGGTTCGTCACGGAAGAACAGATCTCCGGCGCGCTGGCGCGCCAGCTGGACATTCCCTACATCAATCTGAAGTTTTTCAATATCAATCCCGAGCTGGTGCGGCTGCTGCCGGAAACCCAGGCGCGGCGCTTCCGCGCGCTGGTGCTGGAAGACCGCCGCGAGGGCTTACTGGTCGGCATGTCCGACCCGACCGACCTGTTTGCCTACGACGAGATTTCGCGCCTGGTCAAGCGGCAGATCGAACTGGCCGTGGTCAACGAAACGGAAGTGCTGGCCGCCATCGACCGCATCTACCGCCGCACGGAAGATATTTCCACCCTGACGCGCGAGCTGGAGCAGGACCTGGGCGACGTCTCCGTCGACTTCGGCGCGCTGGCCGTCAATCCGGGCCTGGAAGAGGCGCCCATCGTCAAGCTGCTGCAATCCGTGTTCGAGGATGCCACGCAGGTGCGCGCCTCCGACATCCACATCGAGCCGCAGGAAGGCCGGCTGCAGATCCGCTTCCGCATCGACGGCGTGCTGCATCTGCAGACGGAAGCGGACAGCAAGATCGCCAGTTCGCTGGCGCTGCGTTTAAAACTGATGTCGGATCTGGATATTTCCGAGAAGCGCCTGCCGCAGGATGGCCGCTTCGCCATCCGCGTGAAAAACCAGCGCATCGACGTGCGTATCTCGACCATGCCGACGCAGTATGGCGAATCGGTGGTGATGCGTCTGCTGAACCAGGGCGGCACCACCCTGCGCCTGGACGCCATCGGCATGCCGCCCAAGCTGGTGGAGCAGTTCCGCGCCATCGTGCACCGCCCCAACGGCCTGGTGCTGGTGACGGGGCCGACCGGCAGCGGCAAGACGACAACCCTGTACTGCGCGCTGGCCGAACTGAATTCGGTGGAAAAAAAGCTCATCACGGTGGAAGACCCCGTCGAGTACCGCCTGTCCGGCATCAACCAGGTGCAAGTCAATGACAAGATCGAGCTGAACTTCGCCCGCGTGCTGCGCTCGGCCCTGCGCCAGGATCCGGACATCGTGCTGGTGGGCGAGATGCGCGACCAGGAAACGGCGCAGATCGGCTTGCGCGCCGCCATGACCGGTCACCTGGTGCTGTCGACCCTGCACACCAACGACGCCATCAGCACGCCGCTGCGCCTGATGGACATGGGCGTGCCGCGCTACATGGTGGGCAGTTCGCTGCAAGCCGTTCTGGCGCAGCGCCTGGTGCGCGTGATCTGCGAAAGCTGCAGCACGCCGTATGTGCCCACGCCAAACGAATACGAATGGCTGCGCCTGGAACTGGGCGAACTGGTCGAGCGCAACCAGTATTTCCATGGCAAGGGCTGTTCGCATTGCAATGGCATGGGCTACCGGGGCCGCACGGGCGTCTACGAATTGCTGGAAATCACGCGCGCCGTGGCGGACGCCGCCAACCATGCCGATCCGTCCCACTTCATGAAGGTGGCGTCGGCGCAGATGGCGGGCGAAACCTTGCGCCGGCATGCGGTGCAGCTGGTGGTGCAAGGCCGCACGACGGTCACGGAAGCCATGCGCATCAGCAACCAGAGCGAGGATTGAGGTGCCGTTCTTTGCTTACAAGGCACGCAACGCCAACGGCGAACTGCTGACCGGCGTGATGGAAGGGGCCGACAGCGGCGCCGTGGCCGACCAGCTGATGGCCGGCGGCATCACGCCCGTCGACATCAGCGCCACCAGGCAGACGGTGACGGGCGCCGGCGCCAGCCAGTTGAACTGGTGGGACAAGCTGACGGAGAAAAAAGTCACGCCCATGGACGTGCAGTTGTTCAGCCGCCAGCTGTACACCCTGCTGAAAGCGGGCGTGCCCATCATGCGCGGCCTGGCCGGCTTGCAGGAGTCCGCCATCAGCCCCGCTTTCGGCCGCATCATCAAGGATGTGCGCGAGTCGCTCGACGCGGGGCGCGAACTGTCGGCTGCCATGGCGCGCCACCCCACGGTATTCACGCCCTTCTATCTGTCGATGGTGCGCGTGGGGGAAATGACGGGGCGCCTGGACGAAGTGTTTTTGCGCCTGTTCGACCACCTGGAATTTGACCGCGACATGCGCGCGCGCGTGAAATCGGCCACGCGCTATCCGTCGTTCGTGATGGTGGCCATGATCGCCGCCATGGTCGTCGTCAACATGTTCGTCATCCCGCAATTCGAGAAAGTGTTTGCCAGCTTCCACGCGGAACTGCCGCTGATGACGCGCATCCTGATCGGCACGTCGCGCTTCACCATCGATTACTGGCCCGTCCTGCTGCTGCTGGCGGCGGGCGCCTTTTTCGGCTGGCGCGCCTGGCTGGGCACGAAAGCGGGACAGTACAGATGGGATCGCGCCAAGCTGCGCCTGCCGATCGCCGGCAAGATCATCCTGAAGGGCACCATGGCCCGCTTCGCGCGCAGCTTCGCCCTGTCGAGCACCAGCGGCGTGCCCATCGTGCAGGCGCTGACGGTGGTGTCGCAAACGGTCGACAATACCTACCTGAGTTCGCGCGTGGAGCAGATGCGCGACGGCGTCGAGCGCGGCGAGAGCATCTTGCGCACCTCGGTGGCGGCCAACGTGTTTACGCCCGTGGTGCTGCAGATGATCGCCGTGGGCGAGGAATCGGGCTCGCTCGACGACTTGATGGACGAGATCGCGGCCATGTACGAGCGCGAAGTCGATTACGAGCTGAAAACCCTGTCGGCGCAGATCGAGCCGATACTCATCGTCTTCCTTGGCGCCCTCGTGCTGGTGCTGGCGCTGGGCATCTTCCTGCCGATCTGGGACCTGGGCAAGGCGGCCCTGCACTGATGGGCGTCCGGGCCCGCCAGCGCGGCTTCACCCTGTTCGAGCTGGCCGTGGTGGCCGCCGTGTTCGCCATCCTGGTGACGGTGTTTCTCAGCCGCGTGAGCGACTACCAGCAGAAGGCGCAGCAGGTGGCCATGGCGCAGACGCTGGGCGCGCTGCGCACCAGCCTGCGCGTGCAGGCCCTGCAGCTGTACCTGGCGGGCCGGCGCACGCAGCTGCCTGCGCTGGCGCGGCAAAATCCCTTCGACTGGCTGGAGGAAAAACCCGCCAACTATCTGGGCGAGTTTGACGCTCCGGCGCTGGACAGACTGCCGGCGGGAAATTGGCTATACGACAGAAAAGAGCAGAAAGTCATCTATTTGTTAAGTAGTGGCAATATTTTTTCCCGTTCGAGTGTTGGTTCAGTGAAATTTAAGGTAACCTTGCCTGGTGCAGACGCCGATGTTGAAAAGCTCGCCCAGGAACCCGATATCGTGGTGTGGAAAACGCCGGACTCGACAGCAAATTGAATGCCATTGAGTGCGCGCAGCGAAAGTTTCATGTATTGGTTTCATGTTTTTATATTGATTTTGGAGAGCTGGTATGAATAAATCCTTACGTAATCTGAAGAGCGGCGCGCAGGGCGGTTTTACCCTGATCGAGCTGGTGGTGGTGATTGTCATCCTGGGCATTCTGGCGGCAACGGCTATTCCCCGCTTTACGAATCTGGCGGCTGATGCGCGCTTCGCGAAGATGCAGGCCGCCGCCGGCGCCTTACGCGCCGCCTCGGCCATGTACCACGCTCAATGGCTGGTCAACAGCAACAATGCCGCCACGCCCGACGTGACGATGGAAGGCTTGGCGATCACTGGCGCGAACGGCTACCCGACCGCCGATGCCGCCGGCATCGTTGCTGCCGCCGGCGGCCTGGCTGACTACCAGGTAGCCGTTGCTGCCGGTAACGTGACGATCACGCCGGATCCGGGCCATGTCGGTACCCAGTGCAACGTGGTGTACACCCCGGCGGTTGCCGCCCCGGCTGGTACCGCGGTGACGCCGCCAACGGTGGTCATCAACGCCACCCAGGCTAACTGCGGCTAAGCGCGCAGCGCCTCTTGCCCTGGGGGCAGGGCCTGGCCCTGTCCCGTCACCAGCACCACCGCACCAGCACCAGCCCAACCCCAGGCTCCGGCCAGTTGGGCTTTTTTACGGGTAGTCCATTTGTCTTCCATGCCAGTCACACGCCTGTCCGCTCCCCGCCGCGCCGCCTTGCCGTCGCGGCGGCGCGGCGCGCGCGGCTTCACGCTGATCGAACTGGTGACGGTACTGGTGCTGGCCGGCGTGATGGCGGCCTTCGCGGGCGCGCGCTTTTTTCAGCGCGAGACGTTCGATGCGCGCAGTTTCAGCGACCAGGCGGCCAGCATGCTGCGCTATGCGCAAAAGCTGGCCGTGGCGCAGAACCGCCCCGTCTTCGTGCGCCTCGATGCCGGCGGCCTGGCCGTGTGTTTCGATGCGCTCTGCAGCCCCGCCAGCCGGGTGGTCGCGCCAGGTGGACGCAACAGTGGCAGTCGCGAGACGCGCCAGTATTGCAATGGCCAGGATGCCTGGCTGTGCGAAGGCGTTCCCGCCAGCGTGGCGCTGGGCACCAATCCTGCCAGTACGGCGGGCTTTTATTTTGACGCGCTGGGCCAGCCGTATGCGCTGGCCAATGCCTTCCCGGCGCCGTCCACCTTCCCGGCCCGCCTGCGCCTGGGCATCCAGGGCACGGACATGCTGCGCACCATCACGGTGGAAGGGGTGACCGGCTATGTCTATTAATCTGTGGCGGCACCGGCGCCAGCGCGGCGTGACCCTGGTGGAAGTGGTGCTGTTCATCGTCATCGTCGGCGTGGCCTCCGTCGGCATCATGGAAGTGATGCGCCTGACGACGCAGCACAGCGCCGATCCGCAGCTGCGCAAGCAGGCGCTGGCCATCGCCGAAGGCATGCTGGAAGAGATCCAGCTGGCGCGCTTTACCTTTTGCGATCCGCTGGACCCGGCCGCCGAAACGGCCGCCAGTCCGGCCGCCTGCACCATCCCGGAAGGACCGGGCCAGGAGGCGGGCGGCGTGCCGCGCCCGTTCGACAACGTCAACGATTACGTGGCCGCCTATGGCACGCCCGTTGCCTATGCGACCGATGCGCAAGGCAATGCCTGGGCCGCCGGCGCTGGCCAGCAATACATTGCCCGGGTGACGATCACCCAGGAGGCGCTGAACGGCTTGCCCGCCACGGAAAGCCTGCGCATCCGCGTCAGCGTGGCGTATGCCCCCGGCGAGGATATCGTGCTCGACGGCTACCGCGTGCGCTACGCGCCCAACAGCATCCCATGAAAAATTTTATTCACACGCAGCGCCGCCAGCGCGGCTTTACCCTGATGGAGATGGTCATCGTCATCGTCATCACGGGCATCATCGGCGGCATGGTGGCCGTCTTCATCCGCGTGCCCGTGCAAGGCTATGTGGATACGACGGCGCGCGCCACCCTGGCCGATGCGGCCGATACGGCGGCGCGGCGCCTTGCGCGCGACGTGCGCCTGGCCTTGCCCAACAGCGTGCGCGTGACGGGCGGCGGCCTGTTCCTGGAACTGCTGCTGACCAAGACGGGCGGGCGCTATCTGGGCGAAAACGACCCGCCGGGCCTGGGCAACGTACTGGGCTTCACGCCGGGCCAGGTCTATCCGTCCAGCTTTACCATCGTTGGCGCCGCGCCCGCCGATACGTTGGGCACGCGCCAGGCGATCAGCGTGGGCGACCAGATCGTCGTGTATAACCTGGGCCAGGCGTATGCGCCGAACAATGCCTACACCTGCAGCGCCGCCACCGGCTGCAACCGCGCGCCCGTGACGGGTGTGGCCGGCACTGTCGTCTCGCTGGGCAGCTACCCGTTCGCCACGGCGCCGGCGCCGCTGCCTTCGCCGTCGAACCGCTTCCAGGTGGTGACGACGCCCGTCACGTATGCCTGCAATCTGACGACAGGCACTTTGACCCGCTACGAACGCTACGCGATCGGCCCGAACCAGCCGGCCGCCGAGACTGGCGCGCCGCTGGCCGGCGCCACGGCGGCGCTGCTGGCGCGCCAGGTGGCGCGCTGCGTCTTCAGCTACAACGCCCTGGCCAACGTGCAGCGCGGGCTGGTGAATATCGACCTGAGCCTGGGCGTGCCGAACACCAGTGCCGGCGTCGTGCGCCTGGTGCAGCAGGTGCAAGTGAGGAATACGCCATGATGCAATCGACCCCGCTGCGCCGCGCGCAGCGTATGCGCGGTTTCAGCCTCGTCACGGCGATTTTTCTGCTGGTGGTGCTGGCCGGACTGGCCGTCGCCATGGTCAGCATCAGCACCGTCCAGCACACGCAGTCGGCCATGGACGTACAGGGCGTGCGCGCCGAGCAGGCCGCGCGCGCCGGGCTCGAATGGGGCTTGCGCCAGCAGGTGGCGGCGGGCCTGGCGGCCGGCGCCCCATGCATCGGGGCCTCCGCGTTCGCCTTGCCGGCGGGCACGACACTGTCGCCATTTACCGTCAGCGTGCAATGCACGCTGGCCACCGGCCCCGGCACCTTGTCCAGCTGGACCATCACCGCCACGGCCTGCAACCAGCCGGCCGCAGCCATGCCGCGCTGCCCGAATCCCGGCAATAACCCCGATTATGTCCAGCGCCGGCTGCAAGCCGTGTTGTCGCAGTGAGGTGAAGTAGAGAAAAAGATCGCTAATTTATTGTTTTTGCACAATAAAGTTGGCTTCATGAATTAAAATTGGTTTGATGCATTATCTGCGCGACAAGATCGGGCAGGCACTTACACTGGATCGTACGCATGGGTTTATTCGCAAAAGCAAAGAAGTACGATGGCTGGCTGGCCACGGCGTTTGGCCGTGACGGCATCAGCGCCGTCGTGGTCGAACGTCCCGCCGGCGGCATGCCGCGCGTGCTGGGCGCCAGCTTCCAGGCCGCCACGCGGCCCGCGCCGGCCGAGGCGCTGGAAAAACTGGGCAAGGAATTGCAGGCCGCATCGCGCCACTGCACCACCGTGCTGGCGGGCGGCGAGTACCAGCTGCTGTCGCTGGAAGCGCCCGCCGTGCCGCGCGAGGAACTCAAAACGGCCGTCGGCTGGCGCCTGAAGGATATGCTGGACTTTCCCCTGGCCGACGCCACCATCGATGTCTTCGACATTCCCGGCGACCCCAACGGCACCCAGCGCGGCAGCAGCGTGTTTGCCGTGGCTGCGCGCAACAGTGCCGTGTCCGCGCGCCAGGCGCTGTACACGGAATGCAAGATCGGCCTGTCCGTGATCGACATACCGGAGATGGCGCAGCGCAATATCGCCACCTTGCTGGAAACCCCGGGGCGCGGCATTGCCGTGCTGTCCTTCGATGGCGATGGCGGCTTGCTGACCATGAGCTTCAATGGCGAGCTGTACCAGGCGCGCCGCATTGACGTCACGCTGGTGCAGCTGCAGTCGGCAGACGCCAGCCAGTACCATGACCGCGTCACCCTGGAACTGCAGCGCACCTTCGACCATTTCGAGCGCCAGTTCCATTTCATTTCGCTGGCGCGCCTGATGCTGATGACGGGCGGCGGCGATGGCTTGCACGCTTATCTGGCCGACAATCTGTACATGCCGGTGGAACAGCTGGACCTGGCCACGGTGCTCGATCTGAGCCAGGTGGCGGCCTTGCGCGAAGGCGCCATGCAGGTGCGCTACTTCCTCGCGCTGGGCGCCGCCTTGCGCGAGCAGGGCGCAACGGACGGCCGCCAGGCGGCCAAGGCGGAAGGGAAGGGCGCATGAGCCAGCAGATCAATCTCTTCAATCCCAGGTTTGAACGAAAGAAAGAATATGTCACGGCGCGCACGGCCAGCCAGGCCCTGGGCGTGCTGGTGCTGGTGCTGCTGGCCTTGAGCATCGCGGGCCAGCGCAAGGTGGCGGCGCTGGAAGCGCGGGAAGCGGGCATGCAGGCGGCCCTGGCGCAAGGCGAAGCCAGGCGCGACAAGACCATGCGTGATTTCCCGCCGCGCAAGAAAGATCCTGCGCTGGAACAGGAAGTGGCCGCTGCCGAAGCGCAGCGCCAGTTGCTGCAGGATGCCTCGGCCGTGCTGGCCAGTGGCGAGCTGGGTAATACGCAAGGCTATGCCGGCTATTTCCGCGCGCTGTCGCAAGCCCGGGTGGAAGGCGTGTGGCTGACGGGCG
Organism: Janthinobacterium amylolyticum; assembly: GCF_051380655.1. NCBI lineage: Bacteria > Pseudomonadati > Pseudomonadota > Betaproteobacteria > Burkholderiales > Oxalobacteraceae > Janthinobacterium > Janthinobacterium amylolyticum. Next base: position 37,708 of record NZ_JBNYXL010000015.1, read on the forward strand.
TGAGCATCAGCGGCGCCGGCAATGCCATCGGTTTGCAGGGCCGCGCCTTGCAAGCGTCGCTATTGCCAGCCTACATCAAGCGGCTGGGCCAGCAGGAAGTGTTGAAGGGCAAGACTTTTTCCAGCCTCGACATCGGCCTGCCGGAGCAGCCCGCCGTGGCGGACGCCAAGGCGCCGGCGGCACCGACGGTACCCTACGTGGCGTTCAGCCTGCAGTCAGCAGCCACGCCGGCATCGGCCGCGCAAGCGGGAGGGACGCGCTGATGCTGCCATTGCTGAAAAAATGGGCCGCCGCCTTCGATGCGCTGAGCCTGCGCGAACGGGTAATGGTATTTGGCGCCAGCGTGGCCGCCGTCGTCTTCCTGTTCTATTTCATGCTGTTCACGCCGCAGTCCGCCAAGCAGGCGCGGCTTGAGGCCAGCATTGCGCAAAAGCAGACGGAATTGATTGCCGTCGACAAGGTCATCGAACTGACCATGCTGGCGCACAGCACGGACCCCGACCAGGATGCGCGGGCCCGCCTGGCATCGCTGCTGGCGGAAACGGCCAGCCTGACGGGCGCGCTGCGCCAGCAGCAGCATGGCCTGGTGGCGCCCGAACGCATGGTCGCGCTGCTGGAACAATTGCTGGGCCAGCATGCGCGCCTGCGTGTGATTTCCTTGAAAACCTTGCCAGCCACCACGGTGGGCGATGCCCAGCCGCCTGCGCCTGCCGCCGCGGCCGCGCCTGCCGCCGCGGCCGCGCCTGGCGCCAAGCCCGCCGCAGCGCCCGCATCCGCCATTCCCGCACCCAAGGCCGTGCTGCACCGGCATGGCGTGGAAGTGGTGCTGCAGGGCAGTTACGCGGACATGGTGCAATACATGCAGGCGCTGCAGGCGATGCCGACCCGCGTTTTCTGGGGCAAGGCGCAGCTGGCGGCGGAGACTTATCCTGGCGCGACCCTGACCCTGACCTTATACACCCTCAGCATGGACGACACATGGATCGCACTCTGACCACCCGCCGTTTGTCGCGCCGTTCGCTGCGCCGCTGGGCGCCGGCGCTGATGCTGGCAATGGCCTGCGCCAGCCCCGCTGCGCAGGCGCAGGCGCTGCCCGATCCGACGCGCCCGCCGGCGGCCCTGTGGGCGCCCGCCGATGCGGCGCCTGCCGCGCCGTCGCGGCCGCAGCTGCAATCGGTGCTTATCTCCAACAAGCCCGGCGGACGCCGCGTGGCCGTCATCGATGGCCAGGTGGTGCGCGTGGGCAGCAAGGTGGGCGGCGCCGTGGTGACGGAAATCCGCGACACGGCCGTGCTGCTGCGGCGCGGCAAGTCCCAGGAAACCTTCACGCTCTACCCGAGCAGCAAGCTCAATAATCAGACCGACCGCAAGCAGGAGTAGAAGAAGTGGCTATGCAACTCAATCAACACAAGGCGAGCATGTTCAAGATCAGCACGATGGCGGCCGTCATCGGCGTCAGCCTGGGCCTGGTAGGCTGCAATGTCGCGCCCGTCAAACGCGATACCTATAATGCGATCACCGACGCCGTCAAGGGCGCGGCGGCCACCACCACGCCAGCGGCCCAGCCCGATGCCGTGGAAGCGGCGCTGCTGCCGCCCGTGGCGGCCCTGGCGCAGCAATTGCCGAAGGCCCGCGCCGCGCTCGACGAGCGCTTCAACGTGGCTTTCAACAATGTGCCGGCGCGCCAGTTCTTCACCTCCATCGTGGCCGGCACGCGCTACAACATGCTGGTCCATCCCGACATCGGCGGCACGATTTCCGCCAATCTGAAGGACGTGACCCTGTTCCAGGCGCTCGACGCCGTGCGCGAACTGTATGGCTACGATTACAAGGTCGAGGGCACGCAGATCTACATCAAGCCGCTGACCATGCAGACACGGCTGTTCCACGTGAATTACCTGACGGGCGCGCGCAAGGGCAGCTCGAACCTGCGCGTGTCGTCGACGTCTGTGTCGTCGGTGGGCGCCACCAGCGCGGGCGGTACGGGAACGAATGGCAGCAGCGGCAACAACGGCGGCAACAATGGCCCGCAAACGCCGGGCGGCCTGGTGCCAGGCGAAGACAGCAGCAACCTGACGACCACCTCGAATGCGGATTTCTGGCGCGAACTGAAGCTGTCGCTGGAAGCCATCGTCGGCAGCACGGAAGGGGGGCGGCAAGTGGTGCTCAGCCCGCAATCGGGCGTGATCGTCATCCGCGCCATGCCGGAAGAACTGCGCAATGTCGACATGTATTTGAAGGCCACGCAATTGTCCGTCGACCGCCAGGTGATCCTGGAAGCGAAAATCCTCGAAGTGCAGCTCAACAGCGATTTCCAGACGGGCATCAACTGGGCCTCGTTCGCCTCCATCAAGAGCGGCCACACGAACCGCATCTCGACCGGCTTCATCCAGCCGGGCGGCACCCTGGCGCCGTTGCCGTTCAACGGCGGCCAGCCGCCCAACATGACCAATGGCAGCGGCCTGACGGCCAGCAGCGGCTTTGGCCTGAGCTCGGCGGCCACCTCGGCCGGCTCCATGTTCGGCCTGGCCTTCCAGACGGCCAACTTCGCCGCCATGATTTCTTTCCTGGAATCGCAAGGCACCGTGCACGTGCTGTCGAGCCCGCGCATCGCCACCATGAACAACCAGAAGGCCGTGCTGAAGATCGGCACGGACGAGTTTTACGTGACGGGCGTGTCGACCACCACCAACACCACGGCCAGCGGCGCGACCACCAGCCCCAACGTGACCTTGCAGCCGTTCTTTTCCGGCGTGGTGCTGGACGTGACGCCGCAGATCGATGCGGACGGCAACATCATCCTGCACGTGCACCCGTCCGTCAGCCAGGTCACCACTGTCAACAAGGAAGTCGACCTGGGCAGCGCAGGTTCGCTGAAACTGCCGCTGGCCGCCTCCAGCACGTCCGAGATGGACAGCATGGTGCGCAGCCAGGATGGCCGCATCGTCGCCATCGGCGGCCTGATGCGCCAGGCGACGACGTCGGACCGCTCGCAAGTGCCGGGCGCGGGCGATATTCCCGTGCTGGGCGCGCTGTTCCGCAATACGGGGCAGGTGATACAGAAGCGCGAACTGGTGGTGCTGATCAAGCCGACCATCGTCGATGGCGCCAACAGCTGGAACGAGGATTTGCTTGAATCGGGCAAGCGCATCGAGTCGCTCGATCCGCGCAGCCTCGGGGGGCGGCGCTAAATGTACCAGGCCCATTTCGGCTTGCGCGAGGCGCCGTTCGGCCTCACGCCCGATACCAGTTTCTTTTTCAATGGCCCGCAATCGCAAAAGGCGCTCAACACCCTGCTGGTGGCGGCGCGCAATGGCGAGGGCTTCATCAAGATCACTGGCGAAGTGGGTACCGGGAAAACCTTTTTGTGCCGCAAGTTCATGCAGTCCTTGGGGCCGGATTTCGTCACCGCCTACATCCCGAATCCGAACTTGCCGCCGCGCTCGCTTATCCTGGCGCTGGCCGAGGACCTCGATGTCTTGCTGGAAAAGGATATTGAGCAGCATCAGCTGCTGCACGCCATCAACCTGCGCCTGCTGAACCTGGCGGCGCAAGGCAAGCGCGTGCTGCTGTGCCTGGATGAGGCGCAGGCGATTCCCGTCGACAGCCTCGAAGCGCTGCGCCTGCTGACCAACCTGGAAACGGAAAAGCGCAAGCTGCTGCAGATCGTGCTGTTTGGCCAGCCGGAACTGGACGTGAAACTGGCGCTGCCGGAAATCCGCCAGTTGGCGCAGCGCATCACCTTTCACTACCACCTGGGACCCTTGTCGCGCGACGACGTGGACTTTTATGTGGCGCACCGCCTGCGCGTGGCCGGTTTCGACGGCGCGCGCCTGTTCAGCCGGGGCGGCGTGCGCAAGCTGTACCAGGCTTCCGGCGGCATTCCACGCCTGATCAACATCATGGCGCACAAGGCGCTGATGGTGGCGTATGGCGAAGGACGGCAGCAGGTCAGCGGGCGCCACGTGGCGCTGGCGGCCAGCGATACGCTGGCCAGCAAGCCGCGCTTCTGGCAAGCTCCCTGGCGGCGGCCCTGGCCATGGCTGGCCGGCGCCGGCGTGCTGGCCGCCGCCAGTGCCGTGAGCTGGACTTTACTGAACCGATGACGAATGATGAGCCTGTAGATGAGCCTGATTAACAAGATGTTGCAAGACCTCGATGCCCGCGGCACCCCGGAAGGCCGCGCCGACGCGGGCGGCATCCGCGCCGTGCCCGAGCGCGAGCGCGGCGTGTCGCGCGCGCTGGTCTTCGGCGGCGCGGCCGGCCTGACGGCCGCCGCCATCGCTTTGGGCTGGGTGTACTGGAAGCGTCCATCCGTGCCGCCCGTGCTGGTCAATGTGGCCGGCACGCCGGTGGCGCCTGCTGCCATTGCTGCTGCGCCACCGGCGCCAGTGGTTGCGGCTGTGCCTGCTAATGTTCCTGGTCCTGTTCCTGTTTCCGTTCCTGTCGCGGCCGCCGTGGCAGCGGCGGCGCCCGAACCGGTGTTCCAGGCCGAGGAGACAGCGGCGCCAGCCAGGGTGCGCGCCGCTGAGCTGCGCCGCATCACTGAAAAACCGCCCAAGCCTGCCGTCGCGCCTGTGTCCAGGGCGGCCGTCAGGACGGCGGCGCCCGCCGCCAGCGAGCGCGGCGTCGATGGCAAGCAAGTCACGCCGCAGCAGCGCGTGGAGAATGAATACCGGCGCGCGCTGGGCCAATTGCAGGATGGCCGCGTATCCGAGGCGCTGGCCGGCTTGCAGCAGACCTTGCAGCTCGATCCGCGCCACCAGGGCGCGCGCGAAACCCTCGTGCGCCTGCTGCTCGAAGCGCAGCGCCCCGACGACGCGGCACGCCAGTTGCAGCTGAGCCTGGCACTTGACCCGAAACAGCCGGCCCAGGCCATGATGCTGGCCCGCTTGCAGCTGGACAAGCCCAGCGGTGGCCCGGCCGCCCTCGACACCCTGATGCGCAGCCTGCCGTACGCCGCCGACAATGGCGACTACCGCGCCTTCCTGGCCGGCGTGCTGCAGCGCGAACAGCGCTACCGCGAAGCGGCGGAACAATACCAGCTTGCCCTGCAGATGGCGCCCGACAACAGCGTCTGGTGGATGGGCCTGGGCATCGCCTTGCAAGCCGACAACCACCCGGCCCAGGCGCGCCAGGCGTTCGAGCGGGCCAAGGGCTTGCAAACCCTGTCGCCGCAATTGCAGGCATTTGTTGAGCGCAAGCTGGTGCAGTTGACGGCGGCGATGGCGAAGTAGCGTTTTCCTCCACAGCAAGCGATATCGCAGCTGTCGGGAGAGGGAACTGTACGACATGAATGAAACGCATGACTCAAACGGGCGACTCCGTAAACAAGATGACTACTGCTTGGAAATTCCACGACGCCCCCAATACTGCTTGCTTCACGACCACGGAGGTATTGAGCGGTGCTCCCGTCCTGCATGTGTACCATGATTACGAAGGGGATTGGCAATTTCACGTCCCGTCAGGCGCAACGGCATCGAGTTCCGTCAAGGTCGTCAGTCTCGCATACATGATAGGCACGAATGACTTGCTCGCAGACCTGCATGACTTGCCCTGTGGCTGGAGCGCGCAATGGAGTGCTGGCGCGGGATACTGGGTGCGAAGCAAGGACCACCCATTTCCCTCGTTTTCGGAGCAGGGCTATTATCTCGAAGACGCCATCTGGCTTGCCCAGTATTTGACGGATATCCAGCCACCGCCTGCCGATGTACGGGATACGCTGGCCATCGGCGCGCTCGTGAAACTTGTCTTTCGCTTCGCCGCCGAAGATGCTGCGCGCGGCGACGGCCAGTGCGAAAGAGTGTGGGTACAAGTGACCGGTATCGATGAGGAGGAAGGCTGTTATTCCGGCACCATTGAAAACCATCCGCGACATGCGGCAGCCAGCTATGGCGACCTGATCGCGTTCGATCCCCTGCATGTGGCAGACCTCGCTCGTAAGCAAACTTGAAAGGAAGCGCCATGCGCAATGAACGTGAAGGGGCGAAAGAGGCCAGACGGGAAATCAAGAGCTTCCAGGAACATATCAACTCGCCGCGCCTTTGTCCGGATCAGTGCTATCGCATGGCCAGCCCGACGTATGCCCTAGTGTGTTATGTCAACCAGGTGACGGGGCTTTTTCTGAGCAAGAACTATTACGTAATCCCGATTTTCCTGCAGCGCGCCTATGCAGCGCTGCAGGAGGTGGATGCGGAGCGTGTCAGTGTGCCGTATCGCAGGCTGGTCGAACAGTATCTGAGCCATGTCGCGCATTTCATCGTCAACTATCCATGCCTGGCGGAAGACGAGCGGCAAGCGGCGCAATATATCCCGCCAGCGCTGCTGGCGTCCGTGCCTGTGTCGTTACCGCAGGATTTGCTCATGCCTGACGAGTTTTGACGACATTGCTGCCGGCATCACACAGGAATTTCCTGCGACATTCATGCGGCTGTCGCCAGCCCGCTGCATCAAGGAAGGATAGCCCTTTGAAACCCCTCAGCCTGCTCGTCGCCTTGTGCTGCCTGTGCAACAGCGCGCTGGCTGCGCCTGCCAGCGTGCCTGCCAGCTACGTGCTTGAGCATACCGAAGTGCGCGACATCCGTGCGCAAGCCCTGAAGCGCGACTATCAGCTGTATGTCGCCTTGCCCGATTCCTATCAGCAAGGCAGCAAGCGCTATCCGGTGCTGTTCGTCGTCGATGCCAACTATGGCTTTCCCATCGTGCGCAACATCGCCCAGCGCCTGAACAAGCATGCGGGCATGGAAGAGGTGGTGGTCGTTGGCCTGTCGTATGCCAACGGCGACGGCGGCGTGTACAGCCGGCGCCGCGATTACACGCCAACCACGCCTCGCAAGCATGACTACCGCTCGGACATGCCGGGCCGTCAGCCGGCGTTTGGCGAAGCGGCTGCTTATGGCAAGTTCCTATCGGAGGAAGTGTTTCCCTTCATCGCCAGCCACTACCGCGTCAACATGCTGCGCAAGGTGTTTATTGGCCATTCCTACGGCAGCCTGCTGGGCTTGCAATTCCTGCTGACGGCGCCGCGCACCTTCGAACACTACATCCTCGGCAGCCCGTCGCTGTGGTACGACGCCGGCATCATGTTCGAGCGCGAGCAGGCGTATGCGGCCAGCCACAAGGACCTGCCCGCATCCGTCTTCTTCGGCATCGGCGGCCTGGAAAAGCTGGCGCCAGGAAAGAAACGTTCGCGTGCGGAAGAAGATGCCGACATGCTGGCGGACTTGCGCGAGTTCGACGCAAAATTAAAATCGCACAAGTTTCCGAATTTGAAAACACGCTTGCGCGTTTTCGAGGATGAAGATCATGCGAGCGTGTTTCCTTTGGTCCTGACGCATGGCTTGCGGTCGTATTTGACGTCGGCGAAGTGAGATTGTTGGCGTCATGCCGGATAGGGCTAATGGCATCCCGAATGCAAGCGGGAAGAGCGGTTGCCCGCCAGGAGCCGGCGGTTGAATCACAATCTGGAATATTGTATGAGTAATATTAGGGTTGGCTGCGTCACCGGCTTTCATCCCCGTATGCTGAGCGACGCAGTGAAAATGCAAGCCGCTGAGTTCGAGTGGCTGCCTGCCGTGCTGGAGTCCTGCGGCGATGGAGAATGGGAAAGTATGGCTTACGTGGGCTATGTTTCCCGCATAAGGCCGAACGAGCAAGGTTCCTTGTGGCAATTCGAGGCAAATATTTTAATTGAACATGAGATATTCGGAACAGTAGTCCTCGATATCCTAAAAGGCTACCGTTTAGGCGGCATTGAATTTTTGAGCCAAATCGACAGCTAGGCCAAGAGTAGTCGTTCGTTAGCTGAGAGGCCCCTGCACAGCGTATTCTCGTGACAGTTGCTGCGTCCCGGCATTAGGATTACATGATTAACATAATAAATCTTTCGCTCCTATCTTGCCGGGCAGTCCTGATGCTTGTTCTTGCGGCCGCATCATCCAGCGCCCAAGCACTTCCTGATTACAGGTGCAAAATACAGGCAGTACATGCGGCCGACGAAGGCAAGCCTGATTCACTTGTGCACGGCCTACGCCCAACCTGGATTGGTACTGAGTTCTCGGTCAGTCGAAAGACAGGTGCAATGACCGGAGCACTTCGTAACAACTACTGGAGCGAGCCACAAGTCATAGACAGAGGATCGATTAACGTCAACTCGTTCAAAGCAGTCACTACCTTGCGCCCGAACGAAGGGCTAGGGCGGGGATCGGCCGTACATGTTCTTGTCATTAATGAACACCTTGAAACAACGGAAAAGACATTTACATTCATGAACGAAAGCGAAGTTTATTTCGGTGTATACAGACACGATATCTTAAAGGCTAGCCTGCGTTAACTGGCCAATATGATGTGGCTGAACTTCCGCTTCGGGGTGCAAGCTGCCATTCCTTCAGTCGCCACCACTGGCCCTACAGCCGCGCCTCGTCGCCCCACACATGCCGCATGCTGAAGTGCAGTCCCGCATCGTCTTCGTGCAGCGAGGAAACGATGGCAAAGCGGCTGTCGGCCGTGTCGCGCGGCGGCAGTTGCGCCAGCTCGGCGGCGGCCAGCGGCGCGCCCAACGGGTCGCTGAGCGGATGGACGTGGCTGGCGCCCCGCTGCGTGACGACGCCCAGTTCGCCGCTGCGCAGGCGGACTAAGGTGCCGGGCGGATATTTTCCCAGCAGGCTGACGAATTGTTCGCCCAGCAGCGGGTCGACGGGCACGCTCTGGTCGAGGAAGATGTGCTGCAGCGCCTGGTCGGGCACGATGGAGCGGCGGTAGTTGCGCGCCGAGACGCGGGCGCAATAGCGGTCGGCCAGACCGATCAGCTTGGCATTTTGCAGGATTTCATCGGCCGTGCGCCCCTGCGGATAGCCGCTGCCATCGTCGTTTTCATGGTGCAGCAGCACGCAACTGAGCCATTCCTCGTCATCGACACCGGCGCAGCGCAGCAGTTCCGCGCTTTCCTGCGGATGCTGGCGCACGATGCGCATTTCCTCGTCGTTCAAAGGGCCGCGCCGGTCCTGGAAACTGTCGTGGTGGCGCAGCATGCCCACGTTCATCGTCAATGCGGCGGCGCCGATCAGCAGCAGTTCATCGTGGGATTTATGCATGCCGCGCCCCACCAGCATGGCCAGCAAGGCCGTTTCGATGCAGTGGCGCACGGCGTAGCTGCCGGCGATCTGGTTGAGCATGATGCTGGCCAGGGCGATATCGGCGTCGTGTTCCAGCGCGCGCAGCAGTTCGCGGGCGATGTCGCGCACGTCGCGCTCGGCATTGTTTTCGCTGCGCAAGGCCAGCAGCAAACGCTCCAGGCGCTGCGCCGCCTCGTTCAGCAGGCGCACGACGGACGGCTGGTCGGGCGCGCCCACGTACAGGCCCAGCTGCATCAACCGCCCCAGCTGCGTGCCATCCGTGATGATCTGTCCCTTGCGCAGCTGCGGGCCGGCACTATGATCAGCCAGAAACAAATCCCAGGGCAGGGGTTCGCCGGGAACCAGGTCGGCGGGGCCGATGCGACGCTGTGCCATGCTGTAGTCCGTTTCTCCGTGCCGGGGCAGGAAGGTTAGATGCTGCGCAGGCGCTCGAGCGCCAGTTGCAAGGTGTCGTCTTTCTTGGCAAAGCAGAAGCGCACGATGCCCGACTCCTTGCCTTGCGCGTAGAACGCGGAGACGGGAATGGCCGCCACCTTGATTTCGCTCGTCAGCCATTCGGCAAAGCGGGCTTCGGTTTCTTGCGAAATGGCATCGTAGCGCACGCACTGGAAATACGTGCCGTCGGCTGGCAGCAGGGTAAAGCGGCTGCCCGCCAGGCCGTCGCGGAACAGGTCGCGCTTGCGCTGGTAAAACGCGGGCAAGTCCAGGTAGGGTTGCGGGTCGGCCATGTAGCCGGCCAGGCCGTGCTGCATCGGCGTGTTGACGGTAAACACGTTGTACTGGTGCACCTTGCGGAACTCCGCCGTCAGGGCCTTGGGTGCCGCCACATAACCGACTTTCCAGCCCGTCACGTGATATGTCTTGCCGAAGCTGGAAACGATGAAGCTGCGCGCCGCCAGTTCAGGATTGCGCGACAGGGAGGCGTGCGGCACGCCGTCATACACCATGTGTTCGTAGACCTCGTCCGACAGCACGAGGATTTGCGTGCCGCGCACGATGTCGGCCAGCGCGGCGATGTCGGCCGGGCGCAGGATGGTGCCTGTCGGATTGTGCGGCGTGTTGATGATGATCAAGCGCGTCTTGGGGCTGACGGCGGCCGCCAGCTTGTCCCAGGGCACGCTGTACCCTTGCTCACTTACTTGCATGGAGACGAGCACGGGCACGCCGCCGGCCAGCGCGATGGCGGGCAGATAGCTGTCGTAGGCCGGTTCGATGACGATGACTTCGTCGCCCGGATGCACGCAGCACAGAATCGCCGTGGTCAGCGCCTGCGTGGCGCCGGCCGTGACGGTGATTTCCGTGCCGGCATCATAGCCGTGGCCGTACAGGCTGGCGATCTTCGCGGCGATGGCCTCGCGCAAGGGCGCGGCACCCGTCATCATCGGATACTGGTTGTGGCCGGCGCGCATGGCTTCGCCGACCAGTTCGACCAGGGCCGGCGCGCAGTCGAAGTCGGGAAAACCCTGGCCCAGGTTGACGGCGCCGTGCTGGGCCGCCAGGCTGGACATGCGTGTGAACACGGTGGTGCCCACGAGAGGCAGGCGGCTGGTCAGGGTGGGAGTCAGATGGGGCAGGGACGGGCTGTTCATGAACGGTAGGGTCGCAGTGCGGAAATTGGATCGTTGCCTATTCTAGCGCAGCGCGCCATGTTCCGGGTGCGGCCGTTCCGGCTCAGCCTGCTGGTGCCCAGCCTTCCGGCAGCATGATCCTGAACATGCCCGCCTTGGCCGTCTTGCGCGCCAGTTTCAGCAGGGCCTTGTCCTTGGTGATGAGGATGTCGGCATTGGCGTCGCGCGCCAGTTCAAGGAATTTCTGGTCATCCTTGTCCGTGCAGACGGGCAGGCGAACGCCGGAAACGGGCGGCGCCACGACCGTGATGTGGGCGTCGAAGCGGGCGGCGGCGACAGCGCGGCTGGCTTCGTCAAGCGGCAGATGCTTGTAATGCAGCACCACCAGGTATTCCTCGCGGCAATCCGCACGCGTGATGGCGTGCACGGCGCCGCTTTCCATGGCCGCCAGCAGGGGCGCCCAGCGCGGGTCGTTGAAGACGAAGAGGTCGAGGCAAACGTTGGTGTCGAGGACGAGTTTTTGTGGAGCAGGTATCATGTCGGCAATTCTATTCTGTAGTGATAATTTATGTTGATCGTGCTTTCGCCCGCCAAGAGTCTCGACCTGGAGACGCCGCCAACAACCTCGTTGCACAGCACCCCCGATTTTCTCGACCATTCCGCCCAGCTGATCGAGCGCATGCGCCAGTTTTCGCCCGCCGAAGTGGGCAGCCTGATGGGTATTTCCGACGCCTTGTCGGCCCTCAACGTGGCCCGCTACGCCTCCTGGACGCCCAAACTCGACGATGCGCGCCAGGCCATCATGGCCTTCAATGGCGACGTGTATGCCGGCTTCGAGGCGCGCAGCCTGCAGCCGGCCCAGCTGGCCTACGCCCAGTCGCAGGTGCGCATCCTGTCGGGATTGTACGGCTTGCTGCGCCCGCTGGACCTGATACACCCGCACCGCCTGGAAATGGGCACGCGCCTGTCTACGCCGCGCGGCAAGGATTTATATGCGTTCTGGGGCGATACCATCACCAACGGCCTGAACCGTACGGCAAAAGAGCAGGGCGCCAAGGTGCTGGTCAATCTTGCTTCCGAAGAATATTTCAAGTCCGTCAAGCCGCGCCAGCTGGACGTGCCCGTCATCGCGCCCGTGTTCGAGGACTGGAAGAACGGCAAATATAAAATCATTTCCTTCTACGCCAAGCGTGCGCGCGGCATGCTGGCCCGCTACGCGGCCGTCAACGCCATCCGCGATCCGCAGCAGCTCAAGCAGTTCGACGTCGACGGCTACGCGTATGTGCCGGAAGCATCGAACGACAAGAGCTGGGTGTTCCGGCGCAAGGTTGGAGAATAACCCTAAAGCAAATGCCGGGGTCGTACCCTCAGGGTACGACCCCGGATTTTGCCTTTGGGCTAAGAAAAAACCGGGCTAGCCCGGTTTTTTATTGCAGATTACTGCCAGAACTTCCACCACCTGCGTTCTTTGTTCACCCCTTCCGGGCTGAGGAATGCCGTGTTCGGGTAGTTCTTGGTCAGTACGCGCAAGGTGTCGTCGCGCAGGTCGGTCAAGCCCAGCTTGTCGTACGAGCGGTACATGATGAACAGCGCTTCCTCGATGGCCGGCGAGGCACGGAAGTCGCCGACCGTGGTTTGCGCGCGGTTGGCGGCAGCCAGGTAGGCGCCGCGGCGGTAGTAATAGCGCGCCACGTGCACTTCATACTTCGCCATCGCATCGATCAGGTAATTCATGCGCTCGAGCGAGTCGGGCGTGTATTTGCTGTTCGGGAACTTGTCGACCAGTTGCTTGAAGGCCGCAAACGCTTCGCGCGTGGCTTTCGGATCGCGCTCGGTCGGATCTTGTTCGTACAGGAAGTTCAGGAAACTGATCTGGTCGTTAAAGCTGATCAGGCCCCGCAAGTAGTACATATAGTCCACATTGGCGTGGTTCGGATGCAACTTGATGAAGCGTTCGACAGCGGCCAGTGCCTGCGCCTGGTCTCCCGACTTATAATACGCGTAAGCGATCTCCATCTGCGCTTGCAGAGCATAGTTGCCGAAAGGATAGTTAGCCTCCAGCTTCTGGAACAGGCCGATTGCAGCTTCATAGTGCTGCCCGGCCATTTCTTCACGCGCCTCCGAGTATAATTTCGTAACGGACCAGTTTTTGGTCTCATCCACTTTTTCAGGCAACAAGCTGCAAGCGGACATGCCGAGCAGAACGACTGAAGCGACTACCAACGATAATTTTTTTTGCATGACGTTTTGCAAGAAGGTTTTAACCAAGATTTTACAATAGGCTGATTATAGCCGATGGGAATGCTGTGATATTAACTCCGAAGCCTAATTTGGCTGACCCCGCGTTTGACTCCCTTTCTGACCATGCTGCCGAAGAGGCGTTTGACGGCGATTTTGCCGCCGACGACGTCTTCGAGGAGATGGCCCCGATTACATTGGAACTGACGCCGGACGCCTGCGGCCACCGCCTCGATAAAGTCATCGCCCAGCTGGTGCCGCAATACTCGCGCAGCCGCTTGCAATTGTGGCTGGAAGCCGGTTTCGTGACCGTGGACGGAAAAGTTGCCAAACGCAACATGACCGCCTATGGCGATGAAAAGATCGTCATTCTGCCGCAAAGCGCGCCGGAAGACGAGGCTTTTAAGCCGGAAGCGATGGAATTGAACATCGTGCACGAGGATGAGCATATCATCGTGATCAATAAACCGGCCGGCCTGGTCGTGCATCCCGGTCCAGGCAACTGGTCCGGCACCCTGCTCAACGGCCTGCTGCACCACTGCCCGCAGCTCGCCGGCGTGCCGCGCGCCGGCATCGTGCACCGGCTGGACAAGGATACCAGCGGCCTGATGGTGGTTGGCAAGACCCTGGCCTCGCAAACGGACCTGGTGCGCCAATTGCAGGCGCGCACCGTCAAGCGCGAGTATTTCGCGCTGGTATGGGGCACGCCGAAAATGGCCGGCACCATCGACGCCTCCATCGCGCGCCACCCGCGCGACAGGGTCAAGATGGCCGTCTCTGAAAACTTTACGGCCAAGCCCGCCATCACGCACTATGAATTGATCGGCAGCGGCGAACTCGACCGTCGTCCCGTGAGCCTGATGCAATGTCGCCTGGAAACAGGCCGCACGCACCAGATCCGCGTGCACATGCAGCATCTGGGCTTTGCGCTGGTCGGTGACCATGTGTATGGCAAGCAGCACCTGGTGACCGTCTTTTCCCGCCAGGCGCTGCAGGCGCGCCGCCTGGGTCTCGTGCATCCGGGCACCCTGGAAGCGTGCGAGTGGATCGTGCCGCTGGCCGACGACTTCGCGCAACTGATCGCCACGGCCGGCATTCCCGAGCCGGAACAGGTCTGATGACGTCACCGTTGCCTTGCATCATTCCCCATTGGCCCGGCTTGCCCGCCAACGTGGGCGCGCTGTCGAGCGTGCGCGCGGGCGGCGTCAGCCAGGGGCCGTATGCTGACGGGCAGGGCGGCGGTGGCTTGAACCTGGGCACGCACGTGGGCGATGACACGGCGCACGTGCTGGCCAACCGGGCGCGGCTGGCGGAGGTCCTGCCGGCGCAGCCGGCCTGGCTGTCGCAGGTGCACGGCGTGGCCGTGGCGGATGCGGCCAGCCTGGGCGGCCGCGTGCCGGACGCCGACGCCAGCATCGCCACCCAAGCTGGCGCCGTATGCGTGGTGATGACGGCCGATTGCCTGCCGGTACTGTTCTGTTCGCATGACGGACTCGTCGTCGGTGCGGCGCACGCGGGCTGGCGCGGGCTGGCCAATGGCGTCCTGCAGCGCACGGTGGAGTCCATGCGCGCGCAGGGCGCGACAGCTATCCTGGCCTGGCTGGGACCGGCCATCGGTCCACGGCAATTTGAAGTGGGCCAGGACGTGCTGCAAGCGTTTCGCGACGGCGCGCGTGATGATGCCGAGCGGCAAGTGCTGAGCGCCGCGTTCGCGGCCATCGATGGCAAGCCGGGCAAATACCTGGCCGACATCTATGCCTTGGCGCGCACCATGCTGCTGCGCGATGGCGTGGCGCAAGTGGCGGGCGGGGAATATTGCACCGTCAGCGATGCGGCGCAGTTTTACTCGTATCGGCGCGATGGCGTCACGGGACGACAGGCCAGTTTGATCTGGCGCAAATAATCTGCACGGCAGACACTTATGTGTCTGCCGTTTTTGTTTTATCGTCTGCTGAGGCAAGTGCGCGGGCTTTTAGCTCGGCCTTGCGTTTGCGTCTCCGCGAGCCCGTCAGATAGAATAGGATGGACAGGGGTATGACGCAGTACAGCAAGAAGGTCATCACCCCGGCGACGATGGACGGTTCCGTCAGCGCCATGAGGCCGACGACATAGATCCAGGCAACAGCGGTCATGAGCATCATTGGTAGTGGCAGTCAGTAAAAGTTTGCATGCAGGTGATCCTAAAGTATTTATTTTTCGACTACGTTTCGGCGCCTAACAAAACCGTAGCGAGCGGAAGGGAGAGGTGGCTAAGAAGCGCAACCGTACTCTAGTACGGTGAGCATCGCAGGCCGCCTATACCGACGCGCAGTAGGTTTTGTTCGGCGTCCCTCAATCTTGAATGGACTTACATACATCTATGAACATGCCCGATCCTCAAATGATGACCAAGGAATGGATGGCGCAGATCAGCAATCCTGAGCAGTGGAAAACGTGGTTCAACATGGTACCGCAGCCGGCCAGCAATCCGATTGCCGGCATTTTGCAGGATGCCGGTGCCAGCATCAAGCCGGAAGTGATCGAGCAACTGAAAAACGCCTATGTGGCCAAGCTGACGGGGCTGTGGACGGACTTCATGGCCGGCAAGACGCCGGAGCTGAAAGACCGCCGCTTTGCCGCGCCCGCCTGGCACGCCAGCCCCCTGTCGGCCTTCAATGCGGCTGCGTATCTGCTGAACGCGGAATTTCTCACCGCCATGGCCGACGCCGTGGAAGCGACGCCGCACCAGAAGCAAAAAATTGCGTTTGCCGTGCAGCAAATTGTCGATGCCATGTCGCCCGCCAATTTCCTGGCCACCAATCCCGATGCGCAGCAAACCCTGATCGAGACCAAGGGCGAGAGCCTGGCCAAGGGCTTGACGAACATGCTGGCCGACATGCAGAAGGGCCGCATCTCGCAATCCGACGAATCCGCATTCGAAGTGGGCCGCAACGTGGCCACCACGCCGGGCACGGTGGTGTTCGAGAACGCGCTGTTCCAGCTCATCCAGTACACGCCGACGACGGCAACAGTACACCAGCGGCCCCTGCTGATGGTGCCGCCATGCATCAATAAATTCTATATCCTTGACTTGCAGCCGGAAAACTCGCTCGTGCGCTATGCGGTAGAGCAGGGCAATACGGTGTTCCTGATGTCCTGGCGTAATCCGGACATGAGCATGCAGCACCTGACGTGGGACGATTACGTCGAGCAAGGCGTGATCGAAGCGATCCGGGCGGTGCAGGATATTTCCGGCCAGGACAAGCTGAACCTGTTCGGCTTTTGCGTGGGCGGCACCATCGTCTCGACGGCGCTGGCCGTGCTCAAGGCGCGCGGCGAAAATCCGGCCGCCAGCCTGACCCTGCTGACGACCTTCCTGGATTTCTGCGACACGGGCGCGCTCGACGTCTTCATCGACGAGCCGCAAGTGGCGCTGCGCGAACAGAGCCTGGCCAAGGGCGGCCTGATGTCGGGCCGCGACCTGGGCAGCACTTTCTCCAGCCTGCGGCCGAACGATCTCGTGTGGAATTACGTGCAGTCGAACTACCTGAAGGGCAAGGAGCCGCCCGCGTTCGACTTGCTGTACTGGAACGGCGACGGCACCAGCTTGCCGGGCCCCATGTTCTGCTGGTATCTGCGCAATACCTACCTGGAAAACAGCCTGAAGGTGCCGGGCAAGCTGACGGTGGCCGGTGAAAAGATCGACCTGAGCAGCATTGACGCGCCGGCTTTCATCTATGGGTCGCGTGAAGACCATATCGTGCCCTGGGGTGCGGCCTATGCCAGCACGGCCTTGCTGAACCCGAAAAAGCCGAAAGCCAACCGCTTTATCCTGGGCGCCTCGGGCCATATCGCCGGCGTGATCAACCCGGCGTCGAAGAAGAAGCGCAGCTACTGGAGCAATGACGCGGCCAGAACCGCGCGCACGGCGAAAACCAAGCCATTGACCGCCGAGCAATGGATGGAAGGCGCCACCGAGCACGTGGGCAGCTGGTGGCCCGAGTGGGCGGCGTTTTTGGCCGAACATGGCGGTGCCGATGTCAAGGCGCCAGGCAAGCCGGGCAATAAACGCCATGCGCCTATCGAGGCGGCGCCGGGCCGGTATGTTAAAGTCAGGGCGGATTAGTTCACAAAGCTTCCCGCCAGGCAGGGCCGGGGTGATCTCCGGTCTTGTCAGGAAATTACTTTTGGTTGCGTTGCAATAAATGCGGGAATCTTCGGCCCAGATGTGCAATAGAGTTGTTTTCCACTCTATAATGCAAAAAGTAGGCAGGTGCGAAAGCGGACCCTGGTTCGCTTTTTTTTCGGATCAACTCAGTATGCGTTGCGGCGCAATAAGTGGAACTTGTGATGAGTAGTGCAAAAAAAAGTATAGACCGCCTGATTAAAAAATATCCCAATCGCCGTTTGTACGACACGCAAACCAGTTCCTACATCACCTTGACGGACGTCAAGCAGCTGGTGTTGGACAATGAGGTATTTACCGTCGTCGATGCCAAATCCAGTGAAGATCTGACGCGCAGCATCCTGCTGCAGATCATTCTGGAAGAGGAAGCGAACGGCGCGCCCATGTTCTCGAGCAGCGTGTTGTCGCAGATCATCCGCTACTATGGCCACGCCATGCAGGGCATGATGGGCTCCTACCTGGAAAAGAACGTGCAAGCGTTCACGGACATCCAGCACAAGTTCACGGGCACGTCGGCCGGCAGCTTCGAAGGCAAGCCATTCAGCCCGGAAATGTGGACGCAGTTCATGAATGTCCAGGGCCCGATGATGCAAGGCATGATGAACAACTACATCGACCAGAGCAAGAGCCTGTTCGTGCAGATGCAGGAGCAGATGCAGAGCCAGAGCAAGAATCTGTTCGGCACGTTCCCGTTTGTTCCGCCGGTGCCGCCGACGGACAAAAAATAAGCTGATCCGGTTTTTACGTCGCACAACGGCACAGGAGTTCCTGTGCCGTTGTGCATTCAGGCGCCATATCGCCTCGGTGTGCCGGGTTTTGATCGGAGCATGGTGCAACCATTTTTCCTTGATGGGCAGACGCTGTCGGGCAAGGATGACATCGCAGCGTTCGTTTGATATGCAACTGCAGGTTCACGAGGAGTATCTATGGCGCTGCTTGAGCAATTGCAGGCAATGATTGCAGCCGATAATGAGCAAATGCATGTCCTTCGTCTTGTCAGGGAACTTGATCTGCCCGATTGCTGGGTTGCTGCGGGATTTGTGCGATGCTGTGAGTGGGATCATTTGCATCAACGTTCGCCTTGGCCACTGCCTCACGATATCGACGTCATCTGGTACGACCCAAGCAAGGCGACACAGGCGCATGACGCCATGCTTGAGTCGAGTTTAAGAGCACGGGACGGCACGCTGGGCTGGTCGGTAAAGAATCAGGCGCGTATGCATGAACGCAATGCGGACCTGCCTTACCTGACCGCTTCCGATGCCATGAGATACTGGCCGGAAACCGCCACTGCCGTGGGTGTGCGACTCAATGACCTTGCAGACATCGATATAGCGGCGCCTTTCGGCCTGCATGATCTTTTCGATCTGGTAGTCCGGCCGACAGGGCGATTTCTGACAGCGAAGCAATCGGTCCACGCAGGCCGCGTGCGTGGCAAGAATTGGCAAGGTACCTGGCCCAAGCTACGTATTGAATTCCCAGGTGCTGCTTCCTGCCGTGCCTTGGAACCGGACTGAGCAAGCTCATAGCCTGCAGTTGATGATAAGCGATGCAGGAGCCTGAGAATCGCACATGCAATCCATTGCTACCTATGCCCGGTCATCCCGGACAGCGTAGCAACCGCGTCCGGCGTTGTGGACGTGGATATAGCTGACTTCCTGATTGCCAAAGATCTGCTCAATCAGGGTTTCAATCGACGTGCCTTCCACCACATATTCAGGCGCGTCCGCCATCCGGCTCCTGCTCTGCAAGTTGATCCAGGCAGACGGCACGGATGCCGCCTGGTAGTCATCGTTCACATCAGGTGGGCATGGCATTGTCGACTGACGGTCAGAACTTTCACTTCATGCTTTCGGCAGTCCAGCTTTTACCGCCGTCGTTCGATATTTCAAATTGCGCCGGCACGCTCCAGCGCGTTATTTTTCCCAGAATCGCACCCGATTTAAGCGGGGTCAACTCGCGTGATTTCGGTTTGGCGTCCACCAGTGTCCACGTTTTGCCCATGTCGCTACTGGCATGTAAGGTCGTATCGCTCATCAGACTGCTTTCAAAACGCAGCAGGGTGCCATCGGTACGCTGAACCAGCGGAATGTGGCTAGCGGTGATCTCTTGCCAGGTTTGACCTTGATTCACTGAAACGAAAGCATCTCTGGAGGTGATCGCAAATGGCCCGTAACCTTGTGTTATGAGGCTCCACATGCCGCTGCCGCTGATGCGCATCGCATCCACACGGCGATCGGGCATTGCCCGCTCTGACCACTGGCCACTGGCGTAGTCGTAGAGGTGCAGCGTTCCTTTCGTCGACGTGTAGGCAAAGCCTGTGCCGATATCGCGCAGCCAGAACCAGGTGTCCTGGTTCAGGAGCCACTTCCCCAGCTTCTCGCTGCGTACCTGATTCCACTCGCCGCGCTCGAGACGGGCGGAATGATAAATCGTGACTTCATTGTTACGCTGGACGGCGACATACCAGCCTGCGTCCATATTGCCAGCCAGTCCGACCAGATTGCCATAGGGAAGGTTGCCAGTGTCAATCGGTTCAAGCTTGTTCTGTCCCGGCGCATGGCGCAGCAGGGTGCCGAACTCGCCGAAGGCCAGCAAGTCTGCATCCGGCATTTGCACCGGCTGCACGCAGTTCAGCGTCTCTATTTTGTCGCTGGCCAGTTGTTTCCATGTTCCCTCAGGGCTGCGCCACAGCACTGTGCCCATACGGGTTGCGGCCGCCACGCTGCCGTCTGGTAGCTCCGTCACGCATTCGGCGCCGGTGGGGCGGGCCATGGCGACTTCCTCAGCGCGATCCGTATCACTGCGCGATCCGGACCAGCTGACTGTCTTTTCGGGTGCAAACAGCTTCAGGTGCTCGGGAGAATAGCGTTCGAGCAGGGTGCGGTTGTCTCGCACCCGCACGCTGCGGCCGACCAGTACACGTTCGCCATAAAGAGGAGTGACGATCAGGCGGCCCAGATCGACCGGCTTGCCTTCCTCCACAGTAAATAAGTCCAGGCCGCTGCCCATTTTGATGTAGCGGTTTGATTTGCCGGCGTCGGCCAGTTTACTGAAGTAGTATTTCCCCGGTGGCAGGGTCCCCATGAAAAGAGTCGTGTCGCGCGCCATATCCTTGGCAACCTGGTTCAGGATATATTGCTGCAGGACCAGGCTGGATACTGCGTCTCCGCTACTCAGGCGGCCCAAAGTGATCTGGCCCAATCCGTTCACCTCATCAGTGTTGGCAGTAATGCTGACAGTAACGGCTGTACCTTCGGAGGGCACGCCGACGCTGAGAGGGCGCTGCACATGCGTTGTGACACAGCCACCGAGCATCAGCGCAGAGACGGCTCCTGCAAAAACGTTGGCAACGAGATTTTTGATGAACATTTTATTTCCACAGTGCAATAAAATCTTATTATAGCGAGACTGTGTATGAAATAACAAGTACATTAGTCAAGTATGGGCTGCAGCCAGATATGGAATGCGTGAAAGAAGATGCTCAGGGCGGGTCGCCCGTAGCTCCCACCGTTGCATATCCCGCAGCAAAACCAGACCGCCACTGACAGCAAGAGGCGGCTCGGGGTACAATAGCCGATTCGCCTCACCATTTTACTAGCTGCCAACTATGTCTGAAATTCACCGTATTCCCGTTCCTTCCGCCCAGCCCGAGGCCATGCTGGCCATGCCAGGTGCGGCGCCGAAAGTGGGCTTTGTCTCGCTCGGCTGCCCGAAAGCGCTGGTCGACTCCGAACAAATCCTGACCCAACTGCGCGCCGAAGGCTACGAAACGGCGAAATCCTACGCTGGCGCCGATCTGGTGATCGTCAATACCTGCGGCTTTATCGATGCTGCCGTGCAAGAGTCGCTGGACGCCATCGGCGAAGCGCTGGCTGAAAACGGCAAGGTCATCGTTACCGGCTGCCTGGGCGCCAAGAAAGATGCTGCCGGCGACGACATCATCATGAAGGTGCACCCGAAAGTGCTGTCCGTCACGGGCCCGCACGCGCTGGCCGAAGTAATGGATTCCGTCCACTTGCACCTGCCGAAGCCGCATGCGCCGTTCCTCGACCTGGTGCCGCCGCAAGGCGTCAAGCTGACGCCGAAGCACTATGCCTACCTGAAAATTTCCGAAGGCTGCAACCACCGCTGCAGCTTCTGCATCATCCCGTCGATGCGCGGCGACCTCGTCTCGCGTCCGATCGGCGAGCTGATGATCGAAGCGGAAAACCTGTTCAAGGCTGGCGTCAAGGAATTGCTGGTCATTTCGCAAGATACCTCCGCGTATGGCGTGGACGTGAAATTCCGTTCCGGCTTCTGGAATGGCCGTCCCGTGAAAACCCACATGACGCAGCTGACGGAAGCGCTGGGCGAACTGGCCAAGTCTTACGGCGCCTGGGTGCGCCTGCACTATGTGTATCCATACCCGCACGTGGACCAGATCATCCCGATGATGAGCGGCGGCCACATCCTGCCTTACCTCGACATCCCGATGCAGCACGCGCATCCTGATGTCTTGAAACGCATGAAGCGTCCGGCCAGCGGCGAGAAAAACCTCGACCGCATCCAGGCCTGGCGCGCCATCAACCCGGACCTGACCATCCGCTCGACCTTTATCGCCGGTTTCCCTGGTGAAACGGAAGCGGAATTCGAATACTTGCTGGACTTCCTCAAGGAAGCGCAGATTGACCGTCTGGGCTGCTTCGCCTATTCGCCTGTCGAAGGCGCGACCGCCAACGAGATCGCCAACCCTGTGCCGGAAGAGCTGCGCGAAGAGCGCCGCGGCCGCGTCATGCTGCTGCAGGAAGAAATTTCCAAGAAACGCCTGCAAGCGAAGGTCGGCAAGACCGTCCGCGTGCTGATCGATGAAGTCACCCGCTCCGGCGGCGTGGGCCGCTCGTCCGCCGATGCGCCGGAAATCGATGGCGTCGTGTATGTGAAGCCGCCGTTCGAACCGCACCGCAAGCTGGCCGTCGGTCAATTCGTCGACGTGACCATCACGTCGGCCGATGCGCACGACCTGTGGGGCGCTGCCGAGTAAAAAACCTCCATGCCGGGGTTGCGCTGCCTTGCCGTACAGTATGGTACTGTCTTCGGCAGCGCGCCTTGGCCTGAATGTTTTTTATGCAGGTGTAACACTCTGTCAGGTGTACGGCGTGCAGGGCGCAAAGCCCTTACAATCAAGGCGGACCGGCAATTGCTGGCCCGCCTTTTTATTTGCCCCATGCTCTTATGCTGACGCCATGACCACACCCAAATCTCCGCAGACCGCGCTGATCCACAGCGATTACCAGGCGCCGCAAGGCTTTGCCGCCTTTCCCAATGCCATTCATCACGCTTCGACCGTGCTGTTCAAGGACGTGGCGGCTATGCGCTCTGGCGACTGGAAAGAAAAAAACGCCTACACCTACGGCTTGCACGGCACGCCCACCACCTTCACCCTGGAAGCGCGGCTGGCGGAGATCGAAGGGGGGCATCACTGCCTGCTGGCGCCGTCTGGGCTGGCGGCCATCGCCATGGCGGACTTTGCCCTGCTCAAAACAGGCGATGACGTATTACTGCCGGAAAATATCTACAACCCGAACCGCGAGCTGGGCCGCTGGCTGGCGCAGGATTTCGGCATCACGGCGCGCTATTACGACCCGCTGATCGGCGCCGGCATCGCCGCGCTCATCCAGGAAAATACCAAGCTGATCTGGACGGAAGCACCGGGGTCCGTGACCATGGAAGTGCCGGACTTGCCCGCCATTTGCGCGGCCGCCCATGCGCGCGGCGTGCTGGTGGCACTGGACAACACCTGGTCGGCGGGACTGGCCCTGCGCGGCTTCGACCTGGGCGTGGACATCATCATGCAGGCGCTGACGAAATACCAGTCGGGCGGCTCGGACGTGCTGATGGGCGCACTCATTACGCGCGACAGGGCGCTGCACGAGCGCCTGGCGCAGGCGCACATGCGCCTTGGCATGGGCGTGGGCGCCGACGATGCCTACCTGGTGCTGCGCGGCTTGCCCACCATGAAGCTGCGTTTCGATGCCCATGACGCGGGCGCGCGCACGGTGGCTGCCTGGCTCAAGGGACGCGGCGAGATCGCCACGGTGCTGCATCCGGCCTTCGAGGATTGCCCCGGCCACGCCATCTGGCAGCGCGATTTCACGGGCGCGGGCGGCCTGTTTTCCGTGCTGTTCGATGCCCGCTACACCGAGGCGCAGACGGACCGCTTCGTCGATGCCTTGCAGTTGTTCAAGATAGGTTACAGCTGGGGCGGCGCCAACAGCCTGGTGATGCCATACCGCATCGCCTCCATGCGCAAGGGCTGGAAGCTGCCGGGCCAGCTGGTGCGCCTGAACGTGGGGCTGGAAGATCCGCAGGATCTGATCGCCGATATCGAACGGGCGTTCGCGTCGATGTAGCGGCAGGGGCAGGCCCGCTGGCTTGCCCGGGATTCAGTTACATGGGGACGGGGGTGTTGTTGTTCAGGTCGAGGAAGCCGCGCAGCAAACGGTAGGCCTTCCACAGCCAGGCCACACCCCAGACGATGAGCGCCAGCGGAATGCCGATGATGGTGACCCACAGCACGGCGCCCACGACGACCCAGCACACATACCACCAGAAGGAACGGATCATCCAGCTGTGATGGCTGAATACGAAGGTCCCGGCCGCCTCGTCCCGCTTCACATAATTGATGATGAGCGGAATGAAGGAAAAGGCGCCCAGCGAAAACACGAAGCTGGCGCCATGAATCAGGTACAACCACCAGGCCAGGTTTTTGGTCTGCTGGAGTTTGGTATCCAGAATAATCTCTTGTGACATGTCAGTTCCTCGCTTGGTAACGTTTTTATTGTAACAAGCAATTTTGCAGGGGAGCGCAGTCCATGGAAAAGGCAGAACAGATTGTTGACATCAAACCGACATCCCACGCTGGCCATGCGCGCCAGGCGATGGCTGCGCCGCGCCTTGCCGGTCTTGCTGCTGTGCGGCGCGACGGCCCACGCGGCCCCCGTTCCCGCTACCCTGGAGGCGGACTTTGCCGCCGGCCTGAAGGACGAGGGCCTGGCGGGCGCCGTGTGGAGCGAAGTGCTGCCGGATGGCAAAGTGCGCACGGGCGCAGCGGGCCTGCGCGATGTGGCCGCCAAGGCCTCCATGCAGGCCGACACGCGCGTGCAGGTGGGTTCCGTGGCCAAGGTGATGCTGGCGCTGGGCGTCTTGCGCCTGATCAGCGAAGACCGGCTCACGCTCGACACCCCGGTGCAGCAGGTGCTGCCCGAACTGGCGCTGCGCAACCCCTGGCTGGCCAGCGACCCCGTGCGCATCCGCCACCTGCTGGCGCATACGGCAGGCCTCGACAATGTGCGCCTGTGGCAGGCGTTCAGCGGCAAGCCGCAGCCGGACACGCCGCTGGCCGAGGCCTTCGACGGCGGCGGCCTGCTGCGCGTGCGCACGCGTCCCGGCACCCGTTACGCGTATTCGAACATGGGCTATGGCGTGCTGGGCATGGTGATCGAGCGCGTCACGGGCCAGCCTTATGAGCGCTACCTGGATGCGCAGTTGCTGCAGCCGCTGGGCATGGCCGACAGTACCTTTGGCTTTGTGACGCAAATGAGCACGCAAACGGGCGCGCAGCGCAACCCGCGCCTGGCCATGGGCCACGTCGAGCATGGCGTGGCGCAGGCGGCCGTGCCCCAGTATCTGCGCCCGGCGGGCCAGTTCACCACCACGGCTGACGACATGGCCAGGCTGGCGCAATTCCTCTTGGGCGACGGCAAGCTGAAGGGCGCGCAGTTCATCGACCTGGCACTGATGGGCGCCTTGTCCGAGCCGGCCGGCACGGATGCGGCGCAGGCGGGCCTGGAAACGGGCCATGGCCTGGCGCTGGCCGTGCGCGACCGCCACAATGTGGTGGGCGCCTGCCATCCTGGCACCACGGCGGGTTTCCGCGCCATGCTGTGCATCTACCCGGAACAGGGCAGCGCATTCTTTGTTGCCTTCAATACGGATGCGGAAGGGGCTGACTACGAGCGCTTCAACCGCTTGCTGCTGCGCGACCTCGACGTGCCGCTGCGCGCGCCGGCGCCCCGCGGCACGCCCGCGCCCACGGTGGAAAACTGGCAGGGCGTGTACGTGCCATCGCCCAGCGCCATGGCCAGCATGGCCTGGGTCGACGCCGTCTTCGGTTTTACGCGCCTGAAATGGGATGGCGAGTCGCTGTTCCTGATTCCCTTCCAGGGCGAGCCGAAGGAGCTGGAACCGGTGGGTGGCTTCCTGTTCCGCGCCAGCGACCGCAGCACCCCGTCCCACGTGCTGATGCAGGAAGAGGGCCGGCATGTGCTCAGCGATGGCTTGCGCAGCTATGAGCGGGCCTCGATGCTGCGCATGCTGGTCTTGTGGGGCAGCCTGGCGCTGGGCGTGGCTGGCTTGCTGTACGTGCTGCTGGTGGGCGTGTACCGCGCCGCGCGCCGCAGCCTGGGGCGGGCCGACCATCTGTTCGCGCCCGTGCTGTCGCTGCTGGGACTCTTGCTACCCCTGCCGTTCCTGTACTTCCAGTCCTTCCTGCGCCTGGGCGACGTCACCATTGCCAGCGTGCTGCTGGCGCTGGCGACGGGCGCGCTGCCGCTGGCCATGGCCTTTGGCCTGGCCCGTTGCTGGCGCAGCCGCGGCACGGCGGCCGAATACGGCACGCTGGCGAAATGGGACTGGGTCGCCTTGCTGGCGGCGCTGCAATTGCTGCTGGTGCTGGCCTGGTGGGGATTGCTGCCGCTGCGTCTGTGGCACTTGTAACGGTCATCAGCACCAGGCTGGCAGCAGCCGCTGCCACCAGCGCCGCGCCGCTTTGGGCTGGCTGCCATGCGCTGCGCGCCCCGCGCGCTTGGCCTGGTAACTGGCCGCGGCCATTTGCAGGCCGATGCGGTCGATCGCCGCCATGGCCTCGGCTTCCTGCGGCGACAAGCCATGCAGCAGCGCCTGCGCGTGGGGCGCCCGCAGGAAGGCCTCACGCAAGGCGTCGTCCGTGTACAGCTTGGCCAGGCAGGTTTCCAGCGCGGGGGAACTCATGCGTTTCGCCCAGCGCGCAAGGCAGCGCGCGCCAGTTCCAGCTGCCCGAGCACATGGCCGAACGACGGATAATTGCCGTCGCGCTCGACGATCACCGTCAGTGGCTGCGGCGCATGGCGCGCCAGCACGCTCAATAAGTCGAAGACGGCGGACGGCACGTCGTGCAGATGGTCGTCCAGCAGGCGTCGGCTGCCATCGGGCGCAGCGATCCAGTGGCCGCCGCTCAGGTGCACGGCGGCGACCCTGGCCAGCGGTAAACGCAGCAGCGACTGTTCCGCATCCTGGCCAAAATTGCAGGCGTTCGCATACAGGTTGTGCAGGTCGAGCAGCAGCGGCACTTGCGCGCCATCGGCGATGCGCGCCAGCCACTCGGCTTCGTCGAGCGTGCTGGCGGGCGGCGCGATCAGCGTGGCGATATTTTCCATCAGCGGCGCGCTGCCGACGATGCGCGTGGCCAGCCCGATATTGGCGATCGCGCCGGCGGCGCTGCATGGCGTGCGCGGCGGCGCCGCCAGGTGGCCGATCTCGACGCCGCCCGCGCGCACGAAACTCAGGTGCTCCGACCACGATTCCGCTTGCACCTCCCGCATCAGGCGTGCCATGGCGTGCAGCCGGCGCGGTTCTGCGGGGATGCTGGAAGCCAGTCCCATGCCCACGCCGTGCAGGCTGACCGGTATTTGCCGCGCCAGGCTGCGCAAGGCGGCGACGCTGGCGCGCGTCGCGCCGTAATAATCATCGGCGATCACTTCCAGCACGTCGATGTGCGCCAGGTTGGCGACGATGCCGGCGGCCAGTTCGCCGCGCCAGCCCAGGCCGACGCGGTCCGCTGCGCCCGCCGCGCTAGCTGCCACAGCCGCCGCCCCCGCCACAGCCGCCGCAGCCGCTGCCACCGCCGTCCCCGCCGCCGCCCGATGACGAGTCGCCCGCGTCGCCCGTGCCGCCGGACGAGGAGTCGCCGCCGCTGTTGTGCCGGGGCGTTGGGTACAGTTCGGCGACAAACGCGTACACGGACAAGGGCAGGGCGCCGATGCCGAAGATGGCCGCCAGCAGTGCCATGTCGGCGCTGCTGCTGCCCGCCTGCAGGCGCGCCGAGCGCAGGTTCAGGCGGCCGAACAGCATGCGCAGGTCCGTCAGCAGCCGCCGCGCGCTCCAGCTGGTCGCCTGGGTGCGCAAGCCGCGCAGCATCAGCAGGAAGACCGCCAGCAGGACCGCCAGGAACAGCAGGTTGTAGTGCTGGCGGCTGATGGCGATGACGGCCTTGACGGCGGCCACCGTCAGCAGCAGCCAGTGCGCGGTCCAGGTGATGCGCTTGCGCCGGCGCAGCAGCGGCGGGCCGACCAGCAATTCCTGCCGCGTCAAGATGTCCTGGTAGGCGCGGCATGCCGGCAGCATCGCGGCCTGCACGGCCAGCTCCTTGCTGTGGCCCTGGCGGCCCAGGTACAGCCGCAGCACGTCGCGTTCGATGTCGTGGCTGGCGAAGCGCAGGCTGTCGGCGCTGGCCGTTTCCAGCAGCGGGCCATCGGCGCGCAGCAAGCCGCGGTCGACCAGCACGATGGCGGCGATCTTCACGGCTTCGAGCGCGCCGCCGCGCAAATAGGCGATGCGGTAAGGATCATCGGCGAGCGACAGCTGGGCATGCGGATTGCGCAATTCCTGGCCGATCAGCAGCTCGCGCGCCAGGTAGTAGACGAGCAGGCCGAAGGCCAGGTAGGCCAGCAGGAACCATGGCCCGCTCCAGTCAAAGGGATTGACGCCGTTCACCGCATCTGCTCCGCGTGTTCGCGCAAGCGTTCGGTGAGCGTCATCAGGCCCGTGAAGGCGGGCAGGCCCTGTCCCGGCGCCAGGCGCGCCGTCTCGCGCGCGGCCGACATGGTTTGCAGGGCCGCGTGCAGGGCCGGTTCGCCCAGCTGGTCGACAAACGCTTCGAGCGCCTGCTTGCCGGACTGCGCCGACTTGCCCTCTAGCTGCGCCAGCGAGGCGGCCGCCGAGCGCAGCGGGCCGGCCGCGTCGGCGATGGCGCCGGCCAGCTGTTCTTCATTCAGGCTCAATAGCATATACCGTTCGCGCATGCGCAGCTGCTGGTTCAGCAGCACTTGCCGCAGGCGGCGCAGCACGGCGTCGCGGCTGGTGCGCAGGCTGGCGAAAGGGTCACTGCCCAGCAGCACCTGGTGGCGCGCGACGATGTCGGCGAACTTGACGGCGAAGGCATCGGCGGCGGGCGCCAATTCGTTTTCTTGCAGGAACATCACCTGCAGGTCGATGGCGGCATGCGCCAGGCGCAATGGCCCGCGCAGCGCATCGGCCGCTGCCGGCGTAAAGCGCTTGAGCAGCAACAGCAGGTTGACGTCGGAGGTGGCGCGCAACTGGCCGTCGGCGGCCGAGCCAAACAGCACGGCGGCGGCCAGGTCGGCACCGAAGGCGCTTTGCGCGGCGGCGACGAATAGTTCCAGGTGGCGTTGTATATCTTCCGGCAGTGGCGGCGGCATGGAGGCTTCCTTCATGTTGGGCAGGCAGGCTGTTCAATAATTTGCAATATAGCAAAAATATCGCGCCCTGCGCGCACCGCCCCCGCCGGCGCCAGGTTCCGCCGGCTCAGGCCATCAGGCCAGTACGTTCAGCAAGCCATCGAGGCCGACGAAGTTGAGCGCCACATCGGCCTGCGAGCGCACCACGGGCTTGGCGCGGAAGGCCACCGACAGGCCGGCGATGCCCATCATTTTCAGGTCGTTGGCGCCGTCGCCCATGACGATGGCTTCGGAAGGCGCAATGCCCATCTCCTTGCACACGCGCTCCACCGTGCGCTGCTTTTCTTCCGCGTCGACGATGCCGCCCAACACCCGGCCCGTCAGCTTGCCGTCAACGATTTCCAGTTCATTCGCATGCGTGTAGTCGAGGCCCAGGCGCGCTTTCAGGCGCTCGGTGAAGAAGGTGAAGCCGCCCGACACCAGCAGGGTTTTCAGGCCGGCCTTTTGCACGGCCGCCAGCATGGCTTCCGCGCCCAGCGAGAGTTTCAAGCGCTCGTCGTAGACACGCTGCAGGGCCGACGCGTCGAGGCCTTCGAGCAGGGCCACGCGCTGTTTCAGGCTGGCGGCAAAATCAAGTTCGCCGCGCATGGCCGCTTCCGTGATGGCGGCCACCTGCGGTTTCAGGCCCTGCATGTCGGCGATTTCATCGATGCACTCGATGGTGATCAGGGTCGAATCCATGTCCATCGCCACCAGCTTGAATTCGCTCAGTTCGCGCTGGCCCATCATGTAGGTGGCGTCCAGTTGCGCCGCCTGCGCCGCCACTTCGATGGTCGGGCGCAGCGCGGGCGAGTAGGCGATCTGCTCGCAGCGCACGGCGTTCGGGCCCAGGCGCGTGATGGACGTCGGCGCGGCCAGCGCGGCGATGCGTTCGAGGCGCGCGCTGTCGCCGTCCAGGCCTTGCAGGATCAGATTCATGGTGATGGTCTTGGTATTGGTCATGGGTCAGCCCTGCATAAATGATGAAAATAGTCTAAAGCGTCAATTGCTTGATGGTGGTCTTGATCTGCGTTACGCGCGCGGCCAGGTCCGGCATGGCGACCGTGATTTTCAGCTTGTCCTGGCCATGCAGCTTGATATGGCGGTTCTTCTGGATCAAGTCGATGATGCGCATCGGATCGATCGGCGGCTTGGCCATGAATTGCAGGGTGGCCGCCTCGCCATGCACGTCGATCTTGACGATGCCCACGGTTTTCGCCGCGATGCGCAAACGGTGCGTCTCGATCAGCGCTTTTACCGCGTCGGGCAGCTTGCCGAAGCGGTCGATCAGTTCCTCCTGGATATCGTCGATCTTCTCCTGCGTGGCGCAGTTGGCCAGGCGCTTGTAGATCGACAGGCGCTCGTGCACATCGCCGCAGAAGTCGGCCGGCAGCAGGGCCGGCACGTGCAGGTTGATCTCGGTGGTCGACGCCAGCGGCGCCGCCAGGTCCGGCTCCTTGCCCGCTTTCAGCGAGCGCACGGCTTCGTTGAGCATGTCCGAATACAGCTGGAAGCCGATTTCCGTCATCTCGCCGGACTGGCTTTCACCCAGCACTTCGCCGGCGCCGCGGATTTCCAGGTCGTGCATGGCCAGGTAGAAGCCGCTGCCCAGTTCTTCCATCTGCTGGATGGCGTCCAGGCGGCGCTGCGCCAGCTTGGACAGGCCCTGCACGTCGTGCACCAGCAAATAGGCGTAGGCCTGGTGATGCGAGCGTCCCACCCTGCCGCGCAGCTGGTGCAGCTGCGCCAGGCCGAACTTGTCGGCGCGGTGCATGATGATGGTGTTCGCCGTCGGCACGTCGATACCGGTTTCAATGATGGTCGTGCACAGCAGAATATTGAAGCGCTGGGCGACGAAATCGCGCATGACCTTTTCCAGGTCGCGCTCGTGCATCTGGCCGTGCGCCACGGCGATGCGCGCCTCGGGCAGCAGTTCCGTCAGCATGGCCAGGCGGTTCTGGATGGTTTCCACTTCATTGTGCAGGAAGTAGATCTGGCCGCCGCGCTTGAGTTCGCGCAAGCACGCTTCGCGGATGATCGCCTCGCCTTCGCTGCGCACAAACGTCTTGATGGCCAGGCGCTTTTGCGGCGCCGTGGCGATGATGGAAAAGTCGCGCAAGCCTTCCAGCGCCATGCCCAGGGTACGGGGAATCGGCGTGGCCGTCAGGGTCAGCACGTCCACTTCCGCGCGCAGCGCTTTCAGCGCTTCCTTCTGGCGCACGCCGAACCTGTGTTCCTCGTCGATGATGACGAGACCAAGGCGGGTAAACTTCACGTCGTCGGACAGCAGTTTATGCGTGCCGATGACGATGTCGATGGTGCCGTCGGCCATGCCCTTGAACGCTTGCGTGATCTCCTTGCCGGTGCGGAAGCGCGACAATTCGGCGATGCGCACGGGCCAGTCGGCGAAGCGGTCGGCAAAGGTTTGCGCGTGCTGTTCGGCCAGCAGGGTGGTGGGCGCCAGGATGGCCACCTGCTTGCCGCCCATGACGGCGATGAACGCGGCGCGCAGCGCCACTTCCGTCTTGCCGAAGCCGACGTCGCCGCACACCAGGCGGTCCATCGGTTTGCCCGAGGTCATGTCCTTGATGACGTTGTGGATGGCCTCGGCCTGGTCCGGCGTTTCCTCGAAGCCGAAGCTGTCGGCGAAGCGCTGGTAGTCGTGCGCGGAGAATTCAAACGCATGGCCCTGGCGCAGCGCGCGGCGGGCGTACAGGTTGAGCAGCTCGGCGGCCGTGTCGCGTACCTGTTCGGCCGCGCGTTTTTTGGCTTTTTCCCACTGCCCGGAACCGAGCGAATGCAGCGGCGCGTCTTCCGGCGAAGCGCCCGAATAGCGGGAAATGACGTGCAGCTGCGACACGGGCACATACAGTTTCGTGTCCTTGGCGTACTCCAGGTGCAAAAATTCCGTCTCGCCTTCGCCCAGGTCCATGCTGGTCAGGCCCATGTAGCGCCCGATGCCGTGGTTGATATGCACCACCGGGTCGCCGATTTTCAGCTCCGACAGGTCGCGCACCATCGACTCGACCTGCGTCACGCCTTCCTGTTTTTTTGTGCCGACCCGGCGCCCGGAACCGGCGTACAGCTCTGTTTCCGTGACGAAGGCCAGGTTGCCCTCGGGCCGGAACAGTTCGAAACCGGCGTGCAGCGGCGCCACGCCCAGCATCAACCTGGCATCGGACTGCAAAAAGCCGTCGCAGCCTTCGACGGGCGTGAGGTGCAGGTCGTATTCGGTGAAGTACTGCTGCAGGGTTTCGCGGCGGCCGTTCGATTCGGCACAGATCATCACGCGGCGGCCCGCCTGCAGCAGGTAGCTGCGCAGGTTCGCCAGCGGATCGTCGGCGCGGCGGTTGACGGCGATGTTCGGCACGGGCGCCGACAGCTCGGACGCCAGCGCATCGTTCGATTTGCTGATCGCCAGGCGCGGATACGGCTTGGCCAGGCCGAAGAACTGCTCGTCGGAGAGGAACAGCGATTCGGGCGGCAGGATCGGCCGCTCGCGGTCCGCCTTCAGGAAGCGGTAGCGCGACTGCGTATCCGTCCAGAAGCGCCCGATGGCCGCGTCGATGTCGCCCACCAGGGCCAGCGTGGCGTCTTGCGGCAGGTAGTCGAACAGGGTGGCCGTCTGCTCGAAGAACAGGGGCAGGTAGTATTCGATACCGGCCGAGGCGATGCCGCTGCTGATGTCCTTGTAGACCACCGAGCGCGACGGGTCGCCCTCGAACTGTTCGCGCCAGCGGTTGCGGAAGGTGGTGCGCGCCGCTTCATCCATGGGAAATTCGCGGCCCGGCAGCAGGCGCACTTCGTGCACGGGATACAGCGAGCGCTGGGTGTCGGCGTCAAACGTGCGGATGGTCTCGATGGTGTCGCCGAACAGGTCGAGCCGGTAGGGCAGGGCCGAACCCATGGGGAACAAATCGAGCAGGCCGCCGCGCACCGAGTACTCGCCGGGCGACATCACTTGCGAGACGTGGCTGTAGCCGGCCAGGGTCAGCTGCGCCTTCAAACGCGCCTCGTCGAGCTGTTCGCCCTTCTTGAAGAAGAAGGTGTAGGCAGCCAGGAACGATGGCGGCGCCAGGCGCACCAGCGCCGTGGTGGCCGGCACGATCAAGACGTCGCACTGGCGGTTCTGGATTTCGTGCAGCGTGGCCAGGCGCTCGGAGACCAGGTCCTGGTGCGGCGAAAAAGCGTCGTAGGGCAGGGTTTCCCAGTCCGGCAGCAAATGGCAGCGCAGCTCCTTGCCGCCAAACCACGGTATTTCATCGAGCAGGCGCTGGCCATCGCTGGCCTGCGCCACGACCACGGCCAGCATCTGCCCGCGCGACTTCAATTCCAGCGCGGCCAGCGCCAGGGCATAGGCGTCGGATGAACCATACAGGGCGGGCAGCGCAAAGCGGCTGCCGGGTTTGGGGAGGGATTTTGTTAAGTCTAAGGACATGCAGGCGACGACGCTAGTGGCAGAGGCAGTTGAATGGAACAGCAGTGGTACGC
This sequence comes from Janthinobacterium amylolyticum, assembly GCF_051380655.1. NCBI lineage: Bacteria > Pseudomonadati > Pseudomonadota > Betaproteobacteria > Burkholderiales > Oxalobacteraceae > Janthinobacterium > Janthinobacterium amylolyticum. Next base: position 70,838 of record NZ_JBNYXL010000015.1, read on the forward strand.
GCAGCGCCGCCGGTGACGGCGCTGACAGGCAAGATTATAGACCATCACCTATATCTCCGCGCTTGAGAAAACCGTCGTGAGCGACAGTGATTCGTGGCCGGGAAGCGCAACTGTGCATGAGTACAGTGAGCATCGCAGGCCGCAAAGCGCGCCGCGCAGCAGGTTTTATCCTGCGCGCACATTCGCGATGCCAAAGGGGACATGCACCATGGGTATCGTGCCGCCCACCGATTTCAGGTGGCTCAGCTGGTCGTCGAAGAAGATATGCGGCTTGAACACGCCCAGCACGCGCGACTTGTCCATGCCGCCAAGGAAAAACGTCTCGTCGGCCGCCACGCCCCAGCTTTTCAGGGTCGTCACGACCCGTTCGTGCGAAGGCGCGTTGCGCGCCGTGATGATGGCGATGCGCAGGATCTTCTTGTAGCCGGGATCGCGCCGCTGCGCTTTTTCTTCCAGGCGCTGCATGGTGGCCAGCTTCTGGAACAGGTCGGCCAGCGGGCCGGGACGGTGCGGCGTGCCCACGTTCAGGGTTTCATGGGCGTGGAATTCGTCGACGTCATTGTTGCGCTTGAAAACGGTTTCCGCCTCGTCATCGGCGATCACGCCATCGAAGTCGAAGGCCACGCGCAATTCCTCGTCGCTCTCGTCGTCTTCCGTGCGCGACGGCAGCACCAGGCCGGCCGGATACTCGCAGGCCAGCGCACTGCGCACATCGTCTTCATTCGCGCTGAGGAACAGCGACGCATTGAAGGCGGGCAGGTAGGGGTAGGGCGACTTGCCCGTCATGAAGGCGGCGCGCGAAATGTCCAGGCCATAGTGGGCGATCGAGTGCATGACGCGCAAGCCCGTTTCCGGCGAATTGCGCGAAAACAGCACCACTTCCACGGGCGACTGGCGCGGATAGTGTTTGTTGATGTTCAGGAAGCGGCGGATGAAAGGGAAGGCCACGCCGCGCGGCAGCACCTCGGCTATATGCGTTTCCTGATACTTGCGGTATTCCTCCGGGCCGCTGTCGAGGTAGACCTGGTGCGATTCCGACAAGTCGAACAGCGCGCTCGAAGCGACGCCGATCACCAGTTTGTGTTCGATAGGATAAGCCATGGTGTCCCTGTTGTTTGCTTGCTGACCATCTTATACGACTATTAACTGCGCAGCCAATAGGCGCGGAGCAGGAATCGTTGCACCAAAGCAGGGCATCGGACGCCTTTTCGATGCCACTGTGCAAGGCACGCCACAGTCAGGAAAGAAATATTGATTTGTATCAAGTATGCAGCAGCCAGCGCGCGCATTTTCCACTATGCTTCTATTATTGAATCTCGCCAATTGTAACGAAGCGTACGCCCCATCCCCGCCGCCTTTATACAAGTGTCAGCTGTTTTACTCGAACATGCCAGCCCCAACTTCGCCAGCAATCTTCGTGACTTTATAAAGGACCAAGCCATGTTTAAGAATTTACTGATCAAATGGAAGTTGGCGACCCTCGTTGCCGTGATGATGGCGGCTCTGCTGGTTGTCGGCATCAGCGGCTATACGGGCATCGCCACCGTGGGCAACGCCGTCAATGAAATTGGCGTGGTGCGCCTGCCGTCGATCCAGGGCTTGCTGATGATGAATGAAGGCCAGACGGCCGTCGCCGCCGCGACCCTGACGGCCGCCATCTATGAAAACAATTACCAGGCACAGGACAAATTTGCCGAAGCGCTGCAGCTGCGCACGCGCGCCTGGACCAATATCGAGGCGGGGCGCAAGCTGTACGAGCCGCTGCCGCAAACCCCTGCGGAAGCCGTGCTGTGGCAGCGCTTCCAGGGCGAGTGGACGGCCTGGAAGGCGGACGACGACAAAGTGCGCGCCATCCTGCGCCAGCTGGCCGACAACCGCGACGAGCAGCGCCAGAAAGCGCTGTTCGTGGACTTCTACAAGCAGTACCAGGATTCGCGCGCGTTGTTCAGCAAAGCCGAAGCGAGCCTGAACGAGATCATCAAGCTCAATAACGGCGTGGCCGAGGCCAGCGTGAAGGCGGGCGGCGCGGCCGTGGTGCGCTCGGAAAGCCTGATGGTGATCCTGGCGCTGCTGGCGTCGGCCATCGGCATCGCCTGCGCCGCCTACATCACGCGGGCCATCACGCAGCCGATCAATTCGGCCGTGAAAGTGGCGCAAACGGTGGCCTCGGGCGACCTGACCAGCCAGATCGAGGTGCACACGACGGAAGAAACGGGCCAGCTGCTGCAGGCGCTGAAAGACATGAATTCCAGCCTGGTGAACATCGTCGGCCAGGTGCGCGGCGGCACGGAGACCATCGCCACGGCGTCGTCGCAGATCGCCAGCGGCAACCTGGACCTGTCCTCGCGAACGGAAGAACAAGCCAGTTCGCTGGAAGAGACGGCGTCGTCGATGGAAGAGCTGACGTCGACCGTGCGGCAGAATGCCGACAACGCCCAGCAGGCCAACCAGCTGGCGCTGAGCGCCTCGGGCGTGGCGGTGAAGGGCGGCGAGGTGGTGGGCAAGGTGGTCGAGACCATGGATGCCATCAACGACTCGTCGCGCAAGATCGTCGACATTATTTCCGTCATCGACGGCATCGCCTTCCAGACGAATATTCTCGCCTTGAACGCGGCCGTGGAAGCGGCGCGCGCGGGCGAACAGGGACGCGGCTTTGCCGTCGTGGCGACGGAAGTGCGCAACCTGGCGCAGCGCTCGGCCGCCGCGGCGAAAGAGATCAAGACCCTGATCGGCGACTCCGTGGTGGCGGTGGACGCGGGCAGCAAGCTGGTGGCCGAGGCGGGCAGCACGATGGCGGAAATCGTCTCCAGCGTGCAGCGCGTGACGGACATCATGGCCGAAATCAGCCTGGCCACGCAGGAGCAAAGCTCGGGCATCGACCAGATCAACCAGGCCATCGGCCAGATGGACCAGGTGACGCAGCAGAATGCGGCCCTGGTGGAAGAGGCGGCCGCCGCGGCCGAATCGCTGCAGGAGCAATCGGGCCAGCTGGCCGGGGTGGTCAGCGTGTTCAAGCTCGATGGCATGCAGGTGGCGCAGGTGGCGTCCGCTGGTCAGCCGCGCAAGGCGGCGGCGCCCGTGCGTCCGCTGCGTCCAGCGGCACCGGCGAAGGCGCGGCCCGTGCTGCGCGCCGTGCCGTCCCAGCGCCAGAGCGCGCCGCGCGAGGACGAATGGGAAGTCTTCTGATGCCTTGAGGTGATGCAGGGCGCTTGCGCCACCCAGCCGACGGCCGCCCTGTGCGGCCGTTTTGCATGGCGCGCCGCCTGCCGTATTCTGCGCCTGTTGTGGTTACTACTTACCAAAAAAACAGTGTTATTAAAATAGCTGTTTTATCATCTAAGCAAATCTTTGCAAAACTTAACGCGACATTGCCTGTGAGATAACTCACACTTGCCCCGTAGCAACCCAAGCTCCCGCCTCCGCCTTGTCCAGGCTGACCCCTCCGCCCGCTGCGCCCGGCCTTCCATGGCCGCTGGCGGCGCCAGCCATTGCCGTCAGCCTTGCATGGAGGCCCGGCGCGATGACCGATGCACCACTCTGAAGGATGCGAATGAAGATGGCGAATATGAATATCGGGACCCGCTTGCGCTGGTCCTTTGCTTTATTGACCTTGATGTTGCTGGGCACTGCGGCGCTGGGCATGCTACGCCTGTCCAGCCTGGAGTTGCGCATGCGCGACGTAATCGACGACAAATATCCGAAGACCGTGCTGGCCAATGACATCATCAAGAACGTCAATGTCATCGCGCGCTCGTCGCGCAACCTGCTGCTGATGACGGATCCGCGGCAGCTGGCGCAGGAGCGCGACAGCATCGCCAGGGCGGGCGCGGACACGGAGCAGCGCCTGGCCCAGCTTGACCGCATCATCCTGTCGGACCAGGGCCGCGCGCTGATGGCGGCCGTGACGCAGGCGCGCGCCACCTTCAACCAGGGCCGCGACAAAGTGCTGGCCCTGCTCGACGCCGAGGCGCGCGACGAGGCGGCGGCCCTGCTGCTGGGCAGCGTGCGCGGCGACCAGCTGCGCTACATGGCGGCGCTGGAAACCCTGATCATGCACCAGCACGAGCGCATGGAAGCGGCAGGCGCCCAGGTGCACGCGGAATACCTGTCGGCGCGCAGCATGATGCTGGCGCTGAGCGCGCTGGCCATCGCCTTTTCGCTGGTGACGGCGTGGCTGGTCACGCGCAGCATCGTCGCGCCGCTGCAATATGCGCTGGGCGTGGCCCAGACGGTGGCCGCCGGCGACCTGACGTCGCGCTTTGGCCGGCATGGCCGCGACGAGACGGGCAAGCTGCTCGACGCACTGTCCATCATGAACGGCAACCTGCTCGACATCGTGCAGCGCGTGCGCAGCGGTACCGACACCATTGCCACGGCCTCGACGCAGATCGCCGCCGGCAATATCGACCTGTCGGCGCGCACGGAAGAACAAGCCAGCTCGCTGGAACAGACGGCGTCCGCCATGGAGGAACTGAGTTCCACGGTGCAGCAGAATGCGGACAATGCGCGCCACGCCAGCGCGCTGGCCACCGAGGCGGCAAAGATCGCCGGCGACGGCGGCCAGGCCGTGGGGCAGGTGATCCACACCATGGACGCGATCAGCGCTTCGTCGGCGCAGATTGCCGATATCATCGGCGTGATCGACATGCTGGCTTTCCAGACGAATATCCTGGCCCTGAATGCGGCCGTGGAAGCGGCGCGCGCGGGCGAGCAGGGACGCGGCTTTGCCGTCGTTGCCACCGAGGTGCGCAGCCTGGCCCAGCGCAGCGCCGCCGCCGCGCGCGATATTCGCGCGCTGATCGCCAATTCCACGCAGCAGGTCGACGCGGGCGCGGCGCTGGTGGCGCAGGCTGGAGCCACCATGCAGGAGGTGGTGGCTGCCGTCGCGCGCGTGAGCCAGATGGTGGCCGACATCACGGTGGCCAGCGCCGAGCAAAGCACGGGCATCGGCCAGATCAGCCAGGCCGTGGTGCAGATGGACGAAGTGACGCAACAGAATGCGGCGCTGGTGGAAGAAGCGGCAGCGGCCTCGCAGTCGCTCGAAACCGAGGCGGCGAACCTGCTGCAGGTGGTCAACGTGTTCCGCCTGCAGCCGGCGCCGGCGGCCTTGCCGGCCCATGCCTTGCCTGGCCGTCCTGCGCCGGCCCGCGCCTTGCGGCGCCTGAGCGCATAGTGGGCTGAGTGGAGGCGCCTGTCATTGTGGAACGCCGGCTCGCCGCGCGGCGCTGGCTGGACGCGGCCTGGCAGGGCCATGCGGCCAGCACGGTCCTGTGCGCCGTGCTGGCCGCCTGCCTGCTGCTGTGCATCTGGGGTTATACGGCCGTGCGCCTCGGCGACGAGGCCGAGCAGGCGCTGGAGCGCGCGCGCATCGAGAACCGCGATGTGGCGGCGATCCTGGCGGCGCAGCTGGACGACGCCCTGGCGCCGCTGCCAGCACTGCCCGCCGACCTGGCGCATTTCCTGCGTCCTTACCGCGACATCAGCCGCAAGGCGCATGGCCGCATCGAGATCGCCGGCGCCGCGGGCGCCGTGCTGGCGGCGCTGCAGGACGGCGTGCCGGCCGCCGGGCCAGGCCAGGCCGGCCACGACGCGGGCTGCCTGCTGGAACAGCGCACCTTGCTGCGCCATGGCTTGCAGGTACGCGTCAGCCAGCGGCGCGGGCGGGTGCTGGCGCAGCTTGACGGGCTGCGTCTGCGTCTGATCGCGCAGGCGGCGCTGGTGTCGCTGGCCGTGCTGTCGCTGGGTGGCGCCGTAGTGTGGGCCGCGCGGCGGCGGCTGCGCGCGCAGCGGCGCCAGGCGGAAGGCGCGCACATCACCCTGAGCCTGCAGCTGGCGCGCGAAAAACAGCGCGCCGACCAGCTGGCCGCCTGCGACGCGCTGACGGGGGTGGCCAGCCGCCGCCGCTTTTACGACAGCGCCGGCGCCAAGCTGCTGCAGGCGCGCCACAGCCGCAACCATTATGCGCTGCTGCTGGTCGACATGGACCGCTTCAAGCACGTCAACGAGCGCCTGGGCCACCTGGCCGGCGACGCCTTGCTGCAGGAGGCGGCAGGGCGCCTGCGCCGCGTGTTGCGCGATGGCGACCTGCTGGCGCGTTTCGGCGGCGATGAATTCGTCCTGCTGCTGTGCGAAGTGGGCAGCGAGGAGCGCCTGGCAGCCGTTGCGGGCAGCGCCCTCGCGGCGCTGCGCCAGCCATTTTCAGTGCCTGATGGCGCCGCGATCTCGGCCACGGCCAGCATCGGCATCGCCCTGTATCCGCGCGACGGGCAGAGCGTCGACGCCTTGCTGGCCAGTGCCGGCAGCGCCATGGACAATGCCAAGGCGACGCGCGACAGCTACCGTTTCCATGACATGGCCCTGAACCTGTCGTCGGCGCGCAGCCTGGAATTGCAGGGGCGCTTCGAGCTGGCCATGCGCGACGACGAATTCTGCCTGCATTACCAGGGCAAGTTCGACACGGCGCGCCGGCATATCGTCGGCCTGGAAGCCCTGCTGCGCTGGGACCATCCGCGGCATGGCCTGATCTTCCCGAATGAATTCATCGGCCTGGCCGAGGAAACCCAGGCCATCATCGCGCTGGGCAACTGGAGCATTGCCGCCGCCTGCCGCCAGCTGGCGCAGTGGCGCATGGCGGGGCTGGCGCTGGTGCCGGTGGCGATCAACATCTCGGCACGGCAGCTGCGCGACCCGCAGTTGCTGGCCACCGTGACGCGCTGCCTGGACAGGTACGGCCTGGCGCCAGGGCTGCTGGAACTGGAAGTGACGGAAAGCTGCTTCATCGACGATATCTCGCAGGCCAAGGATGTGCTGGTGCGCCTGCGCGCGCTGGGCGTGGCCATTTCGCTCGACGATTACGGTACCGGTTATTCTGGCCTGAGCCACATCAAGATGCTGCCGATCCACACGCTGAAGATCGACCGCTCCTTTATCCGCGACATTGCCATCGACCGCAATGACGCCATGATCGTCGCCTCGACCATCGCCCTGGCGCGCGGACTGGGCTTGCAGGTGGTGGCAGAAGGAGTGGAAAGCGGCGAGCAGCTCGAACGCCTGCGCCGCCTTGGCTGCCAGCAGGTGCAGGGCTTTTACCTGCACCGCCCGGCGCCGGCAGCGGCCATCGGCGCGCTGCTGGCCGGTGCTGCCGCGCCGCATTCGTCGCCGGCGACGGCCATGTGAGCGCGCCTTGTAACAGGACGCATACATGGCGCCATGCGGCCTGGCGCCGATGCTCAGTAGAATATGGCCACCGCACGCCGTTTGCTTTCACTCTTTCCCCATGCATCAACTATGAACAGCTCCATTCCGGCCTTTGTTTTCGGCCCGTTTCGCCTATTGCCGCTCGAGCGCCTGCTGTTCGATGGCGAGCGCGCGCTGCGCCTGGGGAGCCGTGCCATGGACTTGCTGCTGGCATTGCTGGAGCGGGCCGGCGAGGTGGTCGACAAGAATGAATTGCTGGCCATCGTCTGGCCGCATGCCGTTGTCGACGATGCCACCTTGCGCGTGCACCTGGCCGCGCTGCGCAAGGTGCTGGGCGATGGCCGCGACGGCCAGCGCTACATCACCACCATCCCCGGACGCGGCTACGGCTTCCTGGCGCCCCTGTCGTACACGGGACAGGCGGCGGCCGGCCCGGCCACCCCCGAGCCGCGCCACAACCTGCCGGTGCTGCTGACGCGCATGGTGGGCCGCGGCGAAACCGTGCAGGCGATGGCCAACCAGCTGCTGCAACTGCGTCTGCTGTGCATCGTCGGACCAGGCGGTATCGGCAAGACGACGGTAGCCGTGGCGCTGGCCACGCGCGTGCTGCGCCGCTATGCCGATGGCGTCTGCTTCGTCGACCTGGCGCCGCTGGGCGAAGGCCGCCTGGTGCCGCTGGCCCTGGCCACGGCGCTGGGCGTGGCCGTGCCGGCCGGCGATTCCATGCCCGGCCTGCTGGCTTATCTGCGCCAGCGTCATATGCTGATCGTGCTGGATAACTGCGAACACGTGATCGGCGCGGCGGCCGCGCTGGCCGATGCCTTGCTCAAGGGCGCGCCGCAGCTGCATGTGCTGGCCACCAGCCGCGAACCGCTGCGCATCACCAGCGAACATCTGCAGCGCCTGCCCGCGCTGGGACTGCCGCCGGCCGACGTCGTGCCTGACGCGCAGGCGGCCCGGCACTTCGCCGCCGTGCAGCTGTTTTGCGAGCGCTGCGCAGCCGTCGATGACAGTTTCGTGCTGGCCGACGACGACGTGCCCGTGGTGGCGGAAATCTGCCGCCGCCTCGACGGCATCCCGCTGGCACTGGAACTGGCGGCCGGGCGCAGCGGCCACTTTGGCATCCATGAACTGCGGCGCCAGCTCGACGACCGTTTCCGCCTGCTCACGCGCGGCCCCCGCAATGTGCCGCTGCGCCACCAGACCCTGCGCGCCACCCTGGACTGGAGCTATGGTTTGCTGGACGCCGAGGAGCGCGAGGTGCTGCAGGTGCTGAGCGCGTTCAGCAGCCGTTTCCGCATGCAGTCGGCCACCGCCGTGGCGGGGCGCGACGTGTTCGATACGGTGGCCGACCTGGCCGCCAAATCCCTCGTCAGCATCGAATTTTGCTGCGAGCACGTGTATTACCGGCTGCTTGAAACGACGCGCGCGTACGCGGCCACGCAGCTGCAGGCGGGCGGGCAGGGCGACGCCGTGTTCCTGCGCCATGCGCGCCACTGCCTGGCGCTGGCCGAGCGCGTGGCAGCCGACTGGGAGCGCATGTCGTTCGCCAGCTGGAGCGCCTGCTATGGCCGCCACGTGGACGACCTGCGCGCCGCCATCGACTGGGCCTTCGGCGATGCGGCCGATGCGGCGCTGGGCATCGCCCTGACCCTGGCCGCGCAAACCCTGTTCTACCAGTTGTCGCTGATGGACGAATACCGCGTGCGCGTGGAGCGCGCGCTGGAACAGCTGGCGCTGCATGCGATCGATGACCGCGACAGCGAAATGCAGCTGCATGCCTCGCTGGCGCATCTGCTGATGCATACGCAGGGCGTGACGGGCGCCATGTTGCTGTCCTTCCGCCACGGTTATGCGCTGGCCATGCAGACGGACAGCACCGCGCGGCGTGCCGAGGCGATCTGCGGCATGTGGATCTGCAGCATGGCGCTGGCCGACTTCACGGGCGCCGGCGCCTATGTGGCGCAGTTTGGCGCCCTGTGCCAGGCCAGCGGCAGCACGGCGATGCAGCTGGTGCAGGCGCGCATGCGCTCGGCGGGCGAGCATCTGCAGGGGCGCCACGGCGAATCGGCGGCACTCGCGCGCATGGTGCTGGCGCATCCCGACGGCGCCGGCCAGCTGACCCTGAACAATGCCTTGCTGGCCGATCACCAGGTATGCTTGCGCGGCAATCTGTCGCGCTGCCTGTGGCTGCTGGGGCGCCCCGACGAAGCCCTGCATATCGCGCGCGAAGCGGTGATGCTGGGCTTTGAGCACAATGGCGCCTCGCTGTGCGTGGCGCTGGCCTTTTCCGCCATTCCCGTGGCCCTGTGGTGCGGCGAGCACGGACTGGCGCGCGCCTGGAACTGTCTGCTGCGCGAGCATGCTGCGCGCTACGGACTGCTGTACTGGAGCGCCTGGGGCGCCGGCTACCAGCAGCTGCTCGACATGGACGAACGGCTCGGCGAATTTTGCTGGCCCACGGTGCGCAGCTGGCCCATGCAGATCGATGTCATGGCCACCCTGCATGACGCCGCGGCTGACACGCAGGCCGTGCGGCGCGCCCGCACCGGCCAGGCGCCGTGGAGCATGCCGGAAGTGCTGCGCCGCGCCGCGCACCGCCAGTGGCGCACCCTGGAGGAAGACGACCAGGCGGGCCTGGCGCAAGTGGCGGCGCAACTGCAGGAGGCGCTGGCGCTGGCGCGCGAGCAGGGCGTGCCGGGCTGGGAACTGCGCTGCGCCACCAGCCTGGCGACGCTGCTGCATGCGCAGGGACGCAGTGCCGAGGCCAGGGCGCTGCTGGCGCCCGTGCATGCCTGCTTTGAGCAGGGGCAGGGCAGCACGGATGTGATGGCGGCGGCGCAATTGCTGGCGCGCCTGACGTAGCTGCGCAGGTGCGGCGCCTATTCGTAGGCGCCCAGGCGGCGCTGTTCCTCCGGCGTGAAGCTGGCGTCGCGCAGCTGCTGCAGTGCCGCCGGTTCCTGTGCGCCGCCGGCCAGGCTGGCCTGTTGCGCCCTGGCGGCCTGGTAGGCGATGATGCGCTGCTGCCACTGCGATTCCTCGCGGTCCAGCTCCGCCAGGCGCGCCGCGGCCGCTGGCGTGAAGGTGCTGGCGCGCAGGCGGTAGACTTCATTCTCGCCGCCGCCCTGGGCGCGCAGCGCCTGGACCGATGCGTCAAGCTGCGCCACTTTCATGGGCGCGTCGCGCGCGGCGCGCTGGGCCGGCGACAGCAGCTGGTCCAGCGCCGCCAGTTTCTGCTGGCGCTGCGCTTCGTCGAGCGTGGCGTCGCCGAGTATGGCCATGCGCGCCACGGCGTCGTCGTCATGGGCGTCGCTGGCGCCGAACAGGCCCGCACTTTCTTCGGGGGTAAAGTAATTGCCGCGCAGGCCGCGCATGGCTTGCAGCCGCGCGCGCGCCGCCGTGGCGGCATCGGCCTGCGCGGGCAGGGCCTGTTCCGCGCCGGCCAGCGCCTGCTTGTAGGCCAAATAAGCAGCCAGCAGGCGCTTGGCCTCGCGCGCCGGGGCGGCGGACAGGCGCTTGTCCAGTTCCGCCTCGATCTGGCTGCGGATGGCTGCCAGCGGCTTTTCGCCGAGGCCGGCCAGGTAGTAGTCGAACAAGTGGCCCAGTTCCGCGTCGACCACCAGCTTCTCGCCGGCGGCCACTGTCACCTTGCCATCGGGCCGCGTGCCTTCCATCGAGCGCACGAACGCGAACAGGTCCGGCTCCGGCTTTTCCGGCGGCGGGGCCGGCGGCTCGCCCGGTCGCAGGACCAGATACAGGGCCAGGGCCGCCAGGCTGGCGCCGATGATCCATTTCGCGTGCATGCGCTTCTCCTTACAGTCCCAGGCCTTGCAGGCGGTTGGCCTGCTGGCGGAAGACCGTCACGGGGCTGGTCTCGAACAGGTTGACGATGCCGACGAACTGGTTGACTTCATCGAGGTGGTTCATGGCGTAGTCGTCGCGGATCACCTTGCCCAGGTGGCTGGAGCAGCTGCTGACCAGGCCATCGTTCTTGGCGCCGCCGAAGGCCAGGCTGATGGCGGCCAGCAGCGGATCGCCCACGTCAAGCACATTCGTGTACGGCTGCGCGCCGCTCCACGAAAAGTAGTGCACGCCCTGCACCTGGTAGGCGCCTTCGCCGCAGGCGCTGGCGGGAATGCCTTGCGGATGGCGGCTGTTGAACGCCAGCGAACCGGCCGTGGACAAGGACGCCAGCGAGGCGCCCGCGTTTTGCGGCAGTCCCTTGTTGCCTGACAAAATACCGATCAGGGAAGCGAGCGCATTGCCCAGCGCGCCGCTGGTATTGGGAATGGCGCCGCTGAGGATATCGGCCACCTTGGATCCCTTGTTGACGCCGGCCACGCTGGTGACGGAAGCCACCAGGTCGGGGCGCACGGAGGCGACATAGCGGGCAGTAGGGCCGCCGTGGCTATGGCCGATCAGATTGACCTTGGCCGCGCCCGTGGCGGCGAGGATTTGCCGCACCTGCGACAGCAGCTGCTCGCCGCGCACTTCGGTGCTGTTGGCAGCCGACACGGTGGTCACATACACTTGCGCGCCGCCGCTGCGCAGGGCGGCGGGAATGCCATAGAAATATTCGACGGGACCCAGCTTGTCAAAGCCGAACAGGCCGTGCACGAGGACGACAGGGTATTTGGTTTGCGTGTAGCCGGCGGCGCTGGCGCTGCCGGGCAGGATGGCGAGGGAAAACAGCAGGGTCGATAGCAGTTGCCAGAAGCGATTCTTCATTTTGTCTCCGTTATGTATTTGTGACCGGCCAAATCACTCACCGGTTAATAGTGGAAATAAGTGGAAATGTCGAAGCTGTAGCGATTACCGCGTGCGGGCCTTACATTCTATTGATGCCTTAAATATAGCGAGCGCTCGGTTTTTGAAATGTAGCACTGCTGGATGGAAAAAGCATTTGAATTGCATGATGCAGCGCAATAACTGTGCGCATTCCTCGTTGCTTATACGCCCATTGCATAGTTGAAAAGTCAAATAGTTGTTTTCCTGAGCTATAATCGCCCCGAAATCCGCAGTCCCGCCGTCTTGCAGGGCCATTTTCCGGCGCTGTATTTACACCGCTCATAACCGTTACTTGGGAATGCACTTGTCGACCCATTTTAATTTTGAACAGTTTCAGCAGATGACGCCTTTGAATGGCGAAAATATCTGGGAATATATTCTTGACCGCCACGCGGGCCGTATCGGCGTCAAGCGCCGCAAGCCGGCACTGGAAAATCTCGAACGCATCTTCGGTGCCACTTTCCGCCTGGCCAATGACGTGGGTTTCCGCGCCATGAGCTTGCGCGACCTGTGCCGCGAGACGGGTTTGTCGATGGGCGGGTTGTATGGCTACATCACCAGCAAGGATCAACTGGCCGAGATGATCGAGGACGTGGTGCGCCACGCCACGCAGGCCATGCCGCTGCTGTTCGCCGACGTGAAGTCGCCGCTGGACCGGATCGAGGCGATGATACGCTCGTCGATCTACCTGTCCGAAGTGCTGCAGCCGTGGTTTTATTTTGTCTTCATGGATTCGCGCGTGCTGCAGGTGGAGCAGCGCAGCATGGCGAAAAATTCCGAATTGTTCGTGCAGACCCTGATCGCCACCACCATCGCGGAAATCGAACCGAAGCCGCAAGGCGATCCGACCCTGCTGTCGGCGCATTGCCTGGCCCTGTTCCAGGACTGGTACGTGAAACGCTGGAAATACCGCGCGGCGAAAGTCAATGTCGATGATTTCGCCGACAGTGTCATCAGTACGGTGCGCGGGTATTTGAGCATGGTCAAGGCGGCGTAAAAACGCTGCCGACGGCGGCTTGTCGGGTTACGCCGTTCCGGCTAACCCGACCTACGGGCTCATCAGTTCGTGGTTTCCACCGGCACCGTCTCTGGCACGGCCGCCGGATCCGTCGGCGTTTCCACCTCCATGTCCAGCGTCCTGATCCCGTTCATGTCGATGAATTCGTCGTACATCCATTCGCCATCGACCTGGCTCAGGCCCGCCGGCACGGCGCGCGCCACTTGCGGGCGGGTCGACAGGGCCGTGCGCATGTAGTCGATCCAGATCGGCATGGCTAGGGTGGAGCCGAATTCGCGTCCGCCCAGCGACTTGGGCTCGTCATAGCCCATCCACGCCACCGCCACGATGCCGCCGCCATAGCCGGCGAACCAGCCGTCGACGGCGTCGCTGGTGGTGCCCGTCTTGCCGGCGATGTCATTGCGTCCGAGTTTTTTCGTCGCCGCCGCACCCGTGCCCGAGCGCGTCACTTCGCGCAGCATGCTGTCCATGACGAAGGCGTTGCGCGGGTCCAGCGCCAGGGTCTTGTCGTCGTTAGGCGCAGGTGGCTTGGTCTGCATCAGCACCGTGCCCCTGGCGTCGACGATGCGGTCGATCAGATACGGTTCCACCTGGTGGCCGCCATTGGCGAAGAGGGCGTAGGCGCCCGCCATCTGCACGGGCGTGACGGAGCCGGTACCCAGCGCCATGGTCAGATTGTTCGGCTGGCGCGCCGGATCAAAGCCGAATTTTTCCAGGAAATCGTGGGTGTACGACACGCCCAGCGCGCGCAGGATGCGCACCGACGCCACGTTCTTCGATTGCGCCAGCGCATAGCGCATGGTGATCGGGCCATCGAACTTGAAGTCGTCGTTCTGCGGCGCCCATACCTTGCCGCCCGCCTGCATTTCCAAAGGCACGTCGTTGATCAGGGTGGCCGGCGAAAAGCCTTTTTCCAGCGCCGCCGAATACACGAAGGGCTTCATGGCCGAACCGGGCTGGCGCCACGCTTGCGTGACGTGGTTGAACTTTTGCAGGTTGTAGTCGAAGCCGCCCACCATGGCGTGGTAGGCGCCCGTGTCGGCGTCGAGCGAGACAAAGGCGGCGGCCACCAGCGGCACTTGCGTGATGGCCCAGTTGCCCTTGGCGTCCTGGCTGATGCGGATCACGGCGCCCGGACGCAGCTTGATGCCGGCGCTGGCCTTGGCGGACAGCGCCGGGGCGGCGAAGCGCAAGCCGTCTCCCGTGATGGCCTTGGCGTCGCCATCGCCGATGTCGGCCATCACCTTGCCGCTGGCGACGTCCGTGACGACGGCGGCGATCAGGCCGTCGCTGTCCGGGCGTTTTTGCAGTGCGGCGTCGATGGCGTCGTCGCGCTGCTCTGGGTCGGCGGGCATGTCGATGAAGGTTTCCGGGCCGCGGTAGCCGTGGCGCTGGTCATAGGCGATGACGTTGCGGCGCGTCGACGCGTAGGCCGCGTCCTGGTCGGCTTTCAGGATCGTCGTGTAGACGCTGATGCCCTTGGTATAGCTGTCTTCCTTGTATTGCGCGTAGACGGCCTGGCGCGCCAGTTCGGCCACGTATTCGGCGTGCGTGTCGAAGCCCTGCTTGCCGCGGCTGTTGACATGCAGCGGTTGGGCCAGCGCCTGCCGGTACTGGCCTTCGCTGATGTAATCGAGTTCGCGCATGCGCTTCAAGACCAGCTGCTGGCGCGCGTGCGCTTTTTTCGGATTGCTGATCGGGTTGTGGCGCGAAGGATTTTGCGGCAGGCCGGCCAGCATGGCCATTTCGGCGATCGACAGTTCCGACAAAGGCTTGCCGAAATACGTCTGCGCCGCGCTGCCGAAGCCGAACGAGCGCTGGCCCAGGTACATCTGGTTCATGTACAGCTCGAGAATCTGGTCTTTCGACAGGGCTGACTCGATTTTGAGGGCCAGCATGATTTCATTGAGCTTGCGCGAGGCGACTTTTTCGCGCGTCAGGAAGAAATTGCGCGCCACCTGCATGGTGATGGTCGAGCCGCCGCCGTGGCCGAAGCCGTGGCGCAGGTTCGACAGCACGGCGCCGCCGGCGCGCACGAAGTCGATGCCGTTGTGTTCATAGAAGCGGCTGTCCTCGATGGCCAGCAGGGCCTTTTTCATCATTTCCGGCACTTGCGCGATCGGCACGAAGTCGCGGTGTTCCTCGCCGAATTCGCCGATCAGCACATTGTCGGCCGTGTAGACGCGCAGCGGGATCTTCGGCTGGTAGTCGGTGATGACGCCCAGCTCGGGCAGGCGCGGGCGCACGTACAGGAACAGCCAGGCGGCCAGCAGCAGGGCAGCGGCCAGCGCGGCGCAGCCGGCGATGATGAAGCCGCGCATGGTGGCGCGGCGCGAAGGCCAGGGAAATCCGGATCGTTTGGCAGTCAAGTCAGTCTCGCGTGAGCGTGCAGGGCACGGTGGCAGCGATTATAGACCAATGCGCCCGGCGCCCCGGCGTTGGCGGGCGCCGGGCCAGGCACCCGGGGCGGGAGCAAAAAACCTTTTCATCGAAACGCGGCTGTGCGATAGTCTCGGCTTCAAGAAAATAGCCCGGGCGTCAATCCGGGCTGTTTATTTTTAAAAATTAAGGAAATATCCATGGCAAAAGATGCAACACCGAGCGTCGTGAAGCCGTACATCCCGGCCGATGCGAAGCTGCCCGAGATGACCTTCCGCGCGCTATTCATGGGCGTCATCCTGGGGATGGTCTTTGGCGCCTCCTCGCTGTACCTGGTGCTGAAAGTGGGCCTGACCGTCAGCGCCTCGATTCCCGTCGCCGTCATCGCCATCACCCTGTTCGGCCTGGCCAAGAAGGTGGGCGGCAAGGATTCGTCGATCCTGGAAAACAGCATCACGCAAACGGCAGGTTCGGCCGGCGAATCGCTGGCCTTCGGCCTGGGCGTGACCATGCCCGCCATCCTGATTCTCGGCTTCGACCTGGAAATCTCGCGTGTCATGCTGGTCGGTATCCTCGGTGGCCTGCTGGGCATCCTGATGATGATCCCGATGCGCCGCACCATGATCGTCGACCAGCACAAGGAACTCAAGTTCCCCGAAGGCACGGCCTGCGCCGAAGTGCTGAAGGCCGCCGCCACGGAAGAATCGCGCCTGGCCGCCGGCGAAAGCATCGCCAAGGATTCGGCCGCCGCGCTGGACGCCAAGCGCCGCGCCAAGATCATCTTCGGCGGCTTTGCCGTCGGCCTGCTGTACAAGGTCTTCAATATCTCGTTCAAGGGCTGGAAGGACACGCCGGGCGTGGAATTTGCCGCACCGCTGAAGGGCGGCTCCATCGGCGCCGAGATTTCGCCTGAATTGCTGGGCGTGGGCTATATCATCGGCCCGCGCATCGCCGCCACCATGGCGGCCGGCGGTGTGCTGTCGTACCTGGTGCTGATCCCGATGATCAAGTTCTTCGGCGACAGCTTGACCACCGTGCTTTCGCCGGGCACCAAATTGATCAGCGAAATGGGCGCCGACGACGTACGCAGCGCCTACGTGCTGTACATCGGCGCGGGCGCCGTCGCCGCCGGCGGCCTGATTTCGCTGGTACGCGCCATGCCGATGATCTGGCGCAGCCTGTCGGCCGGCCTGAAGGGCCTGGGCAAGGGCGTCAAGGCGACGTCCACCCTGCGCACCGACCAGGATATTCCCCTGAAATGGGTGGTCATCGGCTGCCTGGCCATCATCGCCGTGATCACCTTTGCCACGCCGCTGCACATGAATTTCCTCGGTGCGCTGCTGATCCTCGTCTTCGGCTTCCTGTTCGCCACCGTGTCGTCGCGCCTGACCGGTGAAATCGGTTCCTCGTCGAACCCGATTTCCGGCATGGCCGTGGCCACCTTGCTGTTTACCTGTCTGATCTTCCTGATCATGGGCTGGACGGGCGGGCGCTACTATGTGACAGCCCTGTCGGTCGGCGCCATCGTGTGTATCGCCGCCAGCAATGCCGGCACAACGTCGCAAGACTTGAAGACGGGCTACCTGGTGGGCGCCACGCCGCGCCTGCAGCAGTACGCGATTCTGGCGGGCGCCTTGTCGTCGGCCCTGATCCTCGGACCGATCCTGCTGAAACTCAATGATGCCAGCACCGTCTACGTGCCGGCCGCGCAAGTGGCGCCTGGCCTGACGGTCGACGCGTCGAAGCTGACGGTGACGGGTGAGCTGCATGGCCCGCAAGCCGATACCGACCACAATACGTATAAAGTCTGGCAAAAGACTGATACCGTGGGCGGCCCGGCCGGCAAGTATTTCGTCAAGGACGATGGCCAGCTGGCCTACCTGGTCGACCCGGGCATCAACGGCCATTACAACAAGCGCCCGGACGGCACGGAAGTGAAGAAATACGATGCGCCGAAGGCCGTGCTGATGTCCTACATCATCAAGGGCATACTCGACCAGCAGCTGCCATGGACCCTGGTGCTGTTTGGCGTGATGATCGCCGTGGTGCTGGAAATGGCCGGCATCCCGTCCTTGGCGTTCTCCGTGGGCGTGTACCTGCCGCTGTCGTCCACCTTGCCGATCTTCGTCGGTGGCCTGGTGCGCTGGCTGGCCGACCGCCGCAACAACAAGCTGGAACACAACGCCAAGCTGAACGAGGAAGAGCGCCAGCTGGCGGGCGACCGCAGTTCGGGCGTGCTGCTGGCCTCCGGCTACATCGCCGGCGGTGCGCTGGCCGGCATCATCATCGCCATCACGGCTGGCGTGCTGACGCACTTCGACCAGATGATGGCCGACTGGGCCGAGCATGGCAATCCGTTCTACGCGGGCCTGCAGTCGGATGCGCTGTCGCTGCTGCCGTATGCGGCCATCATCGTGCTGCTGTATCTCGTGGCGCGCGAGAAGAAGGCGGATAGCCCGCCCGCCTGATGCCTTGGCCTGTCCATTGAAAACCGCCCGGATCATACCGGGCGGTTTTTTTTTGCGGGTATCAGGCAGGCAGCGGCACAATTTGTTATAAAAATGAAATCAAAATGCGCTGGATGGTGTATTGTTCGTGCTATTTAAAATGCAACAAACTGGGGTGCTATCCATGTCCACGCCGCGATGCCGTCACACCTTGCACGGTTTTATCCATGTTGCCTTGCTGGCGGCCTGTCCCGTTCTGCATGCCGCGCCTTTTCCCGTCGAGGCCATGTTTGAAGCGGAAGCCACGGCGCCTGGCGCACCGTGGGCGACGGAAAGCCTGGGCCGCAACGTGGTCTCTGGCGGTGCTTACCTGAGTACCCCCGTCGACCTGGCGCGCGCCGAAGCGCCAGGCGCGGCGGCACAGTTGTCGTACACCGTGGCCGTGCCCCGCGATGGCCATTACACCATCTGGCTGCGCGTGCTGGCGCCGGCGGCGAACGCCGCGTCCCTGTACCTGGCGCTCGACAATGCCGCCTATGCCAGCGTCGCCGTGCCATTTTCCGCCGGCCAGCCAGCGCAGTGGACGTGGATGCCTGTCACGCGCTGGCTGGCCGCCGGCGAGCGTGAACTGAAGCTGCAGTACCGCGAGGGCGGCCTGGGCATCGATTGCCTGCTGGTGACGGCGCTGGCCGATTTCGTGCCGCAAGGTTATGGCGTGTATCCGCTGCCCACCGTGCTGCCGCCCGCTGGCGAACATCCGCGCGTGTTTGCCAGGGCAGGGGACCTGGCGGCGATACGCGGCCGTTTCGAATCGGCTGCGCAGGAGATGGCACCGCACCGCGCTGTACTGAAGGGGTTTGTCGAGGCGCCGGCGCTGGTGGCGCTGCCCGTGTTCGTGCCCGGTGGTCCGGCCAGGAACAACCACCAGGGCGATGTGGTGAGCAGGATCAAGGCGAAAGCGCTGCACTCCCTTTTGTATGAATATGGCGGCCCGGCGGACCAGGCGCAGCGGGGCCAGGAAGCCGTGCAGATGCTGCTCGACTACCTGGCGGCCGTGCGTTTTGCGCCCGGCTACAATCATCCGAACGAGAAAGGCGATATCGTCCTGGCCAGCGCCATGGTGTACGACTGGTGTTTCGCCCTGATGACGGCCCAGCAGCGCGCGTATGTCGTCACGCGCTTTACCCAACTGGCGGCGACGATGGAAATCGGCTTTCCGCCATCGCGGCAGGGCGCTGTCGTCGGCCATGGCAGCGACAACCAGTTGCTGCGCGACCAGCTGGCCGCCGCCATCGCCTTTTATGACGAGGCGCCGCTGGTCTACAACATCGTTGCCGGGCGCTTTTTTGCCGACTATATCGCGCCGCGCAATTACGCCTACGCCGCGCAAGCCTATCACCAGGGCGCCTCCTACGGCACGGTACGCTTCCTGGCGGATATGTACGCCGCATGGATATTCCGGCGCATGGGCGCCGCTCCCGTGTTCGATCCCGTGCAGCAGATGACGCCGTATCATTGGCTGTACACGCGCCGCCCCGACGGGCAATGGATGCGCGATGGCGACGTCTACCATTCTTCCTACACCAACAGCACGCAATACTGGAGCGAACCGCTGGCCTTCATGCTGCCCGCCACCTATTACAACAATGCCACCTTGAAGCAGGAGTATTTGAAGCAGTCGCAGCAGCAGTCGGCCAGCTTTATCCATTCCAGGGACAGCATCTGGCCCATTCTGCTGGGCAATACGGCCATGGGCAGCACGCCCGGCCCGACGGCGTTGCCGTTGACCAAGTATTTCCCGGACCCCGCCGGACTGATGGTCGCCCGCACGGGCTGGACGGAGGGCGAGCGCATTCAGGTTCAGTCAGGCAATGTCGTGGCGACGATGAAGCTCGGTGGCGACTGGTTCGGCAACCACGAGCATTACGATGCCGGGCATTTCCAGATTTACTACAAGGGCGCCCTTGCCATTGATTCGGGCATTTATAGCGGCCGGGATGTCGCCGATCCCGCCATCGTGCTTGAATACGGCAGCGCGCACGACATGAATTATCACAAGCGCAGCATCGCGCACAACACCGTGCTGGTGCATGATCCGGACGAACAATTTGACAGTTATGCGAATGACGGCGGCCAGCGTTTCCCGGGCGACGAGCCGCAAAGCCTGGCGGAACTGGCCAATGGCTACAAGGTGGCCACGGTGCTGCGCCAGCAGCAGGTCGGCGGCGTGGCGGGGGCGCCCGACTTCAGCTACATCAAGGGCGACCTGACAGCCGCATACAGCGCCAAGGTGCGCCAGTTCCAGCGTTCGTTCGTATTCCTGAATCTGAAGAATGCGGACCATCCGGCAGCGCTGGTCGTGTTTGACAAGGTCAGTGCCAGCGACGCGGGCTTCAGGAAGACCTGGCTGCTGCACAGCCAGAATGAACCGGAGATCAGCGGCGACACGGCGATCATCCGGCGTACGGAATGGGACTATAACCATACCTTGCAGTACAACGGCAAGCTGGTCAACCGTACCGTGCTGCCGGCAAATGCCGTGCTGGCCAAGGTGGGTGGCAGCGGCAATGAGTTCAGTGTCGGCGGGACGAATTATGCCATCCAGCCGGAAGCCGAGTATTCGACCGAGGAAGCGGGCGCCTGGCGGCTGGAAGTGTCGCCGCCGGGGCCCAATGAAACGGACCTGTTCCTCAACGTGATGCAGGTGATGGATGCCAGCAGCCCGCTGCCCGCATTGCCGACGACGGCCATCGATTCGGCCTTGCTGGCCGGCGTGCGGATCAAGGACCGCGTGGTGCTGTTCTCGAAGAGCGGCTTGCCGCTGGACGGGACGGTCACCGTCGAGCTGCCGGCGCAAAGCGCGCCCATGCAGGTGCTGGTGGCCGATTTGCAGGAGGGGACGTGGACGGTGCGCAAGCGGGGTACGGACGCTCCCATCGAGGATGCGGTGAGTGCCGATGGCGGCACCTTGTATTTTGTCGCCAGCGGCGGCGGCATTTACGATCTGCAGCGCGGCGTCACTGGCAGCCGGCCCGCGCCAGCGGCCTTGCCGGCCTCACCGGCCGTGCCGTAGCGGGGTGGGCGCGGTGAGCGGGACGGGCCGCGCCGCCAGCTGCGCGGCGGTGGCGTAGATCGTCACGTTTTCGCTGGCCAGCAGGCGCAGGTGCGCATAGAACGCCTGCGCCGGTATCAGCCACGATGCCGCCTCGCCCACTTGTCCGCTGGCGCGCAGGCCGGCGGCGTCTAACTCTGTTTGAAAATAGTCGCGCAAGTCGCCGCGGCCGGGATGGTCGATGCGGCGCTGGGCGATGGCGGGATCGAAAGGGCGCACGGGGACTTGCCAGCGCTTGCCATCGTGGTCTAGGCAGGCCAGCAGCGCCGTCCTGTTCTCCCAGACGGGGACGGGAAAGGCCTTGCCCATGGCGTCTTCCAGCGCGTGGTAGAACGTGACCGGTCCCATGGAAATGCCCAGGCCCAGCACTTTGGCCTGCTCGCAGCCGATGCAGCGCTGCCAGGGCGAGCCTGCGCCAAAGATCGAAGGCGCACGGTGGTGGTCTGCGGTGAGGTGGGCGGCATGGCGGCCCCAGGCCGACACGGAATGCGTGGGGTGGATGCTGCGATGGATGTTGCCGCTGGCCAGGAACGCCTCGGGCAGGCGCCCCATGTGCGTGCCGTGGCGGCGCGGATCGAACACATAGCCAGGCAGGTCGCAGGTGGCGCGCACGCTGCCGCCGGGCAGATAATAGGTGGGCAGCAGCAGGCTGCCTTGCGGGCCGACGGCGTCCTGCAGGGCGCGGATCACCGTCAACGCGCCGCCTTCCACGTAGCCCAGGCTTTTCAGCGAGGAGTGGACGAACAGCACATCGCCGTGCGCCACGCCCAGCCGCGCCAGACCGGCCGCCAGTTCGGCGCGCGTCACGTGGCGGCCGCCCTGGCGCAGTGCCCGGGCGCTGGCGGCGCGGCGCCGCATTTCCAGCGCGGCGCGGAGGGCGTCTTTTGCCTTTTCAAGCATCGCCAGTTTCCCGCTTGATGTCCATTTCCAGCAGGTTCGCATCGATGCAGAACTTGGCGGCCCAGTTCAGGTAGGACCTGGTGCCATAGTCGCCATCGACGGGGAACGAACCCTTGACGCCGCCGCGGATGTGCGCGGGACCGCCGATGGCGACCGACCGCCGCACGTAGCGGTTCAAACGGCGGCCCGCATCGAGCAGGCGGCGCTCGCCCGTCAGCTGGTACAGCAGCAACAGGCAATGCGCGTTTTGCGCGGAGCCGGTGAGGCAGGCGTAATCGGCGCCTGGCTCGAAGTGCGGTCCCAGGCGGCCGGGCAGGTAGCCGTCGGCCGTCACGGCGCTGGCGACACCGGCGCCCGTGCGCATGGCGGCGTGCAGCAGACCGGCGCGCGCAGAGTAGCGATAGGCCTCCAGCAAGCCGCGCAAGGCGTAGCCGATGGTGTGGCTCAGGGGCAGGGCGGGATCGTCGAGGCAGTTCGAGGCGAACCAGCCGTTCGGCTGCTGCCTGGTGAGGGCCCAGTCGACCTGGCGCAAGCCGGCAGCGCCGTAGCCATGGCCAGGCGCCACGCGGTCGGCCTCGAACAGCCCCCACGCCACGTGCGTTTCATAGGCCTTCTCGCCCGGCTGCGCGAACGGCGTCGGGTACTGGCGCCAGCAGCCATCGGCATCCTGGCTGTCGCGCAGCCAGCGCGCCGCGCCGTGCATGGCCTCCTTGTAGGCATCGCCATACGCCGCCACGCCGGCGGCAAGCCCCAGCAGGATCTGGCCCGTGTTGAATGTGACGGGCACGCGCGGCGTGGAGTCGATCTTCCCGCCCTGGAAACCGCCATTATCGAACTGGATCGCCACGCACCAGTCGAGCATGTGCCGCGCGCGCCCATGCAGCGCGGCGTCGCCCGTGCGCTGCGCCATGGCGATCATGGTGGGGATGATGTAGCCGGTGGTCTCGGGGTAGGAACTTGACCAGCCAGTCTGCAGGCTGTAATCGCGGGCGACGCCGCCATCGGCCGAGGCGGAATGATCTTGCGCCGCTGCCAGCCAGTCCGTGCAGGCTTTGACGACGGCGGCCGGCCCGGGATCGAAGGCGGGCAGTCCATCCCGGTCAGACAGCTGTTCGCTGCGCGCCGCCGGCGATAGCCTGGCCGACGGCATCAAGCTGTTCCTGATTGTGCTGAAGAAGTTGCGCATGGCGGCCAGAAGGTGCGGTATGTGTCGACCCAGGCTACTGTATCGTTGCCAGCGATCCTTGCCATTGACTTGCCGCAAGGCGGCGTCTTTGCGTCGCCGATGGTGGAATTGACGCATAATGGCCATCTCACCACCGTCGACGAGGCCCGCCATGAACAGCGTCACGCTTGAATATGCAGTCGTCACGAATCCCGATACCTTCGTCGGCTTCAAGTATTACGTCAAGGCGGGGCAGGCATTTGATGCCGACGATTTCGCCTATTCCTATAAATTGACCCGCGCCGACCTCGATCCGGACAGCGTACTGGCCACGCGCGAGGCGGCTGCCGGGCTGCAGCCGGGCGAATGGCTGGTGGTGTCGCATTCGGTTGCAGCCTGACGATCCGGCTGCGTGTTGTTTAACTTGCCGGCCTACGGGCAGCCATGCATCTGATTTCTTCAGCATTCCCTGATATTTGTATTGTTCCAGCATTGCCTGAACATGCCGAGGCGCTCGCCGTGCTGGTGCGGGAAAACCGTGAACACCTGCAAGCTTACCTTCCCGCCGTGCTGCAACTGGCCGCCGTTGCCGATGCCGGCGCATATCTGCAGGCCGCTGCCGCGCGCGCCGCAAGCGGCGACGTCCTGGAGTGGCATATTTTTTCCGGCACGGCCTTGTGCGGCAGCATCCGTTTGAAAGAGATCGATGCCGCTGACCGCAAGGCAAAAATGGGCTATTACCTGGCCCGCCACTTCCAGGGGCGCGGCATCGCCGGCGCGTGCGTGCGCGCCGTGCTGGCACATGCGTTTGGCGCGCTGGATTTGAACCGCATTCAATTGCAGTGCGCGGCCGGCAACCAGGCCAGCATGGCGCTGGCTACACGGCTGGGATTCACGCTGGAAGGCGTGCTGCGGCAGGGCGAATGCCTGAATGGCGTGTTTGTCGACCTGCATGTCTATGGGTTATTGCGGAAGGAATTTGTGCCGGACGGCGCATCTTCACGGAAATGAAGGCTTACGCCGGCGCAAACCACGCCCGCAGTTCCGCCTCGGCGCGCCGCGCCGTCTGCTGCGTCAAGGTCAGCACGATGATTTTTTCCCGCACCGCATGGCTCCCATCGGGGCCGCTCAATTCGATGGCTTGCTCGAAGCTGGTGTAGTCGTGGCCGAATTCACGCGGGCATTGCTGCACGATGCGCGCCGCCTTGCCATTGGGCCGGTCCGCCAGGTTGACGATGGGATTGCCGTCATAAAACGGCTGGCCATTGGCAAACGCGGTGCGCAGGTACGGCGTGCACTGGCCGTCGAAACAGGCCAGGCGTGCATCCCAGTAGGCCTGCAGCGCCGCATACACGGCATGGTCGTCGAGAAAATCGGCAAACAGGAAGTCGTTCATGGCGTTCTTTCGGCCTAGATGCCGAATACTTTTAAAATCGCGTCGGTCAACCCTTCGAACCAGCTGCCCACCTTGCCCGGCTGCTTGCCGTGGCGCGGGGTTTCTTCGTACAGGTAGACGCCGTTGTCGCCGTCGAAACGGTCGTTGAGCAAGGCTTGCTGGCCGCGCAGGTAGGGAATGAAGGTTTCGCTGCGCAGGGTGGAATACAGCACGTCGGTGGTAAATCCCAGGGTGGCGGACTGGCTGATGGAACGGCCCTGGCCCGCCCGTTCCAGGCGCACGCCGCGGCAGCCGCGCACGATCAGGGTGACGGGGCCGCGAAAGACGATGAAGCGCAGCTGCAAGGTGAGCCAGGCATGCAGGCTGCCCAGGCGCCAGTGGCTGCTGATCGCCAGGGGCTGGCCCGCATCGCAGAGCAGTCCGACCAGGCCGCGTGGCTGGAACACCAGCGCGCTGCCGGCGGGCAGCTCGACGACGGCGATTTCCAGCAGCGGATCGTCGCTGGCGGAAATCGTTACGGACGCGGTCGCGTCGCTATCCAGGCGCGTCAGCGCCACCATGCCGGCGGCCAGGCTGGTGAACGGGAAGCGCCAGTCCAGCAGCCATTGCGTGCGCTTGCGCGTGCTGACGGGCGACGATTGCAGGTACTCGGGATGGATCAGCATGCGCTGGCCGGGCCGCAGCTGCAGCGCCTGCGAGACGGCGGAGATGCGCGATTCGCCATGCGGCGGCAGGGGCAGGGAGCTGCCCGCGAGCTGCAGTTCGCGCGCGATCGACAATGGTTTTAAGCGTGCGGCGACGGGCGCCAGCACGAAGTAAAAGAAAGCCTTGATGGCGACGGGCAGCAGGATGGCCGACAGCACCAGCAGGGCGGCCGTGGGCGCCACGTCCATGACGGGAGCGCGCCAGCGGCCGATCCAGTTGCGTGCCAGCTGCGCCTCGCCGGCCGCGATGGCCGCTTGTACGGGCGCCAGCGCGCCGGCCAGCGCCTGTTCGTCGATGGCGAATGGCGCGGGGCGGGCGGCGCTGGTGGCGTCGCGTGCGCGGGCGCGCTGCGCCAGCCAGGCATTGTAGGCTTGCAGATTGCTCGCGCGCAGGCGCCGGCCTGCGTTTTCAAGCTGCGACAGCTGCGCATGGGCATCGCTGCCTGGCAGGCGGGCCGCCAGCGGATGCTGCGCTTCGAGCAGCTGGCGCTGGCGCACATTTTCTTGCAGCGCCGCGTACGCGCGCACGTGGTCCGCATGCAGGCGCGCCAGGGTCTGGCGTGCATCCTCGCCATTCAGGGCTGCCTGCAGGGCCAGCAGATAGCGCGCTTCCTGCGCCAGCACTTCGATTTCCACGCGGCGCGCGGCTTCCTGCTGCGCGTGTTGCGCCAGCGTGTCCGCGTCGGGCAGGGGCAGGGTGAACAGTGAGGGTTGCTGGCGCGCGCGCAAGGCGGCCAATTGTGACTGCACTTGCGCCAGGCGGGCCGAGATGGCGGCGTGCGAGGCGTGGCGCAAGGCGTTGACGCGCGCCGTGGTGGTATCGGCCAGACTGGCGCCATGCGTGCCGGCGCTGCTCGATGCCTGGCGCAGTGCGGCAATCGCCTCGCTGCCGGCGCTGTAGACGCGCCATTCGGCCAGCAGCAGGCGCCCGGCCAGCAGGATGACGATGAACAGCGCGAACTGCAGCGCGTGGCGCAGCAGGAAACGCAGCAGGGCCGTCAGCAGCTGGCGCAAGGAGAGGCTTTCTTAGCCGGCCGC
Source organism: Janthinobacterium amylolyticum (assembly GCF_051380655.1). Lineage (NCBI taxonomy): Bacteria > Pseudomonadati > Pseudomonadota > Betaproteobacteria > Burkholderiales > Oxalobacteraceae > Janthinobacterium > Janthinobacterium amylolyticum. Next base: position 96,982 of record NZ_JBNYXL010000015.1, read on the forward strand.
GCTATCGGCGTCGGCACAGCATTTTTTATACTTCTTGCCGCTGCCGCAGTGGCATGGGTCGTTGCGGCCTGTTTTAGGCAGTTCGCGCAGCACCGTGGCGCCAGTCTGGCTTTGTGCCTGGCTTTTCAGGTGGCGCTGGCGCGCCCAGGCCGCGTTGATGGCGATGACGGACGGCGTGACGCCATCCATGGCTGTTTCAGCCGCTTCGTCATCGAGTTCGGTGGCCGTGGCCAGGTGCTGGAATGGCGCCAGATATTGCGGGTGGCTGACGGCCAGGGCTGCCCATTGCGGCTTGTCCAGGGTGGTGCCCAGCACAAAACCGGCGCACCAGGCGGGCACGCTCCATTCGGGGCCGCATTCGTAGATCGGTTCGAAGCTGTCCGGATCTTTCGCCAGCCATTCGACCATGTAGGCGTGGTGGCGCTGGGCCAGGCTTGCCGCGCGGTCGCTGTCCGCGCCGGGCGTGGGCGCCGTGGTGCCGGCCGCCTTGTCCCATACCCACGGCAGCCATTGCCCTGGCGCGAGCTGTTTCGGGCTGAGGGCGACGGCCGTGAGAAAACCTTCCAGCATCGACACGTCCATGGCCCGCCCTTCCAGGGCAGGCGCGGCCAACAGGGTGTCGAGTTCGGCGTATTCGTCGTCGGAAAGGGGCGAGGTGTTGGAGATGCTGGACATGGAATTCTTCGTGTAAGTTGGTGGTTGGCCGCTGGCCCTGGCCGTATTGTACCGCCCGCCAAGGGGAAATCTGGCGCCGGAATGAAAAACGGCGGCCCGCAGGCCGCCGTTTTTAGCTATGGCAGAAAAATTACTTCACGCCGTGCATCAGTTTGTTGATCAGCGGTGCGATCAGGAACAGCACGACGCCGGCGCCCAGCAGCGACCAGAAGCCGAAGGTGTAGCCGGCCAGCGCCGAATCGGCCGTCATGCCTGTATTGCCGCTGACGTGGCTGGCGAAGATGCCCGACAGGTTGTTGCCGATACCGGTCGACAGGAACCAGCCGCCCATGCCCATGCCGACCAGGCGTACCGGTGCCAGCTTGGTGACCATCGACAGGCCGATAGGGGACAGGCACAGTTCGCCGATCGACTGGATCACATACACCATGAACAGGGTCCAGAACGGGATCTTGTTGTCGGCGCCAACCAGGCTCGACAATGCAAAGATCAGCAGGCCGAAGGCGGCTGCATTGCCCAGCAAGCCCAGGCCGAACTTGCGCGGGATCGACGGGTTGACGTTGCGGCGCGCCAGGAATACCCATACTGCGGCGATGATCGGTGCGAAAACGATGATGGCGACCGAGTTGACGCTCTGGAAATAGGCGGTCGGGAAGATCCAGAAGCCCAGGTCGCGGTTGACGATGTTTTCAGCCAGGAAGGTAAACGAGCTGCCAGCCTGTTCGAAGAACATCCAGAACAGGATGTTGAAGGCGAAAATCACCAGCATGGCGATGGTTTTGTCACGCGCCACCTTGCCGTCGCGGATACCTTCGACCATCAGCATGACGGCCAGGCCGACGAACAGCACGGTCAGCACGATCTGCAGGTTGGCGGCGCCCACCGTCAGCAGGAAGTACATCAGCGGAATCACGCACAGGCAGCCCAGGGCGACCCAGATGACGCGCATCGGGTTGGCGGCGTGCGCTTCCGGCGCGCCGATGCCCTTGAGCGAGTTGCGGCCGATGTAGAACCATACCAGGCTGATCAGCATGCCCACGCCGGCTGCCATGAAGACCATCTTGTACGACGGCATGCCGCCCGTGCCGAAGATCGATTCGGCCAGCCATTGGGTAAATACGGGAGCGACCATCGCGCCCATGTTGATGCCCATGTAGAAGATCGTGAAGCCACTGTCGCGGCGCGGATCGGCCGACGCATACAGCTTGCCCACCATGGTCGAGATGTTCGGCTTGAACATGCCGTTACCGACGATCATGGTCGCCAGGCCCAGGTTGAAGATGTCCTGGTTTGGCACGGCAATGCAGAACAGGCCGGTTGCCATGAAGATGGCGCCCAGCAGGATGGAGCGCTGGTAGCCGATGATGCGGTCGGCGATATAGCCGCCGAACAGGGCGCCGGCGTACACCAGCGCGAGGAAGGAACCGTACGTCAGGTTGGCCGCAGCCTGGCCCGAGGCATCGCCGCCATGGAACTGGGCCACGATGTACAGGACCAGCGCCCAGCGAACTCCGTAGAACGCGAAGCGTTCCCAGAATTCAGTCATGAACAACATCCACAATGGGCTTGGATGGCCCATAATCTGCTTGAACTCGGGAATAACGGCTTCCTTGTTGGGCGTAGTCGCACCGCTCATGCGGTTCCTCCTGAAAAATTATTATAGTCAATCGATAAAACAAACTTATGGAAGCCTGCGGGCGGCGGGGACTCTTTTGAAGAACCTCATGCACGGGAATTCCAATAGGCTGGCATTCTAATCTACAAATTGCGCTGAGCGAAGGTTTCCATTCGCATTAGCAAGAATGACTGTTTCATATTAGTCAAACCGGTTTGCGGCGCAGAGTGGGGGCGGCAAATTTGCGGCGCTACAGCACAACTTGCCTGACTTGTCGTATATTGGTGCTGCAAGACATTCGAGGATCGATTTTAAAAGGATTTTTCGCATTATGGAACACGACGTTATCGATACTCTGGTTTCACCGGAAGGCCGCCTTGACGTGCTCTCCAAGACTGAAGTCAATAAACTGCTCGACACCAGCCAGGGCGGCCTGTACAACACTTTCCGCCGCTGCGCGCTGGCGGTATTGAATTGCGGTAGCACCATCGACGATGGGCGCGCCTTGCTTGAGCGGTATCAATCCTTCGAGATTTCCATCATCCAGCGCGAACGTGGCATCAAGCTTGACATCAAGGGCGCGCCGGCCATCGCTTTCGTCGACGGCAAGATGATCAAGGGCATCCACGAGCATTTGTTCGCCGTCTTGCGCGACATTATCTTTGTCAGCGATGAAGTCACGGGCAACCCGAAATTCGATTTGCACAGCACGGAAGGCGTGACGGATGCCGTCTTCCACATCCTGCGCAACGCCAATGTGCTGCAAACCCAGCTCAACCCGAACCTGGTGGTGTGCTGGGGCGGCCACTCGATCAACCGCGCCGAATACAATTATTCGAAGGAAGTGGGCTACCAGCTGGGTTTGCGCGGCCTGGATATCTGCACGGGCTGCGGCCCCGGTGCCATGAAGGGCCCCATGAAGGGCGCCACCATCGGCCACGCCAAGCAGCGCCTGCACAACGGCCGCTACCTGGGCATCACCGAGCCGGGCATCATCGCCGCCGAATCGCCGAACCCCATCGTCAATGACCTGGTCATCATGCCGGACATCGAAAAACGCCTGGAAGCGTTCGTGCGCGCGGGCCACGGCATCGTCGTGTTCCCGGGCGGCGCCGGCACGGCCGAAGAGATTTTATATATCCTCGGCATCCTGCTGCACCCGGATAATGCGGAAATTCCCTTCCCGCTGATCTTCACGGGACCGGAAACCTCGCGCGAGTATTTCGTGCAGATCAACCAGTTCATCCATGACACCCTGGGCCCGGAAGCGCAGCAGCGCTACAAGATCATCATCGACGATCCGGAACTGGTGGCGCGCGAAATGCTCGAAGGCATCCGCCAGGTGCGCGAATTCCGCAAGGCGCACAGCGATGCGTATTACTTCAATTGGCTCTTGAAGATCGACCATGAATTCCAGAAGCCGTTCCACCCCACGCATGAAAACATGCGCAACCTGAGCCTGCACAAGAACCAGCCGACCCACTTGCTGGCAGCCCAGTTGCGCCGCGCCTTCTCGGGCGTGGTGGCCGGCAACGTCAAGGACGATGGCATCCGCTCGATCGAGGAACACGGCAATTTCGAAATCCATGGCGACAAGGCCATCATGGGCCCGATGGATGCGCTGCTGGCATCGTTCGTCGCGCAGCACCGGATGAAATTGGCGGGAACGGCGTATGTGCCTTGCTATACGGTGATCCAGTAAACCCGAAAGAAAGGCCGGGGTCGGACCCGCCGGGTATGACCCAATAAACCCAAGAAATACTGGGGTCGGACCCTGAGGGTCCGACCCCGGCCCTTGCTGTTGGGGTTAAAAAAAGCCGCCTGATCGCAAGATCAGGCGGCTTTTTTTGCCTTGAAGCATCGAACGCCTGAAAAATCGTAGCGAGCGGATGCGAGTTGCGGCTAAGAAGCGTAACTGTGCTTTCGCACAGTGAGCATCGCAGGCCGCAAATCGCGACGCGCAGTAGATTTTTCAGGTGTTCATCATTCTTCGCGGCGCAGGTGAGGGAACAGCAGCACGTCACGGATGTTCGGCGAATCCGTGATGATCATCATCAGGCGGTCGATGCCGATACCGCAGCCGCCGGCTGGCGGCATGCCGTATTCCAGCGCGCGGATGTAGTCGGCGTCGTAGAACATCGCTTCTTCATCGCCTGCATCCTTGGCAGCGACTTGCGCCAGGAAGCGGGCCGACTGGTCTTCCGCGTCGTTCAACTCGGAGAAGCCGTTGGCGATCTCGCGGCCCACCATGAACAGCTCAAAGCGCTCGGTGATGCCGGCCACTGTGTCGGAAGCGCGCGCCAGTGGCGACACTTCGACCGGGTAGTCGATGATGTAGGTCGGTTCCCACAGCTGCGCTTCAGCCGTTTCTTCGAACAGCGCCAGTTGCAGCGCGCCCAGGCCGGCCGTGGCGAACGGCTTGACGCCGAATTTCTTCAGCTCTTCCTTGATGAAGTCCGCAGAGCTCAGCTGCTCCGGCGTGTAGCCCGGCGCGTACTTGTTGATCGCTTCGACGATGGTCAGGCGGTGGAACGGTTTTGCCAGATCCAGTTCGCGGCCGCCGTAGGTCAGGGTGGCGGTGCCGTGCGCGTCGATGGCGGCCTGGCGGATGACGGCTTCGGTGAAATCCATCAGCCATTTGTAGTCGGTGTAGGCCGCGTAGAATTCCATCATCGTGAATTCAGGATTGTGACGGATCGACACGCCTTCGTTGCGGAAGTTGCGGTTGATCTCGAACACGCGGTCAAAGCCGCCCACCACCAGGCGCTTCAGGTACAGCTCGGGCGCGATGCGCAGGAACATTTGCATGTCGAGCGCATTGTGGTGCGTAATGAACGGCTTGGCCGCGGCGCCGCCAGGGATGGTGTGCAGCATCGGCGTTTCCACTTCCATGAATTCGTTCTTTTCCATGAAGCGGCGGATCGACGAGATGGCGGCGGTACGCGCCTTGAAGGTGCGGCGCGTCTCTTCGTTCATGATCAGGTCGACGTAGCGCTGGCGATATTTCGTTTCCTGGTCGGCCAGGCCGTGGAATTTGTCCGGCAGCGGGCGCAGCGACTTCGTGATCAGGCGCAGTTGCGTGACCTTGATGGTCAGTTCATCCGTCTTGGTCTTGAACAGGGTGCCTTGCACGCCCAGGATATCGCCCAGGTCGTAGTGGTGCAGGGCGGCCATCGCCGCTTCGCCGGTGAGATCAAGCGTGGCGTAGATCTGGATGCGGCCATCGGCCTTCGGGCCGGAAGCGTCTTGCAGGGTGGCGAAAGCGGCTTTCTTGCCGGCTTCGCGCTTGAGCATCATGCGGCCGGCCAGCACCACGTGTACGGGGTTTTCTTCCAGCTCTTCGCGCGACTTGCCGTCGTATTGCGCGTGCAGATCGGCCGCCTTGTGCTCAGGGCGGAAATCGTTCGGGAAGGCGACGCCTTGTTCGCGCAGTGCGGCCAGCTTGGCGCGGCGCTCGGCGATGATCTTGTTTTCATCGGGGGCGGCGGCTTGTTCTTGGATATCCGTAGTCATGATGTTCTTCGTTGGTGATTATTGATGATGTGGTGCCAGCGCTGGCGCCACGCTGGCAAACAGTGCGTCGACGTCGAGCGCGGAGAAATCCGGCACGATGGCGATCACGTTGTCGAAGGCGGCAAACGCTTCAGCCGGCAGGGTGGTGGTGAGCACCACGACGCGCATGCCGGCGCGGCGCGCCGCTTCCACGCCCAGGGGCGCGTCTTCAAAGACGATGCAGTCCTGCGGCAGCGCGCCTGCCAGCTGCGCGCCCTTGAGGAAAACGTCCGGGTGCGGCTTGCCCCGTTCCACGTCGGCGGCGCCGACGATGGCGTCGAAGCGGTGGCGCAGGTCCAGGCCGTCGAGCGTGAACGCGATATTCTCGTTCGGCGCGGCTGTGCCGACCACCAGCGCCACGCCATGCTGGCGCGCGCTGGCGATCAGCCGGTCGAAACCGGCGACTGTCGCCAAATGTGGGCCATACAGTTCGCGGTAGACGACTTCCTTTTGCGCCAGCAGGGTAACGTGGTCTGCATCCTCGCCCAGGTACTTGGCGATGATTTCGTGACCCTGCCGTCCCGCCGTGTCGCGGAAAAACGCGCCCGCGTCCAGCGCATGGCCCTGGCGTTCAAAGAACGCCAGCCACGATTGCGTGTGGTAGGCCATGTTGTCGACGATCGTGCCATCCATGTCGAACAGGAAGGCACGCTGCGCCGGCGCTGGGGCGGAGACTGCCATGCTTACACGCCCTGTTTCAGCGAGGCGGAGATGAAGTCGTCGATGTCGCCATCGAGCACGCCCTTGGTGTTGCCCGTCTCGAAGCCGGTGCGCAAGTCCTTGATGCGGGACTGGTCCAGCACGTAAGAACGGATCTGGTGACCCCAGCCCACGTCGGTCTTCGAGTCTTCCAGCTTCTGCTGTTCGCTCATGCGCTTGCGCAGCTCATGTTCGTACAGTTTGGCTTTCAGCATTTCCATCGCTTCGGCGCGGTTGCGGTGCTGCGAACGGTCATTCTGGCACTGCACCACGATGCCGGTCGGCGCGTGGGTCATGCGGACGGCGGAGTCGGTTTTGTTGATGTGCTGACCACCGGCGCCCGACGCGCGGTAGGTATCGACGCGGATATCGGCCGGGTTGACGTCGATCTCGATCGAATCATCGACTTCCGGATACACGAACAGCGACGTAAACGAAGTGTGGCGGCCGTTGGCCGAGTCGAACGGCGACTTGCGCACCAGGCGGTGCACGCCCGTTTCCGTGCGCAGGAAGCCATAGGCGTGATCGCCCTCGACCTTCAGGGTGGCCGTCTTGATGCCGGCCACCTCGCCATCGGACTGCTCGAGGATTTCAACTTTAAAACCCTTGCGTTCGCAGTAGCGCAGGTACTGGCGCAGCAGCATCGAGGCCCAGTCCTGGGCTTCCGTACCGCCGGCACCGGCCTGGATGTCGATGAAGCAGTTGTTCGGGTCCATCGGATTGTTGAACATCCGGCGGAATTCCATGCTTTCGATGACCTTGCGGATTTCCTGCACGTCCTGCTCGATCGCTTCCAGGGTCTCGTCGTCGCCTTCTTCGCGGGCCATGTCGAACAGGTCGCGGGTGTCGCGCAGGTCGGCATCGGCCTTGGTCAGGGTAAAGACGATGGCTTCCAGCGCCTTCTTTTCTTTACCGAGATCCTGGGCGCGCTTGGGATCGTTCCAGACGGTTGGATCTTCCAGTTCTTCGTTGACTTGCTCTAGTTTCTCCGACTTGACAGTGAAGTCAAAGATACCTCCGAAGTTCGGCTTCGCGGACGGTCAGGTCGTTGAGCAGGGCGGAGATGGCGTTGATGCGTTCGGCTTCCATAATGTTCTGGTCTTCTATGGTGAAATCAAACCCTGAATTATACGCGAGCGCGGGCCGTTTCCCATGCCGGTGGCGCCGAATCGCTGGCGTCAGGGGCAATAAAATCGCTGTTTTGCTGTATTTGCGACAATATTTATGCCTTGATAGGGGCTGGCGTGCTGCGTATGATGCTGGCGATATTGTCTTTCAACAGGAACACCTCATGAGCCAACTTCCCCGCCTTGCCCTGCTGCCGCTGCTGCTGGCCGGCTGCGGCGCCTTGCCGCCCGCCGCCACCGGGCCGGCCCACCCGCTGGCCGCCGCGCAGGCAGGCAGCAGCGCCACCCTGGCCCTGCTGGAGACGACGGACTTGCACGCCAATGTGCTCAGTTATGATTACTACAAGCTGCAGGCGGAGCCGTCGATCGGCCTGGAACGCACGGCGGCCCTGATCGCGCAGGCGCGGGCCGAGTTCCCGAACACGCTCTTGCTCGACAATGGCGACACCATCCAGGGCACGGCGCTGGCCGACTACCAGGCCCTCGTCAAACCGCTGGCCTGCGACCAGACGCTGGCCATCTACAAGGCCATGAACCTGCTGAAAGTGGACGGCGGCGGCATCGGCAACCATGAATTCAACTACGGCCTGGCGTTTTTGAGCCAGGTGACGGGCAACCAGTTCGACGTCGACAGCGTCGATGCCGCCAAGCCGCGGTGCGCCGGCCCCGCGTTCCCGCAAGTGCTGGCCAACGTCTACAGCGTGAAGAGCGGCAAGCCGCTGTTCGCGCCGTATCACATCATCGACAAGCAGATCACGGCCACCGGCCCCGATGGCAAGGCCATCACCAGCACCGTGAAGGTCGGCATCATCAGCTTCGCGCCGCCGACCATCATGGCCTGGGACAAGCGCTGGCTGGAAGGCCGGGTGTACACCCAGGGCGTGCGCGAGACGGCGGAAAAATTCATCCCCGAGATGCGCGCCAAGGGCGCCGAACTGGTGGTGGCCATTTCGCACGGCGGCCTGGATGACAGTGCGTATTCGCCAAGCATGGAAAACGGCAATTACTACCTGTCGCAAGTGCCTGGCGTGGACGCCATGCTGATCGGCCATTCGCACCAGCTGTTCCCGAACGCCGCCAGCACGGTGCCGCAGTTTAATCTGCCCGGCGTCGACAAGGCCCGTGGCCTGGTGAACGGCGTGCCCACCGTGATGGCCAATTTGTGGGGCAAGCACCTGGGCGTCATCGGCCTGCGCTTGCGCCACGACGGCAAGCAGTGGGTCATCGACAAGAGCGCTACCACGGTGGAAGCGCGCGGCATCCAGAACGCCGACAAGAGTTACGTGCAGCCCGATCCTGCCATCGCCAAACTGGTGGCCGAGGAACACGCGGCGACGATCGCCTACGTGCAGACGCCGGTGGGCAGGACGGACTTCCGCATGTCCACCTACTTTGCCGACGTGGGCGACGTCAGCGCCATCGAAGTGGTGAACCAGGCGCAGGCCGGCTACCTGGCTGCGTATGTGAAGGCGAACCTGCCGCAGTACGCGCACTTGCCCGTGTTGTCGATGTCGTCGCCGTTCAAGAGCGGTTCGGCCGGCGTGTCCGACTACACGGACGTCAAGGCGGGCAATGTGGCGCTGAATAACGCGGCCGACCTGTACCTGTATCCGAACGCGCTGTACGGCGTGAAGATGAATGGCGCGGAACTGAAGGCCTGGCTGGAAGAGTCGGCGCAGCGTTTCAACACCATCGACCCGAACAAGCTGGAAGCGCAGGAACTGGTCAACGCGGCCCATCCGAGCTACAACTTCGACGCCATCACCAGCGCCGACGTGCGCTACCAGATCGACATCACGCAGCAGCCCGGCCAGCGCATCAAGGGTTTGACGTACAAGGGCAAGCCGGTGGACGCGGGCCAGGAATTCCTGATTGCGACAAATAACTACCGCGCCAGCGGCGGCGGCAATTTCCCTGGACTCGATGGCAGCAAGACGGTGGTGGCCTCGCCCGACAACAACCGCGAACTGTTGATCGCCTACGTCACGCAGGAAAAAAACCTGACGCGGGCGAAAAACGGTTCGGCGCGCAGCTGGCGTTTCGCCAAAGTTGCCACCAAGGGCCCCGTGGTGTTCCATTCGGCGCCCAACGTGATCGAGCTGGCGAAAGCGGCCGGCATCGGCAATGTGATGCAGTTAAAGGCTGACGATGGCGCCGGCAAGGGCTTTGCGCTGTACCAGCTCGATTTGTCGAAATGATGCTGGCAAATGTGCTGCTGGCCGCCGCCTTGGCGGCACCGGTGGCAGCGTCGCCGGCGCCGGATATCACGGCCCAGGCCAAGCTACTGATGCGCGCGGGGCCGGCGTCCCAGCCGCAGGCGCGCGCCCTGTTCGAGCATGCGGCGGGGCAGGGCGGCGGTGCGGCCGCGTATTACCTGGGGCTTATGCTGAAAAACGGCATGGGCGGGCCGCAGGACAATGCCGCCGCCATGCGCTGGCTGGAGCAGGCCGCGCAACGGGGCGTGGCGCCCGCCATGTTCATCCTGGCGAACATGCTGCAAGACAGCGACGAAGCGCGTGCGCGCCATTGGCTCGATGCCGCCTGCGACCTTGAGTATCCGGAAGCGCTGCAGCAGAAATCCGTCGCCCTGGCCGAAGGGCGCATGGGCTACGCGCACAACGAGGCACAGGCGAATTTGTACCTGAAAATGGCCACGCACGCGATGGGGCACCGCCCGCCCGAGCCCTAGCTATTCTCTGCCTTCTTCGGCTTGGCCCGCAGGCTGGCCGCCGCTTCGCCGATGGCGAACGGGTCGCGCGACAGGATGGCGGCGCCCAGGTCGACCAGCTTGGCGGCCGCGCTGATGGCTGCCTTGACGTCGGCGATGCGCTTGAGCTGCAACTTGCCTTTGGCGATGGCGGCGTCGATGTCGGCGCGTGCCTGTTCGGCGCCTTCGGCGATCAGCGTGATGCCGAAGGCGCGGAACAGGGCCACCATCTGGTCCAGGTGCTGTTCATAGTTTTCCAGCCGCGCGCTTTCTTCCGGCGCCAGCGATTCACGTGCGCGGATGCGCAATTCCAGCACCAGGCTCGACGCCTGGGCCAGGCTGTCGGCGATGGCGAAATACTCTTCCTTCGGCAGTTCGGTCAATTCGGGCATGGGATTCTCCAGTGGGGCGGCCATTTACCAGCGGGCAGGGGCGTAATAGGCGGCTTGCCGTTGCAGGGTATCGGCGTGGCGGGCAAACTGCGCCAGCTGCCGCTCCAGTTCCGGCGCCTGCAAACGGTCGAGATTGGCCCGCAACGCGGCCACGCTGGCCTGCAGCGCGTCGACGGCTTGCACGTAGGTGGCAACGATCTTTTCCCTTTCCTGCAACTGCAGTCCCTCCAGGTACAGCCGCGTGCGCACGTAATTGGCGGCCAGCGGTTCGCGCTGCGCGCTGCCATCGACGGCGCCACGCAGCAGGGCCAGGTCGCGCAGCTCGTCCTGCAGCCCCGCGCGGTAGCTGCGCTGGGCATATTCCTTGAGCGCATTGCTGACGATGGCGACGGCTTCCTGCTGATCGAGCAGCTCGCGCAAGGCCGATTTCTGCAGCCGCTGCGTGCCCAGGCGGCCCAGCAGGTCGCTCAGTTTGACCACTTTCGCCAGCTTGTCCGCGTCGAGCAGGGGGGCGCCCGTGCCCGGCTGCGCCAGGCCGCCCAGCGAAGTGCCCAGTCCCGTCAGTTCCTCCGTGTACACGGGCAACTGCTCGTCGGCCAGCGCCGCCAGCGTGTGCGCATAGCGCAGCAGCAGTGCATTCAGCGTGGCGATCGGCACGCTGGCCTCGGCGATGGCGGCGCAATCGCTGCGCGCCGCCTGTTCGCTGGCTTGCGCATCGAAACGCTCCGCCAGGATCAGGCGCTTGCGCATGGACTTGTCCATGCAGCTGTGCACGCTGCCCGCGACCATGGGCTCGAAGTGCACGGCCACTTTCTGTGTCTGGGTGGCGAAGCTGCGCACGGGCGCCAGGTTGCTGGCGCAGCCGCCCAGCAGCAGGCTTGACAGGGTGACGCACAGCAGGGTGGAAACGGGGAATGTCTGCGGGTGCTGCATATCGCCTCCAGGCGGTGGGAGTGGCTGATCGGACCCGCGTGTACGCGCAGGCATGGCCGAACTTAGCATGCCGGACGGTGGCAATCTTGCGCCAGATCAGTATCTTGTTAATTGCCCAGTTCGCTCATATCGCACTGTCCCGCTATGCCACAGCACTGTTCGCCGTTGGCGCAAGCTGTGTCAATTTGCGTCATATTTTCCTTACAAAAGGCTGACAACGTCGGCTTTTTCGCATGCTGCGACGCGTCATATGTTGTTGTTGCTGGAGCATGTTTACTAACCTACAATGATTTATCGATGGGGCGGTTATCCAGCGTACGACTATAAAAATAAGTGGCATTAAAAACGTTGTATTACAGGAGATGACAATGAATTTGAAACAGAAATTGCTCGTGGCAAGTTTGGTTTTGGGTTTCTCGCAAGCGGCAGCCGCAGCCGACCCCATCAAGATCGGCGTCTCCGGTCCGTTCACGGGCGGTTCCGCGCCGATGGGCGTGTCGATGCGTGACGGCGTGAAACTGGCCGTCGCGGAAATCAATGCCAAGGGCGGCGTCATGGGCCGTTCGCTGTTGCTGATCGAGCGCGACGACGAGGCCAAGAACGAACGCGGCGTGCAAATCGCCCAAGAACTGATCAACAAGGAAAAGGTCGCCGCCACCGTCGGCTATATCAATACGGGCGTGGCGCTGGCGTCGCAACGTTTCTACCAGGAAGCGAAGATCCCCGTGATCAACAATGTGGCGACCGGTTCCATCGTCACCAAGCAGTTTGCCGACCAGCCTGAAAACTACATTTTCCGCAACGCCGCCAACGACCAGATCCAGTCGCACATGATCGTCGAGGAAGCCGTCGACCGCCGCAAGTTCAAGAAAGTGGCGATCCTGGCCGACTCCACCAACTACGGCCAGCTGGGCCGCGCCGACCTGGAAAAAGCCCTCGACGCGAAGGGCATCAAGCCCGTCACCGTGGAAAAATACAATATCAAGGACGTCGACATGACGGCCCAGTTGCTGAAAGCCAAGCAGGCGGGCGCGGAAGTGGTGCTGACCTACGGCATCGGCCCGGAACTGGCGCAGATTGCCAACGGCATGGAAAAGCTGGGCTGGAAAGTGCCGCTGATCGGCAGCTGGACCCTGGCCATGGGTAACTTCATCGATAACGCGGGCAAGAATGGCGACGGCACGCGCATGCCGCAAACCTTCATCCAGGACGCCAGCACGCCAAAACGCAAGGCCTTCATCGACGCCTATGTCGCCGCCTACAAGCCGTCGGGCGGCCGCATGCCGTCCGCCGTGTCGGCTGCGCAAGGCTACGACTCCATCTACCTGCTGGCCGCCGCCATCAAGCAGGCGGGCGGCACGGATGGCCCGAAAGTGCGCGCCGCGCTGGAAAACCTGACGGAAAAAGTGGAAGGCGCCGTCACCACGTACAACAAGCCCTTCAGCAAAACCAACCATGAAGCGATCACGGCCGACCTGACCGTATTTGGCGAAGTCAAGGACGGCAAAGTCGTCCTCGCGAAATAAGCCTGGCAGACAGTCGCCGCGCAGTGGCCAGCCTTGAGGAATCAGGACTGGCCATTTTTTTATCTTCCTTCCTTCGGGGAATACCATGGAAATCTTCCTGCAGCTTGTCTTCAGCGGCGTCGCGCTGGGCATGATCTATGCCGTCATCGCTTTCGGCTACCAGCTGACCTTTGCCACCTCCGGCACCCTCAATTTCGGCCAGGGCGAATCGCTGATGCTGGGCGCACTGGTGGGCCTGTCGCTGGTGGGCAGCATCCACGGCGGCCCCTACATGAGCTACCTGCTGATGATCCCCATCGTCATCGCCTTCGGCGCCTTGCAGGGCGTGTTCGTCGAGTGGATCGGCGTGCGGCCCGCCATCAAGATCAAGTCCGAATTCGGCTGGATCATGTCGACCATCGCCCTGGCCATCATTTTCAAGAACGTGGCGGAAAACATCTGGGGCAAGGATGACCTGATGTTCCCGTCGCCGCTGTCGGCCGCGCCCTTCCAGGTGTTTGGCGCCAACGTGCAGCAGATGCAGGTGGCCGTCATCATCGGCGCGCTGGCCATCATGCTGGCCGTCGAAGTGTTCAACCGAAAGTCGATCTACGGCAAGGCCGTCGTGGCGACGGCGAATGACCGCGACGCGGCAGGCCTGATGGGCATCAACACGGGCATGGTCATCACGTTTTCCTACGCGCTGTCGTCGGCCACGGCCGCCTTCGCGGGCGTGCTGGTGGCGCCGCTGACCCTGACGGGCGCGACCATGGGCGCCTCGCTGGGCCTGAAAGCGTTCGCCGTGGCCATCATCGGCGGGCTGACCTCGGGCGTGGGCGCCATCGTCGGCGGCCTGATCCTGGGCATCGCCGAGACCACCACCGGTTATTACATCTCCACCGGCTACAAGGAAGTGCCTGGCCTGCTGTTGCTGCTGCTGGTGCTGGCCATCAAGCCGTCGGGCCTGTTCGGCAAAGCCGCGATCAAGAAAGTCTGAGGGATTCATGAACAAGAAAATCACCATGCTGGCGCTGAGCGCGGCGGGACTGGCCGTGCTCGCGCTGTTCCCCGTCGTCATTCCGAATCCCTACTATATTCACCTGGCCGAGACCATCCTGATCTACGCCATCCTGCTGTTCGGCCTCGACATCGTTGTCGGCTACACGGGGCAGGTGTCGCTCGGCCACGCGGGCCTGTTCGGCATCGGCTCGTATGCCACGGGCGTGCTGGTGTTCAAGCTGGGCGCGCCGTTCTGGCTGGCCATCCCCGCCAGCATCCTGGGCGCGGCCCTGTTCGGCGCCATCCTGGCCTTGCCTGCCTTGCGGGTGACGGGCCCGTACCTGGCCATGGTCACGCTGGCCTTCGGCACCATCGTGCAAATCCTGATCAATGAAATGAGCTTCCTGACGGAAGGGCCGATGGGCATCAAGATCCACAAGCCCGCCATCTTCGGCCACAAATTGAGCGAGGTCGAGTATTACTACATGGTGGCCGCGCTGATGCTCATTTCGCTGATCGTCGTGCACCGCATCCTGAAATCGAACCTGGGGCGGGCCTTCGAGGCGCTGCGCGACAGCCCCATCGCGTCCGACTGCATGGGCGTGTCCGTCTACCGCTACAAGGTCTACGCCTTCGTCATCAGCGCCGGCTTCGCGGGCCTGGCCGGCAGCCTGTATGCGTATTCGGAAGAATATATTTCACCCAATACCTACAACTTCGAGCTGACCATACTGTTCCTGCTGGCCGTCATCATGGGCGGGCGCAAGACCCGTTCAGGCGCGCTGATCGGCGCCCTGATCGTCGTCATGCTGCCGAGCTTGCTGTCGGATATCGAACTGTTCCGCAAGATCGCCGTGGCAGCCGCCGTGCTGGGCGTGATCGGCTCGGCTTTCATGCTGGCGAAAAAACGCTCGACCGTTCGCGGCGTCATCGTGCCCCTGGTGGCCACCATCGGCCTGGCCGCGTTTTCCTACAAGCTCGATAACATGGTCGACTGGCGCCTGACCATTTTCGGCCTGATGACCCTGTTTGTCGTGTACTACCTGCAGGACGGCATCGTCGGTTTCCTGATGAGCTTTGTCGGCAAGGGCCGCCGCCACGTGAAAGCCGTGGCGTCCAGCGGCGTGGCGCCGTTTGATCATGCGCAAGGCGGCGCGCAAGGCGAAACCCTGCTGCGCGTGGAGCAGGCGCTGATGCAGTTCGGCGGCCTGAAGGCCTTGAACCAGGTGGACCTGAACGTCACGCAAGGCTCCGTGCATGGCTTGATCGGGCCGAACGGCTCGGGCAAGAGCACCATGATGAACGTGCTGACGGGCATCTACAAGCCGACGGCGGGCAAGGTGGAATTCGCCGGCGTGGTGATCTCCGGGCGCACGCCGTCCGAGATCGCCCTGGGCGGTGTGGCGCGCACCTTCCAGAACGTGCAGCTGTTCGGCGAGATGACGGCGACGGAAAACGTGCTGGTGGGCCTGCACAACACCTTCAAGTCGAACGTGCTGGACGTGATGCTGCACACGCCGCGCTACAAGCGCGAAGAAAAGGCCGCGCGCGAGCGGGCCGCCAGCATCCTGGAATTCGTCGGCCTGGCCGACCTGGCCGACGAGGAGGCACGCAACCTGCCATACGGCAAACAGCGGCTGCTGGAAATCGGCCGCGCGCTGGGCCTCAACCCGCGCCTGCTGCTGCTCGACGAACCGGCTGCGGGCCTGACGGCGCCCGACATCAAGGAGCTGATGGCCATCATCCGCAAGATCCGCGAACATGGCATCACCATCATCCTGATCGAGCATCACATGGACGTGGTGATGGCGCTGTCGGACGTGGTGACGGTACTCGACTTTGGCCAGAAAATCGCCGAAGGCGCACCCGCGCTTGTCCAGAGCGATCCGAAGGTGATCGAAGCCTACCTGGGCGGCAGCAGCGACGACGCCGCCACCACCGCACCAGCTCACTGACGGGGACACCATGTTATCGATCAATAATCTGCACGCCGCCTACGGCAAAGTCGAAGTCCTGCACGGCATTTCGCTCGATGTGCCGAAAGGCAAGCTAGTGACCCTGATCGGCTCGAACGGCGCCGGCAAGACCACCACCATGCGCGCCATCTCCGGCATGCTGAAACCGAAATCCGGTTCCGTCACCCTGGGCGGCAAGGACGTCACGGGCCTCGATTCGCACCGCATCGCCCGCGCCGGCCTGGCCCATTCGCCGGAAGGGCGGCGCGTCTTCGCCTCGATGTCGGTGACGGACAACCTGCTGCTGGGCGCCTTCCCCCGTTTTACGCGGGCGCGCCCGAAAGGCGACATTAAGGGCGACCTGGACAAGGCCATGGAACTGTTCCCGCGGTTGAAGGAGCGGCGCGACCAGCTGGCCGGCACCTTGTCGGGCGGCGAACAGCAGATGCTGGCCATGGCCCGCGCCGTGATGCTCAACCCCGAAGTGATCCTGCTGGACGAGCCGTCGATGGGCCTGGCGCCCATCCTGGTGGAAGAAGTCTTCCGCATCATCACGCGCCTGAAGGCCGAAGGCGTGACCATGCTGCTGGTGGAACAGTTCGCCGCCGCCGCCCTGAACGTGGCCGACTACGGCTACGTGCTGGAAAACGGCAGCATTTCCGTGCACGGGCCGGCGCAGAGTCTCAAAACCGATCCGAAGGTGATTGCCGCCTACCTGGGGGGAGGGCATTGATGATGGCCTGGCAATGCGCTTGCTGCGCATTGCTAAACTCAGGGAACGTCCTGCCAGTCAGGACGCATTGAGCAAACGACGGCGTATCAATGCTTCCAGGCCACGGCTGGTATGGGCAATCATATGAACATACACGATATCGTTGTGTCCGTGTTCGATGTGAATACGATGCTGACCGGCCAATAGTTGGCGATGGCTTGTCAACTGAAGGTCTTTCAGTACATGGTTTTCCACGCGAAGGCAAAGGAAACCGTTCCCTTTTTCGCTACCGTCGCCCCGCGCATGCTTGGCTGCGCCTGATGTTCAGGCGCAGCTTGTCAGCATTAATGCCTGGTCGGCTTCTCTTGCTGCACCAGGATGAACGGGCTGACGACGACGGCCCACAGCGCGGCGTCGGCAGCCTGCCAGTCCAGCGCCTGCTGGTCGGAGACCTTGGCGACCTTGCCGTCGGCCATCCATTGGCCAATGGTGGCCTTGTCGTCGTGCGAGATGCGCACGGCCACTTCTACCAGGTCCAGTTCGTTGGCGACCCAGACGACGTTGCCTTGGGCGAAGTGTTTTTCCAGTTCGCTCCAGGCCAGGCGGGCCGTTTCGCTGTTGACTTTAAGGCGCAGTTCGGTGTCTTTTTCAGGGTTGGTTTGCATGCGAAGTATCAATGTTCTGTGAGTCGGATGCCACGCCGCGTGTCTGCCTTACAAGGTTTCCACGTGCGGCGTCGGCGTACCCCGCCATGTTGTCGGCGTACCCCGCCATGTTAACCGATAGGCGGCGCCTTTGCGAACATTGCCCACGAGGGCAGGGCGGAAGCAGGCCAGGTTGGTGCCGCCAGCGAGCCGGGTGCTGGGGAAGATGATGCCCATGGAGCCGGCATCGAGCAGAATGGCCGCCAGGTCTTGCGAAGCGATGTAGCTGGCCGGGTCGAGGCAGGCCTGGTAGCGCTCCTGGCCGCGCAGGTCGTGGAAACTGGCGGAAAAGTCGGCCAGCAGCGACTGGTAATTGACGCTGTCGTCGAAATAGTTGATTTCCTGGTATTCCACGGTCTTGTGGAAAATGATCTCGGCCAGTGCCGTCTTCATATCGAAGGCGCAATACCAGGCGCCCCGTTCGCCATCGTTGAAACGCGCCCCTTCCGGACGGGCATAGGTGTAGGCGGCGTTGATGATGCGAAAGTGCGGCACGCCAAAAACCAGCTCGTCCACGCCAATTCCTGGCGCGCCGCCGTACTCGGCCACCAGGCGGGCATTTGTCGCGTTGTCCAGTTCAAACAGCTCGCGCAGGTGCGCGTCGTCTTCGGCCAGCGGCGCCAGCACGGAGTCTTCCATGTCGGCAAAGCGCGACGGGATCAGGCGGCAGGTATCGATCTGCCGCAGCGCGGCCAGCGGCGGCAGGTGTTCGTGGGAGGCGGGCGGCAAGATTACAGCCCTCCGCGCCGCGCATCGAGCAGCTTGCGCACCGTCTGCATGGCCAGCAAGCCGCCAGCGAGCATCTGCGACAAGGGCGTGCGGCCGCCAAATACGGGATTCTTGTTCGGCAAGCTGACCCATTCATCGGCCAGTTTGTCGCCGTACAGGATGTGCAGCGCTTTATAAATGCCCAATAGATACGAAATGCGCGTGATGCGGTCCACTTCCAGCACGCGGTCCGGGTGCTTCTTCCACTCGTAATAGGCGCTGCTGGACAGGCCGCCCAGCAATTCGCGCGCATCGTCGTCGCGCAGCTTCCAGGCGGCGGCCAGCTTGAAAAAACCCTTCAATGCCGCTTGCGACAATCGCTCGCGCTCGGCTTTGGCGTTCAGGTCAACCAGCACCGCCGGTTCGAAGCGGCTCTTGGGATAAGCGTAGGCAAGATTCATGATGACTCCTTATATGGATTAATTTTACTCCTTTTTGGGAATTTTTGCTGCCATCTGTCAAACGTGCGCGCCACTCCCTTTTGGAACGCCTGACAAAAACCTCGCGCTTGTCCCAGGGGCAACAGCCATATACACTTGGGCAATGCGGCCAGCCGCTTTCGGCCAGGAGCAGACCTACCCCTTCACAAATGTTGAGAATGACAAATGACGTACCGCCCGGCATCTGATCCAAAAATTCATGAGCTTGTATCCGCTCTGTACACGGAAAGATGGACGAGTTCGGCCAGCAAGATTGAACAACTGGTGGCAATTTCCGACGCCTGGAAAATCTGCGAGCTTCTCACTTACAGTGAAGGATGGAGGGAGCGGGTCGTCGCAGCGAAAATTATTGCTGCATTCGATTTCGTTGATCTCATCACACCCTTGATCAGTACATTCATCGGCCGTGCCGAGTCGAACACCCTTCAATCCTTCGTCAAGCTGATCATTACTACTGCAATGCCGGACACTAAGCACAAACTCCTTGAGGAGCTTCGTGCTTGCTGTCCCGATACATCGTATGGCAGACACATGATCAAGGTGATTGACGATGCTTCCGATGCAGTTTAGAACTTTGCAGTTACCAAGCTTTGTCGCAAGATCGAACGGCCGCTTCGGGGCGACAACGGCGTGTCAGGGCAGACCATGATGTTTTCGCAACGGCAACATGCTATGCTGGCGCGACCGGCAGAGAACGGCCAGAAGCGGACACTGAACAAAATAGGGTTTATAGACGTGGATACGACCAATGATTAGTTTGGTAGTGCAGATAGAGCGTGTTGTTGGCGACCACTTTCCGGTATGGGTAGGATGCGTGCTTACCGATGCTGACGGCGTACGACATGAATTCGTCGAAAAAGAACCCGTCATAAGTAATGGGGAACGAATGTCTGGAAGCCATTACCCCCACCCCGGGCACATCGGCTGTGTCATTGAAAAGGAATGGATTGATGAACTGGGACGAAGCCTGGTACGGGTGAGCACTGAGAAGCCTTGGTCCATAGAATCGGTAGCTGGAAAGACCAAGTTCACGGTGTTTAAAGAACAAATCTTTCCGGGTTAAGTTTGGGCCGCGAACGGCCAGAAGCAGCCCTTCGAACGGCCGAAAACTTTCAGTGTGATGGGATTTACGAGGTGATATGAGCTATCAGTTGGTACTGCAAGTACGTGGCGACTCTCTAGTTGACTTCGATGTAATGATGAATTTGGAAAAGGAACTTTCCATTGAGTTGAATGACATTGCTGAAGTCGACGGCCATGATATGGGCTGTGGCGAGATAAATATCTTTATCCTGACCACAAATCCAACGGTAGTGTTTGAAGCGAGCAAATCCATCCTAGATAGGTTCAAATTGCTAAATGATGTAAAAGCTGGATACCGATTGCTCTCTGATGATGTCTACACAACCATTTGGCCGGATGATTCAACTGATGAATTTTTGGTCGCGTAGCTGGCAACCCGGAAAATTTGGCGGCTACAATCGGCCAGAAGCGGACGTTGACAACTATAGGCTTTTCGGCTGTTGAAATCTGCATGGCAGATCCGAGATGGATTATGAGCACCGAACAAAACGGACCTTGGCGCGGTGCTATCTCGCCGTACCAGTCAGCCTGACTTCGATGGTGTGCTTTGCCCTGACAATCTTCTAGGCGTGATAACGCAGCCCTAGAGAAAAGAGCCGATGTTGGACAGGCACTGATTATGCGTATTACAAATCGCATGCGCTGAGAGCTTACGAAGGTAGCGTTAGCGGGCGTCAGCGCTTGACGCTGAGCCAGTCCGCTATAATATTTCCTCAACAAACAAGTTGGAGATCGTACTGTGACAATCGTCAATTTTTACAATCAAACGCCTTCGGCTGCACAGGTCGCCTTTCACCTTAGCAACGATGAGCTCATCGTGTTCAATCATATGACTAGTGGTGCAAGAGATCTTTCTGATCAAGTGGAAGCTCTGGTCAACTTTAACTTCAATATGCACAACGAGAACACCATTCCGAAGTGGGAAGCTGCCGATTACTTCGTAATGGTCCGAAGCAGCTTTGGTTATGGCGCAAAGCGAGAGAAATTGCGCGCTATTGCGGCACAATGGGCCGATGCGGGGTGCCCCAACCAAGTCAAGCAAATTTAGGCGAGCGCAGCCTTGTCACTAGAGGACACAGATTTCTGCTTGACGTCTCGATTCAGCCCTACTGGGAGAGTGGCATTTCGCCCTTGGTTTTGAACTGTGCGAAAGACAGCCGATAGCCGCCGTGGGAGCCCAGCTAGCTCATGTTACATCTGTCAGGAGCACCCATTCGTATCCGGTGCGTATTCATGGAATCTCTAGCCATATCTAGAGCATTAGGTGACATGCACTGTTGCTCGAAAACCAAAAGCACTATGCATAGGGAGGACTGTGATCATTTCGTCTGAGGAACATACCCAACGTGTTGAGCAGCGTGTAACCTTGCTGATGAAGCACCAGGAAGAAAAATATGCCCGCGCTTGGGGTCATAGGGAATCGCGCAGGAGACAGCATCGTCTTGTTAGCTGGGGCGTAGTAGCCGACCGGGTTGAGCGGCACTTCTCTACTGCTGCTTTATGCTCTCGAACGCAGAATTGGTTCGAACATCTCTACGTGCACCGTGACAACGGCCATAGAACTGTACAACTCTTTTTCGGACAGCATCCGGTTCCGTCACTCGGTTTTACGGACGTTGAGCATGGAGCTACTTTGGTGGTCTCACAGAATGCCCTTGGTGGGGTAATTGTCCTGTTTTATCCCTTTGAGACTAACGCAGTTCAACGCACTAAATTGCGGGTGATCTGGCGGATTCTTCATGGACCAGAGGAGTTGTCCGAACGATTAATTCTGAGAATGATTGATGAGTTTCTCACTTATAGCAGGGTCTCATCAGTGCTGTTTAAAAGCTCGCGCTGGGAAGCGTCACAGGTCTCACGGCTGGAGCGTCGTAGTAGGTTGATCGAAGGCTCAGAGGGCGGAATGCGGCTGTGGGGGGCGACAATTGCAATCTTGGTTGTTGGATCAATCGGTACCGGGGGGGTATACATTGCTTGGGCACTCGATCAGAGTCGTAGTTGGCTCGAGCCATATGCTGGATTAGCTGCCCTGGTAACTGGCTGGATTGCCTTTAGAGTGCAACTCGGCCGAGATGCCATTGATAGGGCCACGGCTAAGGAAGACGCAGAGAAGGCAGATCGCGCGCATAAACAGAAGCTAGAAAGTTCAACGTGACTCTAATACCTTCGCGTCGTACGACCGCTTCGGGGCGGAAGCAGCCAAAGACGGCAACCGGCCATTAGCTGACGGACGCTTTGCCCATAAAACGACAGCAAAAAGTTGTGCCAGCTCAAACTTGGACTGACATCGCGCAAGCGCTGGAAGGCAGGCACTTTAGCTGACCGTCAGCTACCTGAACGCAATAGCCAGCCTCCCAAGTTGAAAGAAAACTTGTTGATGCCGTTGCCAATGTCTTCTGGATGAGGATTACTTGCTACGGCCAGAAATTAAGTTTGCATTGATCCACGACGCCACGTCGGTAACGGGAAGGGCGCGACGGCTATTGAACGTGCCACGCTTATCCCAAGCAACACCCCTGCCTTGAGCAAAGGCGGCACGATACTTGCGCATCATGTTGTGTGGGTCGCGGGCCAACTCGCCTAGCAAATACTCCTCGCTCCACTCCGAACGGCTGAAGGGCAGGCCTAGCGCCGCTTCCAGCTTGTCGGCCACTGCGCCATACGTTACAGTGTCGCCGGCTAGATAAACAATCTCGTTCCGGATACGGGGTTGAGCGAACACGACGGCGGCGGTCAAAACGCCGATGTCGTCCGGAGTAGTCAGCGTTACCGCAGTGTCGAGGCTGCCTAGGGCGTGCACTGTATTTGCTTTAAGGTCGACGACGCCGAATTCCGGTTCAAACAGGTAGCTCATGAACATACCGGTCGAAATGATAACCCACTCGGTCTGATGCTGACCGCGCAGCAACTCGCGCACGTCCAATTGCGCGTCGAAGATGTCCTGCGGACTGCCGCGACCGATTAGGTCAAAATCGACGCCGAACTGCCATGGGAAGTACCTTGGGATTCGCGCCTGCAGGGCAGCCTGTGCCAACTTCATTGGCGTCTCGATACCGGCTGCATAGCCAGCGCACCCTATGACTGTGTCATATTGCCCGAAGATTGCGGCGAGCTCGTTGATGGAGCTTTTCACAAGATCGCCTACGATAATCTCGATCCCAAGCTCTCGGATCTCGGAGACATCACGCTGCTTGCCTGGCAAATTGGAGGCAACGGCGCTTGCGCGCAGCAGCACGCTGATATTCACACCGTCGATGTCCTTCGCGCGTTGCGCAAGACTGCGCAGCACCGGTAAGCCGAGTTCCCCGGCACCGAGCACGAGAATCTTTTGAGACATAGCGTCAGGATCTGCTTGGTTCATCGTTGGCGGCACCGGTAACTGGCGGATTTGGTCGGACATGTTGATTTCTCCTGTGCATTTGATACCTGCACTATAGCGAGTGCAGCGATGCGGAAAAAGTAGTGCTGGCGGTTTTCATCATGCCGAAAATGTGAACAATGTTGGGTTATAGTGCCGTTCTCTATATAGCTATCAGGACAACACATGGATCGCGTAAAAGCAATGCAGGTGTTTCTTCGCGTGGTCGAAAGCAAGAGCTTTGTACGCGCTGCAGAGACTCTCGGATTACCGGCGTCATCTGTCACAGGCACCATCAAAAGGCTTGAAAAACATTTGCAGATTAGGTTACTGAACCGTTCAACCAGAAACCTCAGTTTGACACCGGAAGGTGAACGGTACTTCTACCGCTGCCGCGAGATACTCGACCTGATTGACGACACGGAAACCAGCCTAAACGGCTCTGCCGAGCACCCGCAAGGGCGGCTGCGGGTGGATATGCCGGGAGGTATTGCGCATGCCTTGATCCTGCCCCGGCTGGAGCAATTTGAGCAGCGCTACCCCGATATCTATCTCATGATCGGTGTAAATGATCGTCAGGTGGACTTGATCCAGGATGGCGTCGATTGCGTAATCCGCACTGGCAACCTCAATGACTCGACGCTGGTCTCGCGGAGGTTGGGGACGTTGCGCTGGATCACCTGCGCTGCGCCATCCTATTTGGAAGAAAAGGGTATTCCCAGAGGGCTGCCGGATTTGCGAGCACACCAGGCGGTCCACTACTTTTCCAGCACGACGCGGCGGGCAAGCGAGCTGCATTTTGTCGAAGACGGAGATAGGGTCACTGTTCCGGTGCCGAGCACGGTCGCAGTCAACGACACGGGACTTTACATCAAGCTTGGAATCGACGGACGCGGCCTGATCCAGTTGGCTGAGATGCTGGTGGCGGAACCATTGCGGGCCGGAGACTTGGTTGAGGTGCTGGCTGACAGGCGGCCAGCCCCCGTTCCCGTATCACTACTCTATCCCCATCAACGCTTTCTCTCTCCGGCAATGCGTGCGTTTGCCGATTGGACGAGCGAGCTGTTCAACAATGTCTGCTAAGGAATGGAAGCGGACGTCCATGGGGGCGCTCAGGTCCGTGGCTCGCACCTGCTCATCTCTCTCGTGGAATCGATCCCGGCGCTTAAAAGACCGTCCGTCCGGGCGAGGAAACGGCCGGGTAAGCGACATGCTGATCGAGCATAGGCTTCAAGCGCGAATCGGGCCCGGCTGCGCTGGCGGGCAGTCTCGGCACGGATTGCACCCTACGGCGCACAGTGACGCGAAAGGCCAGGCCGATGGCGTTGGGTTGTTGAATCCCCCCTCGGATGGCTGCGTCGTTTTCGCAGACTGCGCATCCGTCATGAACGGCGGGCCGGTATTCACCAGGTCTTTCTTGCGCTTGCGTGCTCACTCATCTGTTGGAAATACGTTGAGAGGTTTTGTTCAGCCCCCTTGGTCGTCAAAGAATTGCATGCCCGCATAGGGCGCGGCGCGGCATGCCGCCAGCCGCTGCGCCAGGCTGCCCGCATGGGCTTCCAGCCGGTGGCCGTCCGGGTCGAGAAAATACAGCGAATCACCATCGCTGCTGTTGCGTTGCCATTCCGTCACGCCGGCCGCGCGCAGGCGGGCGGCAAAAGGGGCGAAGTCGGCGGGCGCGATGGAAAAGGCGTAATGCGTGTAGGCGGGGCTGGCCAGCGCGGCAGTGCCGCGTCCGTCCAGCGACAGGCACAGCCACAAGTGGCCAGCGGACAGATATGCGCCCCTGTCCCAGCGCGCATGCAGGCGCAGGGACAGGGTGTCGCGGTAAAACGCCATGCTGCGCTCCAGGTCGCGCACGGACAGGGTGAGGTGGTTGAGACCGGTCAGCATGGTGGCGCTTTCATGTGGTATGCAGGGCTGTTCCAGCTATCGTTATGCACAGCAATAAGACCATAAACGTCGCAACACCTGCCAGTACCGTAGCGAGCGGAAGGGAGAGGTGGCCGGGAAGCGCAACCGTACTGCTAATACGGTGAGCATTGCAGGCTACCTATACCGACGCGCAGCAGGTACTGTCAGCTGTGACTACGCAGGCTCCGCATGCTCCACCATCAACTGCACCTTGGTCGTGCCATTGTATTCATTCGCATCGAGCCGGAACGCCACCCTGGTACGTTCGCCCAGGGCGTCCGTGTGGCCGAACCAGATGGCGTCGAAGCGCACGCCGTTCTTTTCCAGCAGCAGTTTCAAATGGCGCTCTTTGAGGATGCGCTGGCTGACGACGCGGAATTCATCGCAGAAGACGGGCGGGGCGAAGCCCTGGCCCCACACTTGTCCGTCCATCAGTTCGATGAAGGACGTCGTGTAATACGCGTCTTCCAGCGGGCCGTCCGTTTCCACCACGCGCTCCAGCTGTTGCTGGCTGAGCCAGGCCTGGCCCACGGCTTCGAACGCTTGCGAAAACGCGTCAAACGCTTCGGCGCGGATGGTCAGCCCGGCCGCCATGGCGTGGCCGCCGAACTTGTCGATCAGGCTCGGCGCCCGTTTCGATACGAGATCGAGCGCGTCGCGCAAGTGAAAACCGGGGATCGAGCGGCCCGAGCCCTTGATCCAGCCGTCGGCGCCCGGTGCGAAGGTGATGGTCGGGCGGTAGAATTTTTCCTTCAGGCGCGAGGCGACGATGCCGATCACCCCCTGGTGCCAGGACTCGTCAAACACGCTGATGGTGCTGCTGTTGGCCGGCTCGAATGCGTCCAGGTGCAGCAACGCCGTATCCTGCATTTCCGCCTCGATCTCGCGGCGCTTCAGGTTGATGTCGTTCAGTTGCTGGGCCAGCGCCCAGGCGCGGCCTTCGTCGTCCGTGATCAGGCACTCGATGCCGAGGGACATGTCTTGCAGGCGGCCGGCCGCGTTCAGGCGCGGACCCAGCGCGAAGCCCAGGTCGAACGGCGTGGCGCTGCGCGCTTCGCGGCCCGCCACGCGGAACAGGGCGGCCACGCCCGCGTGCATATTGCCCTTGCGCATGCGCTTGAGGCCTTGCGCGACGAGGATGCGGTTGTTGGTATCGAGGCGCACCACGTCGGCCACCGTGCCCAGCGCCACCAGGTCGAGCAGATTGTCCAGTTTGGGTTGCGTTTGCGCATCGAAAATGCCACGGCGGCGCATCTCGGCGCGCAGGGCCAGCAGCACGTAAAACACCACGCCCACGCCCGCCAGGTGCTTCGAGGGGAAACCGCAGGCGGGCTGGTTCGGGTTGACGATGACGGCCGCGTCGGGCAGGGTGTCGGCCGGCAAATGGTGGTCGGTGACGACCACCTGGATGCCGCGCCGGTTGGCCTCGGCCACGCCATCGATGCTGGCGATGCCGTTGTCGACGGTGATGATGATGTCCGGTGATTTTTCACGCGCCGTGAGCGCGACGATTTCCGGCGTCAGGCCGTAGCCGTACTCAAAACGGTTGGGCACGATGAAATCGACGTCGGCGCCCATGGCGCGCAAGCCGCGTATGGCCACGGCGCAGGCGGTGGCGCCGTCGCAATCGTAGTCGGCCACGATGACCATGCGTTTCTTGGCGGCGATGGCGTCGGCCAGGAAGACGCCGGCCGCGCCGATGTGCAGCAAGCCGGATGGCGGCATCAGGGCCGCCAGTTCGCTCGACAGTTCTGCTGTGTCGGACAAGCCGCGCGACGCGTACAAACGAGCCAGCACGGGATGGATGCCGCCCTGGCGCAGCATTTCGGATTCACGGTAAGGACAGGGGCGGGTGGCGATGCGGGTACGGGTCATGATGCTTTCAACTTGTTCAGGGTCATCGCGCGCCAGAATTTGCGCTGCGCGTTCTTGCTGGTGCTGCAGTCCAGCCAGGCCTCGCGGTGGCTGAGCACCAGGCGCAGCCGGCCCAGGCGGCCCAGGCGGCCCTCTTTCAAGGCCGCCAGCAGGGGCGCGAACCAGTCCGCTTCCAGCGCCTGCATTTGCTGCAGCCACATGCCCCATTCCTGCGCCTGCGCCGCCTCGATCAGGCCGCCCAGCACGACGATGGCATCGGCTTGCTCCGCCAGCACACTGTTTGGACTGGCATGGCGCCGTGCCGGTTCCGCCAGCGCGGCCAGCCAGCCCGGTGCGTCGCCGGCATGCAGGCTGGCGGCGCAGCGCGCAGATGCAGGTGCTGGTACAGATGCGGCCTGGCTCCCGCCCCACAGCCAGAAAGCGTTGACGGCTTTCAAGCCACGCGCCTCGCGCGCCGCATTGACGGGGTGTTCATGCCACAGCATCTGCACTTCGTTCTGCAGGCGGCGCGCGGCGCGCGCGTGTTCGCCTTCGGGCATCCACACGGTGAGGTCCTGCGTGGTGGCGCCGTCCGGCGAAGCGCACTGCAAGTCACTCCAGCCGTCGGCGCGCATGAACCAGGTTCCCGCGTCGCCGTACTCCAGCGGCTGGCCGATCTCGTCGAAATACGGACGCGCGATGTCGAACAGGGCGCGTCCGTCGGCCTCGCTCAGCGCGAGCTGGCGCAGGTCGCCCAGGCTGACGTGATTGCGGGCAATGGCCACGTGGGCGGGATGCAGCAGGAAATAGCGCCCGCCCGGTTCCGGCGCCAGGCCGTAGCCGCGCATGGCTTGCACGGCAAAGGCCGCCTGCGCCGCCTCGCCATGCGCGGCAGGCGTCAGGCCCAGCGCGTGCGCCAGCCACGCTTCGTGGGGCAGCAGGCGGTTGGGATTGTCAAAAGTTTCCAAATTACAACTGGATGTGCGCGACAGCAGGGCAGCCAGGGCGGGTGCTTGCAAGACCTTGAGCAGGTCGGCAGCCAGTTCGGCGTTGGGCAGGGCAAAGGGCAAGACGAGGGTAAGTTGATTCATCCCGAGATTGTAGGCGATTGTGGCGGTGCTGGACTAGGTGTGATGTTTCAATAGGTTGTTGTGGTTCATTCGGATTGGATTTGAGACACTGGAAATCGCCAAACCCCCAGTTCTCAAGGAAACCAACCGAATGAACATCCATAAGAATGC